>DATCFT010000058.1:0-82311 GCA_036509335.1 Hanamia sp.
TGTTTGTTTACAGTTTCTATGCTTGCTATAAATTGCTTTTCAACTTCCGAAAGTTCTTCCACTGATTTTCTTTTATAGCTGTCATATTCCGCAAGCGCTTTCTGCTTCGCCAGTTCAGCAGAAATTTTACCTGCATCCATAAGTATATTTTGCCTCGACATTTTTATAAATCCGTGAAGTACCTCTATCCAGTCTTTCATTGTCATCGCTTTTTGCTGTAAAGCATTCACTTCTGCAATGTCGAGATATGCTGAAACCAGGCGGTTTAAAATGGAAAGTTCTTCTTCTTTGAGGTAATTTTTTGCAACGGTTATTTCGCTTTTCAAAGGCATGCTTCCTTTAAAAGCCGTTAATCCCATAAAAGGTTGCTGTGCATTGGCTCTTTGAAAAATAACTTCGGCAGCCGTATGGCCGTGTGCTGCCCAGTGCAACTTATTTTGCACGGTTTGAAAAAATAGTTTTGTAGCATCGGCATTGGGATTATAATCTATGCTTGTAGCATATATTTCCAAAACCTTACGGTAAAACAGCTTTTCGGATGAACGAATATCACGTATGCGGTCAAGCAGTTCATCAAAGTAACCACCACCCTGTTTTAGTAACTCATCATTCATGGTAAAGCCCTTGATAAGGTATTCCCTTAAACGCTCAGTTGCCCATATACGGAACTGTGTGCCCCTCAAAGACTTTACCCGGTAGCCAACAGAAATTACCACATCAAGATTGTAATAGGTAGTATTATAATTTTTCCCATCGGCGGCAGTTGTTCGGAATTTCCGAACAGCTGAATTTTCTGTCAGTTCGCCTTCTTCAAAAATATGTTTGATGTGCTCGCTTATATTTGGTTTTGATGATTGAAACAAATCAACCATATCGGCTTGTGTTAGCCAAACTGTATTGTCATTTAATTGCACCTGTATTTTGGTAATTCCATCTTCAGATTGGTACATCAAAACTTCTGATTTCTCGTTTCGCTCATCCATAATTTTTAATCTTTTTTAATAAAACGGTTAATCATATTGTTCAATTTAGTGATGTTGGCTGCAATGTCTTTGCTACCCTCCAAATAGAAAAATTCCCCTTGTTGGGGCCAGTCTGAGCCGTTAGTACCCGGAAGCCTTTGTTGATTTCCGACTGATTTAATTCTTTATGCAATAATATGAACGAATGCCTGAGCTAACTTACGTAATATTTTTATTTAGTCCCTAAAGCATTCAAATTACTTAGCTTCCCCTTCCTTATCACCTCCGCAATCACTCCCGTCCAGCCCGTTTGGTGTGAAGCTCCTACTCCTTTTCCATTGTCGCCATTGAAAAATTCGTAAAATAAAACCAGGTCTTTGAAATGTTCATCGCTGTCGAATAAACCGGTTTGCCCGTTTACTTTTCTCTTTCCTTCAGGGTCTTTTGTAAAAATTCCGGTGAGGCGTTTTCGCAATTCGTCGGCTACGGTTTCCAGGCTGGCCATATTGCCAGAATGAGACGGAAATTCTACCTGTAATTCTTCTTCAAAATATTGATAATACTTTTCCAAAGCCACTATCATCAGGTAATTCATCGGCATCCATACAGGGCCGCGCCAGTTGGAGTTGCCGCCGAAGAGTGTGGAATTAGAATCGCCGGGCTGATAATTGAGCCCGAATTCTTTGCCATCAATATTAATTTTATAAGGCTCTTCATGAATTTTTGAAAGCGAGCGTATTCCTCCCGGGGATAAAAATTCTTTTTCATCAAGCAGGGCGCATAAAATCTTTTTTAATCTTTTATGAGGAGCCAGGGAAAGCAGAATCTTATCTTTTTTACCAGTATCTTCTGTCACCTGGTATTGGTCATTTTTTTGCTGATATCTTACAAACCATTTCAGGCGGCGATGAAAATCAGGAAGCTTTTTCAACAACGATTTATCAATTACATGCACGGCAAATAATGAAGTAAGGCCCACGAGAGAGCGCACTTTCACCGGTATAAAACTTCTGTCGGGCATTTTCAGCACATCATAAAAAAAGCCATCTTCTTCATCCCACGCTCCTTTAAAATCTTCGCGGATGTGATTGATAGAACTGGCGATATAAGTAAAATGTTCAAAGAATTTTGTTGCCAGGTCTTCATAAGCCTTATTGGTTTGAGCCAGTTCCAGCGCTATTTCCAGCATATCTAAGCAATACATTCCCATCCATGCGGTACCATCGGCCTGCTCAAGTCGTCCGCCGCCGGGCACATTGTTTCTGTCAAAAACCCCGATATTATCAAGGCCTAAAAATCCACCTTCAAAAACATTGTTGTTCAACCTGTCCTTTCTGTTTACCCACCAGGTAAAATTGATGAGCAGCTTTTGAAATGTTCTTTCTAAAAATAAGGTATCGCCAACGCCGGTTTTTTCTTTATCCATTTTGTAAACCTGCATACAGGCCCACGCCTGCACCGGCGGATTTACATCGCTGAAATTCCATTCGTAGGCGGGTATCTGGCCATAAGGATTCATATACCATTCTCTTAGCAATAAAATCAATTGATCTTTGGCAAACTGCACATCCAGAGAGGCTAAAGGAATGCAATGAAAAGGAAGATCCCACGCGGCATACCAGGGATATTCCCATTTATCGGGCATGGAAATAATGTCTTCATTATTCAACGTTTGCCATTCGCTATTACGTCCGTGCTTTCGTTGTTCAGGTGGTGGAAGCTGGCCAGGGTCGCCCTTGAGCCAGGCCGGAATATCAATATAATAAAACTGCTTATTCCACAACATACCGGCATAAGCCTGGCGTTGAATATTTTTTAAATCTTCATTTTGGCAAATAATTAATTGGTCATAAAACTCGTCGGCTTCTTGTAAGCGTTGGGCAAATATTTCATCAAAACTTTTACTAAGTGGCTCTTGTAATTGTTCTTTGCTTAAACGTAATTTAAGCGTGACGGAACGTTTCGCTTCCACCTCAAAACAATAGAACGGCACACATTTAGTACCACTTTTTTTATCGTCAAATATTTTAAAATTATTGGTAATAACCGCCTCGTGAAAAGCATCTTTTACATAGGGGTCTTCATTAGGAATATTGTGCAGCCGTTGATTATTGGTTTCATTTTCTGTAAATAAAATCTTTCCGGGGTTTTGAAAATAAAACGAATATTCTCCCATTTTGGCATCCTTAATTTTTACTTCACCAACATCAATATTTTGTTCTGTTAATTCTAAAACCGGCTTTTCATTTATTAATCCATACGACCATAAATTCCGCATCCATAAAGTGGGTAATACAGTAATTGGCGCATTTTGTTGTGACCTGTTGTGGATAGAAATTTTTATACAAATATCTTCTTCATTATTTTTTGCATATTCTATAAAAACATCAAAATAATGGCCATCATTAAATACGCCGATATCATTGATTTCGTACTCATCCTGGTTCTTGCTTCGGATTTTATTTTTTTGCTCCAGTTCATGATACGGAAATGTAGCCTGTGGATATTTGTACAAATATTTCATGTAAGAATGCGTGGGCGTATTATCCAAATAATAATACAATTCTTTCACATCTTCTCCATGGTTTCCATATTTGGGCGTAAGCCCGAAAAGCCTTTCCTTTAAAATTTCATCTTTACCATTCCATAAAGCGATGGCAAAACATATTCGTTGCTTGTCATCAGAAATTCCTGCGATTCCATCTTCGCCCCATCGGTAAGCTTTTGAACGCGACATATCGTGCGTAATATAATTCCATGCATCTCCATCGGCACTATAGTCCTCTCTTACGGTACCCCATTGTCTTTCGGATAAATAAGGACCCCACTTCAGCCACTTTTTATTTTTGGCGTAATTTTCTTTTAACCGATTTTGCTCCTGTGTAATATTTTTAGGCATGGAATAATTATTAAATTGATTAGAGCATCCGTTCAATCAGGAAAGGATTTTAAAATTTCTTCTCCTTTTGAAAAGAAACAATTTTGGATAAGAAATTTGTTTTTTTAATTTGCCTTGTTGGATGTTCAAGGTGCAACAAGACTATTAAGACCTGCTTGATTTTTAAAACCCTCAAATTCGAGGGTTTAAATTCGGATTAGATATTAATCCAAAAAATAACAGCCCAAAAGGGATTTTTTGCTAATCCAATTTAAATGATGGAATCTAATTCACCCTATTAATAAACTATTACATCCGGATTTCTCTATCCCATCTTCGCTTTTTCCACCGCTTCCATCTCATCTTCGGCCAGCGCAGAATGTGAATATGCAGCGCCTGCTCTCATTTCCGCAGCAACCCAAACGGCTTCTATTATTTCTTCTTTGCTGGCGCCTTTTTTCATCGCCTGCTCAGTGTGGCTATGGATGCAATAAGGACATTGCGTAACATGCGCCACTGCTACCGCAATCAATTGCTTTGTTTTTTCATCAAGCGCACCGGCTTTAAAAACCGTTCTGCTGAAATTGCGCCAGGCGTCCATTATTTCGGGCGCAGCTTTGGCTCTTGCCTCTGCATTTTCCCTTGTTGGTATTGAATACAAATGTTCACTTTTCATGATAATTCTTTTATGGTTAAAAATAACTTTTGTCAAACCTACCTGGATGTCCTATCCGAACTGGTTCATCCCCGTCCGACCGGGTCATCCGGGCAGGCGGCCATTCAGACAGGGACTTTTTTTAATAGCTGCTTCTTATTGTGGAGTATAGCTTCCCGGAACGGCACGAAAACTAATCGCCAGTCGATTCCATCCGTTGATAGCAATAATCCCCATAGTCAGGGCAACCATTTCTTTTTCATTGAAATGTTTACGAACTGAATCATACAACGCATCAGGTACATCATTTTCCGAAATCACAGTGAGCGCCTCTGTCCATTCTAAGGCAGCACGTTCGCGGTCAGTATAAAAGGGCGTTTCCCGCCATGCGTTCAAAGCGTACAAGCGCTGTTCTGTCTCACCCGCTTTACGAGCATCTTTTGTATGCATATCAAGGCAATAGGCACAGCCGTTAATTTGCGAAGACCTGGTTTTAACGAGTTCATATAACGGACGTTCAAGCCCGGACCCATGAACATACTTTTCAAGCTCCAGCATTGCTTTTAGTGCATTCGGAGCAACTGTCGCATAATTTAATCTTTCTTTCATCATCTTTAGTTTATTGTTATAAAAAAATTTATAGTTCTCTATTTTATCTATGGCAATTTTTCCATTGTTAAGAAATGGTTTTTTGCCACTAATTAGCAAAAGTTTTTTCAGAACAGAAACATTACAGTAAACGAAGGAATATCTGAAATTTCTATTCGCGAAACATTGGTACGTTTGCTGGGAGCTATTTTTTAGAAGCCTTCCGCGTGGAGCGAAGCAGAGAAACCTGGCTGAACATAGCTAAGGGGGAAATAGAAATTTCTGTTTTAACTCAGAAACGATTGTAAATTTATTTCTGGTCTGAGGATTTTCGTCAAACCGATAAATGAATTAATAAGTCACACAACGACGACCAACCCATGCATAAATAAGTCAGACGGAGACCGTCAGACTTATTTATGCAAAAACTGCCTCAACACATATTGCAGGATTCCTCCATTTCTGTAATATTCTATTTCAATCTGCGAATCCATTCTTGCAATGGCATTAAATTTTATTTCAGTGCCGTCCTCTTTTTTTGCAATGACCTGCATTTCCTGTAATGGTTTTATCTTTCCTGATAACCCGGTGATAGTAAATATTTCCTTACCGTTAAGTCCAAGGCTTTGAGCGGTTTCTCCTTTTTTATATTCAAGAGGCAATACGCCCATTCCTACTAAATTACTTCTGTGTATCCGCTCATAACTTTCGGCTATTACTGCTTCTACACCTAATAAAAAAGTACCTTTCGCTGCCCAGTCTCTTGATGAGCCGCTGCCATATTCTTTTCCGGCCAATACAATCAATGGTGTTTTTGTTTCTTTATATTTTATGGAAGCATCATACACGCTCATTTCTTTATTTTCCGGCAGATAAGTGGTGTATCCTCCTTCTTTTATGGCCAGTAGATTTTTTATACGCACATTGGCAAATGTGCCACGAACCATCACTTCATCATTTCCACGGCGCGAACCATAAGAATTAAAATTCTCTTTTTTTACTCCTTTGCTGATAAGGTATTGACCTGCGGCGGATTTTTCATTAAACTGCCCGGCAGGCGAAATGTGGTCTGTAGTAATACTGTCTCCCAACACTAATAAAGCCCTCGCATTTATAATGTCTTTGGTGGCTTCTGCGTTATCCGGAAGATTATAGAAGAAAGGAACCTCTTTTACATAAGTGGAATCTTTGTCCCATACATATAATTTATCTTCCGGCACTTTCAGGTTTCTCCAGATTTCATTTCCATCAAAAATTTCACCATAGTTTTTAGAGAAATCTTTTGGTGAAAGCACTCTGGCCATCACTTTATTTATTTCATCATCGGTAGGCCAGATGTCTTTGAGATAAACAGGCTGTAAGTTGGAGTCATAACTTATCGGTTCTTTGGTTAAATCTATATCAACGCGGCCCGCAATAGCATACGCCACTACCAACATTGGCGACATCAAAAAATTCATTTTTACCTGTGGATGAATCCTGGCTTCAAAATTCCTATTACCTGAAAGTACAGAAGCTACTACCAGTTCATGCTCTTCTACAGCCTTTGCCATATAAGGAGGAAGTGGTCCTGAGTTACCAATACAAGACGTGCATCCGTAACCAACCAGGTGAAAATCCAATGATTCCAAATCAGTAAGAAGGTCGGCTTTTTTAAGATAATCCGTTACTACTTTCGACCCTGGCGCAAGAGAAGTTTTCACCCAGGGTTTTTTATCAAGCCCGTGTTCACGCGCTTTTCGCGCTACCAGGCCGGCGCCTATCATTACAAATGGATTGGAAGTATTGGTACAGGAAGTAATGGCTGCTATTGCAACTGAGCCGTCTGAAATTTCAAATTTTTCATGCCCTAATGTAACCCAAACTTTTTTTGTTCCGTTTTCCACTTCTTCCATGACAGTGGTAGGTGCAACAGCAGGCGCTACAGTATCGACCGGCTGGCCACCGCCTTCTGCAAACCATCGCGACAATTGTTTATCCGGCACTACATATTTACGACCATAATTCTGGTCCATCAATTCAATGAATTTACTTTTAAAATTCTTTAGGAGAATTTTATCCTGTGGTCTTTTCGGTCCGGCTACCGCGGGTTCAATAGAATTTAAGTCAAGGGTAATTTTATCTGTATAAGTGATTTTTTCTTTACCTGTTCGCCAAAGCATATTGGTCTTACAATAGTCTTCCACCAATTTCACCTGCTCTTCGGAGCGGTTGCTTTTGCGCATGTATTCAAGCGTCTTATCATCAATCGGGAAATAGGTAATGGTACATCCAAACTCGGGTGACATGTTTCCGATAGTGGCCCTGTCTGGCACAGAAAGATTGTTAAGCCCGTCTCCAAAAACTTCTACAAATTTTCCAACTACGCCATATTTTCTTAATACTTCAGCAATGTTTAAAACAAGGTCCGTTGCGGTAGAACCCAAAGGAAGTTTTCCTTTTAATTCCAAACCGATTACTTCAGGCATAATAAAATATAAAGGCTGACCAAGGATTGCCGCTTCTGCTTCGATACCACCTACGCCCCACGCTACTACTCCTATACCGTTTACCATTGGCGTATGGCTATCTGTGCCGACCAATGTATCCGGGAAAACTTCACCATTTCTTTCCACTACTCCTTTTGATAAAAATTCAAGATTTACCTGGTGGCAAATACCCATTCCCGGAGGGACCACGCTAAAATTATTAAAAGATTTTTGCGCCCATTTTAAAAAAGAATACCGCTCCTGGTTGCGCTTGTATTCTTCATCCATATTTTTTTGATAAGCGTATTCGGTTCCAAAATAATCTACCTGTACAGAGTGGTCTATCACGAGGTCAACAGGGATTAAGGGATTTATTTCTTCGGGATTTTTTCCTTTGCGCGCAGCTTCCGCACGAAGTGAAGCAATATCTACCACGGCGGGAACACCGGTAAAATCCTGCATCAGCACGCGCGCCGGTTTAAATGGAATATCTTTATCTGATGCTTCAGGTTTCCAGTTTAAAAGCGTCTCTACATTCTCTTTTGTTACAGAAAAATCATCAAAATTACGCAAGACATTTTCCAAAAGAATACGAATAGAAAAAGGAAGCTTACTAATGTTGTGTCCTTGTTTTTCCAATTCAGGAAGGCTGTAGTAAGTGAAGTTTCCGTCTTTGGTTGTTAGGATTTTTTTTATTTGATAAATATCTTTTGACATAATAAAAATTTTAAATCAGCGTATAATATAATCATTTTTTGTCCAATAAAATCTTAACCTTGACAGTAAACAAATCTTTTTTGAAGATTTCTATTTTTAAAATTGTTCAATCACTATTTTGTCTTCCTTCACGCCAAGTTTCAAAAGATCTTTTTTAATGTCTTCAATCATCGCATCCGGTCCACAGATATAAAAGTATTGGTCTAAATTTTTTATTTTTTCTTTAAGATAATCCGCGTCTAATTTTCTGTGTTCATATTGAGGATTATTTTCTTCCGTAAGTGTATTAATAAAATTATCCCCAAGCATTTTGGTAAACTCATCTTTAAGAATAATATCCTGGGATGTTTTGTTGGAGAATATCAGTTTATTGTTACCGATTTTATTGTCTTTGTACAACTGCCGGAAAATTGCAATAAAAGGTGTAACACCCGCACCGCCTGCTAAAAACACACCTTCACCTTCGTAATGTATAGCGCCCCAAATGTCATGAAGAATCAATTCGTCTCCCTCTTTCAATTTCCCTAATTGATTGGTCACGCCATCATGGTCGCTGTAAATTTTAATGGTAAATTCGAGTTGGGGCCAATCATTTAAGGCTGTAAATGTGAAGGGTCTTCTTTCTTCCTTCCATTTCGGCAAATTAATCACGATGTCAGTAGCCTGGCCTGGCTTAAAAACGTATTGGGGAGGTTTGCTGAGCCTGAATCGTTTTACATTATGCGTTACAAATTCTGTTTCCAAGATTTTTACAATATGTTCTTCGTTTGGATAATCTGCCATATTAATAAGTTTTATAGGTTAAGTTTAGAAAGAACTTTTTAATACCTCATTTAAAAAAGGTTGCAATCTCTTAGAGTGATTATCTGTATAAAAAGTTACAATAACAGGTGCAATCTCTTATTCCTCTTTTTTTACAGGAATTATGAACAATGGAATCGTACTTCGTCGCAATACTTTTTCTGCTACACTTCCCATTAATATTTTCTCCAGGCCACGCCTGCTATGAGTCCCCATTACAATAATATCTGCATTAAGTTCCTTCACAGCCTCCAGGATTGCATCGCCGGAGTCACCATCTTTTATCATAGTTTTAATTGTATCATCCTTCAAAAATTCCTTTATTTTTCCTAAATAATCCTGGGCAGCATTTTGCAATTCGATTACGGTATTGGTTTGTAAAACTCCCAGGTTGCTGAAACTATCAAACCCCATAATAGGGGAATAATCCAAAGAAGAATAATAGGTATAATCGGCCACTACATGCAATAAGGTAATCTCCGCGTTCATTGATTTTGCCAAAGAATAACCGGCTTCAGCAATATTTTTGGCTGTCGGGTTATAATCAATTGCAATCAGTATTTTTTTCATATTTCAAATTTTATTTCATATTAAATTGTTCCGGCTTTTTCAATTCAAATTTATAATCCCAACTTATTTCAGCAAAGCTTTCCCTTTCGCAATTACATTTTCCACGCTAAAACCATATTCTTTCATAACCTGTTCTCCCGGCGCTGATTCACCGAATCTATTTATTCCGATTACATCTCCATCATCAGTTATGTATTTGCACCAGCCAATTGGAGAACCCGCTTCTACAGCTAAACGTTTGCGTATTTTTTTGGGAAGAACCTGTTCTTTATATAATTCGCTTTGCGCGTCAAATAATTCCCAACTTGGGAAACTTACTACCCGCGAGCGGATAGATTCTGATTTTAATTTTTCCTGAGCTTCTATCAATAAATGCACTTCGCTTCCGCTACCCATTAATATCAACTGAGGTTCACCTTCACAATCAGATAAAATGTATGCGCCTTTTTCCAAATTATCAGCTTTCGCATATTTTTCCTGATCAATTATTGGTAAATCCTGCCGTGTAAGAATTAAAGCAACCGGGCCGCCTGAATGCTCAAGCGTTACGCGCCATGCCTGCGCAGTTTCATTAGCATCTGCAGGACGAATAACTGTTACGTTCGGAACAGAACGCAACCCGATCAATTGTTCAACCGGTTGGTGGGTAGTTCCATCTTCTCCTAACCCGATACTATCATGCGTATAAATAAAAATGGGGCGAATCTTCATGATAGCCGCAAGGCGCACCGGTGGCCGCATGTAATCCGAAAAAATGAGGAATGTGGCGCCATAAGGAATAATTCCTTTTGTGAGTGCCATGCCGTTTAAAACTGCTCCCATCGCATGTTCGCGAATTCCAAAGTGAAAATTCCGGCCGCCATGATTAAGGTCTGAGAATGATTGATAATCATTTAAAATAGTATCGGTTGAAGGAGATAAATCCGCAGAACCTCCAATCAACATCGGCAACTGAGCAGCAATAGCATTCAATGTTTTCCCTGAAGCTTTTCTTGTAGCTATTCCTTTTGCATCTGCTTTAAAAACGGGTAAATTATCTTTCCATCCGTCGGGTAATTTGCCGCTGCTCAACAATTCGTACTCTGCAGTTTCAACAGCATATTTTGTTTTATATTTCGCATAAAGGTCTTTCCAATCCTGTTCTTTTTTTATTCCAGCTTTTCCTTTGCTTCTGTAATAATTCAATACTTCATCAGAAACCACAAAACTTTTATCAGGATCAAAACCAAAATTTTCTTTTACCAATCTTACTTCATCTTTTCCTAATGCAGAGCCATGAGCAGCCGCAGTATCTACTTTGTTAGGGCTTCCGTAACCAATATGTGTACGCACTTTTATCAACGAAGGACGTTTGTTTTCATTTTTTGCATTTTGTATGGCAGTATAAATTGCTTCTGTATCATTACCATCAGTTACAGATTGCACATGCCATCCATAAGCCTGGAAACGCTCGGTTACATCCTCATCAAAAGTGATTGAGGTATCTCCTTCAATAGTAATTTTATTATCATCATACAAATAAATAAGATTCCCCAATTTGAGATGTCCTGCCATAGAAGCAGCTTCTGCACTTACACCTTCCATCAGATCGCCATCACTGCAGATGGCATAAATTTTATAATCGAACAAATCAAATCCCGGTTTATTATACCTGGAAGCAAGAAATTGTTGTGCAATTCCCATTCCCACGCCATTTGCAAAACCTTGTCCCAGTGGGCCAGTAGTAACTTCAATGCCCGCTAATAATCCATATTCAGGATGTCCGGCAGTTTTACTATGTAATTGCCTGAAACTTTTTATATCATCCATAGTAATGTCGTATCCGGTGAGATACAAAAAACTATATTGTAACATGCATGCATGACCGCACGATAGAATGAAACGGTCGCGGTTAGGCCACTCGATATCCTGTGGATTGTAATTCATCACTTTTGTCCAAAGCACATCGCCTACTGGCGCAAGCCCCATTGGAGTTCCCGGGTGACCCGAATTGGCTTTTTGCACCGCATCTGCTGAAAGTACACGCACTGTATTAATTCCTAATTGTTCAATTGATTCCATTTTTTCTTTACTTTTAAATTTGAATATTTTTTTTATCTCAAAGGGTATGCCGATAAGATATTATACTTTTAACAAAAGTAACGATAAAGAAAGTCTTGGAGAAAAATCAGGAAGCATTTCCAATTTTCTTATAGAAAAATTAAAATCTGTTTTATTTATTGCTTTGCTGTATTAATTGAGAATATTAACCGGAGCAATTTTTGTAGCGTTAGCGATAAACAATATTAAAATGGAACACAAATTTAAAACCGGTGATCATGTAAAATGGAATTCTGAAGCAGGATATGTATCAGGCAAAATTATAAAAATACATACTTCCGATTTTGATTATAAAGGCTATCAACATCATGCAAGTAAAGAAGATCCACAATATGAAATAAAAAGTGATAAAAGTGATCACATTGCGGCGCATAAAGGTTCTGCTCTTTCATTAATATAAAATAGAAGCTCCGAAAAATATTTTCTAAATTGCAATTAAACAAATAATAACATGGAAGCAAAGCATAATGAATCTACTGAGCTAAGGCCTGAAGGCGGCCGATTAATGGATGCAACATTAGTTAGCATGAATCTTAGAGATTTTGTGCACCAGATAAAATCTGAATCAGCCTGGGAGAAGAACGACCGTAATGCAATAACCATCTATAAAACAGATGGAATGCGGATTGTATTGATTGCTTTACATGAAGACGCATTAATGGCCAAACATACTGCCGATGGAGTGATAAGCGTTCAGGTATTGGAAGGAGAAATAATTTTCAATACTGATCATCAATCTGTAGTATTGAAGAAAGGTGAAATGATTGCTTTACATAAAGGTGAGCCTCATAGCGTAGCCGCCGCAAAAGAATCGGTCTTTTTATTAACGCTCGCTACTTCACCGGAGAAATAAATTGAACCAGTAAAGTATCCTGCCAGATACCACCACACAAATATCCTGGATTTCTATTTCTTTCAAAGAATTAGAATAAATAATTACAACTTTTTTTATTTACCCTTTTTAAGGAAATAAATCATTCGCGGTTTTGAAGTCCATGTTGTAAAATTTTGATTTCGAGTATGTATTCTGCAGACTGATCTTCCTTATTTAAATTACGAAACCTTCCTGTAATTTTTTCAAACAAAAAATCATTAATACTATTTATAAGGCAAGTAAATATCCCTACAGCGTTAGCTATTGAATTCTATTTTATTTTTGTTATATAAAAATTTAACTGCCAGATAAAAATGGGAAATATACCAGGAATGTAATTAAAAATTCATCCATCAATCTTTTATCTTCACAATTGTTTTCAAAACTTGTAAACTTTTTTAATGCTGTTTGCTGAAGCAAAAAAAACATTGAAACTTGCTTTCCCTATTATATTGGGAGAAGTAGCGCAGATGATGCTTGGCATTATTGATACTGCTATGGTGGGTGCGGTAGGATATAAACAATTAGCAGCTGCTGCCCTGGTAATGAGTGTCATGAACATTCCTTATGTTTTTGGAATCGGTATTACCATTTCTGTTTCTCAAATGGTGTCCATGGCGCATGGCCGTCGCGATGGGAAATTAGTAAGTCATTATTTGTATAATGGTTTTTGGCTTTGTGCTATTTCGGCGGTATTCATTTCTTTGGGAATAGAATTGAGTAAAAATATTTTATTTCACCTGGATCAGGATCCGGAAGTAGCGGTGCTTGCGCTGCCTTATTTACAAATAATGGGCTGGTCTGTAATTCCAATGTTGTTATTTCTTGCATTGAAACAATTTACTGATGGCCTGGAGTTTACAAAAACTGCAATGATTCTATCATTATCTGCAATTCCATTAAATGCTTTTTTAAACTGGCTTCTGATCTATGGGAACTGGGGCTTTCCAAGGCTGGAATTGCCCGGCGCTGCCTGGGCAACCTTGATCACAAGGGTATTCATATTCATCATTCTTGGATTCATTATTTTAAATCATGATATTTTCAGCAGATATGTGGCAGTAAGGAGTAAAGTTTGGAAACTGAAATGGCATACAATGAAAGAATTGCTCCATATTGGGATTCCCAGTAGTTTTCAAATTACTATGGAAGCAGGCGCCTTTGCGGTTTCAGGTATATTAATTGGAACCATTGGCGCTGTAGAGCAGGCGGCACATCAAATAGCGCTGAGCCTTGCTTCCTTAACTTTTATGGTTTCTATGGGCTTATCTCAGGCAGGCTCTATTCGCACCAGTAATGCATTTGGACGTAATGATACCAATGTGATCCGTTTGATTGGGAAAAGCACATTAATAATGGCTTTAATTTACGGAACGTTTTGTGCCCTCGTATTTATATTATTCCGTTATCAATTGCCGTATCTTTTTAATAATGATAAAGAAGTGGTTTCCATGTCAGCATACCTGCTTTTATTTGCAGCTTTATTTCAAATTTCTGACAGCACTCAATCTATAAGCGCAGGTTTGCTGCGCGGAATAAAAGACGTAAAAGTGCCGACATTTTTTATCGCTATTGCTTATTGGGCAGTAGGCATTCCGGTTGGCTGTCTTTTGGCTTTTTATTTTAAAATGGGAGTTGCCGGTATCTGGACAGGTTTTATAACCGGGCTTACTTTTTCGGCAGCATTTTTAAGTTTGAGATTTAGAAAAATGATTAAAAAAAATAAATTGCAGCAGGCAAATAAATACTAACGATTCCTGTTTTTGGGAAACTAAATTAATCCATCTTCAATCAACTTTGCCGCAACCACTCTTCTTGCATCTTTACTATTGAACGGCGCTGTTTTTGTAAATCGTTTCAAACCCAGCAACATCATTTTTTGTTCATCGCCTTCGGCAAATGAATTGATGGCTTCTTTACCGGCTTTTGCCAAAGCATCCACCGCATCATTCAGATAAACATGAAGCATCGCCAATTGAACCTTGTTGCTTTCTTCGCCGGTTCTTTCCACCGCTTTCATCACGCGAAGCAACATACTTTCAGATACAAAAGTTTTGATAGCCATATCTGCGATGTTCATGATAATTTCCTGCTCTTTGCTCAAAGTTGTCATTAGTTTTTGTACTGCTGCACCAGCTACCATCAGAATGCTTTTTTTCATGTTCGCAATTGTTTTTAATTCGGTCGAAAATGGCTTGTCGTCTCCATCGCCGAATTCAGGAACGCTCATCAAATCTTTTTGCACTGCCATTGCCGGACCCATTAAATCCAATTGCCCTTTCATCGCGCGTTTCAACATCATGTCCACAGAAAGAAGCCGATTGATTTCATTGGTTCCTTCAAAAATCCTGTTGATACGGCTATCCCTATACGCACGGCTGATGCTGTATTCATCACTGAAACCATTTCCGCCATGTATTTGAACACCTTCATCTACCACATAATCCAGCACTTCGCTACCATGCACTTTTAAGATAGCACACTCAATGGCAAACTCTTCGGCTGCGCCCAAAAGCGCTTCATTAAAGGGTTTTCCGGCAGATAATAATTCATGTTCCTTCTCATCAATCCATTTTGCCGTCCGGTATAAAGCGCTCTCATCTGCATAAATTCTAATGGCCATTTCGGCTAACTTATATTTTATAGCGCCAAATTTTGCAATAGGCATATTAAACTGCTCGCGCGTCTTGGCGTATTCAATTGAATCTATCAAAGCCCTTTTGGAACCACCATTTGCTGCTGCATCTAATTTTAGTCTTCCGATATTTAAAATATTAAATGCGATGATATGGCCTCTTCCGATTTCACCCAGCACATTTTCTACGGGCACTTTGCAATCCTGGAAATACAATTGCACAGTAGAAGAACCTTTAATACCCATTTTGTGTTCTTCATGCCCCTGCGTAAAACCGGGCATGCCACGCTCAAGGATAAACGCAGTAAATTTATCTCCGTCTATTTTTGCAAATACTGTAAAAACATCCGCGAAACCACCGTTGGTTATCCAACATTTTTGTCCGTTGAGCAAATAATATTTTCCATCCGCAGAAAGAGTAGCCGTTGTTTTAGCGCCTAACGCGTCACTGCCGCTTCCGGGTTCTGTTAATCCGTATGAACCCTTCCACTCGCCAGTGGCTAACTTTGGAATATATTTTTTCTTTTGTGCTTCAGTGCCAAAATATAAGATGGGTAATGTGCCGATTCCGGAATGCGCGCTCACTGCCACACTGAAAGAATTACCACCGCCCAATGCTTCACTTACTAATGTAGAAGTTACAAAATCCTTTCCCATACCACCCAATTCTTCAGGCACAGAAACGCTCAAAAGGCCCTGCTCGCCTGCTTTGTCCATCAAAGAAGACATTAGTCCGGGTTCGGCTTTATCAATGCGCTCCATCACCGGAATTACTTCGGTTTGTAAAAACTGAAGGCACATATCACGTATCATGATTTGCTCTTCAGTAAAATCTTCAGGCGTAAAAATGTCATCGGTCGTTGCGGGTTTTATCAGCCATTCGCCGCCTTTTAATGTTGATACTGTTGCTGTTTCCATGGTTGTTATTTTTTAATGATTTTTTATTTTTTATCGTGACAGATTATCATATACCATTTGCAATACTTCTTTTGCAATTTCTATTTGCCCATTGGTGACTCCCTCAAGCGCTTCATTTAACGTACGATTCGCTACTTCCATTGTTTTTTCTTCCAGGGTTTTTCCTTCTTTGGTAAGAAAAATAAGATTACTTCTACGGTCATTTTTGGAAGCGACTCTCTTTACCAGTTTCGATTTTTCCAAATTATCTACCAGCCTTGTAATGCTTGGTTTATCCCTAAAAGTGGCCTCGCACAATTGCTGTTGGCTTTGGCCTTCTTCTTTCCATAAATGATATAAAACGCTCCATTGCTCAATCGTAATATCTATCTCCGATTCTTTAAAGTTTTTCTGCAATCTTCTCGCAATGGCAGTAGAAGCTTTGCCGGTAATAAAACTATAAAGTTCGCCTCTTTTAAATTGGTTGTTTAGCATATAGTTGTTTATGCAACTACAAATCTAATATTTACTTTTGATAGCAAAAAATTATTTTTGTACAATCATTGTTATTTAATTGTATATCTGCATTTCTTAACTTTTTGCATGATTTTTATAATAATCACCATTTTGTTTTTATTGCCTTATGTCGTTCTTATTCTTTATTATAGAACCAGTTGGTTGGGTATTCCCGATTTTATTCCTTCACGAAGAATACCGGAGAGTGAATTGCCATTTGTGTCTATAATTATTGCTGCAAGAAATGAAGAACAAAACATTGGCAATTGCATTCAGTCCATCATTAATCAAACCTATCCTCAAAATAAATGGGAAGTGATTGTTACAGACGATCATTCGACGGATAAAACAGTTGCTATTATTAATTCTTATAAAAAAGAAAATATCCGTGCTATCAACCTGGCAGATTTTACCAAAAATAAAATTTTAAATTCCTACAAAAAAAAATCTATTGAAACCGCCATACAATTTGCCAAAGGCGAATTAATAGTAACTACCGACGCGGATTGTGTGGCTTCCGCAAAATGGATTGAAACGTTGGTTGTTTTTTATAAAGAGAAAAAGCTCGTATTTGTTGCTTTACCGGTAGTATTCCAAAATCCATTATCGCAGGATTCTTTTTTCAAAAGTTTTTTTAATACATTTCAGTCGCTGGATTTTATGACTTTACAGGGAATCACCGGCGCTTCTGTCTTCAAAAAGTTTCACAGTATGTGCAACGGCGCTAATCTTGCTTACGAAAAAAAAGTGTTTTATGAGGTAAATGGCTTTGAAGGAATTGACGAGATAGCAAGTGGAGATGATATGTTGCTGATGCACAAAATTCAAGAAGTGTATCCTGAAAAAATTATGTTTTTAAAATCAACGGATGTAATTGTGCAGACGAAACCGGCAGAGACTTTAAAAGATTTTATGAATCAAAGAATCCGCTGGGCAAGCAAAGCGGATAAATATACTGACAAAAAAATAACTGCAGTTTTATTCCTGGTTTATCTTTTAAATGTTTGGATTTTTATTCTCGGTGTTTCTTCTTTCTTTTTTATAAAACCTTTTTTCATTTTTTTGATTGCCATTATTATAAAAACGATTGCTGAAATATTTTTTCTGTATCCTGTTGCAAAATTTTTTGGAAAGCAAAAATTACTTTGGTGGTTTGTGCCTGCGCAACCGTTTCATATTATTTATACACTCGTTGCGGGATGGTTGGGGAAATTTGGAAGTTATCGTTGGAAAGGAAGGACGGTGAAGTGAAAACTGTCTGACAGCATAAAACAATAAAAATAGCCGTTACCAATTTGGTAACATTATTGTATATTTACAATATTGATGAGAGTGATTGCAATAAAAACGCTTAGGGATTATTGGGAAAAATTCCCTCGTGCCAAGGAATCTTTACTTTCATGGCATGAAGAGTCTGTGACAGCAGATTGGAATAATCATAATGAATTAAAAGCTCAATATCGCTATGCTTCAATTATTAGTAATAAACGAGTCTTTTTTAATATTCACGGTAATAATTACAGGTTAATAGTAGATATGGAGTACCATCTCAAAATCGTGTTTATTGTGTGGTTTGGCACTCACAAACAGTATGATAAAATCGACGCTAAAAAAGTAAATTATGTTAAAACCAATAAAAAATAATCAGCAATATGAAGATGTTTTAGAGCGTGTTTATATGCTGATGCAAAAAAATATAAAACCCGATTCAAAGCAATCTGACGAATTGGAAATTTTATCCATTCTTGTCAAAGAATATGAGAATGAGTATTATCCTGTACCCAAACCCAATCCTTTAGAAGCCATTAAATTCAGGTTAGAGCAAATGAATATGTCAGAAACAGAGTTGTCAGAAATTCTGGGAAACCGCTTTCGCAAGTCTGAAATTTTATCGGGGAAAAGAAAATTAAGTTTAGAAATGATTCGTAAATTAAATGAGGCATTACGCATCCCTGCGGAAGTTTTAATCCAGGCTTATTAAAAAAAAGTGGCATTAGATTTAAGTTACACACGAAATAAAAATAATTAATTTCCAACTATTTCTATTTTCACTAAAAGTTATCTATTTTTATTTCGATGCAGCAATCCTTTTCTTTTTCTCAAAATGCATGGCGAAGGCTTAAAAAGAATAAAGGCGCAATGGTAGGATTAATTGTTATTTGCGTGTCCGTTCTTGTGGGAATCTTCGCTTATTATCTCGGTACTGATTCTACGCCTAATGCAGACAGGCAGGTGGTGGAAATAATGGCGAGCAAGCCGGGTTATACTCAACTTTTTATCAGGGTAAAAAAAGAAAAACATATTGATAATACCAGTTTTTTCAAACGCTTATTATTCGGTGCGGAAGATAAATATTTATATGTGCCGATAAATAGTTACCAGGAAAAGGGTGATTCCATTTATGTAGAAAAATTTATTGACGAAGGGTTGCAGGAAAAAAGAGTGTACGCCAAAAATGAACTGGCCGATAAAAATTTTATTGAATCAAAAACCTTTTGGCTGGGCACCGATACTTTTGGCAGAGACATCCTCAGTCGCTTGTTGGTAGGAGTTCGTGTAAGCCTTGCCGTTGGTTTAATAACGGTTATCATCTCTCTTTCCATAGGAATTTTCCTGGGAGCCACAGCCGGGTATTATGGAGGTAAAACGGATAATATTATCATGTGGTTCATCAATGTGATATGGAGTATGCCAACGTTACTGCTGGTTTTTGGAATTACACTTACTCTTGGTAAAGGCTTCTGGCAAATATTTATCGCTGTTGGATTAACGATGTGGGTGAGTGTAGCGCGCGTGGTTCGCGGACAGGTGTTGGCTTTGCGGGAGTTAGAATATGTACAAGCTGCAAAAGCATTAGGATTAAAAAACCTTCGTATTATTATCCGCCACATTCTTCCTAATGTGCTGGGACCTGTGATTGTAATTGCCGCGGCTAACTTTGCGAGCGCTATTATTATTGAAGCAGGCTTGAGTTTTCTCGGCGTGGGAATTCAGCCCCCTACTCCAAGTTGGGGATTAATGCTGAAAGAAAATTATAATTTTATTATTACTCATAATCCGGCACTGGCGCTGGCTCCCGGAATTGCCATTATGATATTGGTTTTGGCATTTAATCTACTCGGAAACGGATTAAGAGATGCGCTGGATGTGAGGGGATAGCTACTGCTCAGCCATTTAGGAGATGCTTCTAAGAAATTGCTTCTTTCGCAAATGAAAGGGAATAACGAATATTTGTCTGTTTACTGTAGTAATAAAATAAAGCTGATAACTTTTTAAAAGTGCCAACTCTGGTATCATTGCTCATTTTTAGGATAATCAAAAAATAAAAATTCTTTTTCAGCAGTGTTGAAATCTTTCCAGTTCTTTGTTTTTACTTTAATCGCAAATACGGCGCAGGTGGGCATATTGTAAACGGGCGGCCAATCAAGTGAATTTACAAATTGGGTAATACCAGGATTGTGAGAAAATAATGCAACTGCATCATCTTTATTATTTAATGTCTCAATCGCATTATAAAAATCTTTTACTGAGGCTTCATATAAAGAAGGAATGATTAATAATTTTTTTTCCTTTTCATTAAATTCTTTCATAAAAATTTCCGCCGTTTTTTTTGCACGCTTCGCAGGGCTAGAAACAAATGCATCAATTTTTATTGAATTTTTTTTCATTCTTTTAGCCATCATGGCTGCGTCCGATTTTCCACGATCAGTAAGAGTTCTATCAATATCTGGAACAGATGCATCGTCCCATCCGCTTTTTGCATGTCGGATAATGAGAAGTGTTTTCATGTTTATTTTTTTCTGAATTCCATACTTTCTTATTTCTTATTGATTATTTCTCAAAGCGTCATATAACTTTGTAAAGCCTTTACATAATTTTCAAAAGCAATAATACCTTCGGGTGTTATTTTGCAAATAGTTTGAGGATAATTATTATTGAACTGTTTTATTATTTCAATATAACCAGCTTCTTTTAATTTACTGATTTGCACGCTTAAATTTCCGGATGTCGCATTTGTTTTTTCTTTCAAAAAAGTAAACTCTGCTTCCTTTACACTTATGAGTAGCGACATAACTGCCAGTCGAAGTTGTGAATGCAATATAGGATCGAGTTCTTTAAATTCCATTACGCTGATTTGCAATATTCTTATAAAATCTTTTTCTTAAAATAAATCCTGGAATTATCCACGCAATGACTGCGCCTAAAGCGACAAGCAAATAAGTAAAATGGCTTTGGGAAAAAAACGCGATAATACATAAAACCCAACACGTGATCACACCGATTATAAAAGGTCTGAATTTATTGATACATCCTGAAATAAAAGTGGGGATAGCAAATAATAATAAAAGCATTGGCAAAACAATGTAACCGATTTTTGCAATACCTCCTGCTATTACCAACGTCAAAAGGCTTATGAGAAAAGCCATCCAAACATAATGATGCGCTTCGTCTTTATAAGTTACAGCCTTTTGAAACCTTTTTTCCTTTTGGTCAAAATAAAACTGTAATATAAAAGTGATTACCATTAAATAAAAAGGATTGAATGGCATATGGAACCATTTTACACTTGCTTCTAAATAAGCAAGTGTAAAACAAATCACATTTGTAAATCCCCATAACAATGCACCCAAACCACTTTCATAATAATGATTTTTTGCTTTGCTTATCATATTTGATATCAGGGCAAGACTTTCTTGTTCTGATAATTGTTTTTCTTCCATGTCAGTTTATCTTTTTAAAATTTTGTTTTAATAGATATCCGGGAATGATCCAGCCGGCAATAATTGCTGCGGCAGTCAATAATAATTGATAATCTCCGGGAATAAATACCGAAAGTATGGAAAGCATCCAACAACAGATTCCGCCAATGATCAAAGATTTGAATTTTAAAATGATTCCTGATAAAAAGGTTGGCATTCCATATAACACTAGTAACATCGGGTTAATCATTTCATATCTTTTTAAATAGGTTCCTATAAAAATGACTAACATCAGGCATATAAAAAATACCAACCACACAAAACCGTTTATTTCGCCGGTGTAAGTTTTTACCTTGTTAAATTTTTGTCGCTTCCCAATATAAAAAAATTGGTAAATTAATAATATCCAGGTGGAAAACCAGATATAATATGAGTTGACATAATTAAAAAAATGCAAGCCAATAAACTGAACAATGCAGCAAATCAAAATCAGCCACCCCCACAATAAATACAAAGTGCCCGTTTCAGAAACCCTGTTTTTTGCTTTGTTAATCATGGAGGTGATCAGTTCCATGCTATCTTTTTCTGACATTTTTATTTCTCCGCTTTCCATAAAAATTTATTTGTATTGAGATAAGAAATAATCCAGGCTGCTTCTTCCCCAGTTTGGAGAAATATCAGATTCGGGTTTAAAATTGTCGAACAAAGTTTTCGCTTTTACAAGTAATGGATTGGCTGCGTCTTTGCCGCCGCCATAAGCTTCCGGGGTATAAAATTTATTTTCTCCTTCAAATAATACCGGCCGTGGATTAGTAGGATCAAGCGTTTCAGATTTTTGAGTGTTATCACTGATCTCAGATCCATAAGTCATATAACGGTTTTGAGGATCTACCATCATGTGAGCCGTTGCGATCATAGCTTTAATTAAAACTGTTTCAGAATTATCTTTTCCCAGGATGGCATCTGCTTTTGTAATTAGCGTGTCTGCTTTATCAGCTATCGCATCTTTTTTTGAATTATCCTGTTCTCTTAATGCATCAATCACGTAGCAATAGGAAGCGTAATAATAAGGAAGCCATTGGGTTTTTTCGGCATCGCCTATTCTTATGAAATTATTGGCCAATTCCACATAATTGTTTTTTGTCATCAGGGAATCCAATTGAGCAATATTGGTTTTCATGGCGCTTTCATATTTGGCGCTTTGTGCAAATGTGATGCTGGCAAGTGAGATGGCAGCAATCAGTAAAATTGATTTTTTCATTTTGACTCTTTTTGTTGTTATTAGAAAATTATTGTTTGTTTTTAAGTTTGTGATACTCTTTTTCTGCCATCGTTTTGTTTTTTTTGAAAGCATATAAATAATTAAATAGTAATCCGATACCCCAACCAACCATCGGCCATATAGGCCATGGTATTGCGTCTATACGGGTAGGTGGAGTTGGTGTATTTTTGAGACTGATGTACCAAAGTGTCCAGAAAAAAAAATTCATGATAAAATAAATAAGTACATGGTATTTAAATTCTGCTCTTCTTTTAGCGGTCTTCCATAATTCAGGATCTTTTTTTTCTAGTTCCATAATAATTTTTTAATTTTTTTTAAAATTTGAGTTTACAAATGGTTATTAATGTCATCCTGCGTTCTGTCTATTCCTAAACTTACATAATATCCCAGGTAGATAAATCTTTTCGAAGGAGGCGTTACCACTACTTTGTTCTGTCCGTTCACAGAAAAGTTATAACTATATACATTATTAAATCCTAAAATGTTCGTAACCGAAAATATAAAAACTGAAAATGCTTTGGCATTTGTTTTCCCGATTGATGGCAGATAATTTACACTAAAACTTAGGTTATTATAGTCTTTGGTTCTTCCCTGTTCTAATAAATTATATTTGTTTTGAGTATAATCATAAACAAGATCATAATAAGGCCTGCCGGTCGCAAATGTATAAGAAGCGTTGAATTGGGTTTTTATGGGTGTAACAAATTTTTTCATCACGAGTGAGGCAGTATGTTTTGCAGCAAATGAAGGTTCCAATTCAAAAGGATAATTTAGAAAATCGCGTTTGGTATCGAGATAAGAATAAGAAATCCAGTAATCAAAATTCTTAATTGTTTTTTTATCCCGCCAGAAAAATTCAATTCCTTTGGCATCTCCGAAACCATCATTGTTAATCGCTTTAAAAGTTTCATTATTAGCGCCGGTAGTTTTTATCAGATCGGCATATTTTTTATAAAATAATTCTGTTCTAAAAGTCCGATCGTTGGTAATCTTTTCATATTGGACAATATAATGTGTGGCTTTTTGAAAATGCAATGCATTCAGCGAGGGCAAATACTCACTGTTGGGATCCTGGTAATAAATTCCATAGGCAAGCGATACCTGGCTTTTATCAGGAAACTTGTAGGCAAAAGATAAACGCGGAGCAATATCGGAAGTATTTAATAATTGGGAATGCTCTGCGCGAACGCCTACTCTGGCTGCTATATTGTTGGTAAGATATATATCGGCCTCACCAAATCCTGCCAGGATGTTTTCTTTTATTTTTTCGGGATAACTAATGCCATTATATTGATTGTAAACTGAATTTTCATTACTGAAATTATCCTCACTCCCGAATCGAATGGCACTCAGGTTTTTTAATTTTTTCTCAAAAACTACTTTTGCATTTATATATTGTCCTTTATTGATGAGGTTGAAATTTTTATAAGTATATAGGGGATTATCAGTTATTTCCTGTTTTTGATTATCGGCATTCTGAAGTTCATTATTGATGTTGTTTTTATTTGTACTGTAAGATGAACCTACGTTTACCTTCCACCCTTTCCCTATATATTGTTTCCAGGATAAATTGTGATACATATTAAAGTTTTTGAGGCCGAAAGCATCTTTCATATTTAATGAATCAACATCCTGGTTTCTGTATCCAACATTGGTGGTACTGAAATAACCATAATATTTGAGCATGCCGGTATGAGAAGTTTTTATTCTGAAATTGGCATCAGCTTCCTGAACTATAGGTACCTGGAAATAATCGAATTTTTGTTTGATCAGATTATATACCAATGATAGATTGGTGTAGCCATAAGTAATTCCCCAGGATGATTTTTTATTTTTAGAAAGTTTTTGAATTCCTGCATTACCACCGAGATAAGAAAATCCAAAATCTGCTGAAGTTTTTTCAGGAAGATCTATAGATTCTAATAATAGGACAGATGAAAGAGCCTGCCCATATAATGCCGAATAGCCACCCGAACTGAAAATAGTTCCTTTGAATAAAAATGGATTGAATCTTCCCCGGGTTGCCTGTCCGGGTTCGCTGCTGTAATAAAAATTATTGACTAATGAACCGTCAATATAATATTTGGTTTCGTCCGCGGTGCCACCTCTTACAAACAAACCTTCACTTTCGCCAACCTGTTGTGTGCCTGGTAAAGTTTTTAATGCGGAAGTGATATCACCATTGGCGCTTGCAGTCGTTACAATATCAATCGGGTTTAAAGCAGTTGCCCTTTTAGCATCGCTGGCTTCAAAAGTTCCTGCACTTATTATTACTGCTTTTAATTCAGTTATTGCATCTTTCAATGAAATGTTCAATACAATTGGTGAATTGATTATGTTTATTTTTTGTTCAAAAGGTTTGTATCCGGACGCAGTTGCGTTCAATAGTTGTTCCCCTTTTTCTGAAGTGGAGAAGGAAAAATTTCCTGATGAATCTGTTGTAGCTCCATCGTAAGAATCTTTGATGCTGATGCTGATCCCTGATAAAGGATGGTCTTTATGGTCTGTAACTTTCCCACTTATTTTTATTTGCGATATTGCACTACAGCTAATGAAAAGAAAGGAAATCAGAATTAACTTATACATTTCGTAAATTTGACACAAAAATAAAGTAGTTTATATTATAAACCAAATATTCCATAAATATTTTTTCTTGAAAAGAATCTAAACGCATATTATAAATTATATCTAATTGATAACCAATATATTAAAACTTTATAAACGAAGTTGTGACTATATGTGAAAGGATAGAAAATTTATTCACATCTCTGAAATTTAATTTGTTTATCTAACTGCAATTTGTAATTTAGCAATAGAATTTAATGGGTTAGTAAGTACAAAGAGCTGGTGTTATTACCGGCTCTTTTACTTTTTAGCTAAGGGGGATTTTCTCTATCTTTTTACTCAATATTTTTTTTCCTGCGCCTGGATTTTTAAATTTAATATTCCTTTTCTCATTCAGGATTTTCTTTTTCGTTCCTCCTTTTTCAAACCTAATTTATGATTGTTTAATTTCATTCGGTAATTATCATCATCTTTATCACTAGAAAAATTTGATAAATGAGTAAAACAAAGACTGCTTTTTTCTGTATCAATTGTGGACATGAAAGTGCAAAGTGGGTTGGCAAATGTCCTTCGTGTAATGAGTGGAATACTTTTGTGGAAGAAGTGATTGTAAAAGGAAATGAAAAGCAGGAAACAGAATGGAAAGAATTTTCTGGATTGAGTGGCGGACTCAAGACAATTTCTTTAAAGGATGTAACCAGCGGAGAAGAAAAAAGAATTGTCACCGAAGATGCAGAATTAAATCGCGTTCTTGGCGGTGGAATAGTTTTGGGAAGTATTGTATTAATCGCAGGTGAACCTGGTATCGGTAAGTCCACTCTTTTTTTGCAGGCTTCTTTGCAGTTGAAAAACATTGTTACTTTATATATAAGCGGAGAAGAAAGTGAGCAGCAAATAAAAATGCGGGCCGATAGGTTACAAATAAGTAATGAAAATTTTTATCTTCTCACCGAAACGAATACTCAATCTATTTTCAAGGAAATAAAAAAATTGAAACCACAACTGGTAATTATTGATTCTGTGCAAACACTTCAATCTCCTTATATAGAATCGGGCCCGGGAAGTATTTCGCAAATAAGAGAAAGCGCGGCAGAGTTTCAGCGATTTGCTAAAGAAACTAATATACCGGTTTTTTTGATCGGTCATATTACCAAAGAGGGTGGTATTGCCGGGCCAAAAATTCTGGAACACATGGTGGATACTGTTTTGCAATTTGAAGGCGATCGTCATTATGCCTATCGTATTTTGCGTACTTTAAAAAACCGTTTTGGCTCCACATCCGAACTGGGTATTTATGAAATGACCGGTGAAGGAATGAAAGAAGTTACCAATCCTTCCGAAATTTTAATTACGCAAAAAGAAGAACAATTAAGCGGCGTTGCCATAGCGGCAACCATGGAAGGAATTCGACCGTTACTGATAGAAGTGCAGGCGTTGGTTACACAAAGTGTATATGGAACTCCTCAAAGAACTAATTCAGGTTTTGATCTAAGAAGATTGCAATTGCTGCTGGCAGTTTTAGAAAAACGCGGCGGTTTTCAATTCGGGGTAAAGGATGTTTTCATCAATATTGCCGGTGGATTAAAAGTAGAAGACCCATCCATTGATCTGGCTGTTTTGAGCGCATTGCTTTCATCTTACGAAGATGTACCGTTACCAATGCATTTATGTTTCGCCGGAGAGGTAGGATTGAGCGGAGAAATAAGAGCCGTAAACCGTATAGAACAAAGAATTGCCGAAGCACAAAAACTGGGATTTGAAAAGATCATTGTAAGTAAATACAACACCAAAGGCCTCGGGAAAAATAAATTCAAAATAGAAGTAGTTCCGTTGGGGAAAGTAGAAGAGTTGTACAAATATTTATTTTGAAAATAAAGTTGATTTTCTGATCGGACAAAGTGTTTTATATACCTTCAACTTAAAAATTTATTTATATGAAAAAAATAATTTCACTTTTAACCCTTGTGTTCTTTTTCGCAATGGTTTATGCTCAAAATTATCCGAGCGGCTATACCGATGGGAAATATGTAACAGTAAACGGAGCAAAATTATATGTAGTATTAGTTGGTCATGGCGATCCTTTAATCATTATTCCCGGCGGTCCCGGCGGCACTCATCTTGGATACCGTGTTTTTGATTCTTTGGCAAAAGATAATGAGATCATTTATTTTGATGCATTTGGCAGAGGGAAAAGTGATACGGCCAAAGATGTAAAAGAATATACATTGGCACGGGATATTGACGACATTGATGGTTTGAGAAAGGCGCTTCATTTTGATAAAATAAATGTGCTGGGCCATTCTTATGGCGGAGTGGTTGCGCAGGGTTACGCTTTAAAATACCCGGATCATGTCAGTCATCTTATTCTTGCCAACACTTTTCACAGTTATCTTATGTGGCAGGCAAATGATGACAACAGCAATCATGAAATAAAAACCAATTATCCTGAAATATGGGATTCTTTGATGATCATTCGCGAAGCGGGCGCAGTATCGAGCGATCCCGAGCATCAGAGATTATATGCTAAAGTTCCCTACGGATTTTTATATGCGTATAATCCCAATAATTTTTTATCGCGCGGCCAGCAGCCTTACCCTAACCCTTTCAATTCAAAATTATATTATCAAATGGTAGGAAGGGATGGTGATTTTATTGTAGGAAGTGATATTGGGAGTTTTGATTACCGGAAAGAATTGAAAAATTTAAAAATGCCTGTTCTGATTTACGGTGGAAGATATGATCGTGTAGCTGTACCAGTAATGATGGAGAAATTTAAAGAATATTGCCCGCAAACAAAATTTGTAATGTTTGAAAGATCAGGACATAATCCTCAAATAGAACAACCTTCTGAACTTTTTCCTTTGATAGAAAGTTTTCTTCATCCATAATTTTTCTTAAAAATCATTTGCAATAAACCGACAAATAAGCAGGATTTTATAATAAGCAATTTAGCAATTTAATATTCCCTTACAATAATGTCCGCCTGAACGATCATTCGGGCAGGAACAAATATTGAAGATTCCTGTTTTTTATAAAACTATAAACTATCTAAGCTCTCGAATAACCAAACTTGGCACTCATATTGTATTTCAATAAAACTAAATTTCATTAAAAAATAAAACCAAACAATTATGGCAAAAAATACGAAATCACAGGACAATTTAAACACAGGGATTTCTAATGCTAATAGCAAAAAAGTGGCTGATGAGTTGAACAAAGTACTGGCTGATGAATTTGTTCTTTATACAAAAACATTGAAATTTCATTGGAATATTGAGGGGCGCGATTTCCACGCATTACATTTATTCCTTGACGATCAATATAATCAACTGCAAACAATTATAGACTCTGTAGCCGAGCGTGTGAGGAAAGTGGGTCATTTCGCTATAGGAAGCATGAAAGAATTTCTCTCTGAAACATCTTTAAAAGAACATGCCTCTACTTCACCTGTTGCAGAATCCATGCTTGCAGAATTAGTTTCCGATCATGATGCATTGATTAGAAAGACACGAATTTTAATTGATGATTTCGATAAAAAATATGATGATAAAGGAAGCTCTGATTTTATTACTGGTGTTATGAAAGAACACGAAAAGATGGCGTGGATGCTAAGGGCAAGTGTGACGAATGCGCGATAAGAAAATTTATCTTTCAAAATAAATTAGGATTAAACCAATTGATAAAAACTTCCAGGTTTTACAGCCTGGAAGTTTTTTCGTTTAAACCAAAGCGCTTTTCATTTATATTTGAAATGCTATAAATAGCCACGCAAAATGGATAGACCTTCTTTTATAAAAAAGATTGAAACCGAAACAGATAGCTGGGACATAATTATTATTGGCGGTGGAGCTACAGGATTGGGAATTGCGATGGATGCTGCTTCACGTGGATTTCGTACATTATTATTGGAACAATCAGATTTTGCCAAAGGAACTTCCAGCCGAAGTACAAAGCTGGTGCATGGCGGGGTACGTTATTTAGCACAAGGAAATATTGGTTTAGTTTACGAAGCGCTGCATGAGAGAGGATTGCTGATAAAAAATGCGCCTCATTTAGTAAGTAATCTGAGTTTTATTATTCCCTGTTATAAAAAAGGGCAACAATTATTTTATTTAATTGGTTTGAAATTATACGATTTATTATCTGGCAGATTAAGTTTTGGAAAATCAAAATCTATTAATAAAACTAAAACTTTAGAAGTACTTCCGACTATAAAAAAAGAAAAATTAAAAGGCGGCGTTATTTATCATGACGGGCAATTTGATGATGCGCGGCTTGCCATTAATATCGCTCAAACTGCTGCAGAAAAGGGAGCGGTCGTTTTAAATTATTTTAAAGTAATTGATTTATTAAAAGAGAATGAGAACATAACCGGCGTAATGGCAGCAGATTTGGAAACAAATAAAACCTATTCTTTCAAAGCGAAAACCGTCATCAATGCAACAGGCGTATTTGTAGATGAAATTTTAAAATTGGATGATGCAAAACAAAAGGATATTGTGATGCCAAGCCAGGGAATCCATTTGGTTTTTGACAAGTCTTTTTTAGGAAGCGATGATGCAATCATGATACCTAAAACAAAAGACGGAAGGGTTTTATTTATAATCCCATGGCACGATAAAGCGCTTGTAGGAACTACTGATACGCCATTAAAAAAACATAGTTTAGAGCCAAAAGCTTTAGAAGAAGAAATTGAATTTATAATTTCTACAGCGGCAATTTATTTGAAACACCCGCCAACAAGAAAGGATGTGTTGAGCGTATTTGCAGGATTGCGTCCTTTAGCTGCGCCAGATAAAGAAGCAGGCTCAACAAAAGAAATTTCACGAAGCCATAAAATAATTGTTTCCGGTTCAGGATTGATAACAATTACCGGGGGTAAATGGACCACTTTTAGAAAGATGGCGGAAGACACTGTGAATAAAGCCATCAAAACTGCCGGATTACCTTTTGTAAAATGTACAACACAAGCTTTACGAATACATGGATTTCAAATCAACAAACAAACCTTGCCTGACAGTAAACAAACCCCGCCTGACTACGTCTTTCGGGCAGGAAATAATGATGTTTTTCAAATATATGGAAGCGATGAAAAAGTAATAGAAGAATTGATTAAAAAAAATCCTGAATTGGGTGAACCCATATTTCCGCAAAAGATTTATTTAAAAGCGCAAATAGTTTGGTCAGTTCGCGAAGAAATGGCGCGAACAGTTGAAGATGTTTTAGCAAGAAGATTAAGAGTGCTTTTTCTGGATGCAAAATTGGCGATAGACATGTCGCCAATAGTAGCGAAAATAATGGCTCAAGAATTAAATAAAGACAACGATTGGCAACAACAGCAATTGAATGATTTTGTAAATCTTGCTAATAATTATTTATTAAAATCTTATTTTCCCTCCTGGTTTCATTCTTACAGCAATCCTAATTCACATCAATCATGACAAAATACATTCTTGCATTTGACCATGGAACTACCAGCTCGCGTGCAATGGTTTTTGATAAATCAGGAACTATTATTTCAATTGCACAAAAAGAATTTACTCAAATTTATCCATCGCCCGGATGGGTAGAACACGACCCAAATGAAATATGGTCAACACAATTAGGAGTGGCTGCAGAAGCAGTTTCCAGGGCAGGATTGAGCAGTAAAGATATTGCTGCGATCGGCATTACCAATCAGCGTGAAACAACAGTTGTTTGGGACAAAGAAACAGGAAGGCCCGTTTACAATGCCATTGTTTGGCAGGACAGAAGAACCGCTGACTTTTGCGATAATCTAAAAAAACAAAATCTCGAAAACAAAATCCGCGAAAAAACAGGGCTTGTAATTGATGCTTATTTTTCAGCAACAAAAATAAACTGGATATTAAAAAATGTAGAAGGTGCGCGGCAAAAAGCTGAAGAAGGAAAATTAGCTTTCGGTACAATAGATTCGTGGCTTATTTGGAATCTTACCAAAGGCGCAGTGCATGCAACAGATATTACCAATGCATCGCGTACTTTATTATTCAACATATATAAACAGGACTGGGATGAAGAATTGTTGCAAATATTTGATGTTCCAAAAAGTATGTTGCCCGTAGTAAAACAATCCAGCGAAATATTCGGGACCACTTCCGCGGCATTATTCTCTACTGAAATACCTATAGGCGGAGTAGCCGGAGACCAGCAATCAGCATTGTTTGGGCAAATGTGTACTTCGCCGGGAATGGTAAAAAACACTTATGGTACTGGTTGTTTTATGTTGATGAATATTGGCGACAAACCAATTATTTCAAAAAATAATTTACTCACCACAATCGCCTGGAAAGTAAACGGACAAATACAATATGCATTGGAGGGAAGCATATTTATTGCGGGCGCTGTAGTACAATGGCTTCGCGATGAATTGGGAATTATTCGTACTTCTGCAGAAGTAGAAAGTTTGGCAACAAAAGTAAAAGATAATGGCGGCGTTTATTTTGTGCCTGCATTTACAGGATTGGGAGCGCCGCATTGGAATCAACATGCAAGAGGAATGGTGGTAGGAATGACACGCGGAACCAATGCAGCACACATTGCAAGAGCCGCTTTGGAAAGTATCGCTTATCAAACTATGGAAGTATTGAAAGCGATGGAAGCAGATTCAGGAATCAGTATAAAAGAGTTGAGAGTAGATGGCGGCGCTACAGCCAATAATTTATTAATGCAATTTCAGGCGGATGTTTTAAATACAAAAGTTATTCGTCCGAAGATAACAGAAACGACAGCGATGGGAGCGGCTTACCTTGCGGGGCTTGCGGTTGGTTTTTGGAAAGACATGAATGAAATAAGCGCACAATGGAAAATAGATAAAAGTTTTGAACCCGGTAATGCAGAAAAAAATATGGCAGAAAATATTAAAGGCTGGAACAGGGCGGTGAGAGCGGCTAAAGTGTGGGCGCAGGAGTGAATGGTGAATTCGATAATTAATGAGAGGCAGCAAACAAACAAAAAGTTAGGATTTAAGATTCAGAAAATAATAATGAATAATCAAAATTCAATTATCAAAATTCAATTATCAATGTAAGGCAGCAAGCAAACAAAAAGTCATGATTTAAGATTCAGAGATTAATAATCAATAATCAATAATCAATAATCAATGTAAGACAGTAAAGAAACAAATAACCTGAATTTCAATTCAACCATCAACTCCTAAAACTCAACAATATGACTCCTTTTCTTGCAGAATTTATCGGAACTACTTTCCTTATTCTTTTAGGAGATGGTGTAGTAGCCAATGTGGTACTCAAAGGAACCAAAGGCAATAATAGTGGATGGATTGTAATTACTACCGGATGGGCATTGGCAGTATATGTAGGCGTAGTATTCGCAGGGCCATATAGCGGCGCGCATTTAAATCCGGCGGTCACGATTGGCCTTGCACTTGCCGGACAATTTGCCTGGAATAGAGTTGCTATGTTTATTGTGGCGCAGTTAGGCGGCGCCATGTTGGGTTCATTTTTAGTGTGGCTAATGTATAAAGACCATCTTGATAATACTGAAGATGTTAGTTTGAAATTAATGACCTTTTGTACCAAACCGGCCATTAGAAAACCGGTAATGAATATTATAAGTGAAATTATCGGAACCTTCGTACTTATATTCATCATTTTTTATTTTACGAATGCAGAAATTGTAAAAGACAAAACGCCGATAGGTTTGGGTTCCCTGGGCGCGATACCAGTGGCATTTTTGGTATGGGCGATAGGATTATCACTTGGTGGAACCACGGGTTATGCTATTAGTCCTTCACGGGATTTAGGCCCACGCATCATGCATTCGATTTTACCCATAAAAGGGAAAGGAAGCAGCGAATGGAGTTATGCCTGGGTTCCGATAATAGGCCCGATAATAGGAGCGGCGTTGGCTGCCGGGCTTTATTTATGGATAAAATAAAAAACGAAAAACATTCTATTCTGCCTGAAAATAGAGAATTAAATCAATCAATTTTCTGAAAACCAATAGGAGTCTCTTAATGCGCCTGATTAAATGATTCTCATTTTGCTATATTCTGTCTTTGCTCTAATTTTGCACACCATCCGGGCGGATTTGTTTATTGTTCAGCCCGGGAATTTTTTGGTAAAAGTTGTATCAGCTTTAATTGAACTAATAAACGAAAACATTCTGCATTCATCCACAGGATTTAAAATTTCGTTTCATTCATTTTTGTTCAACTTTTGCATAGCATCTTTTATAGAAATATTTCTATGAAAGTAATATTGAAGAATAATGAGATTAACGAAATTATTTACGGAGTTTTTTCAAAGTGAAAAAGGCGCGGGTATTCTTCTTATACTTTGTACTATTATTTCTCTGTTACTGGCCAACTCGTCATTTCAGGAAACTTATTTAAGTATTTGGCATTACCATTTTGCGGGTTTAAGTACAGAGCACTGGATTAATGAAGGCCTGATGGCTATTTTCTTTTTTCTGATTGGATTAGAATTAAAAAGAGAAATATTTGTTGGCGAGCTTTCCAATTTCAAAAATGCCTTGTTACCGGTTTTTGCCGCTATTGGCGGCATGTTGATTCCTGCATTCATTTATGCTTTCTTCAATTATGGTACAATAACACAATCCGGCGCAGGAATTCCAATGGCTACAGATATTGCATTTGCGATTGGTGTACTTTCTCTTTTGGGAAACCGCGTTTCGCCATCTTTAAAAATCTTATTAACCGCCATAGCGGTAATTGATGACCTGGGTGCAATTATAGTGATTGCCGTTTTTTATACAACCTCTTTATCATTGGTCAATTTATTCATCGTTTTGGGAATATTTGTTGTTTTGCTGGTGTTGAATAAATTGAAAATAAATTTTCTGATACTCTATATTATCGGAGGAATTGCTATGTGGTATTTTATGCTGCATTCCGGCGTTCATTCCACTCTTGCGGGAATTTTATTAGCATTCGCTATACCTTTTGGTAAAGGTGAAAAAGAATCTTTGTCTTACAGATTACAACATTGGTTACATAAACCTGTATCACTAATCATTCTACCGCTTTTTGCATTGGCAAATACTGCTATCATTTTCAGTACCGGTTGGAATACGGGCCTCGCAGAGCCGGGAAGCACTGGTATTTTCGCAGGATTAATTATTGGAAAACCTTTGGGTGTTTTCTTATTTAGTTTTTTGGCGGTTTCAATCGGAATTTGTTCCTTGCCGGGAGATTTGAAATGGAAACAAGTTCTGGGAATTGGCTTTTTAGCCGGCATTGGTTTTACAATGTCCATCTTCATTACGTTGCTGGCGTATAATGATGCTACACTAATTACAGAATCAAAAATCTCCATTCTAATCGCATCGCTGGTTTCGGGAATCTTGGGATACTCATGGTTACATTATAGCTTAAAAAATCCGGTGGCAAAAATGAAAAAGATTCGATAAAAAAACTTTTTATAAAATGAAAAAAACAATTCAGGATTGTCTGAACGAACGCATCTTAATTATAGATGGCGCTATGGGAACAATGATTCAACAATATAAACTGGAAGAGAAAGATTTTCGCGGGGATAGATTTAAAGACTGGCATAAAGATGTAAAAGGCAATAATGATTTGCTGAGTATTACTCAACCACGAATAATTCAGGCGATTCATAATGAATATCTCCAGGCCGGTGCGGATATTATTGAAACCAACACATTCAGCAGCACCTCTATTGCCCAGGCAGATTACGAAATGCAATCGCTGGCTTACGAACTCAATGTAGCCGCCGCGCAGTGTGCAAGGAAAGCAATTGATGAATTTAACCAAAGCAGTAAACAAACAAATAACTGCAAATTCATTGCTGGTGCAATCGGTCCACTCAACAAAACCTTAAGCCTTTCTCCTGATGTAAACAATCCCGGTTTTCGCACGGTAACTTTTGATGAAGTTGCCAATGCTTATTATGAGCAAATAAAAGGTTTGGTTGGTGGAGGAGTTGATTTGCTTTTAGTAGAAACTATTTTTGATACGCTGAATGCAAAAGCTGCGATTTATGCTATCAAAAAATACTTTAGAGATACTAAAAAAGAAGAGTTGCCAATCATGATTAGCGGAACTATTACAGATGCAAGCGGCAGAACGTTGAGCGGACAAACCCTGGAGGCGTTTTATATTTCTGTATCACATGCCAATCCATTAAGTGTTGGTTTAAATTGTGCATTAGGCGCAAAAGAAATGCGCCCTCATATAGAAGAACTGAGTGGAATAGCAAGTTGTTATACTTCAGCATATCCCAATGCCGGCTTGCCCAATGCTTTTGGAGAATATGATGAACAACCTGAAGAAACCGCGCACATCCTGGAAGATTGGGCACGCGAAGGTTTTGTAAATATTGTAGGCGGATGTTGTGGGACTACTCCGGAACACATAAAACATATTGCGGAGCAGGTGAAGAAATTTGAAGCGAGAAAATTGCCGGTTGTTGAAGAACAATTTGAAAGTGTGGAGGGATAACTTGAAGTCGCAATTTGCGACTTCAAGTTGTTTCATGCTTTTGATATCGGAATTTGCCATATCAAAGATTGAACAGATTCTAAGGATGCAAATTGCGACCTTAGAGCAGTGAACGAACTTTTAAGTTGATTTTTTATTTTAGAAGTGAAAGATAGCTTGAAGTCACAAACTGTGACTTCAAGTTGGAACAGCAGAATTGATATTCCAAAATGGAATATCAAATTTGTAAAAGCTTCTTCATCTTGAAATCACAAATTGTGATTTTAAGATCCTAAAATGAAGGTTTTTAAGATCGCAATTTGCGATCTTAAAGTTGAATAGTTTGGAAATTAAAATGTTTGATATCACAAATTGTGATATCAAACGAAAAATACTGCAGTTCTAAGGTCACAATTTGTGACCTTAGAGAATTATTCAAACAGTAAACAAACAAATATGCCAAAATCTACATTACCGGTTGTAAGTCTTTCCAAAGAAACAATTGTGGAAAAAATTTTTATTATAAGAGGGCAGAAAGTAATGATCGACCGAGATTTAGCGAAGATGTATGGAGTTGAAACATCTTATTTAAATCGGGCAGTTAAAAGAAATTTTACAAGATTCCCAATTGATTTTATGTTTCAACTTTCAAAAGAAGAATTTCAAAATTTGATATTCCAAATTGGCATATCAAAGAAAAAAGGAAGAGGCGGCACAAGAAAGTTACCTTATGCCTTTACCGAACAAGGCGTTGCCATGCTCTCAAGTGTTTTAAATTCTGAAACCGCTATCCAGGTTAACATCCAAATAATTCGCTTGTTTACTAAAATGAAACAACTGATTTTGGACAACAAAGATCTCTGGATGAAAATAGAAAAAATAGAACAGCATCTGGTGAAAAATGATGAAGAAATAAAAACAGTATTCGATTATTTAAAGAAATTATTGGTACAGGAAAATAAACCGAGGAATCCGATTGGTTTCAGGGCTTCGGGAAAAACAAAATAAAAATGTCAGCAACAAAAACTATCAAACCTTATTTACGGCTTTCGGGTTTAGAACCGCTTGTAGTGCGCCCCGAAACACTTTTTATAAATATTGGCGAACGCACGAATGTAACGGGTTCCAAAAGATTTGCAAGGTTAATTCGCGGCGGCAATTTTGAAGAAGCCTTATCCGTAGCGCGTCAGCAGGTAGAAGGCGGCGCACAGGTATTGGATGTAAATATGGATGATGCATTGCTGGATAGTGAAAAAGCGATGACCACATTTCTGAATCTATTACAGGCCGAGCCTGACATTGCCAAGATTCCGGTGATGATAGACTCTTCCAAATTCAAGATTATAGAAGCCGGGCTTAAATGTGTGCAGGGAAAATGCATTGTCAATTCCATTTCAATGAAAGAAGGAGAAGAACTCTTTTTAGAACACGCTTCAATCTGTAAAAGTTTTGGCGCAGCCGTGGTAGTAATGGCATTTGATGAAAAAGGACAGGCAGATACGATTGAGCGCAAAATAGAAATATGCAAACGCGCCTATAAATTATTAACCGAACAGGCAGGCTATAAACCGGAAGACATCATTTTCGACCCAAACATTTTTGCGATAGCCACCGGCATTGAAGAGCATAATAATTATGGTGTGGATTTTATAGAAGCTACACGCGAAATAAAAAGATTGATGCCGCTTACCAAAATCAGCGGCGGCGTGAGTAATGTTTCATTTTCTTTTCGTGGTAATGATACTGTGAGAGAAGCGATGCATGCAGTTTTTTTATACCACGCCATAAAAGCAGGAATGGATATGGGCATTGTAAACGCAGGCGCATTGCAGATTTACGAAAATATAGACCCGGTTTTAAAAGAACTTTGTGAAGATGTAATATTAAATAGAAAAGAAGATTCCACGGATAAATTATTGGCATTTGCAGAAACCGTAAAAGCAAAAGGAAAAGAAATAGTAAAAGATGAAGCGTGGAGAAAAGAAGAAGTGCAAAAGCGTTTAAGCCATGCGTTGGTGAATGGAATTACAGATTATATTGAAGCAGATACAGAAGAAGCACGGTTGAAATATCCTAAACCGTTGGATGTTATTGAAGGCCCGCTGATGGATGGAATGAATGTGGTAGGCGATCTTTTTGGAAGCGGAAAAATGTTTTTGCCGCAGGTGGTAAAAAGCGCGCGGGTGATGAAAAAAAGCGTGAATTATTTATTCCCTTTTATTGAAGCAGAAAAAGAAAAAACAAAGCAAGCAAATATTGACGCAGGAATCTTAAATGTTGAAGGCGAAGGCCCTGCTAAAATATTAATGGCCACCGTAAAAGGCGATGTACATGATATTGGAAAAAATATTGTAGGCGTGGTGCTTGGCTGTAATGGTTATGAAGTGATTGATTTGGGAGTAATGGTTCCGGCGGATAAAATATTGCAGATAGCGAAAGAAAAAAATGTTGCCATGATTGGGTTGAGTGGATTGATTACGCCTTCATTAGATGAAATGGTGCATGTGGCAAGGGAAATGAAAAGGAATAATTTCACGATTCCTCTTTTGATTGGCGGCGCTACTACTTCGCGTTTACACACTGCCGTCAGGATTGCCCAGGAATATGATAACGGAGTTATACACGTTTTAGATGCTTCCCGTAGTGTAACGGTCGCTGGAAATTTATTGAACCCTGAAAATAAAAATGGTTTTCTTGAAGGGATAAAAACAGAATATGAAAAACTAAAAAAAGATTTTGGAAATAAAAGGTCATCAAAAGTTTTATTGCCATTTGAAAAAGTGCAACAAAATAAGTTTCCTGTTGACTGGAATAATTTTATTCCGGTAAAACCCAATTTTGTTGGGATAAAAGTTTTTGAAGATTATGATCTTAATGAAATTTATGAATACCTGGATTGGCAGCCATTTTTTATTGCATGGGAAATGCATGGGAAATTTCCGCAAATATTATCAGACGAAAAGATTGGCGAAGCAGCTACAAAATTGTATGAAGAAGCGCAGGTATTTCTAAAAAAATTGATTAAAGAAAAATGGCTTACGGCAAAAGGAGTTGTTGGTTTTTGGGAAGCCAATGCGATTGCGGATGATACAGTGGAAGTAAAGAATACCGATGGGGAAAATTGTAACCTCGAATTTTTGCGTCAGCAAATAAAGAAAGCCCCGGGACAACCGAACATGTCATTGGCTGATTTTATAAAACCGGAGGAACAGGGTGCCGATTATATGGGCGCATTCGCTGTTTCAATCCACGGACTTGAACCGTATATTGAAAGGTTTAATAAAGAGTTTGATGATTACAGTAAGATAATGTTACAAGCCTTAGCCGACAGGCTTGCAGAAGCCTTTGCAGAATTACTGCATGAAAGAACAAGAAAAGAATTTTGGGGTTATGCAAAAGAAGAAACTTTTTCAGCAAAAGAATTAATTGAAGAAAAATATTTGGGAATCAGGCCTGCCCCCGGATATCCGGCGTGCCCTGATCATACAGAAAAATATAAACTTTTTGAATTACTTGATGCGACTAAAAACGCCGGTATCACTTTGACCGAATCATTAGCAATGTATCCTGCTCCATCTGTGTGTGGTTGGTATTTTGCCAATCCTGAAAGTAAATATTTTGGGATAGGAAAAATTGCCAAAGACCAGGTAGAAGATTATGCAAAGAGAAAAAATATGCCTGTGGAAGAAGTGGAAAGATGGCTCAGGCCGCAATTAGATTATGATGCTTAAATTTTTAAACAAACCTGCTTAAGTTTAATTGGTCAATAATATTAAAAATCAATTTTACACTGAAGAAATACTCTTTAATTTTTTCTTTACTATCAGGCTTTGAGATGGAAGGTTTTAATAAATCTTTATTAATAGAAATTGAAACATAACAAATTCCTCCCACAAAAGACAGCCTTATATCTTTTTCTATTTCCTCTTTAAATTTTGCCAAACGATGCATCAAATCATAGTCTGCAATAGATGAAGCCGCAGAGGGATTGGTGCTATAAACAGAGAAATTATTTTCAAAAACAGTGTCAACATAATATACATTAGGCGAAGGCAATAGCCTGTAATATTCATCCATCATGCTTGCTGCAAGTTGTTCTTCTCCTGCAGGCCAAATATAAATAGCGCCAGGAAAATAAATTTTTAATGGCGCTGCAAAAAATAATCCCTTAAAAATAGTAGTTACAGTATTTCCTCCGTCAGACATGCCTGAAGGCCTGTCGTACGACACTTCTAATTCGGAACAATAAAATTGCATCTTGTTATAAATGCCTGAAATAAGATCGCTTCCACCGTAATAATCATATATTTTTCTAAATAGATTACTTTTTTCATAGTCCGTAGGCGACATGTATTCGTTGGGTTTGTAAGTAAAATCCGGATTCAAATATTTTATTATCTCTGCTATGACAGTTTCTTTATAATTCTCCGCAAATAAATTCTTCTTTTTTGTGTACTTATAAAAACTTATTAATGCCAGGATTGAACAAAGAATGCCTATAATAATTAGCTGCTGCAGAAAGCAAAAAATCGCAAACATTATAAAAAATAAAACAGAAACACTCCAACCGGAGGTATCATTACTTCGTAATTTTATATCACGAAGATTTGGATTTAGTTCATTATTATAAAAACTTTCAAAATCTTTTATTTCTTCCATTTGTGTAATAAATGTATTTCTTTTTTGTAACTCTGTATTGTACAAATAATTTGTATGCGCATCATATCATACAACGTAAACGGAATAAGAGCCGCTATAAAAAGAGGCTTCATTGACTGGCTTAAATCTGAGCCTGCTGATGTAGTTTGCATCCAGGAAATAAAAGCCCATGAAGAGGATATAGACCTTGCTGCTATTGAATCTGCAGGCTATCGACCTTATTTCTTCCTGGCACAAAAAAAAGGATATAGTGGTGTCGGAATCTTCACCAGGTTAGAACCCAATAATGTAGAATATGGACATGGAAGGACGCAAAGTGATTTTGAAGGAAGGGTATTGCGTGCCGATTTTGGAGAAATTACAATAATCAATGCTTACTTTCCTTCAGGGACTACGGGAGAGATCCGTCAATCCTATAAATACATTTGGCTTGATGAATTTTTGGATTATCTCAATGAATTAAAAAAGACAAGAAAGAATCTGATTGTGTGTGGCGATTATAATATTGCCCATAAAGAAATAGATATTCACAATCCTGTTTCTAATAAAAAAACATCAGGCTTTTTACCGGAAGAAAGAGCGTGGTTCGATAAGTTTTCAAAAAATGGTTTTACGGATGGATTCCGCCATCTCAATAAAAATCCTGATCAATATACATGGTGGAGTGTAATGCGCCCCAGTACAAGGTTAGAGAATAAAGGCTGGCGTATTGATTACATTAATGTTACCAATAATCTTGCAGATCAAATACGGGCAGTAAAAATTTTTCCTGAAGTAAAACACAGTGATCATTGCCCTGTATTTCTTGACATAAAATTATAATCATGTTTATTTATAACATCACTGCAAAAGTGGATCATGCTATTGTAGATGAATGGTTGCACTGGCAAAAGGAAATTCATATACCGGAAATAATGGCCACCGGCCTTTTTGCAGAACACAGGTTTTACAAACTATTAGAGCATGATGATGATGAAGGGAAAATTTTTGTAACTCAGTTTGTAAGCCTTTCAAAAGCAGATTACGATTTATATCTTAAGCAGTTTGCACCACTGATTACGAAAAAGGTTTTAGATAAATGGAATGATAAAGTTGTCTCTTTTAGCACACTTCTTCAAAATGTGCAATAAGTGTTTATATTTTATTTTAAAATCCTTTTTTCGTAAATCTACTTTTTCTCAAATCTCTTTGCAACAACGGTTTTTTTACTGATTTTGGTGGAAACCCTTTGCAGCATTTGATTACAGGGGAATGATATCTTTTATTTTTTTAAGTAAAACTCCTAATGCAAAGCTAAAAACCGTACCGATTGCGGATTTCATAACATTAAGTGGAAAAAAATTTTTTCTAAAAATATCATTGCATTGAAAAACCTTCTATATTTGTCGCTGTTAAAAAAAATCAAATAAAATTATTATGAACAAAGCTGAACTAATCGCCAAAATGGCCGATGATGCAGGAGTTACAAAAACACAGGCTAATGCCGCTTTAGATTCTTTTACAACAGCAGTTACTAAAACATTAAAAGGTGGCGGAAAAGTTACCCTTGTAGGTTTTGGTACTTTCTCTGTTAGCAAAAGAGCAGCACGCAATGGCCGTAATCCTCAAACAGGAGCTGTTATTAAAATTAAAGCTAAAAAAGTAGCTAAATTTAAGGCAGGTAAAGAACTTTCATCGAAAATCTGATTTTCGTAAAAATTTCTAAAAGCAAGATGCATTATTGTATCTTGCTTTTTTTATGATTGTATTTTCACTCTAAATAAAATAATCTCAATGGGACGCGGCGATAAAAAAACAAAAAAGGGAAAAATTTTTATGGGCTCTTTTGGTAAATCCAGGCCAGTAACTAAAAAAGTAAAAGAGGCTGCAGCTGAAAAGGCTAAGACTAAAAAGGAGAATTGATTTTTTGAAATTGGTTAATTGGTTCAACAGGAAACCTCGATATTTGTTTGTTTGCTGAATTCTCCCGTTGCAAATCTAATAGGTATTACCTGCTCTAAGGAGCGAGCCTGTCAATAACCCAGACATTATTTTTGGTAAGAGAATATTGCAACCTGTCGTGAAGGCGTCCTGGCCTTCCTTGCCAGAATTCAATGCAGTTAGGTTCAACTAAATATCCTCCCCAATGATCGGGTCGTGGAATATTTCCTTTTCCAAATAGTTGATTATATTTCTCTACATTTTGTTGTAGCACTTCCCGGTTTTCAATAACCGTGCTTTGTGGAGAGCTCCAGGCCCCTATTCGGCTTTCGCGGGGACGGCTGGAAAAATATTCATCACTTTCTGAAGAACTTATTTTTTTTATTTTCCCTTCAATCCTTACTTGTCTTTCCAGTTTTTTCCAAAAAAATAAAAGAGACACAAAAGGATTATCCTCAATCTCTTTTCCTTTTCTACTATCATAATTAGTATAAAAAACAAAACCATTTTCTTTAATACCCTTTAGCAAAACAATTCTTGATGAAGGCTTTCCTGAAATAGAAGAGGTAGAGAGCGCCATTGCATTTGGTTCCTCAATATTACTATCTATTGCCTGTTGCCACCAGGTTTCAAATTGTTTAACTGGATTGGCATCTACTTCTTTTTCTAAAAGAGATTGTAATTGGTACACTTTTCGGATATCTGCGATGGATTTAGTTTCACTCATCCTTAAAATTTGCTTTTATATTAATAAAACAAAATTAGTAAAGGATTGTGGAAAAGATTTATTTAAATAAAAAAGCATTCTTTATAGAATGCTCTTTTAATGTTTTTAAAATAATCTCTTACATTCCGAAACGGCTAAAACGACCGTAACCAAGCCCATATCCAATCATACCTCCAAATATTGCCATCAATACAGCAGAGATTATCAATACAATTGCGATCATTATTATAAAAGCTACAATCATATAAACTACTTTTTTATCTTCCGGAGTTTTCTTTAATACGCCCAGCCCCAAATAAAAAAGATAGATAGAATAAATCCATCCGGCGATTACCAATAAAAATCCTATTACCGGAATAAATGAAAGTAAGCCAGCTATCCATGTTGGTGTATTAGAATAAGCGACCAATTGTGCAGATTTGTTGAGATTCTTTTCTGAACCAAAACTTGGCGCCAACATATCAATTACATAAATAGAAATGTAAAAGGAAATGATTATGGAAACAAAACCTATTACAGCTGCCCATATAAAATAACTTCCAAATACGCCCACCCACATAAATCCACTTAGTATCTTTCCTATTGAAGAAATGATGGCCATAGGAAAAACATATCCGATTAATAAGGATGGTGGTGTTGCTGATTCGGAATTCACAACAGGCCATTGTGTTTTCGGGGTAAGAAGAATGTTTTTAGCACGTTCAATTAAATTCATAGTTGATAGTTTTAAGTTTGATAATAAAATTTGGTGAGCAGATTGGAAATTATTTTAAAAAGAAATTAGTTTCTCTGTCCAATATTTCTTCATAATATAAACTTTATTCGGAAGATATATTCAAACTATTAATGACTGGAATAAAACAAATTGAGAAGGAGATTAAAACAAATTTTATTTGTTGGTTCATTGCTGGAAAATTCATAACAATAGTAACTTTCATGTTAATAATTGATGCCATTTTCGGTCAGTCAGCAACTCTCATAAACTACGGATGATTTTCTGCCAGGTAAATGTAAAGGAATTTTTGTGAATACTTATTATGAATTTTTAGGTATTGAGAAAAACTTATTCTGTTGCACCATTTGTTCAAGATCGGAAATCATTTTGGCTTTTTCTTCTTCAAAAACAGCCAGCTTGCTTTCCAACTGATTTAAGCGGAAAATCCCTCCTTCCAGGTCTTTCTCTCTTTTACTAATTTCTACTATCTGTTGTCTTAATTCTTCATTTTCACTTATCAATCGTGCATTTTCACTTTGCAAGTGGGCATATTGATTTTTGGTATTGATTTCGTTCAATAAGGATTGTTCTAATTCTTTTTCGCGATTTAATGCTGCCTCCAGTTTTCTTTGTATAATGCCAATATTATTCTGCATAGATTGCAGGTCATTGAGCCTTGCATCATAATCACTTTGTAAACTGGTCCATTTACTGTTATTTTCTTCAATTGAATTTAGTTTACTTTTAAAATTGTCAAGTTTTTGTCTTGTTTCATCAAGTTCGTTCTCTAATTTTTCTTTAATCTCGTTTTCCTGGTAATACATTTCTTTCCAGTCTTCTTTTTCCTCAGGCACCAAAAACTTTTCCTGTTGACTGTTATATAGGTCCTCCAAAGCATTTAATCTTTGTTTCAATTTTGTAAATTGAATTTCGTAGAAAGAAGAATTTTCTTCCACCTGGCGTAATTTATTTTTCAAATCCCAAATAGTTTCATTATTTGAAGCGCTGGTTTCAGAAACCGTATCTCTTTTGAAGCTGAGAAAGTTTTTAGTATCTCCGGGCATATAGTCATAACTGCTCACGATTACACGATAAGCAAATATGAAGCAGATAATTAAAACTACTAATGATATGATCCACCAAATCAACATAAGGCGTTGCTATAAAAAGTTATCAATATATAATTCCGGGGGGTGGTATTTTCGAAGGATTGATTCCCTGTTACATCGGAAAGATGGATTTTAAAAAGATAAGCGACGACTAAAGTAATACAAATTATCCAGAAACCAAAGTGCCCACCCTTTCTCCTGTTATTACCCGTAGTAAAGTGCCCGGAGTATCCATATCAAAAACTATAATTGGAAGCTGATTTTCCATGCATAAAGTAAATGCAGTCATGTCCATTACTTTCAAATTCCTGGAAATACATTCACTGAAAGTAATGGTTTCGTATTTCATGGCTTTTTTGTCTTTTTCCGGATCAGCAGAATAAATTCCATCTACGCGGGTACCTTTTAAAATAACATCTGCTCCTATTTCTATAGCCCTTAATGAACCGGCAGTATCCGTTGTAAAATATGGGTTTCCTGTACCGGCACCAAAAATTACCACTCTTCCTTTTTCCAAATGCCGGATAGCCCTTCTGCGAATATATGGTTCCGCAATTTGTTCCATTTTGATAGCGCTTTGCAATCTTGTGTAAACTCCTTCTCTTTCAAGTGAACTTTGCAATGCCATGCCGTTGATAACGGTAGCCAGCATGCCCATATAATCTCCCTGTGCTCTTTCAATTCCGGTTTCAGCTTCATTCATACCCCTGTAAATATTTCCTCCTCCGATTACAATGGCCACTTGTACACCTAGTTCAATTATTTGTTTAATATCCTGGGCATATTTAGAAAGTATCTGGGAATCGAGGCCAAAATTTTTATCACCCATTAAAGATTCACCGGATAGCTTGAGAAGAATTCGTTTAAACTTAGGAAGCATAAGTTGATTTGCGGATTGTAATATTAAAAAATCGGTGCAAGATAATGGAATAAATTTTTATCAGCTTAATCATAATTATTTTTTGTTCTCTTTAGCTGAAACTCTTATAATATGATTCTCTATGCTGAACCAGTAGATTGGAGTGTTCTTATAAATGTGTAACCACAACTTGGCATGCACATTAAATTCATATTTTTTTAAGTATTTTTAATCTTTGCAGGCGTAATATTCATAAAGTATAAAATAAAATAATTAAATTGATTTTAATAAACACATCTTACTTTTGCGATAGTTAACTAATCAACTGTTGATATATGAAAGGTAGTGAAATGACTGACACGCTAGGTTTTAGAATAATTTACACAGGCAAAATGTTATTAAAGAATATTAATACTGATTTTGCTTTCCTTAATTCTGAAATCACTTTTGAGCAAATGGGGCTTTTGTATTATATCTCTAAAAATGAGAGAAAAAATATTATTCAACAGGATATAGCTGATTTAATGAACAAAACCAAATCTGCGATTCTCAGATCTTTGGATATACTCGAAGAAAAAAAATTTTTGAAAAGGGCGACTATGCTAAATGACCGAAGAAAAAATGTAATTCAACTTACAGACAAGGGCTTCGTGGTTATCAATAAAATGCATGAAAAGTTTTTAGAGATGGAACAAGAATTAATTAAAGGATTTTCAAAAGATGAACAAAAAGCCTGCATGTCCGTACTTTTAAAAATTCAAAATAAGTGCAATTAACTAAATCAAATAATGAAACCAAAACAATTGTATATCGCGTTTCCACCTTTTAAGTAAGAAATATGAATATTAAACCTCTACACAAAAAAGTAAATTCGTTTACTGCCGTTGACAGATTAAAAGAGTCTGGAATTTATCCTTTTTTCAGGCCATTAGAAACTGACCAGGATACAGAAGTAATAATTGGTGGGAAAAAAGTACTGATGTTCGGTTCTAATAGTTACCTGGGCCTTACTAATCATGCATACATTAAAGAATGTTCCAAAAATGCAATTGACAAATATGGAAGTGGCTGTGCGGGTTCCAGGTTTTTGAATGGGACATTGGATTTGCACCTTGAATTGGAAGAAGCTCTTGCAAACTTTGTAGGCAAAGAAGCGGCGCTTGTATTTAGCACCGGTTACCAGGTAAACCTCGGAGTAATTTCAGCATTAGGTGCAAGGGGAGATTATTTATTTTTAGATGAGCGGGATCATGCCTGCATTATTGATGGCGCCAGGCTATCTTTTTCAAAACTTTTTAAATATGGCCATTCGGATATGGCCCATCTTGAAAAATTATTAAGCAGCGTTCCTTATGACTCATTCAAGTTAATAGCAACCGATGGAGTCTTCAGCATGGAAGGAGACATTGCATTGTTGCCTGAAATTACCCAACTGGCCAAAAAATATAATGCTTCTGTTTTTGTAGATGACGCCCATTCCATTGGGGTACTTGGGCCGCAGGGGCAAGGTACGGCAGCACATTTTAACTTAACCAATGAAGTGGATTTAATTATGGGCACATTCAGCAAATCGTTAGCGTCTATTGGAGGTTTTATTGCCGCAGATAAAAATGTAATTGAATATTTAAAGCATCATGCGCGATCACTAATGTTTAGTGCAAGCATACCACCCGCTGCCACAGCCAGTGCATTAGCAGCACTAACCATTATTAAAGAAAATCCGTGTATTATTGAAAAATTGTGGAACAATACGAAATATGCTATTGATAAATTTAGAAAAGAAGGTTTTGAAATCGGACCGACGGAAACGCCGATAATTCCCGTCTATATTAGAGATACAGAGAAAACATTCATGATGGCTAAATTACTTATGGACTATGGGGTTTTTGTTAATCCGGTTGTTTCGCCGGCAGTAAGCAATGAAGATTCTCTTATTCGTTTTTCCTTAATGGCCACACATTCTATAGAACAAATAGATTGCGCCATTGATAAAATGAAAAAAGCGGCTCACCATATAAAAGTCAATTTAATTCAATCAGAAAGAGCATGATATCTATTATTCCGGTTACTGACAAGAAATTACATGGAAAATTTATTGATTTTCCTCACAGTCTTTATAAAGATGATCCTTATTATGTGCCTGAATTGTTTATAGCGCAAAGGGATTTATTAACTCCAGGAAAACATCCCTTTCATGAACATTCTACTGTAAAATTATTTTTGGCATCTGAGGATGGTAAGATAAAAGGCAGAATCGCTGCCATCTTAAACAATAACCATAATCAATTCAATAAAACCAATGAAGGTTTTTTTGGTTTTTTTGATTGTGAAAATAATGAAGAAACCGCGGCACTACTTTTTAAAGCAGCCATCGAATGGTTACAACAAAAAGGAGTTTCTAAAATAATCGGGCCAGTGAACCCAAGTACCAATGAGCCTTGTGGCCTGCTTATAGACGGTTTTGATAAACCGCCAATGGCTATGATGACTTATAACAAACCTTATTACAGCCGGTTAATAGAACAAAATAATTTTGTAAAAAATGTTGATTTACTGGCATATTATCTTGAAACTAAAACCACAGATGACAGACCTGTAAGGCTTCAAAAAGCTTTGGAAGAAAGACTTGCGAAGAGGAATATTATTATCAGGCAAATCAATATGAAAGATTTTAAAAACGAAACGATAAAGTTAAAAGAAGTATATAACGCTGCATGGGACAGAAATTTGGGCTTTGTGCCAATGACAGAAAATGAATTTAAATATCTCGCCAAAGATTTAAAACTGATTTTAGATCCGGGATTCTGTCTCGTAGCTGAACACGAGGGCAAAATTGTTGGGTTTGGCCTGGCAATTCCTAACATCAATCAGATTTTACGAAAAGTGAAAAAAGGCCGCTTACTACCAAGTGGCCTTTTTAAAATATTGTTGGGAAAGAAAAAAATAAACGAAGTAAGGGTACTGGCATTAGGAGTGATAGAGGGATATAAAAAAATTGGTATTGAAGCTTGTTTTTACGCATCAATTATAAATAGAGCAAAAGCAAAAAATATTATCGGCGGAGAAGCATCGTGGATTTTAGAAAATAATTTTTTAATGAATAAAGGCATCCTGGACATGGACGGCAAAGTATATAAAACTTACCGCCTATATGAAAAGGCGATATGAAAGAAAAAGTAATGATAACAGGCGCGAGTGGTTTTTTAGGATTTCACATTATTAAAGCGGCCCTGGAAAACAATTTGGAAGTGTATGCTGCTATCCGAAAAAATAGCGATGTAACCCACCTGAAAGATTTACCTGTTTCATTTACTTATATTGATTTTGCAAATGTTGAAAGCTTACAGCATGAAATTGAATCTAAACAATACAATTACATCATACATGCAGCCGGTACTACAAAAGCTAAAAACCAGGATGAATATAATACCGTAAACGCTACCTATACTTTTAACCTGGCCAGAGCAGCAGAACTGGCAAAAGCGCCTTTTAAGAAATTGGTTTTTATAAGTAGTATTGCCGCTTTGGGGCCTTTAAAAAATTATGATGAAACCATTGATGAAATTACATCTCCGTGCCCGGTAACTTCTTATGGGAAAAGTAAATTAATGGCCGAGAAAAAAATAAGAGAATTATCAGTACCGCTTATTATACTCAGGCCCACAGCCATTTATGGGCCAAGAGACAAAGATATTTTTATCATTTTTAAAAGTATAAAAAAAGGTATTGAACCATATATAGGCAAACTAAACCAGCAACTAAGCTTTGTATATGCTAAAGATGTAGCCACTGTTGCAGTAAATTCTTTATTCAGTGAGTATAATGGCAGCTATAATTTATCAGATGGCAATTGCTATAGCCGTTATGATTTAGCCAATTATTTAAAAAAATATTTGCGAACGAAGACTGTGAAATTTCATTTACCTGTCGGCATGGTAAGAGCGCTGGCAATAACAATGGAGAGTTCGTATAAAATTTTAAATAAAATACCTGCACTTAACGAAGAAAAAATTAATGAATTATCTGCTGCAAACTGGGTATGTAATATTGAAAAAGCCAAAAGAGAATTAGGATTTAAACCTGTGTATAATTTAGAAGCCGGCGTAAAGGAAAGTTTAGATTGGTACAAAAAAAACAATTGGTTATAACAAACATGATAAATAGTTCGGTTATTACCAGGATTTGGCAGAAGGATTATGATTAAAATCAGTAAAATAATTGCTACTGCATGTGGCATCGGATTTATTAATAAAGGGGGCGGTACGGTGGCTTCTGTAGCATATTGTATTGTATGGTTCCTGTTGCCTGAATTTTCATTAATGGCCCAGATTTTATTAAAAATACTTCTTTTAATAGCGGGGGTTTGGAGTGCTACTGAGATGGAGAAAATGTGGGGGAAAGATAACTATAGAATAGTAATAGATGAAGTAGCAGGTATGATGATTGCATTATTATGTATTCCGGACAAAATTAAATATGTATTAGCTGCTTTAGTTCTTTTCAGGGTTTTTGATATTTTAAAACCTTTGGGAATAAAAAAAATGGAAAGTCTTCCTGCCGGTTGGGGTGTAATGGCAGATGATGTTTTGGCAGGGATCTATTCATTAGTTATACTTCATCTTGCAATAACTATAAAATTATTTTGAGATGTTTACTGTTTTAAAAGCTAATGTAGCATCACTCGTGGCATCTGCCTTTGATTACGGAGTTACAATAATTGCAGTTCAGTTTTTTTCAGTAAATGTAGTTATCGCAGGTATCATCGGTACAGTATGTGGCGCTATCATCCATTTTATTATTGGAAAGCATTGGGTTTTTGTTGCACATCAATTAAAATCTTCCGGGCAGGCAAAAAAATATTTCTTGATTTGGCTTGGAAATCTGGCTTTGAATGCGACAGGTATGTATGTATTTACGAAAATGGGAGTGAATTATATTGTGACAAAAGTAGGAACATCAATCCTGGTAGGCTGGGCTTATAACTATCCGCTTCAAAAGGGATATGTGTTTAAAACAGGTAAAGTATGAAAATTTCTTTTAGAAGCTGTTTAAAAATAGTTTTCAGTATTTCGTTCGATTGCAAAAGTGGCCGGTGGGACACCGGCCACGGCGCGGGGCCGCGATTGGTATCTCACCAACCGCAATATGGAGAACAAAATTCTATTTTTAAACAGCCTCTTAAATGTATAAATAAAATAACATTATTGACATTTCTTCTTCTTGCAGGAGCCAATATTTTATTGGCACAAACTATAGTAAAAGGTTTTGTAAAAGATGCCTCGACTATGCAGCCGCTACCCTTTGTAAGTGTTTATTTTAAAGGCGGTAATTGTGTAATGACAGGACCAGATGGAAGTTATTCCATTGAGACCCGTAGATCAAAACTTAAGACTCTTACTTTTTCTTATACAGAATATAATAAAGTTACCAAAGAGGTAATTCCAATGACAGAACAAATTATTAATGTGGAATTGGAGCCTTCTGAAAACATGACTGCTATAATAATTAAAACAAGGAAAAGAGGTAAGTACAGAAACAAAAACAATCCGGCAGTGGCATTAATTGAACATGTAATTGAAAATAAAGAGAAAAACAGAATGACCTCTTATGATTTTGTTCAATATCAGCAATATGAAAAATTAGCTCTTTATTTAAGTAACAAACCAGAAAAATTAAATAAAAACCTGCTTTTTAAACATTATAAGTTTATACTGAAAAATATAGATACTACTACACTGCAAGGCAAGACTCTGTTGCCAATTTATATAGCTGAAAAACTATCTGATAAATATTTAAGAAAAAACCCCCAGGAAGACAAAACTGTTATCCTGGGAGAGAGACAGGTCAATTATGGAGATTTTCTTGACAACAATGGAATTAAACAATACCTGGACAAGTTATATACCGATATCAATATTTATGATAATAATATCAATATTCTTAGTTCACAATTTCTAAGTCCTATTGCAGATATGGGGCCTTCTTTTTACAGATATTATATAAGAGATACTGTTGAGATTAATGGTAGTAAACTGGTCAGGCTTTACTTTACACCCCGAAACCCAAACGATTTACTCTTCAGAGGTACCATGTTTATTACTCTTGACGGAAATTATGGTGTACAAAATATAAGTATGACCATTAGTAAAAATGCGAACATTAACTGGACAAAAGAACTAAGAATTAACCAGGATTTTGAAAAAGCAAATGACGGCCGTTATCATGTCACAAAAAGTACTATGATGACTGAATTTTCATTATTTAAAAATTCTTCCGGAGGATTATTTGGGGAAAGGACTACAGCGTATAAAAACTTTATTATCAATACGCCTGCTGCAGACAGTATATATGGTGGCAAGGATATTATTGTTAGAAACAACTCTTCAGCAGGTACCGATAGTTTTTGGTTAGATAACAGGCCCATTCCACTATCATCTGTCGAAGCTAAGGCTTATACCAATATTGACAGCTTAAGAAATATGAAAACATTCAAAAGGCTAGGAGACATTTTTACTTTTCTTTTTTCAGGTTATATAGGATTTGGCAAATGGGAATTAGGGAACACCAATACTTTTTATAGTTTCAATCCTGTAGAAGGTTTCAGGCTAAAAGTAGGCGGAAGGACTACGACCAAATTGAGCAATAGTTTCTATATTAATTCCTATTTGGCTTATGGCTTTAAAGATGAAAAGTTTAAATATCTTTTAGGAGCTACTTACTCCTTTAACCACAAGTCGGTTTATTCTTTCCCTCTCAATTATCTAAAAGTCAGTTATCAACACGAAACCAGTATACCGGGTCAGGAGTTACTATATTCCCAGGAAGATAATTTTTTTTTATCTTTTAAAAGAGGCAATAATGACAAATGGCTTTATAATAAATATTTTAAAGCAGATTACGTAAAAGAATTCGGGAAAAATATTTCTTATGATATCACCTTCAAAAACTGGGTCCAGGCTCCGGCCGGCGATATTTTTTTTCAAAAAGTTTCGGATAATAGTTTCATAAATGATATCACTACTTCAGAACTTTCTGCCCAGTTAAGATGGGCTCCAAATGAACAGTTTTACCAGGCAAAAGAATTCAGGATACCCATTATTAATAAATATCCTGTTTTTTCCATTAATTTCAGTCAGGGTATTAAAGGCTTGTTAAATGGTGAATACAACTATCAGAACATTCATCTACGGTCAGATAAGAGATTCTATCTTTCCCAGCTAGGTTATGTAGATGCCACCATTGAAGGTGGTTATATTTTCGGTAAATTACCTTTTCCGTTACTTACCATTCATAGAGCCAATCAGACTTATGGATTCCAGGATAATTCATATAACATGATGAATTTTATGGAATTTGTAAGTGACGAGTTTGCTTCTACCCGTTTAGATTTTTATTTCAATGGATTCTTTTTAAATAAAGTCCCGTTAGTAAAAAAGCTAAGACTGAGAGAGGTAGCTACTTTCAAAATTTTGTACGGAGGAATTAGAGACGAAAACAATCCCGAAAAAAATCCGGATCTGCTTAAATTTCCTACTGATTCTCAGGGCCAGCCAACCACTTTTGCTTTAGGTACAACCCCATATATGGAAGCAAGTGTTGGATTGGCTAATATTTTTAAATTAGTGCGTTTAGATTTAGTGAGAAGAATAACTTATTTAAATCATCCGGATGTGACTAAGTGGGGTTTGAGGACCTTAATCACGTTCAATTTTTAAATTAATTAATGCAGGCTAATTATTTATTATGAGAGAAAAGCTTCAGAAAATAATTTATAAAATTATAAATCCATTTGTAAGGATGCTGATAAAAATGGGCTTCACACCAAATACAGTAACAATTATAGGATTCTTATTGAATGTTGGTGTTGCTGTCATATTTATTACCGGGGCAGAGGAAGGGAACCGGGGAGATCTTTCTTATATAGGATGGGCTGGGGCTTTGATTCTTTTTGCAGGACTTTTTGATATGCTGGACGGCCAGGTAGCCAGGCTGGGAAATATGAGTTCTTCCTATGGTGCTTTATTCGATTCAGTTTTAGACAGGTATAGCGAATTGATAATGTTCCTGGGGATATGTTTTTATTTAATCGCTCATCATTATTTTTTAAGTTCTTTGTTCGCTTTTATAGCGCTCATTGGTTCTATGATGGTGAGTTATACCCGCGCCAGGAGCGAAGGACTGGGAATAGAAAACAATGATGGCTTAATGCAACGACCGGAAAGGATTGTACTAACGGGCTTAAGCGCATTGGCTTGTGGTATTACCGCTCATTTTATTGGTGGTAATTACAAATATTTTGTTCCGGGAATAAAATACCATGTTTTTGAAACGATGTCGGTATTTACAATACCAATAACAATTATGGCGGTGCTCACAAATATCACCGCAGTAAAAAGACTTTTTGCAGCAAAAGAAGCTTTGGAAAAAAATGACAGAATATGAGAAAACTATTTTTTTTAAATTTTATTTTTTTTATGATAATTTCAAATTGTCCAATAAATATTTTTGCTCAAAGCAGGTCGCCTGTTGATACTTTTCCTGTTCCCCAGGGAAATTTCATTCGATTGTTTTATCTTCAAAGGCAACCCAACACCAACACCATAGCTTATGACCTGAATGTAATAAATAATAAACTTGATACTGATGACCCGGTGCATGGTTATTGGATAAAATACACAGATAACGGACAGAGAGAAGAATTAAACTGGATACAGCGGACTTTTGCTTATGGTATCCATTCAAAAAAAATTTCAAATAGTGTTTATGAGCTTAATTTTGTATCTTATAAAAAAAGAAAATTCTGGTTAGAAAAAGATCAGGCTGGACTTTGGAGAGTTTATGCTAACTTAGGGAATGGTAAAAAAATGATACTTAAAAGAATTTATATACAAATAAATGGTGGCAGCTTTTGGAACCCGAATATAGAGTATGTTGAATTAAAAGGCCTGGAGCCTGATACTAATCAGGAAGTAAGAGAAAGAATTCAAATAAAAAAGAGTGATGCAGATGATTAAACAGTATGATTTTTGTGGTAAAAATATTTAATCCAATCAAAATATAATTTGAACCTTAAAAAATAATTTTATGAAAAAGAATTATATATCAAATTCTTCAGAATCGGTAAGGATGTTTAAGAGTAATTTCCTGGAATCATTTTCAAAGGTCCATTTTGCAGTTCCTTTAATAATTTATGTGCCGCTTATCGGCTATTTAATTTACAAATCCTTTGCACAACAGATTACTGTTTTCAATTTTTTTATATACTATATAATAGGATTATTTGTGTGGACAATCACCGAATATTTGCTTCATCGTTTTATATTTCATTATCAACCAACTTCGAAATTTGGCCTCAGATTACATTTTATTTTCCATGGAGTACATCATGATTATCCAAAAGATGCCAAACGCCTTGTGCTGCCTCCGTCTGCAAGTATTCCTTTGGCAATTTTATTTTATTTTTTATTTTCCCTTGTAATTAAGAATAGTACTTTGCTTTTTGCTTTTTATTCAGGGTTTATTAGTGGCTATTTATGTTATGATATGTTGCACTATGCTATACATCATGCCAATCCCAAAAGCAGTATTATGAAAAAAATTAAGCAACACCACATGTTACATCATTATTCAGACGATACAAAGGGATACGGTGTCAGTTCGGGCTTGTGGGATTTCATATTCAAATCGGGCTTTACCAGGAATAAATAAAATGAGTCAAACAGATTCTTCGTTTAAAAGATTTTCTATTTCTAATTTATTAACCATTTTAGTTATTTCTGCATTATACCTGCTTCTTTCTTCAATCTTAATTGGTTTTAAAATGGAGCAGTTGGTATTGGTGGCTATTTTTTGTATCCTTTATTTTGCTTCATCAGTCAGCAGGAAATTCATTCTCGGATTCTCCATATTTATAGTGTATTGGATTGTATTCGATTATATGAAAGCCTTTCCAAATTACAAGTTTAACAACGTTCATATTGGCGACTTATATCTGTTTGAGAAACATTTATTTGGTATAAAATATGGCAATACCATTCTAACTCCCAATGAATTCTGGCTACAAAATCAAAAGCCATTTCTGGATGTCATCAGTGGATTTTTTTATTTATGCTGGGTACCGGTCCCTCTTTTATTTGCAGTATATCTATTTTTTAAAAACCGTGAAGAGTTTTTAAAATTCTCATTGACTTTTTTATGGGTAAATATTCTGGGGTTTATTATTTATTATATCTATCCTGCTGCACCGCCATGGTATATCCAACACTTTGGTAATATATTTCACTCCCATACTTCAGGAAGTGATGCGGGGCTGCAAAGATTTGACGACATGTTTCATGTAAAAATATTTCAATCTTTATATGCACAAAGCTCCAATGTTTTTGCTGCAATGCCCTCGTTGCATTCGGCTTATCCGGTTATTTTGTTATATTACGGATTGAGGAATAAACTGGGGATGATCAATATAATTTTTGCATTAATAATGGCAGGTATTTGGTTTTCCGCCGTTTACAACAGCCATCATTATGTAATAGATATCCTGGCCGGTTTGGGATGTGCTATTATTGCCATTATTTCTTTTAATTGGTTTTTGAAAAATGTAAAATGGGCTGATAACGTATTGAAAAAATATATCAAAGTCCTGGAATAATTTTTTAATTATCTATAATAACTCTGATTAGTTTAAATAGCATAAAGAAAAAATATGTATGATATTTGTTGCATAGGGCATCTTACTTTAGATAAAGTGGTCACTCCAAAAAAGTCCCTGAAAATGGCGGGTGGCACTTCTTTTTATTTCTCTAACGCTATCCGTAATATGGATGTATCCTATATTTTGATCACTTCTCTTGCTGAAAAAGAAATGAATTTTGTTGGGGATTTGCGCGCTAATGGTGTTGAAGTAAATGCATTTTATGGTTCTAATACAGTTTACTTCGAAAATATATATTCTCACAACCTGGATCATCGCATCCAAAAAGTATTGCAAACTGCTGATGCCTTTACCCATGAACAAGTGAATCAAACTGAAGCATCTGTTTTTCATTTAGGGCCGCTACTTGCTGATGATATACCACTTGAGTTAATAAAAGCATTATCAAAAAAGGGAAAAGTATCATTAGATGTGCAGGGTTTTTTGCGCAAAGTTCAAAACCAGGATGTACATGCCATTGATTGGAAGGATAAAAAGGAAGGACTTCCTTATGTGGATATTTTAAAAGCTAATGAGGCTGAAATGGAAATGCTGACAGGATGTAAAAATATCCGTAAAGGAGCTAAAATGCTTAGTGATTGGGGAGCTAAAGAAGTGGTGATCACTCTTGGAAGTAAGGGATCTGTAATTTATGCCGATACTGTTTTTTATGATATTCCTGCTTATGTTCCTGCTACTGAAGCGGATACTACAGGATGTGGTGATACCTATATGGCCGGGTATTTATATCAGCGTATAAAAAATGCTACCATACAGGAAGCAGGAGAATTTGGCGCTGCTATGGCGAGTTTGAAGATTGAAGCACCAGGTCCGTTTATTGGTACTAAAGAAGATATATTAAATTTATTGGCTAATCAGAAAAATGATCAGGGGCTATTGTGGCATGGCATACAGCAAACAAACAAAAAATGCTAAATCCTATTTCGTTTTGGTTTCAAAATCAAGGACTAACAGTTATGCGTACACGCTTTTTAAAAGAATAAAAGAAAGGAACAAAAATTTTGAAAAATTTTATTCAGTATCTGTATATTTCTTTACCATATCTTCCAGCGCAGAAATATTAAATGGTTTGGAAAGATAATCATCGGCGCCCGCTTCTTTAGCCAAAGCGCTGATATTATTATTGGCCGAAAAATAAATTACCGGAATGTGTTGCAATCTGTTATTGGCTTTTAATTTTTTAGTGGCTTCAATGCCACTAATATCCGGAAGCCAGTTGTCCATAAAAATAATATCCGGTTCATATTCCTTCACCTGCTTCTCAATATTATTTGATGTGGCGGAAGTTTTAATTTCACAGCCAAGATCTTCTAAAATAATGGTGCATAATTCTAAAAGTTCTTCATTATCATCAAAAATAAAAATCTTTTTTCCTTTTTTCATTTTGTACTTTCTATGATTCTGATAATTGATTTATATAATCAGCCATTTCTTCTATTTCTAAAATGGCATCAATATTTACCTTCAATTCTGCCTGCGCCGGCATATACGAAACTACCGCCGATCGTGGGTTCTGAATGATTACTTTGCCGCCATTCTCTTTTACTTTTTTTAATCCTTCAATCCCATCATCGTTGGAACCTGATAACAACAAACAAACCAATTTATCTGTATAAACTTCTGCGGCGCTCTGGAAAGTTACATCAATTGAAGGCCGCGAATAATTTATTTTTTCAGAATTATCCAAAGAAAAAGTTTGATTATTTTCAATTAATAAATGATAATCTGATGGCGCAATATAAATTGACGCATCATTAATTTTCTCTTTTTCTTCTATTTCTTTTACTAATAATTTTGTTTTGGAAGATAAAAGATCAGTTAATAACTGATCGGCTCCGGGCTTGCGGTGTAATACAATAATAATGGGAAAACTGATCGCAGAATTGATGGATGGTAATACTTTTAAAAGTACATCCAGGCTTCCTGCAGATCCGCCGATTATAAATGCATCACAGTTTTTCATTTAAGTTATTTTTCTCCAGATCTTTTCAGAATCTAATTTTTTATATTTTTTTGAAATTGTTGAAAATTCCAGTGTTTCTTTGCTTCCGAGGGCGAGATAACCCAGATTTTCCAGACTGTTATCAAACAATTCAAACACCTTTGTTTGTAACGGACGGTCAAAATAAATAATCACATTTCTACACAAAATAAGTTGAAATTCATTAAATGAATTTTCCGAAACTAAATTGTGTGTAGAAAAAATAATTTTAGTTTTTAAATCATCATTCAGTTTCGCTAATGAATAATTTGCGGAATAATAATCCGAAAAATTTTCTGTACCGCCGGCAGTAATATAATTCTCAGAATATTGTTTCATTTTGTTCAATGGAATCATTGCCTGTGCTGCTTTTTCTAAAACCGCACTATTAATATCTGTAGCATAGATCAACGATTTCTTCAGCAGGTTTAATTCTTTTAAAAGAATGGAAATAGAATAGGCTTCTTCGCCGGTGCTGCATCCGGCTATCCAAATCCGGATGAACGGATAAGTTCCAAGTTTTGGCAAAACTTCCTTTCTTAAAACTTTATAAAATCCCGGATCGCGAAACATTTCAGTTACATTAATCGTAACCTGTTCGAGAAAACGTTTAAAATAACCGGGATCAGTACGAATTTTATACCTATATTCTGCAAAGCTTACAAAATTATCCAAAGCATAAAGGCGTAAAATTCTTCTCTTTAACGAAGCCCTGGAATAGCCACTAAAATCATATCCATAAAGTTCCAGTGCATCGGCCAGAAGTGTCTCTATCTGTTCATCACTTTTTTCTGTTGAATCCAAAATTCATTAAATTAAATTGTTTAGCAACTTCATCAATTCATCCACATTTATTGGTTTGGATACATAAGCGATTGCGCCCGCTTCTATGCATCTTTCCCTGTCGCCGATCATTGCCTGCGCGGTAACAGCAATCACCGGAATATTTTTTAATTTTTCATCTTCTTTAATTTTCCCAATCGCCTCATATCCATCCATATCCGGCATCATCATGTCCATCAAAACCACGCCAATATTTTTATCTGAGGATAAAATTTGTAATCCCCGATCCGCGCTAATAGCGGATACGCAATGGTATTTTTTTGATTCTAAAACCGCTGATAGGGCAAAAATATTTTTGCTGTCATCATCAATAATCAGAATTTCTTTTTCTTTTTCCATAAATAAAAGGATTATACCGAATTAAATATTATATCACCCAAACTATTTTTCTGTCGGTATAATACCATCTAATATTTACACATAGTCTTTCGGACTATTTAGTAAATAAAGATGGTATTATATTTTATCATAAAGCCAAACTCTTAATAACGAAATTAATTGATCTATATCCACTGGTTTTGAAATATAATCTGAAGCGCCAACGGCAATACATTTTTCCCGGTCGCCCAACATCGCTTTTGCTGTAACGGCCAAAACAGGCATTTCTTTATACTTATTCATCGCTCTGATTTCCCTGATGGTTTCGTAGCCATCCATTTCGGGCATCATCATATCCATGAGCACAACATCAACTGCCGGATTTTCATTTAAAAGTTTTAATGCTTCTTTCCCATCCGTTGCAGCGAGCACTTTCATGTTGTGCAGTTCCAATGCTTTTGTAAGAGAAAAAATATTTCTGACATCATCATCAGCAATCAAAACTGTTTTATCTTTTAGAATATTTCGCAGTTCAGTCAGACTTTCAAACAAAGGATTTTTTTGCTGATTTTTTTTATTTTTTTCTTCTACCAAATGCAAAAACAAACCGGCTTCATCTAAGATGCGCTGATAAGAATAAGCGGTTTTTACAACGATAGAATCCGCATATTTTTTAATCCTGCTTTCTTCTCCTTTGGAAAGATTTTTTCCGGTAAAAACAATAATGGGAAGATTTTCTAATCCTTTATTTTGTTTAATAGTATCAAGGGTTTGGTACGCATTTTTATCGGGAATGCCCATATCAAGAATGACGCAATCTATTTCATGTTTCTGTAGCGCATCAATACTTTCAGTAACATTATTGGCTATTTGTGTGGTAATATTATTGGCGCTTAAAAAATAACTTAGCGCTTTTGCATGTTGTTTATTTTCTTCTACAATCAAAACTTTTTTTGGTGAACGGCTCAACGCATTTTCTAACTTTCTAAAAATTTCCTGCATCTGCTCCAATGCAAAAGGCTTGTTGATAAAATCTACCGCGTCTTTTAATAAACTTTCCTGTTTTAATTTTAAAGAAGACATAATATGTACAGGAATTGGCTTTGTTTCGGGGTTGGATTTTAATGCTTCCATTACCTGCCAACCATCCATCACAGGCAATTGAATGTCTAATAAAATCGCGAGCGGTTTAAAATGATTGGCCATTTTTATACCTACATCCCCGCGAACAGCAACAATGCCTTTGTAATTTTTTTGACGCGAAAAATCTAAAAGTATTTTTGCAAAAGCGGTATCGTCTTCAATGATTAAAATGACTTTATCATCTTTGGAAATATTGTCGCGATCGTCTTCAATTTTTTGCGGAATGTGATCAACAATAAACCTTTTTTGTTGCTCTACTGCATCTTCAACAGGGAAAATAATTTTTTGTTTTTCATTTTTTCCCGGAGTTTCAGGAATGTTATTTATATCAACGGGAACGCTTAAAATAAACTCACTGCCAACAGCTTCGGTGCTTTTTAAATCTATTTCTCCTCCTAATAATCTCGAAAGCTCGCGGCTGATAGATAATCCCAATCCGGTTCCACCAAATTTGCGGCGTGTAGATCCATCGGCCTGTTGAAACGCTTCAAACACAAGATTCAATTTATCTTTTGCAATCCCAATGCCGGTATCGGCTACTTTGAACAATATATTTTTTCCGGTAGTATCCTTTGAAACATGGAGCGATACGTGGCCTTTTGAGGTGAATTTGATTGCGTTGGAAAGTAGGTTTTTCAAGATTTGTTCCAGGCGCATTTTGTCTGTGTGTAAAAATTCCGATGAATTTTCTTCTATATTTATTTTTAGTTCAAGATTTTTATCTTTAGCAACCGGCATAAATAAAGAATGCATATCCGAAGTGATTTCATCTACAGAAAAGTCAGCAATTTCCAGTTTCATTTTGCCCGCTTCTATTTTAGAGAGGTCCAAAATTTCATCTATTAAACTTAACAAGCCTTGACCCGAACTTTGCATTACTTCTGCATATTCCACATATTGTTTATCAAGGTCTTTACTTTCTGACATGAGCCTTGAAAGTAGCAAAATCGAATTTAAAGGCGTGCGCAATTCATGCGACATATTAGCCAGAAATTCAGATTTGTATTTGGTGCTTTGCTCTAATTGTTTTGATTTTTGTTGAATATCTTTATTACGTTCTTCGATCAATTTATTTTTTTCTTCCAACAGGCTAGTCCTTTCTTCCAGTTCCTGGTTGCTTTGCAATAATTCTTCCTGCTGAACTCTTAATTCTTCTTCTGAAGCCTGCACTTTTTGTGTCTGTGCTTCTAATTCAGCATTCATACTTTCCAGTTCACTATGTTGAGTTTGTAATTCTTCTGTTTGTGCCTGCGTTTCTTCTAAAAGTTCCTGTAATTTTGTTCGATTTTGCGATCCATAAAATGCTAATCCGATATTGCCGGAAATGGATTTCAAAAATTCCAATTGTAATTTAGAATAACCATGGAGCGCTCCTAATTCGATAACTCCGATAATAGTTTTGTCTCTTGTAAGTGGCACTGCTACTATATTGCCCGGTTTTGTTTTTCCCGATGCGTAACTTATTGTTGATTCGTTATCGGGAATATTTTCCAATAAAATCTGTTTGCCTGATTGAAAGCATTGTCCTGCGATTCCTTCTCCGATTTGTAACGTATTTTTCTTTTCATTTTCTGCTAAAGCATAACTTCCGGCAAGATGTAGCAGATTATCTTCTTCAAGAATATAAATAGAAGCTACCTGGCTTTGCGAGTGTTCTGCTATATTTTCTAAAATATCAGCGGCCAGTGTTTGAACAGTTTTTTCTCCAACCATTGTATCGTTCAAAAGCGCGATGCCTGATTGCATCCATTCTTTTTCTTCTAATAAATTAAAAGAATATTGCAGTGATTCTGCCATATTATTTAGCGAGCCTGCTAAACTTCCTAATCCATCTTTGGTGATTTTATCTAAACGGATTTTATAATTTCCATTAGATATTTGTGATGCTACATTTTCTATTGCTATAATTCTTTTTTCTGTTTCTACATTTTTCTTTTCTAATTCGTCCTGTAACTTGTTTTTTTCATTAAAATCATTTGAAACTTTTCTATAAAAAAACAAAGTGATTCCTATAGCGAGCAGCGCTGCCAAAATGATCAATGAGGGAGTGAAAGCCGCTAATCTATTGAGGCTTGCAGTTCGTGCCTCCAATAACTGCTGTTCTTCTTTTTGCATATTGCTGATGACGAGCCGAATGTCATCCATATACATTTTGCCACTTAATAATTCTTCTGTTGTAACATTTCCATTTTGTTTTTTAGCTTTTAAATTTTGTTCCAATATTTCCATCCTCTTTTCAAAATCAATCTTTAAATTTTCTAAATCTTTCTTTTCTAAATCATTATTACTAACTTCTGTGCTTAAGGAATTAAATAGTTCAGTAGCTTTTCCTTTGGCATTATTATAAGGCTCAAGAAACGAAGGGTTATTGGTAAGAATAAAACCTCTCTGTCCTGTTTCGGCATCTTTTGCTACAGATAAAATGGAATTCAAATTATCAATAATAGTGCTACTGCGCCTTACTAATTCAGAACTCTGAATTAAATTCCGGATGCTGATATAAGATGCAAAAGAGCTGATAAATAACAGGATCAATGATAATCCGAGGCCATAAAGCAGGTTACGTTTTATAGTTGATTTCATAATATTATTTTCTAAATTTCTTACTGAATCGCATTTACCGGTAAATAAAAATAAAATTCAGAACCTGCGCCAGGCTTACTGTTCACTCCTATAACACCATGATGTAGTTTTATAATTTGCTCGCAAATATATAAGCCGATTCCCAGTCCCTGGAATCTCAAAGAGTTTTCTTCTACCCGGTAAAATTTATTAAAAACTTTTTCCTGGTGTTCTTTTGACATTCCAATACCAAAATCTTTTACAGCAATGTAAAGTTTTTCATTGCAAATATATTTACTGATCTGAATTTCATTTGTACCCGGCGAATATTTTATTGCATTGGTTATAAAATTTACAATCACTTGCTCAATACGCATTTCATCGCCAAAAGTTTTTTCGTTTACTGACCCGGTTATAGTAAATTTAAAATCAGGATATGATTGCTGCATCATTTCAATGATATTATCTAATAATTCATCTACTGAAAAATCCTTTATATTTAATTTTAGTTTCCCGCTTTCAATTTTAGAAATATCCAAAAGATCTGCTACCAGCAGATTTAATTTTTCTATCTGATTCTGAACTTTAGAGAAACGGCTTTTGACGGTGGGAATATCATCTTTGTCAATGCTTCGTTCCAGCAATTGAATGTATCCTTTAATGCTTGTCAGGGGTGTTTTTAATTCATGGCTTGCAATGCTGATAAATTCATCTTTCAGTTGCTCCGCTTTTTTTCTGAATTCTATTTCATCTAATAAGGCTTTTTGCATTTCATTCAGCGCGCGCCTTTGCTCATAAATTGTGTAAAAGGTTTTTACTTTCAATAAAAGAATATCCATGTCAACCGGCTTGGTGATATAATCCAGGCCGCCGGAAGAATATCCCTGTGTAATAAATTTTATATCTGTATTGGCCGCCGAAAGAAAAATGATCGCGGTTTCTTTCGCTTTGCTGTATCCTGAAATAGCTTCGGCTACTTCAAAACCATCCATTCCCGGCATTTGTACATCCAGGATAATTAATACGTAATATCTTTTCAGCACTTTTCTTAAAGCTTCTTCGCCGGAAGATGCTGTATCTACCTGGAAACCATTTTTTTCAAGAACTTTTTTTAATGAAATAATATTTTCCCGTGAATCATCTACAATTAGAATCATTGCTCAAAAATAATTAAAGGATTGAATTCGGTAAAGAATTTTACCTGATTCACTTTACAAATATGAAGATATAAAAAAAGAGCCGCATTGCGACTCTTCTTTTTCTTAAATAGATTAAAATATATTTTTTACCCTAAAGCGACTCTCTTAAAAGAAAGTACTTTCAAATCTGCGTCTAAAGTTTTCAGATAATCACCGACAGATTTATTGCCGTCTTTTACAAAAGCCTGGGCAAGTAAAGTGCTTTCCTTAAAAAATTTATTAACCTTTCCTGCGGCAATTTTTTCAGCCATTTCAGCGGGTTTGCCTTCTGCTTTTATTTGTTCGATGGCGATATTTCTTTCGCGCTCAATAGTTTCTGCAGGCACTGAAGATTGGTCAATCGCAATCGGATTCATAGCAGCTATTTGCATCGCTACATCTTTTCCTGCTTCTTCATTTTCTTTGTTGAAACCTACCAACACGCCCATGCGGTATGAGCCATGAATGTAAGCAGCTACATAAGGCGCTTCTATTTTTTCAAATTTAGAAACACTTATTTTTTCACCAATTTTGGCAACCTGCTCGTTCAGTTTATCAGCAATGATTTCATTACCGATTTTTACTTTATTCAATTCTTCTACGGTGTTTACATTATTGGCAATCGCTGCATCCATAATAGATTGTGCGAAGGCAATATATTCCGCATTTTTACTTACAAAATCTGTTTCGCAACTTACATTTACGATATATCCGGTTTTATTGTCTTCTGTAGTTTTTGCAATTACCACACCTTCTTTTGCTTCACGATCGCCACGAAGCGCAGCTACTTTTTGTCCTTTTTTCCTTAAATAATCAATGGCTGCTTCAAAATCGCCGTTTGATTCCATTAATGCTTTGCGGCAATCCATCATTCCTGCGCCGGTTTGCTGACGCAACTTATTGATCTCTGCTGCTGTTATTGTTGTTGTTGTTGTACTCATTTTTTATATATTTTCATAATTTTCTGCAACGGATTAAAATCCGTTGTTACAATATCCATCGTTCCTATGGAATTGATATAAAATAAGAATCGGCATAATTCCTGCCCGAATAATTGGTCAGGCGGGTGTTTGCTTACTGCATCAGCACATTATCGAATTAGCATATTATCCCCCAAGGGATCCTTCGGACAAAATTATCTGCGTGCCCCACCCGGCCCTCTGTTGCCACCCTGGCCCGGCCCGGCAACTCTGCGTTTTTGTGGCCCTGCTGCACTACGCCCTTTTCCGCCAGTCGGGCCACCACTGCCTCTGCGGCGCCCTTTTTCTTCATCAGATCCTTCATCAAATTTTATATCATGTGTATTCGTTTCTTCTGCTTCTTCAGTTTCTTCTTCTTTTTCTGCCTGTCTTTCAGCTAATCCTTCTGCAATAGCAGCTACTATATAATTAGTAATAATAGCTATAGATTTGGTAGCGTCGTCGTTGGAAGGTATTGAAAACTCTACTTTATTAGGATCGCAATTGGTATCTACCATTCCAAAAGTAGTAATGTTGAGACGTTTTGCTTCTGAAAGTGCAATGTGCTCATGGCCTATATCTACTAAGAATAATGCTGCGGGCACACGGCTAATTGCTGCAATACCACCTAAAACTTTCTCCATTTTATCCCTGTCGCGGGTTAATGTAAGGCGCTCTTTTTTAGTAATGCTGTCGAGCGTTCCATCATTAAGCATTTTCTCAATTGCCTGCATCTTCTTTACACTTTTGCGAACGGTGTTGAAGTTAGTAAGCATACCTCCAAGCCAGCGCTCAGTAACGAAAGGCATATTTACTCTTTTAGCAGCTTCTGTTACAATCTCTTTAGCTTGTTTTTTGGTAGCTACAAACATGATTTTTTTACCGCTTTTGGCAATTGATTTCATGGCCGCTGCTGCTTCTTCAAGGCCTTCAACCGTTTTGTTGAGGTCTATAATATGAATACCTTTTTTTTCTGCAAAAATGTAAGGCAACATTTTGGGGTTCCACTTCTTTTTTAAATGGCCAAAGTGTACGCCTGCTTCTAAAAGCTGCTGTTGTAAAGAAGTATTATTTTCCATTTATTTTGTATTAAGGGTTTTTTTAATAGTATCAAGTAGTAAGTCGCAAGTAGTAAGAAAGCGCCTGCATCCGTCTTGCATCTTGCTTCAAAAATCTTGCTTCTTGTTTTATCTCTTACTGAACTGGAAGCTCTTTCTTGCTTTTTTCTTACCTGGTTTTTTACGCTCTACAGAACGTGAGTCCCTCGTGAGCAAACCTGCCGCTTTTAAAGCAGGCCTGTCTTCAGGATTTACCTGCAAAAGTGCACGGGCAATACCTAATTTTACAGCTTCCGCCTGGCCTTTTACCCCGCCGCCGGTTGCATTTACACTTATATCGAATTTATCAGCCGATTCAATAGTTTTTAAAGGCGCTTCTACCTGGTTTTGGAGATAGATAAGGGGAAAATAGGTTTTGTAATCTTTTCCATTAATAGTGATGTTACCACTTCCCTTCGTTAGAAAGACGCGGGTTACTGCTTCTTTTCTACGGCCTACGGCATTTTTTTGTTTTTCCATTTTTTTGTTTTTATCCTTTCCACGTCAGGAGCTGGAGTTAGAATTTTAAAGTTTGTGGGTTTTGTGCTGTATGTGGGTGTTCTGAACCTGCATAAACGAATAATTTTTTATACATTTTGCGTCCCAGGCGATTCTTAGGCAACATGCCTTTTACGGCTCTTTCGATGATTACATCTGGCCGGCGTTTAAGTAGATCGCCTGCGGCTTCTTCTTTTTTACCGCCGGGGTAACCACTATAATTAATGTAATTTTTGTCTTCTAATTTTTTACCGGTAAATCTTACCTTATCGCAATTAGTTACGATCACATAATCTCCGCAATCTACGTGAGGAGTAAAGTAGGCTTTGTTCTTTCCGCGAAGAACAGACGCAATTTTTGCGCACATGCGGCCTACGGTTTGATTAGTACCGTCAACAACGTACCAGTTACGCTGCACGGTAGCCTCGTTTGCATGCTTTGTAGTGAAATGTAATTTGCTCATTTTTTGTTTTTTTTTGATTCCGATGTTTAACATCGAAATCTGTTGAAATTAATATGCCGCTATCCCGGCATTTTTTAAGGAGTGCGAAGGTAAGGTGAATCAGGTCGAAAAAAAGTCAAATTTATAAAGATTTTTTAAGATGCCCTTATAACTCATTGATTATCTATGAGAAATTTGCATTAATATATTCTTAGTAATCATTTTTATGAATGAATTAAGAAAGAATACCTGTTGCGTGCCTGTTTTTTAAAATTAGCTTACACCGGTTTTGTATTTGTTAACCAGATGCAATATTCCTATATCCACTCATGAATGAATGAATTCGTAAGATAAAGAAGGAGCACCCTCTTGTTTAAGTTTCACTATTTTTTATGACCAAAATTTGTTTTCATATCCTGCAATTCCTTGATGATTCCTTCCGCCACCTGCAGGTCCCTCGAAAAAAATCCGGCATCGGTGTCCGATAAAGAATTGTAATACTCAACCTGCTGCTGGCAATCGCGAATAACATCATTGGCAATCAAATCTCCTTTTTTATTATCTCCCGCCAGATAATATGCATAAGCATATTGGAGGGAAGTGATATCATGCATGTTTCCTGTAGATACCATCCCATATGGAAACGAAGAAGGGGTCATCATCTTGTAACCATAGTCCAATAACCGCAGGGCGCTATCTCTTTTTTGGGTTAATGCCAGAACATTGCCAAACGAAGAAAATGCCCGCCGCATAGTAATTAATGATCTTCTGCTATTTTCGTCAAAATAGATGTTTTGGTATTGCGCTCCGCCAAAATAGAAATTTGACATTAGATTTTTATAACCAGCATTTATATTGAAGGCGTCAGCTCCATTTGGATCCGTTTGCTTAAGAGGCTCTAACCTGTAAGTCATCCCCTCATTCTGTAGAAAATTGTTTAACCCCAATCCCTGAGGCTGTGTGAAATATATGGGTCGTTTCCAGTTATTGGCGGCAATAATGTTGAGTACCATCAGGTCATTTTTATATAATGTATTCCCCGGCACAGTAAAATTAAGACGGTCCATTATTCTCGCACTATCTTTTGGATCTACGGTGCCATTACTAAGAACAGTCTCTTTATCAACGGGTACGTAAAAGTTGTGTGTAGGGAAATAATTCAGGCTATCGCCTGCTTGAGTTGCCAGGCGGTCATTATCGTTTGCCATAAAAGCCATGGCATCATTCAGATTCATTACACTGTCCTTGGAAACTATACCACCCTGGTCATAATAAGGAATATAATTGCGATTGTCACCCACATATTTTTCGTGCGACCAACTTATAGAAATGGGGTCGCTTTTATTAATTTTTCTGCGTAATTGATCAATCATCCAGTCGGTGCCTAAGAGAGTTGTAACAATAACACGGACATCAGGCCTGATATTTTCAACTTCCTGGGCATACCAAAGCGGGTAAGTATCATTATCGCCACCTGTAAACAATAGCGCATTAGGTGCGCATGAATTCAGGTAATCAGCTGCGACATCTCTTGCCAATGTTTTCCTGGAACGGTCATGGGCTTTCCACTCCTGGCAAGCCATAAGTAAGGGTACAGCGATAAGGCAAATGGCGCTGGCTATTATGGAAGAATTGATTGAGCTTAATTTTTTCTTTAAAAGATCATATATATATAATACTCCCAATCCGATCCAAATGGAAAATGCATAAAAAGAGCCTACATACGAATAATCTCTTTCCCTAGGCTGTGGGCCGGCCTGGTTCAGATAAAGTATAATAGCTATACCTGTAAAAAAATACAAGATGAACATTACAACCGCGTCTTTACGATCTTTTTTCCATTGAAAAGAGAGCCCAAGCAGACCAAGAATGAAAGGCAGGAAGAATAAAGTAGTATGTGCTTTGTTATTCTTGAGTGAATCAGGCATCTTACTTTGATCACCCAAACGCCAATTATCGATGGGAGCAATTCCTGATATCCAGTTCCCGTCCCTTGGATTGCCAGTACCCTGAAGGTCATTCTGCCTGCCGGCAAAATTCCACATGAAGTATCGACAATACATCCAGTTAAACTGGTAACCCATCAACCATTTGATATTGTCTTGTGTACTGGGAGGTTCAGTACCATCTAATCCCAACCATTGCTTGTAAAAATCCACATGACCCTGCGAATTATCAGTATCCCATATCCTGGGGAAATAATGGATATCTGCAGGATCGTATTGGTAGCCTATTTTCTTTCCTATCACTTCATATTTACCTGTGTGTTCATTTTTTTCATAAATGTTGCCCTCATTTTTAGTGCCAGTAGGCTGTGCTGTAAAATCAGCCCCTTTGAGAATAGGCCATTCCCCATATTGAGACCTGTCGAGATAAGAAACAAGATCTATGGGGTTAGTAACATTTTGCATATTAATTGCAGGGTCAGCATTTGCTCTGATCATAATAACCCCGTAGGTAGAATAACCGATCATGATAAATGTAAAACAAAGTATCCCCAATTCAACGAGGTGATATTTCTTTTTTGTAGCCCAACGCAATCCTATAATGATCGCCACTGCAAACAATGCCAGGCAGAAAAACATACCGGAATTGAATGGTAGTCCCATTCCGTTTACAAATAAAAGTTCAAACCATCCGATTATTTTGACCATGTCCTGTATAATCAAAATTTGCACTACTCCCGTTAATACGCAGGCCAAAAGAAAAGCAAGTATTACTCCTTTTCGCGAATAATCATACCTGCGGAAATAATAAGTCATAACAATAGCCGGAATGCTCAACAAACTTAATAAATGCACTCCGATTGACAAACCCATAAGGTATGCTACCAGGACAATCCATTTATCGGCGTAACGGCTATCTGCCTGTTCTTCCCATTTGAGCATAGCCCAAAAAGCTGAAGAAATAAAAAGAGGAGATACACCAAACACTATTCCCTCCACTGCAGAGAACCAAAAAGAATCAGAAAAAGTAAATGCCAGTGCACCTACAGCCCCGGCGCCAATTATAAGAATGGTTTTTTCGAGATTAATTGCTTCCTCCTTTTTTACCAACATTTTTTTTGCAAAATGTGTGATTGTCCAAAACAGGAAAAGAATGGTGAAACCGCTACTCAAGGAAGAAAGCAGGTTAACATCTACAGCAGCATGGAGATTGGCTGTTGAAGCATCCAAATTGCCGCTGAAAAGAATGATGAACAAACGGCCGAGTAAAATAAAAAGAGGCGCACCGGGCGGATGTGATATCTGCAATTTATACGCGCAGGAAATAAACTCCCCACAATCCCAAAAGCTCACACTTGCTTCGCGTGTTATAACAAATACTGTGCAGGCAATTGCACAAACAATCCATCCTGCAATATTATTGACTTTTTTAAAGTTCATACGAAAAATTTACTATAAATGTATTGATATTTTAAAATTCTCTTTTGTTTCTATTTTATATTATTGCAAGCCCAAAAATCATCAATTTTCTTTTCTCCTCCCAAAATTATACACTCAATTACTTTTACATTTATATTTGCCTAAAAATATCTCTGATGGATAATACTCAACCTGTAGGCAAATATTGGATCATCTTTGTAATATCAATGATCGTACAACTTATTTTTTTTATTTGGATACGCGAATATTTCTGGCTGATACTCCCGTGGGTGATTACTTCTTTCAGTAAAGCAATGAGACTTATTTAATATTTTATTTACTTAGCTGCCAATACTTCTTCGAGCTTATTGTGAAGATCACTACCTCTTAATTCTGTTCCGATTATTTTTCCTTGCGGATCTATTAACACATTAAAAGGGATAGCTTCCACATGATACAAGATAGCAGCCTGGCTATTCCAATATTTTAAATCGCTTATTTGTTTCCATACCAGGCCGTCATCTTTTATTGCTTTGAGCCACGCTTTTTTATCCTGGTCGAGCGATACACCGAGCACTGTAAAATCTTTATCTTTAAATTGTTTGTAATTAGCCACCACATTAGGATTCTCCTGCCTGCACGGGCCACACCAGCTAGCCCAAAAATCGAGTAACACATATTTACCCCTTAGCGAACTTAGCTTAAATGGTTTACCATCTACATCGGGCAAAGTAAAATCGGGAGCCATTTGCCCAACCGCAATATCACTGTTTTGAGATTTATTATCCTGAGCTGCCACATATTGGTCAAATTGCTTTGCCATATCGGAAACGGAAGAATTCTTTGGGAATCTTTTAGTTAGATTAGCCATTACGGTTTTGATAGTATCCATACTTACATCCTGTGTATAGCCCAGCGCAAATAATGCATTTATTGGGCTCGGGGCGGTATCAATGTATTTGACTAAAAAAAGATTGTACCATTCATTGCTAATGTTGAAATTGTTATCAGCAATGAAAGCCATAGAGTCATTTTTTTGTTGCTGATAATCTTTTCTTGCCTGTGCTTCCTTCATAAGATTTGATTGAATAGAATCAAGGGTCAATATAAAAGAAGTGAGAGAAGTATTGGCAGGTGTATAAAATTTAGTTGAGGTCAAAACAGTATCATTAGCATTTGCCGAAAAATTAATATCATCTTTATCATTTATAAATATGTAACCGGCATTTTTTTCAAATCTGATGCGATACAAACCTTCCTCAGCCGAATTGGCTTTTACCACAAACTTCCCGTTTTTCATTTCAGTTGAATCCAATACATGAGGCGGTTGCTGATTAAAAAATAATTGCTCTAAAAATACTTTTTGATCGGGTGCATTTTGCAGGTCGCCATTTACCGTAAACAAACCATTTTGATGATTGGACGTACAGGAAAATAGAAAAAGTACAATTAAGAAAAAGAATATTTTTTTCATGATATTAAATTATAGATTTTTAAATTATTAGAATTGTTAATTATTGATTAAGTTTTTCGTTCAGTATTTGTATTACAGCCTGCATATCGGCTTTGCCTTTGCTTTTCTTTTTTACCTCACCCGCAAATAATCCGGTTAAATTCTTTTTCCCTTTTTTATATTCCGATACTTTATCAGGCATGGATGCCAGTACTTCGTCTATCCATGAATGTAATGTATTATCATCTTTTTCCTGCAACAAATTTTGTTCTTTGGCAATTTGCAAAGGATCTTTGCCAGGAGATTTTATTAATACTGAAAATATTTTTGATGATGCAATACCAAAACTTACTTTTCCACTTTCTGTAATATTTACCAGGTCTGCTATTGTTTTTGGGCTGATAGGAAACTGGTCTATTTCAATATTATTTTCATTAAGATAATATTTTACCGGTCCTATGATCCAGTTGGCTGCTGCTTTGTTGTAACTGGTATTGTGAATGATATTTTCATAAAAAATGGAAAATTCCCTGTCACCGGCTATAATTTTTGCTGCATCGGCTGGTAAGGAATATTGTTTAATTAATCTTTTCTCTAACGCAGCAGGAAGTTCAGGTAAAGAAGATTTTATTTCATCAATCTGTTTTTCTGTAATTAGAAATGGAGCCAAATCCGGTTCGGGAAAATAACGGTAATCATTCGCTTCTTCTTTTGATCTTAACGAAAAAGTTGTTCCATTGTTTGCATCAAAACTTCTCGTTTGTTGCAAAACTTCTTCGCCTTTTTCCAGTAATTCTATAAGACGGTTTATTTCAAAATCAATGGCTTTTTTTACATTACGGATTGAGTTCAGGTTTTTTATTTCTACTTTGGTACCGAGTTTTTTTTCTCCTTTGAGCTTCACAGAAATATTAGCATCGCAGCGCATACTTCCTTCCTCCATATTGCCATCGCAAATCTGTAAATGGCGAACCATTTTTCTGATTTCAGTTAGGTAGGCAAAGGCTTCATCAGAAGAATGAAGATCAGGTTCAGAAACGATTTCCAATAAGGGAACACCGGCGCGGTTAAGGTCAATACAGCTGAAGTTTTCATCCGCATCGTGGATACTTTTTCCGGCATCTTCTTCCAGGTGAATTCTGTTTAATAATACATTTCTTTCTTTACCATTTACCTGGATAGGAACATTCCCATTTTTGCAAATAGGCGTAGTATGTTGAGTTACCTGGTAACCTTTAGGAAGATCAGGGTAAAAATAATTTTTTCGTGCAAAATAATTATTACGAACAATATCGCAATTAAAAGCTAATCCAAGTTTGATAGCCAGATTTACTGCCTTTTCATTCATCATGGGCAATGTACCTGGATGTGCAAGGGAAATGGCGCTGACATTGGTATTAGGCGGGTTTCCAAAGCGGGTACTGTCGCCACAAAACAATTTACTTTGGGTAAGTAATTGAGTGTGTACTTCGAGGCCAATCACGGCTTCATATTTTTCAAAACGCGACATGGCAGCGAAGATATGAAAAGAGAATTCCTTTTTTATGGAATGAAAACTTAAATTCTGATTTCTGAATTTTACGGTTTCCCTTCATAATAGTTGCATTGCGCCAGCGAGCCCAACCTGAACCGCAAAGGAAGCCTGGTAGCTTTTTCAATTTTCACTTCTTCCCGGCAAAAAAATCCATATTGGCACGTAGAATAATCTGCCGGGATTTCCGGAACATCAGTGTTTTTAAAAGAAAAATAAGGAAGTGGATTTTTGATTAATGGTTGATTTTCGGTATTGGTAATTGAGGCCAGGTTATTAAAACTGATCAATGTAAAACTCATCTTTGCTCCTGGCGACTTCTCCATCCCGATTTTTACAGCGAGAGAAGGTAAAAGGGTAGTATACTTTAAAGACGATGAGCTGCTTAAGGGAGCCGGCTGGGGATCGCCCCCAATCTGATTTTTGGGGGTTTTAGAAAATAAAGTATTTACAGAAATAGAAAGTTTAACCTGGTTTTGGGCATAAGAAGTAAAGCTGCAGATAAAAAAAATTGCCAGGAATCCACAAAATTTGTTCCAAAAAAACATATCCTTACTTTTGCGTGTAAATTTACAACTAATAAAAAGAAAAAAGATACATGTCGTTAGGCCAGCGGTTACAACAAAAGTTATTGCAAAAATTATCGCCGCAACAAATACAATTGATGAAATTGCTGCAGGTTCCCACTGCTCATCTTGAGGAAAGAGTAAAAGAGGAATTGGAAGAGAATCCGGCATTGGAAGCTGGGGAAGATGGATATAATGAATCTGCTACAGATACGGTGGATGATTTTGAACCAGCAGATGATTTCGAAAATGACGGAAGTGAAGATGATTATGGTAAAATAGATATTAGTGAATATGTAAATGACGGGGATGATGAGCCAGGGGATTATAAATATCGTGATGATAATTATGGAGACCCTGATGAAAATAAGGTAATTCCGCATAAGGTAGAAATTTCATTTTATGATACCTTGAAGTCGCAATTACTAATGCTACATCTCACTGAGCATGAAAAAAGAATTGCGGAACAAATAATTGGGAGCATAGATGATGACGGCTACCTGAGAAGAGAGGTTACTTCCATTTGCGATGACCTTGCTTTTCGACAAAATATCAACACCTCCGAGAAAGAAATTGAAAATTTGATCGGTTTGATTCAACAGTTTGACCCTCCGGGCGTGGGAGCAAGAGATCTGCAGGAATGTCTTTTATTGCAATTAAAACGAAAAGAAAAAGATGGGGTTGATGTGAGAACTGCGATCGAAATAATTGAAAATTATTTTGATGAATTTACTAAGAAACATTATGAAAAAATACAGAAAAACTTAAGCCTGGATGACAAAGAAATTAAAAAAGTTTTTAACCAGATCATTAAATTAAATCCAAAGCCCGGTGGTGAAATGGGAGAAACCAACAAGCTGCAAAGCTATGTGATCCCTGATTTTTTTGTATTGAATAATAATGGAAAACTGGAAGTTACACTGAATTCGAAAAATGCTCCTGATCTCCGCATCAGCGAAGGCTACAGAGATATGCTCAAAGATTATGACAGGGGAGACAAAAAAGATAAGCGTCAAAAAGAAGCGGTATTATTTATTAAACAAAAAATAGATTCGGCCAAATGGTTTATTGATGCTATTAAACAAAGGCAACATACGCTGCTTAGTACGATGCAAACGATTGTAGATTATCAAAAACAATTTTTTCTGACAGGAGAAGATATTGACCTGAGGCCCATGATCCTGAAAGATATTGCTGAAAGGACCATGCTTGATATCTCTACCGTAAGCCGGGTGGCCAACAGTAAATTTGTGCAAACAGAGTTTGGCACTTACCGGCTAAAATTTTTCTTTAGTGAAAGTCTTGTAACGGATAGTGGTGAAGAGGTGAGTACCAGGGAAGTGAAAAAAATATTGGGCGACATGATAGAAGCGGAAAGCAAGCAGAAACCGCTCAGTGATGAGAAACTTACTGAATCATTACAGGAAAAAGGATATAATATTGCACGTCGCACTGTAGCCAAATACAGGGAGCAGCTTAATATTCCTGTAGCACGTTTAAGGAAAGAACTTTAATAATGGAACAAAATTTTACAACACCCGGAGGGGCCATACAACCACAGGAGCCATATATAAATGGAGAACAATTTCCTTTGGCAATAAGATGGGGAGCGCATTTCATTTCTTTTATCTTTCATCCGCTTTTTATTCCGGCAATCGCTACCTGGTTTTTAGCTTATATACAACCCGGTTATTTTACAGGCATATCACCGCACGATAAATTATTGATCGTGATACAGGTGGGATTTAATACGATTTTTTATCCCGCATTATCAGTTTTTTTATTAAAGGCCCTTGGGTTTATAAAAAGTATTTTTTTAAAAACACAACGCGAAAGGATTATCCCATACATTGCTTCCAACATTTTTTATTTTTGGATTTTTTTGGTTTTTAAAAATCAGCCCGAAGTGCCTGTGATACTTACGGGTTTTACGTTTGGAGTTTTCCTGGCTTCTTCTTTAGCTTTGATTGCCAACATCTATTACAAGATCAGTATGCATGCGTTGGGCGCAGGCGCCTTATGTGGATTGATGTTGATCATTATTTTTTCAGGATTTTCTTACGCGTTTTTTTTAATGGCTATGCTTGTGTTTATAATAACTGGTTTGGTAGGTACTTCCCGAATGATAGTGAGCAATCACATGCCATTTGATATTTATTCAGGAATTTTTATCAGTATTATATGCCAGTTGATTGCGTATAGCATTTTTCGATAAAAGTTTTGAACCACGGATTAGTTTTGCCCCGGATAGTCACAGAGTTACTTACTGCCAGTAAACGAACAAATAAAGTGAGTTTCTATTCTATTTGTAATCGAAAGAAAAATAACAAATCAACAATCAATTCATTCCATCAGTAGACGGACAAATAAAGAAGATTCCTCTTTCTTTCCGTGCTGCAAGTAACCTAATAAATATTAAGGATCTCTATTTTTCATGATAACAGGTAAGGAACAAAAATTAGAGATTTCAATCTTTACAATTGCTTGCTCCTGTAAATTCATTTATTGCGGGGCAAACAGGAGACTAAAAAAAACAAGCACTTTTGAAAAAAATCCCTGTTTGTGTATTTATATTTTTAAAGAGTAGAGTTAATAAATGCTGCTACATTATCATGCAATAATTTGAGCGATTCCGGATGGAGATAAACCATGTGTCCCGAAAAATAGTGATCGTATTCTATATTCTTTTGTAAAGACTTCGGCATAGGAAGATGTGCCATTTCATATTCACTCTCAAAATAAGGGGTGCCCAAATCAAAGTAACCCATATTCAGCATCACTTTTAAACCGGGATTGTAGATCATTGCATGGGCAAGATCGTTCATTACATTCGGAAACCCTACGTACCCTCTCCGTTTAAAATCCCAGGGACCGATATTTCCAGAAGCCTTGTATTTCATGCATTTCCCAAAATCAAGCTGGGTACGCACATAATTGTTGAACGTAGCAGTAAAAGCTGCATCTATGTAAGAATCCATAGGATCATACTGGGGTTCTTCGCTAAGGGGATCAATGGCATCGCCGGAAAAGCGTGAATCCAAGCGACCGGTAACTTCGCTTTCATCCCCAAGCAATTCGTGTTCAAATTGTGGGCCAGTGATTCGTAAATTGGCTTTTCGTATATAGGTAACCGACAGGCCCGTATAATTATGCAATTTCTCTACAGTGGCATCAAAAGTAGCCTGATCAATTGTGGCACCTTTATTAAGCGCAAGCGCATAATCATTCATAGCAAAATGTTCTACTTCTTTTAAAAATGGCTCTAATTTTTCAGGCTGATTGGGAAGTTTGTGATGATACCAGGCAGTTGCTGCATACGATGGTAAAGCCAGCAGATATGGATTGTCATTTCCAGGATGAGATTTGGCCTCATCCGACATATTTTCATAAGTTAACAATTGCGAAAGTAAGATCACTCCATTAAGCCCTACGCCACTATTTTGGAGCATATCGGCAACTACTGCCGAACGAAAAGTACCATAGCTTTCTCCAAATAAATATTTGGGCGAATTCCACTTGTTGAAATCTGTAATAAATTGAGTAATAAATGAAGTAAATGCGCGGCCATCCTGGTCAATTCCAAAAAAATCTTTTGGTTCACCTGCGCCGCCCATCTTTTTAGTGATGATTTCCCCAAAGCCGGTACCCGGGGCATCAATAAAAACCAGGTCGCTTGCATCCAAAAGACTGTAATCATTATTTACAGTTTTGTAGGGAGCCTTTGTACGCGAGGTGTCATTGAGATACACACGCTGCGGCCCCCAGGCGCCCATGTGAAGCCAAAGGGTAGCACTACCGGGGCCGCCGTTATATATAAAAGTGATGGGCCTTTGAGAACCATCTTTTTCATCGTCTTTAAAATACGCAACATACGACATACTGATAGTTGGCGTATCAGCATTATTCTTTAGAACTAAAGTACCCGCTACGGCTTCATAATTTATGCGTTTACCCTCCACCGTTACACTACCGTGTGTAACTGATTTTTGCGGCTTTTTGTAATTATTGTTGAAAGTGCTGTCTTGCCTGATATCAACTTTTACTGATGTAGTTTCTTTTCTTTGCTGAGCATGCAAAGAAAGATTAAGTAGAAAGAGCGATGCACCTAAGAATAACATTCTTTTGATTTCAATTGTTGTTTTTTTCATTATCTGTTTTTTAAAAATTATTTAAAGTCATTAAGGCTGAATATTAACAGGAAAGACAGTAACTAAATGTTAATCGTGTATAACAAATATAATAAATGTGAAATCATATCAGTCAGCCGTTTATTATTTACTTTCTGAATTAAAGCAAATGGGTGAATCTTCCCTTTCCCTTTCTACAAGTTGTTCCCTGTAACTTTCTGTAAAAAAGCCAAGTGTTACTGCAAGAAATATCATTAAGAATTCCAAAAAATATTCCTTGAAATTTTTCTTTTTATGATGAAGATCGGGATGGTGATGTACTTCCATTGTTTTGATTTGTTTATAACTTAATTCAGTTATTAATTGACATTGTAATGCCGGGCAATTAGCTTTTTAAGTCTCGTGGCTTCGTTTTCCAAATCAATCACTTCGTGCTTAAAGCCGTTATGTATTCCTTTAATATCACTTATCTCTAAAAGGCAGTCGTTAATTACATCAGGATTTAGCGATTTAAAATACAGGTTATCGTGAGGATGAACAATGTCGTCTGAATTTTTAGCTATTACTTTATCCCAGTCATTACTTCTAAGAAGTGGCGAAAACAATGTTCTAAGTTTTCCCTTCTGTACAAGTGCTGCATCTTGCAGTGCAGCAATTGTTTCTACATTTTTGTAATATTCTAAAATACTGTCAGTAACTGGTTTGCTGCGTATCAATCTCATTTCTCCTGCGTTCTGCAGTTGTGCAATGGTTCTGTTTGTTACAAAAATTTTAATACTTAACTGGCGAATTAAAAATCTGAAGTCAACATAAACTTCGTTTGCTCTGGTTTTTAAATTAACCTTTGGCAAAAGTTGCTGCAATGAATCAGACATATTTATATCAGTCTGGATCCAATTCAGCAATCCCGGCAAATTTCTTTCATCGCTGCTTAAGTCTTCATAAAAAGATTGAACATATTCTTTTTCCTCACTGTGTTGCACAAAGCTTTCCCGTATCTGTTCTGCAAAAAAGCCCAGCGTTACTGCCAGAAATATCATGATGAATTCCAAAAAATATTCTTTGAAATTTTTCTTCTTATGTTGAAGATCGGGATGATGATGTACTTCCATTATTTGATTTCAGTTTTTATATTAGTAGTAAACAAACATTTATTGCGAATTCTTATTTTCCGTTCAGGACCATTTTTTAATTTCCACACTGAACGTTATTAAAAGAAATATCATGACAGATTCCAAAAAATATTCTTTGAAATTTTTCTTTTTATGTTGAAGATCAGGATGATGATGTACTTCCATGTTTTCAGTTTCGGGTTTGTGTTTTGAGTTTCGGGTTGTGTTTCAGTTTGCTCAATAGTTTCCTGTTGTGAAATATTTTTAGTTACCTCTTCCTGTTTAGAATTTAGTATTTCTTTTTTAGAATTTTCTGAGGGTATGTTTTCTTCACTCATAGAAGATGATATTCTTTTTTTAAAGCAGCTATTGCTATAATTGCCTGTAATCTTGCAGCGTTAAATATTTGAATTTCTACCCGGTAATTTCTGGAAGAACTATAAGCCCAGTTTCTTAGCTGTTGCCACAAATCTTTATCATAGTTAAGTAAAGGATAATTATTATTCATGAACCGCATTGCTCTTTCATCATTCACTGTTAAATTAATTGCAAAATCACTTAAAGAATCTAATGAATTGAAATAAGACTGATCAAAGACCTTTTGAACCAAGCTCCAATTTTCTATTTTTTGCGGTTCGAACCTGTTTTGACCTAAATAAATAATTTGTACTGATTCTTCATAGTTCATAATTTTTCGAATCAGTGATGTATCACCAAGATACCTTAATGCTCCTGAATTTTTTAACTGCTGAAGTGTGGCGTCATGAGAAATGAAATTCCAGCGAGCGCTTGATAAATATTCATAATAATAAAGTTTGCCTCCAACAATTAATTTAGGATCGCTACTTAGTAAATTTCCCAAACTGTCTCCTCCTGTGATAATTAAATTCAGTACATGCGCATCACTATTTAATTCCACCGTATCGGTAGCAAGGTCTTCAATCAGCAGGCTTGCATATTCTCTCGCACTTTTATGTTCAACGTAATTTTCGCGAATATTCTCTGCAAAAAAACCCATTGTTACAGCAAGAAATATCATTAAGAATTCCAAAAAATATTCTTTGGAATTTTTCTTTTTATGTTGAAGGTCGGGATGATGATGTACTTCCATGATTTTGGTTTTTGATTTAAAGTTTTACAGTAGATAAACAAATAACCCTGTTTCCTGTTTTATTCTTTTATTAAATTTCGATTCTTCTCTTCTCATTCAAGGAATATTTATTAAAAAATTCCAAAAAATATTCTTTGAATCCTTTCTTTTCTACGTGTGGGTGATGATGTACTTCCATATCTTTAATTTGGGGCTGACGATTGATAGTCGGTGTTTATTTATTGACTATTTACTCTCCATTATTTCTTCCGGCTTATCAGACTTTACCTGCTATCAAGGTGGTATTCTTTTTGAATGAATTTTATTAATCTTGCTGCATACGCCGATGAATGTTTTAAACTTCTGATAAAAGTGTGACACAACTCCTCGTGAATAAAAAGCCTGTTATAGTATTGAGAAAGCAACTCTTTGTTGCCGGAAATAAATGTGGGCTTATCAGTTATTATAAAATCAGATGAATCAAAATCCCTTGTTCCATAATTAGTTTTCGATTTCTTCAATTCTTTATATGGTAAGACTTTTGACTCAACATCCTTATATGCATACATGGTATTTTCTAAATAATTATACTGGGTAACCAGGATGCTGTTTATGAAATTATCGTAATCTAAAATACTATCAGAAACTGCATCGTTACGGATTAAACGGAAATTACCTGCATTCTTCAGTTCCTGAATGGTACGATTGTTATAACTGTAGCCGCTATATTCCCAAAAACGATCAGATATTATATTGTTTATGATTGATGCGTTTGGTTCATCTCTCTTCAGGCACATTAACAAGGTATCAATTTCTTTAGAGATAGATTTGAAATTTTTGATCGCCTGGGCATCGATAGCTGTATCACCCTGCAAATCCTGTATCATGCTGCTCATATATTCTTTTTCTTTGGTGTGGTCATTAATTTTTTCCCGAATGCTTTCTGCAAAAAAGCCAAGCGTTACTGCCAGAAATATCATTAAGAATTCCAAAAAATATTCTTTGAAATTTTTCTTTTTATGTTGAAGGTCGAGATGATGATGTACTTCCATTGTTTTTTAAATTTTGTTTTGAAAATCTACGTTATCATAGTAAACCAACAATTATTACCAATTCTTATTTCACTTATTCGCACTAATCACTTTTCCAATTTTTCAATTATTTTCTTTGCTTTCACCAGCCGTATCGCTTTATTTTTTTCTACCAGTTTTTTTGTTGTCCATTTTTCCAGGCGATGATGAAATGGAACTATCAATGCAGCAATGGCAACTAATCCTAACAACATCAAGGCAGGCGAATCGTTTGTTATATTTCGTAAAAAAGGATGTAATAAAAGATTGATGAATTCAAATACAACCAGCAATACAACCACACTTAAAAATTCTACCAGCTTGTGGCTTACTATAAAGCTGCGGCTAAGCAGCAGAAAAAGAATAATAATGGTAAGTATGGCTATTGCAATAATGGCAAGTTGAATATTATACCTGCGGGTTTGCCGTATTTGTTCGTTTTGTGCTGCAATATCTTTTTGCCTTATTTCTTCGTCAAAAGTTATGGTTTGTAACTGCGTTATTTTTTTCATGTTTAATACGCTGTCGGTAGCCATTAATGCCAGTTGATTATATTTTAAAGCGCTATCTGAATTGTGAATGCTTGTATAGTATTCAGATATTTTTTCAGAAGGGATAATGGTG
>DATCFT010000059.1:0-266187 GCA_036509335.1 Hanamia sp.
GAGGCTACACTAAATTGGTGATATATTTTTTACCGATCAACTACAACAATCGATAACAAGGCCAAACTTTATCAAATTACCGCCTGCAAAAATTCTATCCAATAGTTCTTAGTTAGTTTATCGAAAAGGAACTCCGGATTGAGTTGCATATTGCAATCGCTTTACACAGGAAGAGTATGTTTAGTTTTCTCAACCTACTTTACTCATTTTCAATTCATCTAACAGGGTTGTCCTACCCCGTTTACCCCATTACCATGATCCATTGGATAAATTTTTGCAGCTATTTACTTGATTAAAAATTTTAGAAAGAAACTATGAGCAATAGCGTATATCAAATCAACAAAGGCATTAACAAGCCCATTGAGTTTAAGGGGTTGAAAGCACAGTACATCTGGTACTTAGGGGGAGGGCTTGTTGCCTTGTTGGTATTCTTTGCAATCATTTACATCATCGGGGTAAATGTATTTATTTGCCTTGTCTTAATTGTTTCCTTCGCAATCTCCTTATTCATGTATGTATATAAACTCAGTCGTACTTACGGCGAATTTGGCTTAATGAAAAAAGTAGCTAAAAAAGCAGTGCCCAAGGTCATTAAAAGCTATTCAATAGTTCTTTTAAAAAAACAATTACTTAAATGAAAAACCTGCTTGACATACTGCCCGTTTATGGAGTGGAACATGATGCCATTCTTTCAAAAATGGGAGATATAACTGTTGCCTTTAAAGTTGAACTGCCTGAATTGTTTACAATGAGTAACGATGATTACGAAGCATTTCATCACTCTTGGATTAAAGCGATAAAAGTGTTACCGGTGAATGCTGTTTTATACAAACAAGACTGGTTTACAGAGGAAAAATATAAAGCAGATTTTTTAAAAGAAGACAACAGTTTTTTAAGCAGAAACAGTGAACTGTTTTTTAATGAACGGCCACATCTAAATCATGAATGTTTTATCATGTTGACAAAGAAACCAGCAAACCGAAAAACATCCTCTTCAGTATTTTCAAGTCTGTTGAAAAGAACAATAGTACCCGAAGAAACACTCCAGCTAAAGCACTATCAGGACTTCATTAATAATGCTGGCCAGTTTGAAAAAATATTAATCGATAGTGGTTTTATTTCTTTTACACGGTTAAATAACTCCACCCTAATTGACTTAATTGTAAAGTATTTGAATTTGCAGACAGGTGAAAATATAGTCAGAGATATTGAGTTTAAAGATGAATGGAAAGTTGGAGAAAACTATTGTCAGCTCTATACTATGGCCGATGCTGAATTTGTTCCTCCATTATGTGGCTCACGGATAAACTTTGATAAATACTCTACGGATAAAACAAAATTTAGCGTTGGTTTTGCTTCACCTATTGGACAACTCCTTTCATGCAATCACATTTACAGCCAGTATGTTTTTATGGATGATGTGCAGAAGACCATACAAAAATTAGAAAGTAAAAGATTAAGGTTGCAGTCCTTGTCAGCCTACAGTCGGGAAAATTCAATAGCAAAAGATTCTACGGATAATTTTTTAAATGAAGCCATAGGTGAACAAAGGATGCCGGTAAAAGCACATTTCAATTTGCTGGCATGGACTGATAATAAAGAAAATTTAAAAGTAATCAGAAACCTTTGCTCATCTGCTCTCACACAAATGGATGCAACTCCCAAGCAAGAAACTGAAGGTGCCGCTCAAATCTTTTGGGCAGGTATACCAGGCAATGCGGCTGATTTTCCAATGAATGATACTTTTGATACTTTCTCACCGCAGGCCTGTTGCTTTTTCAACCTGGAAACAAACTACCGTTCTTCTGTAAGTCCGATAGGAATCCGCCTGGGTGATCGACTAAGTGGTAAGCCGGTTCATGTAGATATTTCGGATGAGCCGATGGAAAAAGGTATCTGCACCAACAGAAACAAATTTATTTTAGGTCCCAGTGGCAGTGGTAAAAGTTTTTTTACCAATCACATGGTTCGTTCCTATTATGAACAGGGGACTCACGTGGTGCTCGTGGATGTAGGACATTCTTATAAAGGGCTTTGTGATCTGGTTAACGGATACTATTTCACTTATGATGAAAAGAACCCTATAAAATTTAATCCTTTTTACATTGCTGAAGGTGATTTACTGGATACAGAGAAAAAAGAAAGTATTAAAACTTTATTGCTGGCTCTCTGGAAAAAAGACAATGAAAATTTTAACCGCAGTGAATATGTAGCGCTTTCCAATGCACTGCAACTCTATTATGAACACCTGGGAAAGAATGAAACCTTATTTCCATGTTTCAATACTTTTTATGAATTTCTACAAACAGAATTTGTACAGATATTGATTGATGATAAGGTAAAGGATAAGGATTTTGATGTATCGAATTTCCTTTACGTATTAAGGCCTTATTATAAAAACGGAGAATTTGATTATCTGCTGAACGCTACAGAGAATCTGGATTTATTACAGAAACGATTTATTGTTTTTGAACTGGATAATATTAAAGACCATCCGATACTTTTTCCTGTAGTTACCATCATCATCATGGAAGTTTTTATTTCCAAGATGAGGAAACTAAAAGGTATCCGTAAAATGATTTTGATTGAAGAAGCCTGGAAAGCGATTGCCAAAGAAGGCATGGCAGAATACATCAAATATCTTTTTAAAACTGTTCGTAAATTTTTTGGAGAAGCCATTGTGGTAACACAGGAAGTGGAAGATATCATTTCTTCACCTGTAGTAAAGCAAGCCATTATCAATAACAGTGACTGCAAGATTTTACTTGATCAATCAAAGTACCAGAATAAGTTTGATCAAATCCAGGAACTATTAGGCCTTACAGAGAAAGAAAAAGCACTTGTGCTGTCCATCAATAAAGCTAATGATCCATCAAAAAAATATAAGGAAGTTTTTATCTCTCTCGGAGGAATGCTTTCAAAAGTGTACAGGACAGAAGTATCAACAGAAGAATACCTGGCTTATACTACAGAAGAAAGTGAGAAGTTGAAAGTACACGCCTATTCAAAAAAATATGGAAGCATGAAAAAGGGAATAACTGCTCTGGCTAATGACCTTCGCAATGGAGTCTTATCTGTCCTGTTCTTATTTGTTTTTTGCATGAGCTGTAATACAATTGCTACAAAAAATATATCTGGAGTATATGTAAATAGTTCTAAAAATGAATTCAGTATCGCTATGGACACTGTGGTGATTCGTCACTATAAAAATAACACTTATTGGATTGAACGAAGAACAGGATTTAACCGGATTACTAATGGGTTGAAACAAGCTAAAAAATATAAAACAGAAAAATCTTTTGGCATATTGGATGAAGAAAGCGGACAGTTACAGGAACAAAAATATGGGAGAACTTATTCATTTACTCAATCTGCTAATGAACTAATCATTGGAAATGCATTTTATCGAAAAATAAAATAAATCAAACCATGAGAAAGCTACGTGTGTGTGTGATAGTTGTGTTAATAGCAATAGCACCTGGTATAAAAGCCCAGGATCCGATAACGTTGATTATCAAACAGGGAATTAAAAAAGTAATTATTGCAGTGGATCTCAAAATCCAAAGACTGCAAACCAAAACGATATGGTTGCAGAATGCGCAAAAGTTAGTTGAAAATAAGATGTCCAAATTAAAGCTGGATCAGATCACAGACTGGGTGCAAAAACAAAAAGACCTCTACCAGAATTATTTTGATGAACTCTGGAAAGTAAAGGATGTGTTGTCCTATTACCACCGCATTAAAGAAATCACTCAACAACAAATTGCTATAGTGAAGGAATATCATAAAGCCTGGATTGGTGTTCAGCAGGATGGTCATTTTACGCGGGATGAAGTCAGTTATATCGGGCAGGTTTATTCCGGAATCATAGATGCGAGTCTGAAAAACCTGGATCAGATATCTCTTGTTATTAATTCATTTACTACTCAAATGACCGATGCAAAAAGAATGGAAATAATTAATCGGGCTGCAGATGCAATGCAAACAAATTTGAACGATCTCAGGTCATTCAATTCGCAAAATATTTTGCTTTCACTTCAGCGTTCTAAAGATGAAAATGACGTTGCAGTGGTAAAAAAAATGTATGGCCTTCAATAATAAATAATGAAAAAAGTACTAACGATATTCTTGCTCGTGATTGCTTCCGTTGTACAGGCACAAAACTGGCAGGAGTGGACGCAACAGAAAAAAACTCAAATTAAATACCTGGTCAATCAAATTGCCGCTTATCAGGTTTATGCCACTTATGTGGAGAAAGGATATGCTATTGCAAAAAAAGGATTGACTGCGATTCAAAACATTAAAAAAGGAGATTTCTCTTTGCACGATGAATATTTTACTTCACTTAAAAATGTTAATCCAAAAATAAAATCGTATTGGAAAGTAGCAGATATTATTGCCTTACAGCTTAAAATTGTTCAAAGCTATCACCTACAAAAAAATGCCCTACGTCAAAGCAGTCAATTGACTCCGGATGAAATCAAATATTGCAACAGCGTATTTATAAATCTTTTAGATGGTTGTACCCATATTATTGATCAATTGATTTTACTGATAACAGACGGAAGCTTACAGATGAAAGATGATGAGCGAATCAAACGCATTGATGCTTTGCATGCAGAGATAAAGGAAAAATATGTTTTTGCGCAAGATTTTACCAATGAAGCAAATGAGCTGGCAATACAAAGGTTTATTGATGCCAATGATGTAAGAACTGGCATGGCTTTGATGAATATTAGCCAATGAGTTTATAATAAATAAACAGTGTGTATGAAAAAGTGTGGAATGAGTTTATTAATCTTTTTTTGTTTTGGGTTAACTAAAACGTATGCCCAGTCACAGGAAGCAAAACAGTTGCTTTTGGATGTACAGAAGTTGGCATCTCTAAAAAATATTTTAACGGATTTAAAGAAGGGATATGAGATTGTTTCAGGTGGCTATAATACCATCAAAAATATTTCTGAGGGCAATTTTAATTTACACCAGGCATTTTTAAATAGTTTACTGGAAGTAAGTCCGGCCGTAAGAAATTATAAAAGAATTGCCAATATTATTGCTGCACAGGTAAAGATCGTTTCTGAATACAAAACAGCCTTCCTGCAATTCAGGGAATCCAATCTATTTACATTGGATGAAATTAATTACCTCTCTGAAGTTTATAAAAATCTTTTCAATCAATCGGTAAAAAATTTAGATGCACTGGTAACAGTAGTAACTGCCAATAAACTCCGTATGTCTGATGATGAAAGATTAAGTGCTATTGATGATATCTGGAAAGAAGTCGAAAATGAACTGGTGTTTCTACGGCATTTTAATAGCAGTACCAAAATATTGGCACTGCAAAGAGCCAAAGATGCAAATGATGTCTCTGTAATGAATCAACTCTACCATGTTAACCATTAATCAAATAAGAAATGAAACTGTGTGTAAGAATCACGTTAATCGTGATAGTGGGAATATGCCTGCCTGAATTTTCTCATGCTCAGGTACTGACAAACGATATAGGAGGCCTTCAAAAAGTTTTGGATCAACTCTATAATGAGATGCTGCCACTATGCTCAAAATTAATTGGCGTAGGCCGTGGCATTGCTGGTTTTGCAGCAACCTGGTATATTGCTTCAAGAGTCTGGGGGCATATTGCCAGGGCGGAACCTATTGATTTTTATCCGCTCTTCCGTCCCTTTGTAATTGGCTTTGCTGTACTTATCTTTCCTTCTGTGATTGCGATGATCAATGGCGTAATGCAACCAACTGTTACAGCAACTGCATCTATGGTCGATAATTCGGATAAAGCCATTGCACAACTTTTAAAACAAAAAGAAGATGCGATAAAGAAAACAAATGTCTGGCAAATGTATGTGGGAGAAAATGGAGAAGGGGACCGAGATAAATGGTATGCTTACACACACCCGGATGACCCTAATGCTGATAACGAAGGATGGATTTCTTCTATTGGCAATGACATCCGTTTTGCAATGTCCAAGGCTTCTTATAATTTTCGGAATTCCATAAAAGAGTGGATGAGTGAAGTGCTGCAAGTGCTGTTCATGGCGGCGGCTCTATGCATCAATACGATTCGTACTTTTTATTTAATTGTACTGGCCATTCTGGGGCCACTCGTATTTGGACTGGCAGTTTTTGACGGCCTCGGCCATACACTTATGGTATGGGTAGCACGTTACATAAATGTTTTCCTTTGGTTACCGGTTGCTAATATTTTCGGTTCGATCATTGGGAAAGTCCAGGAACAAATGATTGCCCTTGATATTCAGCAAATCAATTCTTCCGGGGATACCTTTTTTTCCACAGCTGATACAGCCTATCTCATTTTCATGATCATTGGCATCATTGGTTATTTCACGGTGCCTTCAGTGGCAAACTACATAGTTAATGCAGGAGGTAGTAATACACTCTTGTATAAAGTAAGCAATGTATTTTCTTCTACTGCTTCATCAACGATGAATAAGATTTCTTCAGGCGCAGGAATGGTGTCTGATTCCCTGGGAAGTGCAGCAAATAAAATGAGTGGCAGTATGAGCAGTAATGGAATATCGGATGGCTATTTTAAAGATAAATTAAGTGGTAAATAAATCTTATTCAAAAGGGATAAAAAAATAATCATGTTCAGACAGGCAAAAAACATTGATACAGCTTTCAAGCAGGTAAGGAACTTTTCATTTTTAGTGATTGTATCCAGTGTTATGATTTGCTTCTATGTTATTTATAATAGTTATAAAGCAACCACGGCTTTTGAGTCAAAAATTTATATTCTCGCCAATGGCAAAGCGCTGGAAGCTTTTGCAGGTGACCGCAAAGAAAATATTCCGGTAGAAGCAAGAGATCATGTAAAGATGTTTCATCAATATTTCTTTTCCCTGGACCCCGATGATAAAGTCATACAAGCCAATATTACCAGGGCGTTGTATCTCGCCGACGGGTCCGCTAAAAGAGTATATGAAAGTTTAAAAGAAAATAATTATTACGCAGGAATTATCGCCGGGAATATAAGCCAGGAAATTAATGTGGACAGTGTATCCCTTAATATGAATTCATATCCATATTATTTCCGTTGCTATGCAACAGAAAAGATCACACGTTCCAGTAATATTACTACCCGAAGTTTAATTACAGAAGGTTTCCTGCGCAATGTGTCAAGGTCGGATAACAATCCTCATGGATTTTTAATTGAAAAATGGAATACGATTGAAAACAAAGATCTGAAAATAGAAAACCGTTAGATATGAAATTATTTCGAAAACAGAAAAGAAAACAGCGGGAATTACCACCTTTCCTTATAAGGCAATTGCTTTATCTGAACAATAAACTACATGTGTTTGCTGCCTGGTTACAACAAAAAACAAATCGTTTTTCATCTAAAAAAATAAAAATACTCTTTTTGGCTTTTTGTTTAACCTCTCTTAGTATAAGCATCATTGTTATATCCCAGAGTTTCAAAAAGGATAACAGAAATCTCTATAATATCAGCCCGATCCGGATAATACCACTTTTAAAAGAGGAAAGGACCCGGACTGTTATTAATGAACGGGAGTTTAAAAGAATTCACAGCTTCAAAATATACCTTGATAGTTTACAAACTACTGTCAAAGGAAAATTGAAATTCGATAGCCTTCTTTCTACACGGCCACATTTAACCGATACTATTAATTATTTAGAAAACCTATATTATGAACAACAAACAAACAGAAAGTAAAATTCTTTCCCCGGCTTTTTTACGCAAAAGAAAAATGTTGCTGGTACTTCCGGCACTGGGCCTTCCTTTTATAACTCTGGCATTCTGGGCATTGGGAGGGGGAGGGGGATCAGGGAACAGATCGCAAAAGCCGGTTACATCTACAGGTCTCAATCTGCAATTGCCCAAGGCACATCTCAAAGATGATAAATCTGAAAACAAGCTTAGCTTTTATGAACAGGCCGATGAGGATTCAATAAAACTCGGAAAAGAAATAAATAATGATCCATTTTTAAAAGTGGAAGGGAATAAGGACACGTCATTTTTTCAACAGACACCTGCATCTTCAAACTCCTCATATAATCCCTTAGCGGGAGAAGATTATAAAGACCCGAATGAAGAAAAAGTATATCAGAAACTGGCGCAACTTAATGAGCAACTGAATACATCGAATATAAAAAATAATTCCAATGAAGTAAAATCTCCTGAGGCTACTTCTTCTGTAAACAATGAAGATGCGGAACGATTGGATCATCTCATGAGGAATTTGAATAAAAAAGACAGTGTAGAAACTGATCCGGAAATGAATCAGTTAAATGGTATGATGGATAAGATTCTGGACATCCAGCATCCTGAAAGAGTAAAGGAAAAATTGCAGGAAAAAAACATAAATAACAAAGAGAATATTTTTCTGGTAAATAAAGAACCCATTGTTTCTTCTGTGAGTTTGCTTGATACCTCTGTTAAACAGCAAAATGATAGTAATGGTTTTTTTGGATTGGAAGATGAGAATAATTTTAAAGAACAAAATGCCGTTGAAGCTGAAGTACATGAAAATCAAACACTCGTCAATGGTGCAGTAATCAAACTCCGCTTACTTAATGATATTTCCATCAACGGGAATATAATACCCAAAGACAATTTTGTTTTTGGAATTGCTTCCCTCAGCGGCGAAAGGCTCCAGGTGGAAGTAAGTTCGATAAGAGTGGACCATTCTTTATTTCCCGTAAAGCTTATAGTTTATGATATGGATGGATTGCCCGGAATTTATATTCCGGGGGCTATCACAAGAGATGTAGCCAAACAAAGCCTGGATAATGCTACCCAAATGATGGAGATATCATCGCTGGATCCTTCTGTGGGAGCGCAGGCCACAACTGCCGGAATTGATGCAGTGAAAACACTTTTATCAAAGAAAATGAAGCTGGTAAAAGTTACCGTGAAAGCAGGATATAAAGTTTTACTCAAATAATTTTTAATCATTAAATGTAATATCATGAAACAATTTCTTTGTTTGGTTGGTGCGATTGGTTGGGTTGTTTCTTCCTTTTCGCAAACACCTTCTCTAAGCATTACCACCAATAAAACAACCAGCCTTGTTTTTCCTTTTACCATCAAACATGTGGACAGGGGAACCAGGGATATTCTGGTACAACAGGTGAAGGAAGCAGATAACATTTTACTGGTAAAGGCAGCCGGAAAGGATTTTCCGGAAACCAATCTGACCGTTTTAACCAGCGATGGCAGCATCTACAATTTTGAAGTGAATTTTGAAAATAAACCTTCATTATTCGTTTATAACCTGCGTGTTCAATCTTCCGCTTCATTGGCTACTTATGCAAACACCATTTTAAATACGCCAAGGACTATGCACGGCATTTCTGCCAGTAAATGGGATATCAAGGCAAGCGTTTCCGGCATATATATTAAAGAACGCACCATCTTTTATCAATTGGAATTAGACAATCAAAGCCCGATTGATTATGACATAGATTTTCTTCGCTTTTATATCTGCGATAAAAAGAAAAGCAAAAGAACAGCAATCCAGGAAAATGAATTGAAGCCGTTGTATGTGGCCGGCAATATTACGCAGGTGAAGGCTTATCAAAAAAACACATTGGTAGTTGCGTTAGAGAAATTTACCATTCCTGATGCCAAGTATTTGGCCATACAGATAATGGAAAAGAATGGAGGCAGACACTTATTTATGAAAGTAAACAATAGAAAAATTATGAAGGCAATTCCATTAGCTGATCTGAAATAAGGAATTAATGCTAAAAAAAATAATCTAAATATTTAAATCACAATTAAAAACAAACATTATGAACAACGAAAATTTTCAGTATTTGACCGACAACATCAAATACATGGGCTTTGGTGAAAACCTTAAAACAGAATTGGAGAAAAACATGAACGAAGAGAAAGCGGAATTTCAATTACATTATAAGGTTGAAATAAATAAGAAGCCTTTTGAAGCAATCCTGAATTTCCGAAAATCAGATTCTACTGACATTTATTTTTTCAATAACTATCATGCTTCACTTGAAAAAACAAATGGTGAAAAAACGGAGCAAACCTTTTACCTCAACAAAAGCAAGGGTGTCACTTCCAAGGAGGCCTTTAATTTATTGGATGGAAGAGCCGTACACAAAGACCTGGTAACTAAGGAAGGGCAACCTTACAAAGCCTGGATGCAACTGGACCTCAACAACAAAGACAAGAATAATAATTTTGAAGTGAAGCATTATCATGAAAACTATGGCTTTGATCTAAAAGCCGCAGTAGAAAAATTTGCCATTGCAGATTTGAAAGACCCGGAAAAAGAAAAAGCATTAATGCAATCTCTTCAAAAAGGAAATGTGCAATCTGTAACCATTGAAAAAGACGGAAACAGTCATAAAATGTTTATCGAGGCCGATCCTCAATTCAAAAAAGTAAACCTGTATGATCCTCAAATGAAACTGGTGTCAAAAGAATCATTAGATCAATATAAATCAGTTGGTCAGGCTGGCGCCAATGCCATTAAAGAAGAAATAGCAACTGATAAAAAAAAAGAGTTGAAACAGGTGGTTAAGCCGGATAAAAATAAGTTAGAAAAGAAAAATAGTATTAGCCTTTTGCCTAAAAAAAGAATAAGTACTAAAAAAGGTTTAGGGGTGTCCTGATACAACCCCTAAACCCATTTTTCAATTTTAAAAAATAGCATCATGAACATTCAGAATATTGCAGCATTAGAAAAGCAATTACAATCGTTGGGGTTTGGAGATGCAGGTTATCTACTGTTAAAGCGAATTAGTTTTAAGCCTGAAAATTTTATCCTTTCGCAGAAAATGGAGAAGGCTAAAGACAAGTTAAGCTTTCAATTATTCTTTGAAAAGGAAGTTAGCAAAGGCATCTATGTTCTGCTCTATTATGATGCTATTCTTCAAAAGGAAACGCCTTTAATTGATGCTGCCATTAATGGCATCAATACTACTATCTTGGAAAAATCAATGGCAGAAATAGATTGGAAAAGTGCTTTCGATTTTGTTACAAAAAAACAATTGAATTTGGAAGACAAGACAAGCTGGGAAAAAGAACAGAAAGTTGAATCGGTAATAGAAAGTCTTTCAGAGTTAGAAAAATCGGAAGATGGTAAAGCTGTTTCGGTAGGGCTTAAGCTAAAATATTGGGCTGGTATTCCTTACCAGGAAGTGTTTGGTAATATCAGCCCTTTAAAAAATAAATTGGAAGTAAGCCAGCGCTTTTATTTTTCTGACGGGCAGGCCGGTATCTCAGCAGATGAGGCGTATCGTTTTTTACAAAACCGGTGGCTGGAGAAACAAATGCAGGCAAAGAGTAAACAGAAAGAGGGTGCAGATACAAAAGGAAATCATGCTAATGAACAGGAACCGACTGGCTCTGGCTTGTTGAGAAAGAAAAGAATTAGTAAAAGAAATGCTGTAAAAAACAATAAGTAATCTGTACAAGAACATATGCAAATGTTTGAACCATTAACAGTGTTTTATGAAGCGATTGCCGATGATGCAAGGATTGGTCCTACTCATATCAGTCTTTACATGGCTTTATTGCAGCAATGGAATTTAAATGGTGGTACAAATCCTATTATCATAACAAGAGCAACTATTATGAAGGCTGCAAAAATAAATGCCCGGTATACTTATAACAAGTGCATGAACAATCTCCAGGAGTTTGGTTATATAACTTATTTACCTTCGTCTAACCCATTTACCTTAAGTATAGTTTACTTAAAGGGATTATGAAAATAATATTCTCTTACACAGAGAATGAATTTGTGAAGTGTGATTACTAAATGAAGTAAGATGGAAAAAATAAAGCCGGAAAAAGCATTAGAAATGCTTCGAAAAAAGGGTGTGGATATTTCATTGGAACAAACTGCCCAAGTCTTGGAATTACTTCGGAAATTTGCTAATATCATGGTTTCACAATATTTAGAAAGTCAAAGAAGAAGATAATGTGAAAAAATAAAGTAACCTATTCAATTTGATTTATGAAAATGGCAGATTTATATATCAGGGTAAGCACAGATGAACAAGCAGACAAAGGATATTCTCAACGCAGCCAGGAAGAATTTTTACGGAAGTATTGCGACATCAATGGCATATCAATCCGAAAAGTGATTTTTGAAGACCACTCTGCCAAATCATTTAACCGGCCAGAATGGAAAAAATATTTATTAGAACTACGAAAACACAAATGCCAGGCTGATTTTGTTCTTTTTCTTAAGTGGGACCGATTTAGTCGTAACGCCGGTGATGCTTACCAAATGATTAATACGCTTCGCAAATTAGGAGTGGAGCCTCAGGCGATTGAACAACCTTTAGACTTATCGGTACCCGAAAATAAAATGATGCTGGCATTTTATTTAGCAGCTCCGGAAGTTGAAAATGACAGGAGGGCATTGAATGTTATCCAGGGAATGCGAAGGGCAAGAAAAGAAGGCCGCTATATGGGGTTAGCACCAATTGGCTATACCAACAAGACAGATGAATCAGGAAGGAAATACATTGCTCCTAAACAACCACAAGCTGATATTCTATGCTGGTCTTTTAAACAAATTGCTGAAGGGGTTTATAATACTGAGCAAATTTATAAGCAAGCAAGGTTAAAGGGTTTTTCAGGCAGTAAAGGTCTTTTTTGGTTTGCGATCCGCAATCCTGTCTATTGCGGCAAAATATTTATCCCTAAATATAAAGATGAAGAAAGTCGTTTTGTAAAAGGATTGCATGAACCTATTATATCAGAAGCCTTATATTACCAGGTTCAGGACGTATTAGATGGACGAAAAAGACATTACAAGCTTAAAGTGGTATCTAATGAGTCGCTTCCTCTGCGTGGCTTCCTAATTTGCCCTTCCTGCAATAAATTGTTAACAGGAAGTGCATCTAAGGGTCATACAAAGTATTATTCTTATTATCACTGCACAGATGGTTGTTCTTGCCGCTATAGAGCCGACAATGTAAATAGCATATTTGTTACTGAACTCAAAAAATATATCCCTCGTCCGGAAATGATAAATTTATTTAAAATAACTCTATCAGAGGCCTGGTATGACCAAACCAACCATTTACAAGATGACAGCAAACAATTGCAATTATCGATCAAAGAATTAGAAGAAAAACTTTCTTATATCAGGGAATTGCTTTCTTCAAGGCAAATAGAGCCTGCTGACTTTAGGGAAATGAAAACTGAATATAGTAATAAGCTTGAAAAGTTGGAGGCAAAATTAAGTAGTAATAAGCACGATAAAGTGGATTTTAATGATCTGCTAAATAAAGGAGTAAATAATCTCTTAAAACTTGACTATATATATGAAACCGGGGATTCAGAAAAGAAACGGGAGATAATTAGTTCGATGTACCCGGAAAAAATGACTTTTGACGGATTTTCACTTCGAACTAATCGTATCAATGAAGCTGCAAGGCTAATATACAGTATGGACGTGGGTTCTATAGAAAATAAAAACAGGACAAGTGGAAATAATTCCAGCTTGTCCTGTGAAGTCGGGGCGGCAAGATTCGAACTTGCGACCTCCACATCCCAAATGTGGCGCGATGACCGGGCTACGCTACGCCCCGAAACGTTTCTTTACAATTAAATTATTTGTGAAGAGGTATGATCTACCAACTCCTCCTTAATATTTTTGCGGAGAGGGTGGGATTCGAACCCACGGTACAGTTTAACCCGTACGACGATTTAGCAAACCGTTCCTTTCGGCCACTCAGGCACCTCTCCTTTATATATTTAAGGGTTGCAAAAGTAGCATTTGAATCTCAAAAATTAAAATAAATAATTCAAATACTTAGTTATGAAACAATAGCCGGGTAGCATAAATGTTTTTATTCAAAAATCTATTCTCAGAAAGTATTTTTTGAAAAGGAGATAAAAAATATATATGGTTTGTTGCCGTCCAAAGGACTCTTTGCGTAGAAATCTACATGGCCGCCAATTGAACCTTTTGCTGAAGTTCTATCACACTTTCTTTAAAGAGAATATCTGTATCCATCAGGTCTTTAACGGTTTGACAACTGTGAATTACAGTGGTATGATCGCGGCCGCCAAAATGTTCGCCAATGGTTTTTAAAGAATTTTTTGTAAATGCTTTGGCTAAAAACATTGTGATTTGTCTGGCCTGAACTATTTCGCGTTTCCTGGTTTTCTGCAATAATTTTTCGTAAGGAACATCAAAATAATCACATACCATTTTTTGTATAGTATCTATGGTTATTTCTTTTGAGGAAGATTTTATGAAATTTCTTAAAACTTTTTTAGCCAAATCTAAATCTATTTCCCTCTTATTAAGCGAAGATTGTGCCAATAGGGAAATAAGCGCCCCTTCCAGTTCGCGAATATTATTTTGAATATTGTAAGCAATATATTTTACAACTTCTTTAGGCATTTCAAGACCATCATTCTTCATTTTCTGTTCCAGAATCTCAATCTTGGTTTCATAATCAGGAATTTGCAAATCAGCACTTAATCCCCAGCGAAAACGGCTTAAAAGTCTTTCCTGCAAGCCTTCCAAATCTTTTGGAGCCTTATCAGTTGTAAGAATTAATTGTTTTCCGCTTTGATGCAAATGGTTAAAAATGGCAAAAAATGCATCCTGTGATTTTTCTGCCCGGTTAAAAAATTGAACATCATCAATTATTAATACGTCAATCAACTGATAAAAATGTATGAAATCATTGATTGCATTATTTCTCCCATGATCTACAAACTGATTAATAAATTTTTCGGAACTTACGTACAATACTACTTTATTATTATGCAGTCTTTTCACCTCATTTCCAATGGCCTGTGCCAGATGTGTTTTGCCCAGGCCTACTCCGCCATAAATTACCAATGGGTTAAATGAAGTGGAACCCGGTTTTTCTGCCACAGTTTTACCAGCCCGCCGTGCTACACGATTGCAGTTACCTTCTATGTATGTATCAAAAGAATAAGAAGCATTCAATTGCGGATCAATCTGCATCTTTTTAAGACCCGGTATTACAAATGGGTTCTTAACAGGATTCGTTATGACTAAAGGAAAATCCATTTCATTATTTGAATACGATTTGTAACCATGACCCGGCACATCCATCATCAACGGTTTGTTTTTACTATTGCCGCTGTCGATCATTATACGATATTCGAGTCTCGCATTTTTTCCTAACTCTCTTTTCAAAGTCTTTGCCAGAAGGTTTACATAATGCTCCTCAATGTACTCATAAAAAAATTGACTGGGTACCTGTATCGTCAAAACATTATCTTTCAAAAGCACAGGTTTGATTGGTTCGAACCATGTTTTGTAATGTTGCCACTCAACGATATCTTTTATAATATTGAGACAATTACTCCAAACTGTTTCGCAAGCATTATCCATTATTTTCGCTAAGCCGTTTTAATAATTTTAGAAAAATATTTTTCTGTGGGGATCATCTAAAAAATTGAAACAAAAAGTTTATTTGTAAAAATTTCATCAACAACACAGCGAATATCAAAAGAATTTGTTGAAAAAAAAATTTTTTATTTTATGTTTTTTTACAATTAAAAATATTTTTATCTTTTAAAAAATAAAATAGTTTTTGATTTCAATTTTTGGCGGATTTTAAAAGCTACACCTGCATTGGTTCCGGATGCAATTCAATCATTTTTTTACAGATTTTAAAGTTATTGTTTATTTCTCTATTTTTTAAAAAAATAATTTTTAATAATTGGTTATAAATGTGCAAAAGATTTTTCCTGACATTATAATCAATTATAGTTTTTTTAGCTTAAATGCGTTTATCTTTAAAAAAAATTGAAGAATTATGAGTTACGAATTAACAGGAAAATTATTAATAAAATTTGATACCACGCAACGAACAGAATCCTTTAAAACACGTGAGTTTGTAGTGGAAAAATCTGAGGATATAAATGGGAAATTAATTACTAACTTAATAAAATTTCAATGTGTACAGGAACGCACAGGTATTATAGATCGTGTAAATGAAGGCGACGAGATAAAAGTATATTTCAATATTCGTGGTACCAAATGGGAAAAAGACGGCCGCGTTTCTTACTTCAATAATCTCGACGCATGGCGTATCGAACAAATATTGAAACCCGGCACTGATGCTTCTTCAGATGACGACCATCTGGAACCATTAGATACTTTCACTTCTTCATCGCAGGATGCTATTGATGATTTGCCATTCTAAGTTACAACTTTCCAAAAGTCCGGCATTTAGTATTTATCAGCTCAACTGAATTAAAAACTTTGGGAAAGTTTAAAGAAAAGTTTTAAAGTTTTCAGGATAACAACCTGGCACTATTTTATGCAACAGAAAATTTCTCTTAAACTTCTTCCATCGGATGCAACCAGTAATACTGCTATTCTTGAAAATATTGCAAAGACAACAGGAAAAAAATTAACGGAAATTACCGGCTTTCATCTAATGAAAAAATCCCTGGATGCAAGAGGAAAAATGGTATGGATCCATCTTACGGTAAATGCATTTATTAATGAACCTTTTCATCAAAAAGAATTACAATCATTCGATTTTAAAGACGTAAGCAAGTCTTTAAGAAAAGTAATCATAATCGGAGGCGGCCCCGCAGGCATTTTCGCAGCTTTACAATTAATAGAATGTGGAATAAAACCCATAATTCTCGAAAGAGGAAAAGAGGTAAGAGCCAGAAGAAGAGACCTTGCAGTTTTAAACAAAGAAGGAATTATTAACCCTGAAAGTAATTATTGTTTTGGCGAAGGAGGAGCAGGCACCTACAGCGACGGAAAATTATACACGCGAAGTTCTAAGAGAGGTAATATTACCCGCATACTTAACCTTTTTGTGCATTTTGGCGCCGATGAAAATATTTTATACGAAGCGCATCCTCATATTGGAACAAATAAACTTCCGGCTATTATAACGGATATGCGTAAACGCATCTTAGATTGTGGCGGCGAATTTCATTTTGAGAAAAAAGTAATTGATTTCAATATTGAAAATGACAAAATATTATCGGCTAAAACGGCTGATGGTGCTGCTTTCAACGGCGATTCTTTTATCCTTGCTACCGGTCACTCTGCCAGAGACATTTTTACATTATTATATAAAAAAAATATAGAGATAATTGCTAAAGGATTTGCCCTTGGGGTAAGAATTGAACATCCACAAGAGCTGATCAATACAATCCAATATGGGGAAATTAACCAGGAAGTGAATCTTCTTCCTCCTGCCTCTTACAGTCTTTCTCAACAGGTAGAAGGAAGAGGTGTGTTTTCATTTTGCATGTGCCCCGGAGGTATAATAGCGCCGGCGGCTACTAACGAAAATGAACTGGTGGTAAACGGATGGAGTCCATCTAAAAGAAATAATCCTTTTGCGAACAGCGGCATGGTGGTGCAGGCAGAAATAGAAGATGTAATCAAACATTTTTCAAAGACGAAAAACGGGTTTAGCAACTTTAAATCTCCTTTGATAATGATGGATTTCCAAAAGGAGCTTGAAAAAAAAGCTTTTGAATCAGGTGGCGGAAAATTTGTAGCACCGGCTCAGCGCATGGTTGATTTTACACAGGATAAATTTTCGTCTTCATTACCCAAATGTTCTTATTTGCCAGGCATACAATCGGCATTATTAAAAGAATCGCTTCCCCCTTTTATTAACGAAAGATTGAAAGCAGCTTTAAAATTATTTGCGAAAAAAATTCCATCAAAAAATAAACTTCATAACTATTTTAGCAATGAAGCGATACTTGTTGCCACAGAAAGCCGAACCTCATCTCCGGTTCGCATTCCACGTGATGAAAAATTATTACATCACCCACAAATAAAAAATTTATTCCCTTGTGGAGAAGGAGCAGGATATGCGGGTGGAATTGTAAGCGCTGCAATGGATGGCGAAAAAGTAGCCCACGCGTGTTGTTTATAGAATGTAAACTCTATTTTTTTGTTGGAATTTAAGACATGTACCAAATCGGAAAGTGGCATATTATAAAAACAGGAATATCCCATATTTGTTTCCTGCCCGAATGATACAGGCGGGGTTTACTGCCAGAAAATATATAACAATTTACCGTTCATAAAATGATAAAAAAGGATCATTAAAAAAATGGCAATCTTCACCGGTGTTTAATAACTTCGTGCTCTTTTTTTAATCTTAAAGAATTTATTTTCATTTAAAAATAAATAATGGCCATACTTGAATTACAAAATTTGAAAAAATATTTTGCCACTCAAAAAGCGGTGGATGATATCAGTTTTTCAATTTCTGAAGGAAGCATATTTGGATTACTAGGTCCAAATGGCGCCGGGAAAACCACTTTATTAAGAATGATTACAGGTATTTTCTATCCTGATAGTGGAAATATTTTTTTTGAAGGGAAAAAATTCAATCCTACTGATGATATTTCAAAAATAGGATACATGCCTGAAGAAAGAGGTTTGTATAAAAAAATGAAGATTGGTGAGCAGGCACTTTACCTGGCGATGTTAAAAGGGATGAGCAGGCGCGATGCCATGAAAAAAATAAAGGAGTGGTTTGTGAAATTTGAAATGGAAAGCTGGTGGAATAAAAAAGTGAGCGATTTAAGTAAAGGTATGGGTCAGAAATTACAATTTGTTACCACAGTTCTTCATGATCCTAAATTGCTGATTTTAGATGAGCCTTTCAGTGGCCTCGATCCCGTGAACAGCAATCTGATAAAAGATGAAATTTTTAAACTGGCACAAAAAGGAACCACCATTATTTTCAGTACGCATCGCATGGAACAAGTGGAAGAAATTTGTAAAAAAATTGTTTTGGTAAATAACGGAAAGAAAATTCTGGACGGAAGTGTAAAACAAATCAAAGACGATTTTAAAGAACATATTTTTAAAGTTGGTTTTGATGAATTGCCTGAAAGCTTTAGCAGCAGTGCTTTTGAGATTGTTGATTCGCAAGAAAATTCTTTTAACGTAAAAATAAAAGACGGAAATAAACCAGCAAATGTTTTGCATGAATTTTTAAATCACAACGCAGCAATTGTTTCTTTCAATGAAGTGTTGCCATCGTTGAATGAAATTTTTATAAAAGTAGCAGGAAAAAAGATTGAGGCATGAGGTGTCAGGTATCGGGTATCGAAAAATTCAATAAACGAATTAACTAATAAACTATTTAACCAACTATCATGAATAAAATCTGGCTGGTAATTAAAAGAGAATATTTAACGAGGGTGAGAAACCGGACTTTCATTCTCTCAACTATTTTACTTCCTTTATTTTTTATAGGATTTATTTTTGCGTCTGCTTATTTTTCTGCTACCAGTACCGAAAATCAAAAGGTAGCTGTATCTGATAGTAACGGGATTTTCAAAAACAGTTTTCAAAACGACAATTTAATTACTTATGAATATCCTTCTGATGTAACGGCAAATAATTTTAAAGAGAAAGGCTATTCTGCGTTTCTGAAAATTCCAGAAAACTATGCTTCCGGTAATGATTCTATCTCTTTAATTTCAACCAAACAGTTAGGGATGGACGCAGAAGATAAAATTAAGGATCAAATCAATGACGCCATCAGAAACCAGGCTTTTCTCAAAAATAATATTGATAAAAAAGTGTTGGATTCCATCAATAAAATCAACGAAGATGGAATGTATAATTTTCGCACTGTAGTAAAACAAGGAAATAAAACTGAAAAATCCAATGCGGCACTTTCTTATGGAATTGGCTATGGAAGCGGATTTCTTATATATATTACGTTGTTTATTTACGGAGCTGCCGTTATGCGCGGAGTCATGGAAGAAAAAATGAACCGCATAGCAGAAGTGATCATCAGTTCGGTAAGGCCTTTTCAATTAATGATGGGAAAAATCCTGGGAATAGCTGCTGTAGGTCTCACACAATTGTTAATATGGATTGTACTTATCGTTCTACTATCAACGGTAACTACTTCATTCTTCTCTCCGGAAACCCTGCAACATGCGCAAGCTATGAATTCCTCTATGGGTGCAGCGGGAAACAGCTCTGCTGCGATGAATTTCTTAAATGCAAAATCTACTTTTTTGTCTGCCAACTGGGGCTTGATCATTCCTTGTTTTCTGTTCTATTTTGTAGGTGGCTATCTTTTTTACGCCTCTTTATTTGCCGCAGTTGGGAGTGTGGTAAACGAAGATCCCCAGGAAGCTCAGTCATTAATGCTTCCGATTACAATGCCGATTATTTTATCATTTATTATTATGACAACTGCCGTGGGAAAACCCGATGCGCCAATTTCTGTTTGGGGAAGCATCATTCCTTTTTCTTCGCCAATAGTAATGATGGGACGCATTCCTTCCGGTAATGTACCTGCATGGCAAATCGTTGTATCCATGTTGTCGTTGATTGCAGGCTTTATTCTTACCACTATGCTGGCAGCGAAAATTTACCGTACAGGAATTTTACTTTATGGCAAAAAAGTTACGTTAAAAGAAATGGGAAAATGGCTTTTTAGAAAATCATAAAGCAAGAGATTTCTCCAAATTATGCTGTTTTAAAATCTGTAGAATTTGTTTGTTTACTGCAGGATCTTTCAAGAATTCTTTGATATAAGAGGATTCAACTATCGTTGCCATACCAAAAGAATTTCATCAATTTTTTGCTAAACAGCTATTCTTCTTCCTATACTTCCTAAAACAATAAAGTATTGCGCAAGCATGTATGAAGCCATGATAATCAACCCGGCATTGGGCAAGGTTTCCACAAACTTGTTATAAGCAAGCAAGCTATCTGAAAAAAGAAAAAGGACTGCCCCATAAAAAATAATTTCAAAACTAAAGAGATTCACACGACCAAAACGGCTTACAGCCATTATTGCCATAATAGAAATAATCACGGCATAGATCAAAACCGGGTATTGCATGCTTCCCAAATGTGGTTGCAGATAAATAAATAAACCAGCACAAAATGCAGTAAACACAACAAATGCCCAAAGAAGAAATGGGTTTTTTTGAGCCTTCTTCAATTGATAATCCAATAAAAATGCCCTTATGTAAAATATATGGCAAAGCAGAAAAGCGATTAACCCAAATAAAAAAAATGATGATTTACCTTCCTGTATCAATAACACATCGCCGAACCACGCACAAACTAACCCTGCAAAAATGTTTTTATAAAATGGCTTGGGAAGTTTGGTAGCTGAATAGATCCATGCCATTAAAATTATTACAATAAAAGATTTTGATAAAACACGCAGTGTGTTGTTGTTAATATATTCAGCATAAAGTTGCGAAAGAAAAATAATAAGAAAAATGAAAGAAAACAGTCTATTTTTTTTCTGCATTATGATTCATTTTCTGTAAACAATAAAACCAAATTAATGAAATGAAAAGTAACGATAAGGAGGCAATCATATATCCTATGGTTAATCCAAAAAATAAGGCTCCGCAAATACCAATAATCAAACGGGCATATTCAAATTTGAATTGCCATTTTTTTTGTTCAAGCATTGCGCCACAGGTTAATAAAGTAAAGACTTAGATTTACTGCGGCGCGGATGCTTTTACTTCCTGATTTTTTCTTGCAAAAATTTTCTTACTTTATACAAATCCTCTTTATTAAAAGCGCTTTTTGGAATTAAAAAAAATGACTGGCTATTAAAATACAAATGAAAAAAATTAGTGCTTTCTAAAAAGTCGCTAAAGTCTTTCCATGGCCAACTACGGCTACCTCTTTCATTTTCCAGAAAAACATGCTGCTCTTCAAAACTCACTTTAAAATGATCCTTAAAAGTAGAAGCTCTTCGATAAATAATAATTGGCAGCACAAACCAAAAAGCTATCATCAAAGAAAACCAAAGGGTAGAACTTAATAAAAATGCAATTGGAGAAACTTTATGAGTAAAATACAATATGGCCGCAAAAATCGCAAACAAATTAACCACAACAATCATGATCTTTATCTCCTTCCTGCTAAAGAAATGAAAACGTAATGCCTGTAAAACTTTTGGCTTGCTATAGGTGAAAGATGAAGATGTCATTTAAAACAAATGTACGATGTGATATGGAAATTTACTCTGATATTGCTATGGATACTTAAAAAATTTCAAGCTTATAATTTATTTCGATTTTTAAATTTGACTGTAAAAGTAAAAAGGTATAATTTGTTTAAATATGAAACAAAAAAAAATGAAAGCGCTTACACTTTCTTCAATTACTTTACCTCTTCTTTTATCTTTTGCCTGCGCCATGTCGCAAACGAAACCAGCGCCTGCACTGCAGGTCATGAACGAAGCAAAAACCGAAGCTGCAAAATCAAATAAAAATATTTTGGTCATTTTTCATGCCTCATGGTGCATTTGGTGCCACAGGATGGACACTGCCATGAATGATAAAACTATCCAGACTTTCTTTGATAAGAGTTATGTAATTAAACACCTTACAGTAGATGAGAGAGAGGATAAAAAAGATCTTGAAAATCCAGGTGCGTCTGCACTTCGTACTGAATATCATGGCGAACAACAAGGAATTCCTTTCTGGTTTATCATTGATAAAAATGGAAAACTTCTCGCAGATTCAAGATTACACTCTGAAGAAGGAAAAGTAACTGGAAATAACGTGGGTTGCCCTACCCAGCCTGGTGAAGTAGATTATTTTATTAAAATTCTCAAAAAAACATCCCATCTTACCGACGCCCAACTTGCATTGATACAAAGGAGATTTCTCGAAATCAGCCAATAGAATGGATCCTTTTTGAGTTTAAGATGATATTATTTTAAAAGTCATCTTTTACAAGATGATTTTTATTAAAAATAAAAAATAGCTATGACAAGCTATAACCCCCCGAAAAACCCGCGAGAACCAGACTTCTTTTTTTTAGTTTAATAATATCCAGTGATTCAATGATGGGGTCCGCAGTAAGTATCAGTGATACATTATTTTTTTTCCACCAATCATTTTCTATTAGTTTTTTAAAATGTATAATTCCAACGAGATAATTTATTTGTTCATTGGAATGCCACTCTTCAATACTTTCAAAATCATCTTTACGGATATGCCCCCAGTCGGTAAATCCGATATATGTTTTCACATAAAAATCATGGGTCAGTTCATTAGGTTGAAGATGATTCAATTTTTTATATTCATATTTATAACCGTAGCGCAATGCAGATATATCGCTCAATACCGCTGATGCGGTGGGCAGGCTGCCGGCACCTTTTCCATAAAAGAATTGTTTATCGGCAAAAGAACTTTCTATCACTACACCATTGTATTCGTTTTTTACAAATGCGAGCTGGTCGTCTTTTTTTACAAATTGAGGCAATACAAATGCGGCCACTTTTCCGTTATTCAATTTTTTTGCAGTAGCTACTAATTTTATAACACATTCTTTTTTCTCAGCCTGCTTTGCATCTTCTGCAGTGATATTCTGAATTCCTGTAAAGCAAATTTCATTTTGTTTTGGTAAAATTCCATAAGCATGGGTTAATAAAAATGTCCATTTATTTAAAGCGTCAAAACCTTCTATATCCAATGCAGGATTGCTTTCGGCAAAACCCAATTGTTGTGCCTGTATCAATGCATTTTTAAAAGAAAGTTTTTCTTCAAACATTTTGGTAAGAATATAATTCGTAGAGCCGTTGACCACCGCGTTGATAGAATGTAAAAGATCATTATCATAATATTCTTCGAGGTTACGTATCACCGGAATGGAAGCGCAGCAGGCTGCTTCATATAGAAATGAGGCTCCGGTTTGCTGTTGTAATTTCAACAATTCCGGCAAATGCTCAGCAATCATTTTTTTATTGGCACTCACCACGGACTTACCATTTAAAAATGCAGCTTTTACAATTTCAAAAGCTGCATCAGCATCATCTATCAATTCAACTATCACATTTATTTGAGGATCATTTAGCAATATTTGTTTGTCTGCTGTAAATAAATCTGCCGGAGCGTTTCTCTTTTTTTTGGTATGCTTAATCCCTACTTTTTTAATAGTAGCCTGTAATGATGGCGTCTGGTTCAGTACTTTATAAAGTCCCTCGCCCACAACACCAAATCCGAAAATCCCCAACACTAATTTCTTATGAGTTTCCATTTTTTAATTTGTTTTGGCCTCACCCCAACCCCCCTCTCCAAAGAAGAGGGACAATATTTTCTGGTTAGAGCTAAGACGATTTTTAAATTATTATTTCTTAAATTAATTCCATTTTTTTTGATAATACTTTTTCTGAATTTATTTTTTGCAATGCCTGCTTTAAATCTTCTATCAAATCATCTGCATCTTCAATACCCACGGATAAACGAACAAGTCCATCGCAAATGCCGGATGCTTTTCTGGTGGCATCAGGAATAGATTTATGAGTCATGGTAGCAGGATGGCATAACAGGCTCTTAACGCCTCCCAGGCTTTCGGCCAGTCTAAAATATCGGGTACCAGTTACAAAAGCCCTTGCAGCTTCAATCGTATCTTCTTTAAGAGAAAAGGTTACCACGCCTCCAAAACCTGATGATTGTTTTTTGGCAATTTCATGATTGAAGTGTGTATGCAATCCCGGATAGTAAACATTTTTAACTTCAGGCTGTTCCTGCAAAAATTCGGCTATCGCCTGGGCATTGGCACAGTGTTGTTTTACTCGTAAAGGCAGCGTTTCTATACCCCGAATTACCAGCCAGCTATCGAATGGCCCAAGTATAGCGCCGCTTGCATTTTGAATGAACCTGATCTTTGCACCAAGGTCTTCATTTTTGGTTATCACCAACCCTGCTATTAAATCGCTGTGGCCGCCAAGATATTTGGTAGCGCTGTGTACGATAATATCAGCGCCAAGATTTAGCGGTTGTTGCAGGGCAGGGGAAGCAAAGGTGTTGTCCACACACAGAAGACATTTATTGGCTTTGGCAATTTCAGCAATGGCAGCGATATCTGAAATTTTCAGTGTGGGATTGGTAGGCGTCTCTATCCAGATCAATTTTGTAGCAGGCGTAATAGCATCTACTACATTTTCAATGTGAGTGGTGTCAGCATAATTTACTTTAATTCCGAACTTTTCATAGATGTGGGTGAAAAGCCTGAAGGCGCCTCCGTAAATATCATCTACTGCAAATATCTCATCGCCGGCGGATAATAATTTTACTACCGCATCAATGGCTGCAAGGCCACTCCCAAAGGCTGCACCGGTGGTGCCGTTTTCAAGTTTGGCAATTAAAGTTTCCAATTCAGCTCTTGTCGGATTGCCGGAGCGTGCATAATCATAACCTTTATTTTCACCGGGGGCCTCCTGTACAAAGGTAGAGGTTTGGTAAATAGGTACTGATATGGCGCCTGTTAAGGGATCAGAAGGAATGCTGTGAAGAATTTGTGTGAGATTGCTCATTTTTTGATTTTTTAATTTTGAAACAATTTTTATTCAACCCTTCATAAAACCTTTATCAAAAAAATCGCAGATACGGGCCAGGAGCGTTTTATATACTTTTAAGGCATAAAAAAACTCACCTGACAGAATCAGGTGAGTTAATATTTTATAATTGGTAAACCAATTGTTTTTCATTAAACCTTGAATCTGTCTTATCTGTCCCGATCTCTGATCGGGATGGAGTTAGCACCTTTTAATGCTTGTAAAAAACATTTCAGGTTGCCAAGGCGTCATTGGGCCATTTCCCTCTGCCTTTCTTGATAAGTGAATCACAAAGAACTGGTGCAAAGTTGAAGACAGAATTTGGATTTGCCAAATCTTTTTTAGAAATTCTTCGCACTACCATGCGTGGCCACAGCAGCGCAACAATCCCGATTGCTATCGGGAGAATTTTGCTATTAACAATTCTTTGCTACTGTTTTACCGTAGCAATACGCAAAATCATAAAATCTGCCAAATTAGTTTGTTTACTGTTGTAATTATTTTATCTTTTTTAATAAGATTAAATTTCTCTTATAAATATGAACCTTCCTGTTCAACATCTTTGTTTTGCCCATTTTTAAATAAACTGAAAACAAAAATTAAAATGAATATTTTATTCTTTGGGCAAAAAAGACTAAAAGCTCAATTAGAATAATTCTCCCTTCCAATAAATTCGTATTTTGTATCAATTATTTTTATTTGAGCAAAAAAATATACATTTTTGCATATAACCATCAGTAAATGAAGTTAAAAGACATATACCCATCGCTTTGCGAAAGAAAAGCAAGTAGCAAAAAATCTTTTGCCGTGCTGATAGATCCTGATAAAGTGAATGATAAAAAGATGGAGGAAATGGTACAACTTGCTGTACTGGCAAAAGTGGATTACTTTTTAGTGGGTGGCAGCCTTGTTATTTCAAATTACTTAGATGAATGTGTTCAATTTATTAAACGCAATTGTCCTATTCCCGTTTTACTTTTCCCGGGTAGCTCCACCCAGGTTTCCAAATATGCTGATGCGTTACTTTATCTTTCATTGATCAGTGGAAGAAATCCGGAGTTACTGATAGGCCAGCATGTAGTAAGCGCTCCGGCTATAAAACAAAGCGGACTGGAAATTATCAGTACAGGATATATGGTAATTGATGGGGGTGCACCAACAACGGTTTCTTATATTTCCAATGCATCTCCATTACCTGCAGATAAAAATGAAATTGCAATGTGTACTGCGATGGCAGGTGAAATGCTGGGCATGAAATTAATTTATATGGATGCCGGAAGCGGCGCCAAAAGGCCTGTTACAGAAAGCATGATTGAAATGGTAGCCAATGCCATTGAAGTTCCATTAATCATCGGCGGCGGCATTACCGATCCTGAAAAAGCCTATCTCAATTGCAAAGCCGGAGCAGATATCATTGTTGTCGGAAATGCGATTGAAAAAGATGAATCCCTCATAATGGAAATGGCTTCTGCGGTGCATTCGGTGCCTGTGAAGGTGGGGTGAGTAATTTATTGGTTTATTAAGATTATTCTATCTCTTACCAAATTTTAGATTTCCTTTTTTATAGCCCTGACTAATTGATTATCTTTGAATTGAATTAAAGATGAAATGTTTTTTTAACTAAAATTCATAATGATGAAACTTCAAGTTATCCAAGATGGAAGCGGTAATAATGCGGGGGTTTTTATTCCAATGGAAGATTGGGATTTAATCAAAAGCACTTATCCGGATATTACCCGCCTGAAACATGAATTACCTCAATGGCAAAAAGATTTGATAGATGAAAGGCTTGAGGCAATTGCCGCCAATCCAAAACGGATAAAGCCAATAGAAGGACTTCTCCATAAACTTAATAAGGAAGATTGAAAAAGAGTTACACCATTTTTTATTTTGATGAAGTTGAAAATGATGTAGCTGAGGCCAAAGCGTGGTACAAGTCAAAGCAAAATGGATTGGAAAAAAGATTTGCGAAAGCGATTAAATTTGCTATTGTGAATTTGCAAAAGACACCTACTGCATATTCTATCCGTTATAAAAATGTCCGTATCGCTTATCCGGCTGTTTTCCCTTATGCCATACATTTTTATATTGACAAGCCAAAAAATATGATTGTTATTACTGCTATTATTTTTGCGGGGAGAGACCCCGATATTGCTAAACACAGAATCAATAAGATGTAATTCTATTTTAACTTTTGTAAAGTTTGGAACTTTCCAAAAGTTTACAAGCTCATCATTTCTTTAAATTTCACTGCCTGTCTGCGGCTTATTTCTATTTTTTCGCCGCCGGTTAAATCCAGTAAAAGTCCTCCATTAAAATAAGTCTCAATTTTTTCTATCATTCTCAGGTTGATAATATGTTTTCTGTTGGCCCTGAAAAAAACTTTTTCATCCAATCTTTCTTCCAATGCATTCAACGATTTTAAAATAAGGGGTTTGTTGGTGCCAAAGAAAACTTTTGCATAATTTCCCACGCTTTCAAAAAGACGTACCTCAGAAAGTTTTACAAACCAGCAACGCTCACCATCTTTTACAAAAACCTGGTCATTTTCATGAAGTATTCCCCGGTTATTATAAGAAAGCAACTCTTCTGCATCTTTCTGTTTTACTTTCATTATTGCATCTGCCAGGCGCTTCGGCTCTACAGGTTTCATTAAATAATCCAAAGCGTTTACTTCAAATGCTTTTAAAGCATACTCATCGTAGGCGGTTACGAAAATAACATGGGGCGTTTTTTCCAACTCGGTGAGCATATCAAAACCTGTTTTACCCGGCATCTGGATATCCAAAAAAATAAGGTCGGGATTCAATGCTTCAATTTTTTCTATCCCTTCATCTGCATTGGCTGCTTCCCCTATTACTTCCACATCGGGAAATTCCTGAAGCATTCTCTTAAGCTCGCACCTGGCAAGCCGTTCATCGTCTATCAGAATTACTTTTAGCATATATTTTTATTTTTATTGAACCTGCCTGTTGAAAGCAGGTTGTCTCTCACTTCTTTATTTCTTTATTTTTTTTTACTTAAACACAAAATACAAACCCTCATCCGATAATTCTTTCTTTCCCTTTTCTTCATTCCCCTTTAGGGGTTAGGGGTCAATACATCACCGGCATTACAATTTTAGATTGAACTTTACTTGATTCGATTTCTTCTACTTTAAAATAAGCATTTCCATCGAATAAAAATTTCAATCTGTCGCGGGTACTTGTGAAACCAAAACCTTCTTCTGTTTTGCCATCAAGACTACCCGTATTTTGTACGATCAATTCAAAATTTTTATCTTTAAATCTAGAAATTATTTTTATGATTCCGCCATTTATTCTTTTACTTATGCCATGTTTTATTGCATTCTCTACAAGAGTTTGTAACATCATCGGCGGTAGTGGTTGTTCGAGTGTATCTTCATCTATATCCATTTCTACTTTCAGTCTTTCTTCAAAACGCATTTGCTCCAGAGCAAGATAATCTTTCACAATATCCAGTTCTTTTTTCAAAGGAACAGTTTCCATTTTTTCTACCTGCAGGCTGCTACGCAAAATGTTGGAAAGCTCTGTAATAGCGGTTCTGGCGCGCTTTGGGTTTTCTTCTACCAATGCCCTGATACTATTTAGGGAATTAAAAATAAAATGCGGATTAATATGTGATTTTATCGTTTTTAATTCAAGTTCTTTCACCGTTTTTTCGAGGCTTAACCTATTCAATTCATCTATTCGGTTTCGTTCAAGGTAATGCCAAACCATATACACCAGTAACCATAATGCGATTAATATAAAAGTAAAAATGATATCAAACCAAAATCTGCCTTCGTGTCGATCTTCATATTTCCAGTTCCCGGAATGATCCCTAAACCATCCTGTATTTTTTTTTATATTCACCATTGATGAATAATACAGGGAATCTGCAGGGTTATTTTCATCGGCCAGGTAATAATGAGTGCCGGCTAACCCAAGCGTTTTTTCTGTTGAAATAGCTTTTTGAAGATCCTGGTTTTTATCATATTGCACCAATGAAGTGCCGGTAACTAACGCAGTCGATTTTGCTCCATAATAAGCCAGCAATCCTGTAATTAATACACTTATGATAAATAAGCCAATTACTTTATTGGTTGAAAATTTGATCCATCTTGTTTTTTTAAGAATAAATCTCAATAAATGAGTAGAGGCTATGTACCATACAAATTGTATAAAAAGTATGGCAAATAAAAGATCCCTTTTTCTGCCTGCTTTCCAGTAAACATCATGAAGAAAAAAATAAAAGAAGGAAAGATTTAATAAAGTCCATCCACCCCAGCCAAAAAGCTGACAAAGCCAATAACGCATTGTTGTTTTCTGCATAAGCAAATTTAAAGGGTAAAAGCAGGATTTTTATCAATGAATTGATTAGTGGTGAAAAGTATCATTTGAAAGGTGTTTGATTGTTTTAAAAATCAACAAAACAGGTTTTTTAGCATTAAAAACTTTAGTTTTACAAGGTAGAAAAAATAGAATGCCAAATCAAAATTTAAATAAAGAAAAGGAAATATTATTACCTGTTGATAAGGAATTTGAAAATAATATCCGGCCTGCGGTCATTGAAGAATTCAGTGGTCAATCTCAAATAATAGAGAATTTACGCATATTTATAAAAGCTGCAAAGCAACGCCAGGAAGCGCTTGACCACATTCTTTTTCACGGGCCTCCGGGATTGGGCAAAACCACTTTGAGCAGGATAGTAGCTAATGAATTAGGAGTGCATATTAAAGAAACCAGTGGCCCTGTTATTGAAAAACCCGGCGACCTTGCGGGTTTGCTCACTAACCTGGAAACTAACGATGTTTTATTTATAGATGAAATTCACCGGCTAAGCAATGTGGTGGAAGAATATTTATATGCGGCTATGGAAGATTACCGCATTGATATTATGATAGATACCGGGCCAAATGCACGGAGTGTACAAATAAATCTGAATCCCTTTACTTTAATTGGCGCTACTACCCGAAGCGGTTTGCTTACCTCACCGTTGCTTTCAAGATTTGGAATAAAATCGAGGCTGGAATATTATGACAAATCCACTTTGCAAAAAATAATATTACGTTCATGCTCCATTCTCAACACGAAAATAACATCTGATGCGGCACAGGAGATTGCTGGTCGCAGCCGCGGTACGCCGAGGATTGCCAACGGATTGTTAAGAAGAGTCCGTGATTTTGCACAGGTACTTTCCAACGGCGTGATAGATTTGAAAATTACAGAACATGCGTTGAAAGCATTGAATGTAGATGAATATGGCCTGGATGAAATGGATAACCGGATTTTGAGTACCATCATAGATAAATTCAAAGGCGGCCCTGTGGGTATTACCACTATTGCAACTGCCGTAGGCGAAGAAGCAGGCACTTTGGAAGAAGTGTATGAACCATTTTTAATCCAGGAAGGTTTTATCATGCGCACTTCGCGCGGAAGAGAAGTTACCGAAAAAGCTTATAAGCATTTGGGAAAAGTTCCTCATAGAAATTTGAGAGGACCGGAATTGTTTTCCTGAAAAATGATGAATGATGAATAAGATAAATGAGAAATAAGAAATAAAAAAGGGAGTAAAACTGGCATTGAGTAAACCCGACTGTATCATTAGGGCAGACAAACAAATAGTGAAGATTTCTGTATTACCTAACAGGTTTTAAAAGTAAATTTGTAGAAACGGAATATTTATGACAACAACAGCAATCCGAAAAAAATTAATGACCTATATAGCCGATGCAGACGATAAAAAAGTCAAAGGGCTGTATATGTTGATAGAAGATGATATTAGCAGTAAAGAAAAGTTTGAGTTTAATGATGAACAAGTCAAAATGCTTGAACAGGATAGAAATGAGCATATAAAAGGCAAAAGCAAATCTTATAGCCGTGAGGACGCAAAACAAATCGTGCTTCCAGGGAATGATAAATAAATAATAATGAATAAAAAAGTTAAAGCAACGTAACATAACCCTCTCACAGCAAACCAACAAATAATTAAGATTCTTACTCTAAAAAATTCATGAAATTTGTATAAATCGTGGAAGCATTTATATGCTTTAGAACTAACAGAATTTGCAAGTAAACAAACAAATCTGATAGCTATCGGATCCGGATTCCTATTTTGAATAATAAATAAATTTCCGCAAAATTTGAAGTAAGAAAATTTATCTGATTCTGTCGCTATGCAAGAAAAAATTCAGTTAAAACCTGGTTCTGTAAGTTCTTCAGGTATCCGGCAACAATTTTAAAATTCCCCCTTTATTTTAATAGCCCATAATCAGTGTCCGCTTCGCAAATACTCTTTCAGAATATCTGATTGAGGGTTATTGAATATTTCATCGGGCGTGCCCTGCTCTACCACTTCGCCAAAATACATAAACACAATATGATCGGCCAAACGCCGCGCCTGACGCAAGATATGCGTTACCACGATTAGCGTGTACTCGTTTTTCAAGTCTAAAAATTTCTCTTCTATTTTCCTGCTCGAAATAGGATCAAGTGCTGAATATTACGATTGTTTCTTATTGAACCTTAACTTCTTAATGGTTCAATAAATATTTATTCTTAGTTGTTTGTTTCTGTTTTATACACCAGTACATTCGTCAGCGCATTAAATACAATGATGATCACAAACAGCAACAATGCAGACAACATCAGCGCTGCATCGTATAAAGGCACCGACATCATATCACCGTAATTATTGGCAATAAGCGCAGGCAAAGGATATGCAGGTTGAAATACATTGTGTGGCACCTGCGCCACGTTGCCCACTACCATCAGCACAGCAATGGTTTCGCCCAATGATTTGGATATACCAAGGCTCATTGCCGCGATGATGCCTGTTTTCCCTTGTCTTAATAAAATCCATTTAATCGTTTCCCAGTAAGTTGCGCCTAAAGAAAGCGATGCTTCTTTCAGTTCTATCGGAATGCTGCGCAATACCTCCATCAGCATGTTCAACATATAAGGCACAGCCATGATGGCCAGTACAATTCCACCAGACAATAAGCAATAGCCCGTCGTAGTAAACCCAAATGCAGGAGCAACGTGCTCGCTTATCAGTGGCACTACCACCAGCACGCCCCATACGCCATAGACCACAGATGGTATGCCGGCTAATACATCTATTACAAAATACATTCCCTGTGTGAGCCATCTGGGCGCATATTGTGTAAGATAGATGGCCGCCAACAAACACACGGGCGCCGACAAAACAAAAGACAACAACGTTACCCACAGCGACCCGATGATGAATGCGTAAAAGCCAAACTTACCTTCCATCGGCGACCAGTCGGAAGAGCCGATTAAGCTGCTCAAAGAATATTCGCGGAACAAGGGCAGCGACTTCAATACCAAACCCAGGCCTATCGTCAGCGGCAGCAGCAACAAGAAAATCACAGCTACATTCAGCCAGGTATTGGAAATACGGTCTATCCATTTTCGCGGAAGCAGGAACGTTGTCATCTTATTTGTTTCTGGGTTAGTATTATTTTAGTTTATCCAATTGCGCCTGTATCTTTTCCGGAGGCAAAGGCACATAGCCCGCAGCTTTTACATATTGCTGTCCATCGGTAAGTACCCATTTCAGGAAATCTATTACAGTCGAATCGGTTGGTTTTCCTTTGGTAAGAAAATACAAATCACGTGCAGGCGGCGAAGGGTAACGCCCGTCGGCAATGGCTTTCAGCACACTGTCGGCATTGTCATAAAAGTTTTCCTGCGGATCTATTTTCCGGTTATTGTTTACATCTATTGGAATAACATCCACACCCGGCCTTTTCTTGCCGGTGGTAATGTCATACGCATAAGCCACATTATTGAAGCCCACACTATACACATCCTTGGCTACGGCATCGGCCAGTCCCGGGTCGCATAGATGCCTGTACCTTTGATATTATCTTGTTTACCATCAAAGTATGCAGCCCAGGTATCGGCTGCACCGGCCGCATCAGAGCGTGTATAAACTACGATGTTGTTATTTACTGAGGTGTCGAGCACGCTGCCCCAGGTGATATTTTTCCCGGAGAAATAAATATCCTTCAATTGATCGTGCGTAAGGCCTTTGCGATGTATAATACCCGCCAGCGGATTTTTTGCGCTAAAGGTAGGCAGTACCGCATCTTTGGAAACAGCAAAAAGTACAACGCCTTTTTGTTCTTCCACAGGAGTCAACACACGCGAAAACATAGCGAGGTCGGCAGCGCCGGCCACCACATCGGTAAGGCCTTTGCCTGCACCGCCCGCCGATACATCGAAGCGCGCATCAGGATGAATTTTTTTGTATTGCTCTGTCCATTTTACACCCAAAGGGTATAACGCAAACGCGCCGCTGATAGTAATACTTTTTGATTTACTGCTTTTGCACGCAATAAAAAAAACTGGAAGAGAAAGAAGCAGAAGGCCGGTAATAATTTTTTTTATTTTCATCATAATGAATTTAGAAAATGAATTAATGTTTTTTATATAAATTAAGGTTGTGGTAGATAGTCAGACGGGCAATGTCACGGTCGTAATATTGCGTGCCTGAACTTCGCTCCTGGAAATAATTCATATAGCCCAGTTCCACCTGAAAGTTATTAGAGATGCCATAGTTCAATGCTATATAAGCACGGTTTTGGTCAAAAGTATTTTGCACAATGGAATGCCCGATATTCAGCATTATTTCGTCCGCCACTTTTGCGGATAACGTACCGGCAGCGCTTTTCTGTTTTATAAGAGGATATTGCAATTGGAGTTGGTAACGGAAGCGTTGTGTAAAAGTGTAACCTTCAAGCAATTCACTTGCATTGCTTTTGCGGGTCCAGCGCTGTTCTAATTTGAACCGATGACTAATGATTAAATCTTTAATCTTCCGGCTATAAGATAATTCTTCGTGCGGTCTTAGTTCAGGTACCGTCACGGCTGTAGGCTTTGAGGGATCTGCCGGATTAGATGAGTTGTAATAAGTAAATCCTACACCAGCGCTCCATCCTGCTCCCAGCTTGCGGACAAGTACTACACGCGGTAGCACCCAATTGGCCTGCCTGTTGTCTTTAAAAAACCGCCTGTCCTCCAGCTCCAGGGTAATTGTATAATCTGACGAGAGATCGTATTTGCCATAATATCGCACCCAATATTGGCTTTGATGTGTTACTTGTTTTTGTGCTTGTAAAGGTGTTATAAAGCCTGTTGTAGCTAATAAAGCCACACTTATATTCCTATAAGTTTTGTACATTTGTAAGAGTTTAATGTGAAGAATATTTTTATTCTGATCAAAGGGAAATAGTTACTGCTATTTCCCTTATTTGTCTAGCGAGACAATAAGCATTTTGGTATCCCTCCTGCGGGCGCATGAAAAAATAAATATCTCATTTTATTGGGTTTGTTTTTTATAAAAAATATCCTACTAATTTAGTAGACTAATAAGAGAAAAAAATTCCTTTTCTCAATCCACCTTTCTATTCCTGAACTTTGAATCACGAATAGCCTAAATAATTAGAGCTGTAAAATCTGTTTTTGGGTATTTTGTCTCTTGAATCATCTTTGGCAACACAACAGTGCCACTCTTTAATTTGATAAAGTAAAAAATGAAACAGAGGCAATTTTGATAAAATTATTTTCTTTATAATTGTATTAATTCTTTTCAACAAAACACATACAACTTTGTAATCCTGCAAATGAAAGATTAAAGTGATAAAGGTGTGTCTCTTTAAATGTTTTTGCAAATAACATTTTTGTTGAGATGCAACATCGCATGAATTGTATAAAGTTAATTAACTGGATAGGCATAATAATAATTTCATTAATAAATAATCTGAGGACAAATATAAAGTAATTTTTATTAGTCTACCAAATTAGTAGGATATTTATTTTTCTTTTAATCTTCAGGCTGTTGGTTATTATAATGGTACCCTACTTTTATTTTATCTTTACCGGTATGTTATCATATAAAGAAAAATTACTCAAAAAATTTAATGAAGAATACCAGAAGCTCAATGAAAAACAGCGCCAGGCTGTAGATACTATTGAGGGCCCGGTGATGGTAATTGCCGGCCCCGGTACGGGGAAAACTCAAATTTTAGCTGCGCGGATCGGTAAAATTTTATTGGAAACCGATGTAAATCCGCAAAATATTTTATGCCTTACTTATACAGATGCCGGCGCTATCGCTATGCGAAAAAGATTATTGCAATTTATTGGCCCTGATTCTTACAAGGTAAACATTTATACATTTCACGGATTTTGTAATGAGGTGATCCAACAAAATTTATCCTTGTTTGAGAAAACTGCGTTGAACCCGGTTTCTGATTTGGAAAGAATACAACTTTATAAAAAACTTATTGATAATTTACCCAAAAACAATCTTCTTAAAAGGTATCGCGGCGATGTATATTATGAAATAAAAAACCTTCAGCATTTATTTTCGGCCATGAAAAAAGAAGGCTGGACACCGGAATATATTGCCGGTTGCATTGAACAATATCTTGAAAAAATAAAAGACGATGACAACTTTAAATATAAAAGAGCTTCAGCAAAATCAGGTGCAAAAGTTGGTGATTATAAACCCGCTTTTTTTGAAGAAACTGAGCGTATGGAAAAATTACGTGCTGCCGTAAATGAGTTTAGTAATTTTCAGGATTTGATGAAACAAAATAACCTATATGATTTTGATGATATGATTAATTGGGTTATAAAAGTTTTTAAAGAAAATAAAAATCTTTTGGCCGATTATCAGGAAAGGTTTCAATACATTTTAGTTGATGAATATCAGGATACAAGCGGCACACAGAACGAAATTGTAAAATTGTTGATTGAATTTTGGGATTCGCCAAATGTGTTTGTTGTGGGAGACGAAGATCAAAGTATTTTCCGTTTCCAGGGTGCTAATATCGAAAATATGGAAAATTTTGCCAACAGTTATGAAGGGCTTTTAAAAATCGTTCTTACCAATAATTATCGCTCCACAAAACCTATTCTTGATGTTTCCAAATCTTTGATTGATAAAAATGAGGAGCGGCTTGAAAAAAATAAAGTATTGATCAGTTCAAAAGAAGAATTAAAAAATATTACTGAGTTTCCGTTTATAATTGAATACAATACCATAAAAGATGAAATGGCAGATATTACCAATAAGGTTGAAAAGCTTATTAGGAAAGGAACAGAGGCTGGAAAAATAGCTGTTATTTATAAAGAAAATAATTATGGCGAGCAATTAATGAAATATTTCAGGCTAAAAAATATTTCTGTTTATTCTAAAAGAAGTATCAATATCCTTGAAGATCCATTTGCAAAAAAAATAATTCAATTATTGAACTATCTCGCTGCCGAGCATGAGATTCCATACAGCGGCGATGAGATTCTTTTTGAAATTCTGCATTTTGATTTTTATAAAATACCGCCCATAGAAATTGCGAAACTCACCGTAGAAATGAATAGTAAAAACTACAGCGGGCAATTGGCTTCTATCAGGAAATTATTGTATGACAAATCGAACGCGGTTGCGAAAGATTTATTTGACACCGGCATCAACCCGGCATTAAAAGATTTCAGTAAAATGATGGAGCAGTTGATAGCAGATGTTTCCAATGTAACACTGCAGCAACTATTTGAAAAAATAATCGGAGACGCAGGCGTACTTTCTTACATCATGAAGAGCGATAATAAGATCAGGCTGCTTCAGATTCTTACTGCGTTATTCGATTTTATAAAAGATGCCACTGCACGCAATCCGTTTCTTGATCTGCAAGGATTCATTGACATTATAAACCTGATGAAGAAAGAAAAACTTTCATTGCCATTAATGCAGTTTTCGGACAATAGCGCCGGCGTAAATTTTTTAACTGCACATGGTTCCAAAGGCCTCGAATTCGAGCATGTTTTTATTACGGGTATGAATGCACATTTATGGGAGAAAAAAAGAAATGCGAATGATGGTTACAAACTTCCTGACACATTATTTTCATCTCTTCCTTCAGGCAATGCAAATGAAGAACTTCGGCGTTTATTTTATGTAGCCCTTACCAGAGCGGAAAAAAATCTGCAGGTATCATTTATCAAAATAAAACCGGATGGAAAAGACGCGGAACATTCCATGTTCATTGCTGAAATTGTAGAAGGCAATAACCTGGGTATCCAATCTATAAATTTACCGGAAGAAGAATTGATGAACTATGAAATTTTAAACTTCATTCCCCAGGCGCCCGAAATAGAAAAAGATGAAGCCAATTTTATAAACTCATTGCTCGAAAAATATGTGATGAATGTAACTTCATTAAATAATTATTTAGATTGTCCGCTCGCATTTTATTATAAAAGCCTGATAAGAATTCCTTCGGGGAAATCGGAGAATTTAGAATTTGGCAGCGCCGTGCATTTTGCATTGCAAAAGCTTTTTGAAGAAATGCAAAAAAATGAAACACAACAATTTCCTTCAAAAGAAAAAATGCTTGGATCTTTCGTTTGGTATATGAAGAGGCACCGCGAAAATTTTACACAGGAAGCTTACGACAGAAGAATGGAATATGGAGAAAAAGTGTTGGGAGATTATTATGATAATTACATCAAATCATTTAATAAAATAGTAGCTGTAGAAAGAAATATTAAAAATGTAGTAAACGGTATTCCGATAAAAGGGAAAATAGATAAAATGGAATTTAATGGTAATGAGGTGAACGTGGTAGATTATAAAACCGGTGATGTAAACAGCAATTATACTAAGAAAAAATTATTATCCCCAAATGACGAAAACCCCAATGGCGGCGACTATTGGCGACAGGCCGTTTTTTACAAAATACTGATTGATAACATGGATGGCAAAGACTGGAAAGTGGCAAGCTCAGAATTTGATTTTGTAGAACCCGATAAAAATAAAGGTTATCAGAAAAGAAAAATATTTATTGAAAGGGCAGATATAGAAACAGTAAAGCAACAATTAACGGAAGTTTGGAATAAAATCCAGGCGAGGGATTTTTATACCGGTTGCGGTAAAGAAGATTGCTATTGGTGCAATTTTGTAAAAGAAAATAAATTAGCAATTGCTTTGCACGATATTATTGAAGAAGAACAGGAGATTTAAATTTTATTTAGGAGCAACAAACATCAATATCCGTCCAAAGAAATTAAGTTTGCTTTTTTGATATGAAAATATTTAATTCTATAATTGTTTTATTGGTTATTGGTTTGTGTTATTTACTTTCTGTTTTGGGAAGTGGTTGCGCACAAATAGGCATGCCTACCGGTGGTCCGAAGGATACCATTCCACCGGTATTATTAAAGTCAGTTCCGCCTAACCGAACACTTCATTTTACAGGCAATCATATCACTTTTACATTCGACGAATATGTGCATATTCAAGACCTGCAGAAAAATTTATTGGTAGCCCCGGAACCGAAAATAATTCCTAATATCACTTCTAAATTAAAAACAGTTTCTATAAAAATACGTGATACGCTGCAACCCAATACCACCTACAGTTACCAGTTCGGGAATGCCATCCAGGATATTGATGAAAACAATCCGATCCGCAATTTCACTTACGTTTTTTCTACTGGCTCTTACATAGATTCGCTTCAGTTTCAAGGCAAAGTAATTTTGGCAGAAACAGGGAAACCAGACAGCACCTTGTTGGCTTTGTTATATAATAACCTGGATGATTCTGCAGTTTATAAACACAAGCCAAGATATGTTGCGAGGTTAGATTCTTCCGGTAATTTTCTGTTCAGATACCTTGCAGAAGGTACTTATCATTTGTACGCATTAAAAGATGAGAGCGGCCAAAAAATGTATAATAATCCTTCACAGCTTTTTGCTTTCGCCGATAGCGCTATCCAGATAACTCAAAATGTAAAACCAGTTGAATTATATGCTTATGCAGAAGAAAAAGAAACAAAAAAACCTGTTTCATCTTCACCGGCAAATAAAAAGAATCCTGAAAAATTATTGAAATATACGGCTTCACTTACCGGAGGAGCACAGGATTTACTTACTCCGCTTACGATTCAATTTGAGGTTCCATTAAAAAATTTTGATGTTTTGAAAATAAAACTATCAGATACTTTGTATCATCCGGTTGAGGGAACCGAAATATCATTAGACACTACCGGGAAATTGATTACAGTATACAATAACTGGTCAGCAGATACTTACTACAAATTAGAAATTGATAAAGATTTTGCGAAGGATACTTTGGGAGATGAATTAAAAAAATCAGACACCATCAGCTTCAAAACAAAGAAAGAAGGCGAATACGGAAGCCTGAAATTAAATTTTACCAATCTTCAAAAAATAGCACGCCCTGTTTTACAATTTGTACAAAATAATGTAGTAGTAAATTCATTTAAAATTAGTTCAGCCACATTCACTATTAAATTATTCAATCCCGGAGATTATGAATTGAGGATTTTGGATGATGAAAATGAAAACAGAAAATGGGATCCTGGAAATTATCATCTGAAAAAACAACCTGAAAAAGTAATTTCCTATCCTAAAAAAATCAGCGTACGGGCCGATTGGGATAATGAAGATGACGTGGTGTTGTAGCAGCTATAAGGTTTGCAGCATAGCTTTTCGTGTTGATGGGAACCTTATGGTGCTTTAGTAAATTATTTCAATCGTTAAAAGGTTTATTTGGGTAATTGGGTAATTAGGAATCTCAATTATTTGTTTGCCTGCCGGAATGATACAGGCGGCTTTACTGTGAAGTGAATAATGGTTATAATTTTTGATTGTTTAATCCGATAGATTATGTGATGCTATTTATCATATAGTAATTAAAAACTTTGATTCAAAATCTCTCTTATTTGTTGCTTTATTGGAAGGTTAATTTCGTTACTTATTCATTTTTTATTTATTATTCATTCTTTCAAATTCATTCTTTCTTCTTTCTTAATTTCGCTCCATGATTTTTTCCTCTTCTCTTTTAGAAAATGCGGTTAATGAATTTGCCAAACTTCCCGGTATTGGTAAAAAAACGGCTTTACGTCTGGTACTTCATCTTTTGAAAAAAGATGTGAGCGATGTAAAAATATTCAGCGATGTAATTTTAAAAATGCGCGAAGAAATTCATTTTTGCGCCCGTTGTAGAAATATAGCTGATAAATCCTTGTGTAATATTTGTTCAGATCGCAGCCGCAAGCAGGAAATCATTTGTGTGGTTGAAACCATCAGGGATGTAATTGCCATAGAAAGTACGCAACAATACAACGGCCTTTATCATGTTTTGGGCGGAATAATTTCCCCATTGGATGGCATTGGCCCCGATCAGTTAGAAATAGATTCCTTATTAAAAAGAGTAAATGAAGAGAAAACCGATGAACTGGTATTCGCATTAAGCCCCAATATACAAGGTGATACCACTATTTATTACATCAGCAAAAAACTAAAAGAGATACCTGTAAAAATTACTACAATAGCGCGTGGCATTTCATTTGGAGGCGAACTGGAGTATGCGGATGAAATGACACTGGCGCGAAGTATTTCCAATCGAATGCCCATTGAAAATTATGTAGGAAATAAAGGTTAGAGGATTATTTCTAACCAGCATTATCGAATAATTTATTGTGGCGAATTCATTATTAATTATCTTGCAAACCCATGTAAAACTGAAATAATGTGAACAATTCATCTACTGAAAACAAACCCATAATTGGATTTTCCTGTGGAGATATCAATGGCATCGGGATCGAGCTTATTATAAAATCCCTCTCTGATAACAGGATGCTGGATTTGTTTACCCCTGTCATATTTGCCAGCAACAGGGTCATTAATTTTTACAAAAAAGGGTTACCGGATTTTAATTTCAATTTTACCAGTTTAAAGGATTTTGGTAAGGTCAATCCAAAGCAAATCAACATTTTCAATTGCTGGGAAGAAGAAATATCAATAAATCCCGGCGAATTAAATGAAACCGGGGGAGTGTATGCCATCAAAAGCCTCAAAGCTGCAACCCAGGCGCTAAAAGAAGGAAAAATAAATGCATTGGTTACTGCTCCTATTCATAAAAAAAATGTTCATAGCTCCGAATTTCCTTATACAGGTCATACGCCATTCTTTAAAGATTTTTTTGGACAGAAAGATGTATTGATGTTGCTGGCTTCGGGCAATTTCAGGGTAGGTTTGGTAACCGAACATGTGGCTGTAAAAGATATTGCAGGTTATATTACCAGAGAAAATATTTCAAGCAAAATCAATATTTTACATACATCCCTAAAAAAAGATTTTAATATAGACAGGCCAAAAATTGCTGTTTTGGCATTAAATCCACATGCAGGAGATGAGGGACTGATAGGTTCGGAAGAAGAAGAAATAATAAGGCCGGCTGTTAAAGATGCCAAACACCACAATATGATTGTGATGGGCCCGTATAGCGCTGATGCTTTTTTTGCCCGTGGATCCCAAAATAGATTCGACGGTGTACTGGCTATGTATCACGATCAGGGCCTGATTCCTTTAAAATCACTGTCGTTTGGCGAGGGAATCAATTTTACAGCCGGGTTACCTTGCATCCGTACCAGCCCTGATCATGGAACCGCGCTGGATATTGCAGGTAAAAACAGGGCAGATCCCTCCTCTTTTATTGCAGCCATATTTGGCGCTATGGATATTTTGAAAAACCAGGAGGTATATGAAGAAAATCGAAAAAATCCATTAAAAAAGCTGAGCGCAACTTTTGTGTCAGGAAGTGTTGATGAGAAAATTACGGAGTAATGGTGTATTTCTGAGTCGGATAAAATAAACCCTAAATATTTTGCGTTATTAAATTGGGTTTTTTATATTTAAATTAAACAAAACAATACTTTTGTAAAAGAATTTAATTTAATTCCAAGGCATGGATAATATCTTTTTAAGCGGTGGACTGGCATTTCTGATTACATTTTTTTCTATACCCGTAATTATTGAAGTAGCCAAAGACAAAAAACTGTTTGATGAACCTGGCGAAAGAAAAGTTCATAAGGCTGTAATACCCACACTTGGCGGACTTGGGATATTTGCCGGGTTTGTAATTGCCATTTTAATGGGAGTTCCTTCTTCAGCTACTTCGGTATTTCAATATTTCATGGCCGCTATTATGATCATCTTTTTTATGGGCATTAAAGATGATATTTTGATTCTTACTGCTACAAAAAAATTTATAGGACAATTGCTGGCGGCAGCAATCATTATAAAATTTGGAGGGATTGAAATTACTAACATGTATGGCTTTATGGGGATACATGCCATCCCACACACTGCAAGTTTTTTACTTACTTTATTCACTATAGTGGTTATCACCAATTCCTTTAATCTTATTGATGGTGTTGATGGTCTTGCTGGTAGCCTTGGTTTACTTACTTCCACTATTTTCGGAATTTATTTTTATTTAACCGGACAGGTTTTATACACCATTATGGCAGTATCCCTTGCAGGAAGCCTTGTAGCATTTTTAATTTATAATTTTAATCCTGCAAAAATATTTATGGGTGATACGGGCTCACTGTTAATAGGAATTATCAATTCTATTTTTGTAATAAAATTTATTTCTATTGCATCAAGTCCATCTTCTGTGCTTCCTTTAGAATCGGCGCCTGCATTAGGCTTTTCTATTTTATTGGTTCCTCTTTTTGATACTTTGAGAGTGGTAAGCCATAGAGTCTTAAACCACCGCTCTCCTTTCTGTCCGGATAGAAATCATATACACCATTTTTTACTTGATATGGGTTTAAGCCATAAAATGATTGTTGTAACCTGCGTAATCACAAATATTTTATTTATCGCATTGGCCTATTTTCTACGCTTTACAGGCACTACTGCAGTAATGCTGGTTCTGGCTACTGTGGCAACTTTTATTGTAGGAATTGTTTATTACAACAGGCCTAAAGCCAAAGTTTTTCAAACCAATGGACAACTTACCGAGGATTCAATCATCAAAACACGCCAAATCTTTACCCTTGCAAGTGAGCCTGTGGAGCAGGATTAGTTACTTCGCTTTTTAACTTTTATATCACTTCGTTTTATTAAATTTGTAAACTTTTTGAAATGCGCCGTAGAGCGGAAAGAAAGTATTTTAAAAAATTTTTAAATTATGACAGGCGAAACCACAGCAATATTAGATGAGACTTCAATTTCAATGAAAAAAGCGATGGAGCATTTTGAAAGTGAATTGATAAAAATCCGCGCTGGAAAAGCCAACCCAACAATGCTGGATGGAATAATGGTAGATTATTATGGCAACCCAACGCCTATAAACCAGGTAGGTAATTTAAGTGCGATGGATGCCCGTACCCTAACCATTCAACCCTGGGAAAAAAATATGCTTCAGCCTATTGAAAGGGCTATTATAGCTGCCAATATCGGCATTAATCCCCAAAATGACGGTAATATCATCCGCTTATTTTTGCCTCCGCTTACAGAAGAGAGAAGAAAAGACCTGGTAAAAAAAAGCAATAACGAGGGAGAACAGGCAAAAATATCTGTACGTAACATTCGCAGGGAAGCTATAGAACAAATAAAGAAATCAGAAAAAGAAGGACTTAGTGAAGATGCCGCCAAAGAAGGAGAAGTGGCAGTACAGGAAATTACCAATGAATATATATTACTTATTGAAAAACATCTTGGGGCGAAAGAAAAAGAAATTATGTCGGTCTAAATTTTTATGTTGTCATGCCTAAGGAACAATTACTTCTATTAATAACTACACCGATTTACCTGATAGTAATTGGACTTGAGATACTCTTAAGTAATCTTCACTTAAAAAAATATTATTCAGTTAAAGATACATTGATGAATATATATCTATGTATTCTTAACGGTGGAATAGACCTTTTATTCCGTGCGGTGTATGTATTGATTCTCCTATTTTTTTATCAACTTCATTTCATTAGTTTTTCATTCAATTTCATTTTATACTGGTTCTTGCTTTTTATTCTTGAGGATTTTGTATTCTATTTCGAACACAGGGTGGATCATTTTTGTCGCTTCTTCTGGGCCATACATGTTACGCACCATTCCTCAGAAGAATTTAACCTGACTACCGGGTTTCGTTCATCTGTTTTGCAACCGCTTTATCGTTTTATTTATTTTATTCCCCTGGTTTTTTTGGGTTTTAAACCTTTGGATATTGTGTTTATGTATTCATTAACCCAGATATATGGAATATTGGTACACACACAATACATTGATAAAATGCCAGGGTGGTTTGAAGCCATTTTTGTAAGCCCTGCTCATCACAGAGTACATCATGCTAGCAATGTACGCTATCTCGACAAAAATATGGGAATGGTTCTAATTCTCTGGGATAAGCTTTTTGGGACTTTCCAGGAAGAAGTAAAAGAAGATCCTGTAAAATATGGACTCACCAAACATTTAGATCATCCCTATCATCTTACCAATATTATTTTTCATGAGTTTAAAAATATTTCTTATGATTTACATAATAAAAAGATACCGCTTTCACTAAAAATAAAATATTTAATAATGCCACCAGGATGGAGCCATGACGGAAGCACTAAAACTGCAAAGCAATTACGGGAAGAATTATTGCAATCAGAAAAGCCGTTTAAAAAAGAAAAGTAATAAAATTGTCATGGTTTTGATTAAAATATATTTTTTTTGAATCTCTGTGAAACTGCTACTTTTACTGATATAAAATAAAAACCATTATTTTAATCACTCAATTTTTTAACTCTTAAAAACAAAACACATGAGCTTTATTAAAGATTTCAAAGCCTTTGCCATGAAAGGCAATGTAGTAGATCTCGCCGTGGCGGTTATTATTGGTGTAGCGTTTACCGCAATCGTATCTTCACTGGTAACGGATATTATTACTCCCCTCATATTAACACCTGTGTTGGATAAATTGGGATTAAAAGACATTGCAGAGCTTAAGTGGGGCTCAGTAACCTACGGAAGATTTTTAGCAGCAGTTATTAATTTCCTGGTAATTGCATTGGTTATATTTATGATGGTAAAAGCTATAAGCAAATTGCAAAAGAAGGAAGAAGCGGCAGCTCCTCCTGCACCATCATCCACAGATCAATTATTGGCAGAAATAAGAGATGAGCTTAGAAAAAAATAATTTAAATTCAATACATTTGTCATCCCGGTGATCTTTTCACCGGGATTTTTTTTATAATGATCTTTGGAAAAAAGTTTTAATCTTCTTAAAATGACTTCAGAAATTTATCAAATAAAACTACCTCAGTTTGAAGGACCTTTCGATTTATTATTATTTTTTATCGAAAGAGATGAACTGGATATTTACAATATCCCTATTACAAAAATCACAGACGATTTTCTGGTTTATATTCATACCAGTGAATCGCTGAATATAGAATTAAGCAGTGAATTTATACTTTTCATCAGCACGTTGATGCGCATCAAAGCAAAAATGCTATTGCCCCGAAAGGAAATTGACCAGCATGGTAATGAAATAGATCCCCGCCAGGAATTGATTGACAAAATTATTGAGTATAAAAGATTTAAGGAAGCTTCTCAAAAGATGAGCGAAATGGAAGCCCTTAGGATGTTGATGGTGAAGCGTGGAAATATACAGCGTGAGCTTTCACTGGTTGGTGAAGAAGCAAGTGAAGGCACCGAAATTCAGGCAGTAACTTTATTTAAATTGATGAAGGCTTTTGAAAAAGTGGCGCAACGGTTGCAGGACAAAAAGAATAAACCAGTACATACTGTTATCAGTTACAAATACACAATGGAAGGATGCCGGAAATATTTGCTTGACATCATAAAATCCCAACATTCAGTTTCATTTGAAAAAATATTTAATGTATGCGAGGACCGTATTCATGCCATATTTTTTTTCCTGAATATACTGGAACTAATTCAACTGAAATACATGACCATATTAATAGGATCCGGAATGAACAATTTTATTATTGAATACAATGAAGACAGGATAGAAGAAGAAATTCCTTCAGAAGAAAACCAGGCATTTCCCATCCAGGAAGAAATAGCATTTCCGAATCAAAATTAATTGATAGAAAATAACTCTTTAAATATTTTTCTTCCGTCAATATTGCCAAGCATAGTGCTGCAGGCTCTTTCAGGATGAGGCATCATACCAAAAACATTTCTTTCTTTATTTGTAATTCCTGCAATACTTTTTAGGGAGCCATTCGGAGAATGGTCTATATGAACCTCTCCTTTTTGATTACAGTAACGAAAAAGCACCTGGTTGTTTTTTTCAATTTCTTCAAGTTCATTTTCTTTTACAAAATACCTTCCTTCACCGTGTGCCACAGGTATCTTATAAATACTGCCCGACCGATCTTCTTTATTTGTCAGATAAATATTTTTACATGCAAATTGCCTGTGAGAATTTTGTAATAAAACACCGGGCAGCATACCGCTTTCACAAAGAATTTGAAACCCATTGCAAACACCAAAAACTTTGCCACCTTTGCCTGCAAATTCAATAACACTTTGCATCATCGAGCTGAACCTGGCGATAGCGCCACATCTCAGGTAATCGCCAAAACTAAATCCTCCGGGCAGTACAATACAATCAGAATTATTGAAATTGGAAAGGTCTTTATCTTTATGCCATAAAGTAATCACTTCCTGACCTAAATCATCCTGCAGCGCATGGATCATATCCCTGTCGCAATTAGATCCCGGAAAAACCACTACGCCAAATTTCATTTTTTATCTTTTTATTTAATGACAAAGATAAACATACACTAATTTACTTTTGAAAATACTCCATATAAATAACAAACCCTACCATTGTCCAATGTAATATCCGTGGGATCCATTTTACGCGAGGATAATAAAATCCACAGGCAATAAATGCGGAAACAGGTACTAAAACCAATAACCAATTTTCAACTTCATTGATACTATTAATAAAAGGAACTGCCAAAGCAATTATTAAATATAAAAGTAAAAGTTGCCAGTTTTTTCTTACCTGCAATACTTGTTTTGAAGAAACAGACTGGACAAAAAATCCTCCAATAATAGTTAATAAGATGATTAACGAATAGCTGGTAATTTCGGGTTTTATTGCATGATACACAGGATATGTAAATCCAAAGCCGGTTAGGTGAAATGAATATAAATTATTATCTAAAAAAAGCCATGCTGCCAAAAAATACCATGGAGTAAGCACTCCTACAATATTGATAAACCACTCTGCCGCCCTGGGCGGACGCGTGATTATTAATGAAAGAATGATCAACAGCGTAAACGCCAGTGAAGGAAGATATAAAAAGGAACAAATCCCTATTGCAATTCCAATATTATATAATGTTGACTTTGGATGTTGGTTGTTATTGAGATTACTCATTTTTGACCATATCCAGATCAAAATAGAATTGACTATTAAAGGAGCGCTCAATTGATTCCATTCGCTGAAAAAAGAGGTGATCAGCAAGTAACTCATTGCCGGTAAATAATTAGTTTTTTGCATAAGCTTGCCACCTGAGATCAATTGATTGAAATGTACAGCCTGCGTAAAAAGCAAAAAATATGATATTATAAAATATCCTGAAGGAAAGGAATCCAAAAAAGGTTTAATGACTTTTAGAATATCATTAAAAAGAAACCCATTGGATTTTTCAATAAGAGGAACTTGTGGATGAAGGAGCCATACAAACTTTAATAGTATGCCATATATAAAAAGCAGGAAGGTATTGAGTGGATTATTGGCCCGGAATATTCCTGTCACAATTGAATATTAGTTGAACAACAAAAATAAAAAATAAAAAGGATAAATAATTCATCTATACATTCTGCGAACAGAATTCTAAAACTCAATTTTTGCAAAACAAATATAATTTCGATAAGTACATGGGATAATAATCTCTGTTGCGCTTACCTGCTTACCATATCTTGACATAAACTGGTAACCTCTGTCAAGGTTTTTAAAAGGAGGATTCCGGGTTATTTGCCCTGAACCGGAAACACTCTGGTCGCCGAGAAGCAATGTACGCCTTTCAAGAGAATTGAATAAGAAATGCATCTGCCCACCTGTAAGCATGATCACGTAAGATAAAAAATTATCAGTTTGATCATCGTACTGGGATTTATTAATTACACTTGCCCAGTCAGGTTTGCCACTTTTATCCATACTAAGCACCAAAATGTTATTGTAATAATACCTTTGATAACCGGAATTAAAATAAGGGTTCCTGCCATAAGAACCATATCCATAACCATAAGAATAAGGAGAATAGTCGTAATAATTATATGGCGAAAAAGAAGGATATCCGTATAGATAATCATAGCGGTTCCATGGAGATGATAGCGATTGGGCATAATAATCCTCGGCAGTTAATATAAAGCCTCCGTCTTTTTTCAAAATAACATCTCTTATAAAATAATCATTGAGCGCAGTTTTGTTGTTGCCATTCGTTTTTGCTGCCACCCTTACAGAATCTCCAAGCGCCTGGAAATTCTGCGTAATCATTTGTTTAGAATCAATATCCCAAACTGCAGTGAAAATACCTTCTACATTTCCCCGTTTTTTTGTATAAAATAGTGAGTTAATTACATAATGTTTGTTCTGATTGTCAATTTTCAATTTAATATCATCTAAGTAATTTCCGGAAAGATTCATTTTATTTAAACTGAAGGAGTCTGCCTCCGGCGATTTAGTTATTAAGGCCAGATCCTGAATAAAATCTTTTGAGTTGGATTTGTTTCCCTTTGTAAAAACAAAATTGCCTGTATTATCTACATAGAAGTCGCTAAACAAATCATCCCTGTCATCATAATTAGTTGGTATTGCGGATTTATATAGCATTTGCAAACTGTCATTAAACAGTAAAGTTGTGAAATTATACTTCCCATTTTGTCTCTGGATCTTATATATCATGATCATTGATTTATCTTCACTGCTTATCGAGCTATAAATTTTATTGCTTGCAAAGAAATTAATGTGAGTGGTATCTAATACCATTGGATCAGCCAATAATTTTCCATCGGCATTTATTTTTACTGCTTCGCAATAAATGGCATTTCTTTTTTGATATTGATAAATGAGATATGCAAAATCAGGGTATGTAATAAAATCCACGTTCAATGTTTTGGCGGGCAAAAAACGAAGGTCTATCCTGTTTAATAAACGCATGGAATTATCATAAGTGCAGATGGCATAATTATCCCTGATATTTTTATAAATTAAATAATTATCATGAATTTTCCCGATTATCTGAAAGTTCAATGACCTGGAATCCTGCGATTCGGGTTGAGAAAAGGTTATCTGCTGCGAAAAGGCTGCAGAATATATAGTCGTTAAAATAAAAAATAAAAAGAAGTGTTTCATTATACGGTTCTTAAAGTTTTCTTTTGCTGATTAAAATAAATATATTTTATAAATCTATACTAATTTACGCAAAAATAACATGGTTGAAATGGGAATGTCTAAGAAGATTTGCTGGTATTTATAAATTTAACACAGGCTTTTATAATTTGCAAAAGATTACCGGGATCCATTTTTTAAGAATTAAAATAGAAAATTATGTCTATTGTATTAATCTCCGGTGGAACCGGGCTTGTAGGTACTAATTTAACGCACCATTTGATAGAAAGAGGTTTTGGAATTATTATTTTATCAAGACAAAAAAACCAATCTTCACAAGATCCCAAAATCACTTACAGCTACTGGAATGTAGAAAAAGATATAATAGATACTGAAGCTGTAAAAAAAGCAGATCATATTATTCACCTTGCGGGCGCTGGCGTGATGGATAAAAAATGGACAAAAGAATACAAAAAGAAAATTATTGAAAGCAGGACCAAAAGCGCAGAATTGATCATAAAATGTTTAAAAGAAAATGATCATCATGTAAAGACTTTTGTTTCGGCATCAGCCATTGGATGGTATGGAAAAGATGCAAAACCTTTAGAAAAAAAAGAAGGATTTATAGAAACTGATCTGCCCGCAAAAGATTTCCTGGGAGAAACCTGCCTCCTCTGGGAGTCAAGCGTAGATCAGGTAACAGAGCATGGTATACGATTGGTAAAATTAAGAACCGGTATTGCGCTGAGTAAAGAGGGTGGGGCATTTAAAGAATTTAAAATGCCGTTGAAGTTTGGCGTGGCTGCTATCTTAGGAAATGGGAAACAAATAATAAGCTGGATCCATATTGATGATCTTTGCAGAATGTATTGCGAAGCCATTGAAAATAATTTCTTAAATGGCAGTTATAATGCTGTAGCGCCCGAACCCGTTTCTCAAAAAAAATTAATACTCACATTGGGGCAAAAATTGAGAAATAAATTTTTTATTCCGATCTATGTTCCCGCATTTTTATTAAAATTATTTTTGGGCCAACGAAGTATTGAAATCTTAAAAAGCACTACTGTAAGTTGTAAGAAAATAAAATCAATGGGCTTTACTTTTTTATATCCATCCATAGAAGCGGCTGTTGATGAGTTGATTGGGAAAAAAGAAAATACCTCCCTATCCTCCTCCGAAGGAGTCCTTTTGGACAAAGGATCGTTATAAGGAAATAAAAATCTTCGCAATTTGTTGCTTTACTGAAATTACGAAAAAGAAAAATCTTCCTGTGGAGTAATTACCACTCCGGTATTTTCAATCTCTTTTATAAAAGGATTATTTTCTGCATTATCAGCTAAGCTAAAAGGATGCAATTCAATATTTTTAAAGATTCTGCGCAGAGGAGCTGCTTTTTCCATGATGGTAAAATAAGCATCTGTAAAAGCAGGACTCCATACCGCTAAGTCTATATCGCTGTATTCATGAGGGTTTCTTTTGGCATAGCTTCCAAATAAAACAGCTCTTTGAAAAGGAAATCCTATTTCAGCAAGGGCCTTTAAATACCCGTTTATTTCTGCTTCGATATCTTTTCTTCTAACCATTTCTTTAAAATTTGAACTTTTTTTATTTGCTCTTTAAGATAACTGTCTGTAGTATTTTGATATAATCTTTTGGTATAATCGGGATACCGTCCACGAATATTCCAACTATTGATCACAGATAAAAAGTCATAATCTTCAGGGCTTATATCAAGGCTTAATTCTTCAGAAAGTTTTTGTAAGTCATGTGTGTAAGGAGGAGTATCTGTTACACTTTCTTTTATCCAAAGAGCTTTAAATAATTTTTCTAATGCTAAATGAAGTGCAAACAACGAAAGAGAATAATGTTTTCCGGTAGAAAGATAGACAGCCGAATCCCAACTTTCTTTCGCGCTTTCCTGCCAATGTTTAATATGTTCTTCTTTAGTCATAAAAGTAAAATTACAATAAAAGATGAAGAAGAATAATTTTGTCAGAATGCCCTAATTGTTATAGATCTTCCTTTGTAAATTTTTTCAATGCAAAAAAGTAATAGCCGCAAATATAGACCAGGCTTCCAATCACTAATATCCACTCATCAGGAGCGCCTTTATAAATTACTTTATTGCCAAAAGGAATTGGAAGCATCACATCAGTTACCTGCAATGGCAAAAAATATCCAACAGGATTCAGTTCCAGTTTGAAATTAATCAGAACAGTGATAAGCCATTCAAAAATTAAACCGTATAAAAAAAATACCGCGATGGCAGCGCCGCTTTTTCTGAAAAGAATAGCGAGAAACATGGCAAACGTAATATAGGCAACTGTTTGGATAAATATATACCCTACGTTTTCTATTCCTGCAAAAGAAAAATGCGAACCGGTAGTAATTAATCCAAAAAATAAAGCAACGAGAAAAATAAATATAGTAGCAGCCAATGAAAACAGCATTGCAAAAACAAATTTTACCGTTACAAATTCTTTTCGTGTCCAGCCATCAATAATATTTTGGCGATGGGTTTTAAAATTAAATTCATTCGTGAAAAGCATGATAAAAAGTATGCCGGGAAAATATAGAAGCCAGCTGCTCATAAAACCCACTGTTTGCCATACTTTAGGAAATGCATAAGGAGTTCCCAGCAACATCTGGCTGGCAGGCATATTTTGAACAGCCAGTTCATTGATATAAAATCCCGTGTAATTAATTCCCAGAATAGCAAAGGCATAAAGAATAGTAAATATCCAGAATGCTTTATAGTTCTTCACTTTGAGCCATTCGATTTTTAATAAATGTAACATGAGTTTTTAATTATTGGTAAGTTCAAAAAACCGTGCTTCCAGGCTTTTCTTTTTCAAAATAAGATGATTGAGAGTAATGCCATTATTAAAGCAATAAGCGTTAATGGCGCTAAGGTCTGCTTTACCGACGGGGAAAAATATTTTTATCAGGGAATTTTCATCAATTACTTTTGTTTTACCATTCATTCCGTTTAATATTTCAAATAATTTTTTATTATCAGTGGCAGACATTTCTACCATATCTTCATTCGATAATATCTCATTTACTTTTCCTGAAGTGACGAGTTCGCCTCTTTTTAAAATGGCCATATCTGTACATACTTTTTCCACTTCATCCAGCAGATGACTGGCCATGATAATCGTTTTTCCCTCGCGGTAAAGTCTTTTCATCAATTCCCTTATTTCTGCAATTCCTACCGGATCGAGTCCGTTAGTTGGCTCGTCAAAAACCAGGACAGACGGATTGCCCAGGAGGCAGGAGGCAATGGCAAGGCGTTGTTTCATCCCCAAAGAATAAGTACTGAATTTAGAATCTTTTCTTCGGGTAAGATCCACCATTTCCAAAACACGATCAATATCTTCCTTCCCATGTTGTTTTATTTCGGCAGCTATTTCCAGGTTTTTTATTCCTGATAAATAGTGATAAAAATTGGGTGTTTCTAGTAAGGTTCCAATTTTTCTACGATTGGCTGCAGATGCGGGTTCGTCGAAAAGTTTATAAGTGCCTGAAGTAGGTTTTAAAACGTCGGTAATAGTTCCCAACGTAGTGGTTTTCCCGCTTCCGTTTGGCCCGAGTATTCCAAAAACAGTTCCTTCAGGTACCGTAAAACTTACGTTTTTAAGCGCCTGAATTCGTCCGTAAGATTTGGATAAATTTTCTACAGTAAGTATTGACATAAGAAAAGATTGAAAAATACGGTGCAAGATAAGGGATGGAAGTTGAAAATTGGCCTCCCCTAACCCAACAAAATAGGGGAATTTGAGAAATTGCTGAATGTTGATTATTTCATACTTCTTTATTTTTTAGTAATCATCTCTTATTTTAGATTTTTACGTGCGCTTCATGCCACATACTTGAAAATTCTCCAATCACTGCAAACCCTTTTCTATTAAAATGAAGTTTATTCAATTTTAGATCGTCTATATCGCTTTGAAAAACTTTCCGTGTAAATGGATTCATAGTTCCGCCGGTTAATCCGGCAGGAACGGTGGGATCGTATTGGAATTGAGGATCTGTCAAAGTGCCTCTCGGATACATAATTCCCGGCTGGCCTTCGCCGCGAATGTCTAAATCTTTTGGATGATCGAGGCCAACCGTGTGTCCATATTCGTGTGCAGCAGTCGTAGAATTATTTAATAAATTTTCAAGTTTAAAATATCCTGTGTTGGAACCTAATCCATCTACAGAAGAAATATTTCCATGTGCATATTCTTCTACACGAAAATAATTATTGCGTGGATTGGTATTTTCAAAAATTGTTTCGGGCCTGAGTGAAGGCTCATAGATTCCTTCAATTTCAAAAAGCACTTCGTAACTATTTCTTTTGATAATTACTTTTCCTTTTGGCCCATTCCAGTGGTCTGCAATATCTTTTGCAATCTGCATGCTCAGAATATCATTGGCTGCATTACCATAAAAATAGATGACGGAATGAATGATCAATAAATTATTTCCAGGCTGTAACTCTGCTTCACCCATAAATAAATCGGTAAAAAAATGTTGATTTTTATTAAAACAATTCCAGCCGGAATTATAATTTTACGGCCGGAATATGTTAATCATTATTTAGATTAAAGTTGCGTTCATTGTGATCTCAATATTCGGATTTAATGATTTGGAAATCGGGCAATTTTCCTTTGCATCTTTTGCACACGCATCAAATTTTTCTTTAGTGATTCCCGGAACTTTTGCCGTTACGGTAAGATGCGATTTTGAAATAGCGCCTGCCCCAAAAGTAATATCACATTTGGTTTCAATCTTGTCCGGTGTAAATCCTGCTTCATTTAAGACCAAGCTGAATTTCATTGAAAAACAACCCGCATGTGCTGCAGCGATTAGTTCCTCAGGATTGGTGCCGTCTTTAGCATCTCCAAATCTTGATGCAAAAGTGAAAGGCGCATTACTAAGTGTTTTTGTTTCTGTAGAAATAGTTCCTTTACCTTCTTTTGCGGTTCCTTGCCATTCGGCGTTTGCGTACTTACTCATAGTTTTTATTTTATTTAAAGATTAATAATTTAATTGTTATTTACTCATTGCTTTAAAACTCCGGCAATACCGGCTTCGTCTGCATTATCTTTTCTATTTTTTCCATCACATCCGGCGTAAGTTTTTCTACCACTTCTATTGCTTTTAAATTATCGAGCAATTGTTGCTTTTTTGTGGCGCCTAAAATAGCTGTAGATACATGCGGATTTTTAAGGCACCATGCTATAGAAAGGGAAGCGGTACTAACGCCCAGCCTTGCAGAAAGCTCACTCAATTTTTTTACTTTCTTTAGTTTATCATCCACCATCAGCCTGTCTTTCAGCCAGCCAAAGCCCTCCAAAGCAAATCGTGAATTTTTTGGAATGCCATCATTATATTTTCCGGTAAGTAATCCGGAAGCAAGCGGGCTCCATATTGTAGTGCCCAATCCTACCATATCGTAAATAGGTAAAAATTCTTTTTCTACTTTATATCTTTCGAATAGATTGTATTGCGGTTGCTCCATTGTGGGGCCAATAAGTTTATATTCCTGTGCTACGCGATGCGCTTCCATTATTTCCACGCCACTCCATTCACTCGTGCCCCAATACAAAATTTTTCCCTGTTGAATCAATGTATTCATCGCCCAAACGGTTTCTTCTACAAGCGAATTTTTATCAGGTCGATGACAAAAATATAAATCCAAATATTCAACCTGCAATCTCTGCAATGCTTCGTTACACGCTTCTATTACATGTTTGCGGTTCAGTCCTTTTTGATTAGGTTTGGCTTCTTTGCCATGTATTCCGAAAAATACTTTTGAGGATACAGTAAACGAACTTCTATCCCATTTTTTCTTTTTCAAAACTCTGCCCATCATTTTTTCACTTTCTCCATTAGCATAAGCTTCAGCATTGTCAAAAAAATTAATGCCGTTATCGTAAGCGATTCCCATCAACTCATCGGCAATTTTATCGTCTATTTGTTTTTGAAAACTTACCCAGCTTCCAAAACTTACGATGCTAAGTTGTAAACCTGATTTGCCTAATCGCCTGTATTCCATAATTCAATATATTTATTTAAAGTTAGGAAGAAGAATTTACGACATTGGTAAAAAATGATTCGGCCTCATCCCAGCCCTTCTCCAAAGGAGAAGGAGTCCATCTAATAAAGTGATGTAATTACTCAAAGCTAAATAACGATATTTTATATCAGTCAATAGTTGAGTAAAAATTCTTATTATTTATTTGTTTACCGGTTCACTTATTTTTATTCTTGATTTGTTTTATCGCCAATTCAAAATCTTTGGTGTGCTTTACTACGGAAATTCTGATGAACCTATTCTTACAATTCCCCTGCCATTTATTAAATGCCAGTTGTGAAAATCCTGGGGGGCGTCTAACCCGTCACCATCAAGCACTTCTGTAGGAGTGCGTATGCGAACGGGTTTGTCGGTGTAGAATTCTTCTCCCGGTCTGTTTCTGTCCCAGTATAATTCCTTACAATACAAAGTGTCGCCTTTTTTATTCATTACCACTACGCTATCTTTCAAAAAGACTTTACTTTCTGATTCTATGTATTTTGCATAATGAGCATCCATGGTGCTTTCTATGTGCAGACTATCGTCAAAAAAATCAGCGTGAATGGTTTTTGTAAATTCAACATAAGGAATCGCTTCCTGGTGACGCAGCATCAGTGGAGCTGTGATTTTTGATTTGGCCTGTTCGCCAATTAAGTAAATAATAGTAACTCCCTTGGCCACTTCAACCCCTATTGTTTTGCCAGTAACTTTATTAATATCTTCCAATGAATTTTCACATGATGAAATAAAAAAACAACTCCCAATTAAGGCTGCTCTTATAAAAAGTGGTATATCAAATTTGGAAAAATTCATTGAAAAAATATTGCACGAAGATACATTGAATTGCTTCTATTGATATGTGAGCATATTGATAAAAAAGATGAGTGCCGCCCTTCCCGTTACATTTGTATTTTGGCTCACTGGTTATATTTGCAGATAGCATATAATCCTTTAAGAATTAAATTGGGATCGGCGATTACTTTGCTTTTAAGATGATGTACTAAATTCAAAGTATCCCCTCCGGTCAGGAGAACATTCATATTCTCAAATTTTTCTTTGTAGCGATTAATGATACCATCTATTTCCGCAGCCATTCCCAGTACTATTCCACTTATAATATTGGTATCGGTATCATACCCGATCAAAGGGAAATTCCATACTGTGGTCATTGTGTCAATGGTCACAAGGGGAAGTTTTGTCGTATAATAATTTAGTGCTTTAAAGCGCATTTCCATCCCGGGAGAAATACTACCGCCCAGAAAGCTGTTGTATTTATTAATAAAATTGTAAGTAATGCAGGAGCCAAGCGCAATAACCAAATTATTTTCTCCATGGTAGAAATGAACTGCAGACGCAGACAAGGCCAATCTGTCGGCCCCTATTGTATCAGGTTTTGGTACTGGAGTAGTAAAAGGCAATTTAGTAGTTGAATCCAATTTCTGAAAAGAAGTTCGTTCTTTTAATAACTTTTCAATTTCAATATTGTGATCTATTACAGAAGAGAGGATCACGCTTTCAGGAATATATTTATCCAATAAATCCCTGATAGTTTGCAGACTATCGTTTTCCAAAGTAAGAACTTCGGATAATTGATCATTATTAAAAACGCCACATTTGAGCCGCGTATTTCCAAAGTCGAAGCAAAGGGTAGTACTCAAAATAGAATCCAATTTTTATGATAAAAAAATAATTTTTGTGTTTCCAGGTATTGGGGATATTCAGATCGCCCCATTAAGAAAGTTTGAAACCAGAAATATTTTTAAAATGACCATTCAATTTTATTTTTTCTTTCAGCGATTCCATTTCTGCTACTACAGGAAGTACTTTGGCCAGGTGTCTTTTTAAATATTCCTGCCGATGAAGTTCATTCATAAAAGTAAGCAATTCGTATTCTTCTTCCAGTGTCAGTCCTACAGAATGCGCTACATCGTAACTCCACAGTTCTTCTTCATTTTTATTTAATGGCTTATTTACATGTAACGTCACGTGCAATTGTTTTACGGCATCAATTACTTTATCCATCAAAATTCTTTTTCCATGCTCGTGATTATGGGGATAAGTTACAATAGCGCCGCCATACAATTTTTCAGGTATTTCTTTTATCACTTCCAGGATTCTGAAAACTTTTGCTCCTTTTGTTTTAATATCCATTTCCCCGGTTTCATATACTTTGGTAATTTCGATAATATCGAGTAGCGTACCCATTTCGCTTATTTTATTATTAATGACAACCGGTATGCCGAAAGGTTTTTTTTGATCAAAACATTCATTTATTAATTGTTTATATCTCGGTTCAAATATATGCAGGTTCAGGCCTTCGTGAGGATAAACAACAATTGATAAAGGAAATATGGGAATGAAGTTGGTCATAATAAATGAGAAATAAGAATCTTAATTATTTATCAGTTCACTGTAAAATTCTGAAAATGTAAGGGTGCAAATTACAGCTAAAAATAATTTCGGAAAACTTCAGAAATATCTTGGTTTATTTTAGTTCCTTTACTATTAAATTAAAACATCTTCTTATGATGGAAAGACTACAATTGATTCAATCATAAATGACGCAAGGCTTGACGATAAAATCAAATCCGAAGTAATGTAAATGAATTTTGAAAAAAATCATATTACTCAATTCAACAATAGAGATTTTAAAACCCTCGCCCGTTCCATTTCCCTTATAGAAAATGAAACAAACGGTTATGAAGACCTGTTATTAAAATTAAAACCTTCATCAGCGAAAATTATTGGTATAACCGGAGCGCCCGGATCGGGAAAGAGCTCTTTAACGGATGCATTGATTGGTGAAATGATCAACGACAAAAAAAAAGTAGGCGTGCTGTGTGTAGATCCTTCTTCGCCGTTCAATAAAGGCGCGTTGCTCGGCGACAGAATAAGAATGAGCGAATGGTACAATCATCCGGATGTTTTTATACGTTCGCTGGCAAGCAAGGGTTCTTTAGGCGGCTTGCATCCAAAAATTATTGAAATTGCCGAAGTAATGAAAAGCGCCGGGTTTGATTATGTAATTATAGAAACTGTGGGAGTTGGTCAAAGTGAAGTGGATATTGCATCGCTTGCAGATATAACTATTGTAATGCTGGTTCCCGAAGGAGGCGATATTATTCAAACAATGAAGGCCGGGCTGATGGAAATAGCAGATATATTTGTGGTAAATAAATTTGACAGGCCGGGAGCACAAAATTTTTACAATGCTTTGAAGCAAATGGTGGGACATGTTTTCAATAAAACTTCAAATCAAATCCCCATATTAAAAACGATCGCTTCTGCCAAAGAGGGTATTTCGGAATTGTATAAAAAAATAGATGAATGGAAATTTGATAAACCGACAAAGCAAAAAATTGAATTGCTCACAGAAAAAATATGGTCTATCATCCAAAATCAAAAAATGAAAGAATTCGATAAGGAAACTCTGAAAAGTGAAATAGAGAAAGCAGTATCAAAGCCGGATTTCAATATGTATGTATTTGCAAAAAAATATGAGCAAGTTAAAAAGAAAGAAATTTGATTGGATGAATGAGTAGTCTAAAAAATAATAATCGAAAATTGCTAAAGAAAGCTCATAAATAATAAAGTATTTAATTGCAACACCTAAGAAAAATAAAATAATAAAATGGAATTTTTAAAATATATCAGGAGATAAAGATGCTAAAAGATTATGGAATAGAAGGAATTTATATAGTTCATGCCAAAGAAGGCTATGAAATACATGAGCAAAGAATTAATGAAATTTTTGGTAAATTAAACCTGGAATATGAATTTGTTTCAGACGGCGATATATCTAATTTCAATTCCGGGGTTTTACAAAAATATTTTTGCAATAGTATAAATAATAAACTTTCCACAGGCGTACTTTCATGCACGCTCAATCACATAATGTGCTATGAAAGATTAGTACGGAATAATAACAAGTATGCATTAATTTTTGAAAATGACCCTTTTTTTCTGGGAGATTTTTTAAAAAAAATAGAAAAAGTCGCCATTGAAGCAGGCAGCCTTAAACCTGGTTTTATTATTTCATTGGAGAACACTACATTACAATTTCCGGACTTTAGGAAAATAAAAAAAGATAAATATTTATACGAGGCGTTTTCAGGAAGATGCGCGGGCGCTTACCTGATTGATCTAAAAGGAGCAAAGGATATACTTGAAAATGTGAAAACAGAAAAATGTTGCGATGTAATTGATTTGTGGCATAATACACTGATCAGCAATAAAATTATCAGAATGTATTGGGCACATCCTCCTTTAGTGGAACAGGGCTCTCATAATGGTTTATTGTCTTCTACCATTTCGAGTAAAAATAAAAGTATGGGAAGAAGATTAAGCTGGAATGCACAAAAATTTTATAAAATGTACATTTATAGATGGTTTAAATAAATGGATATTGCAATCATGAGATAAAAACATAAAGCCTTAGAATAAATCAAATTTCCTGAAATCAGCAGGCAGCAAAGCAACTTTTTTTCAAAATTCTTATTTTATGCGGATGACGTCCTACCTAATATTTCAAAAAAGAAAGGATTCATTTTATTTCCACAACAGGAGTTCTTACTGATACTCCATTTTCATTAAAAGCCTCTATGGAAAAGAAATACGGTTGATCGGAATTGTTTGACCTTCTGCATCGGTCATTACCTCATAAAAAAGGGCTTTGAAATCCTAATTTTTTTAAACCTTGTTTTACTTCGGGACAGCTCATAAATAATTTCCATAACAACCCGCTTCGGTAATTTTCAATCATAACCACTTCAGGCCCCTGGTCTATTGCAAGGTATTTTTGTGGATACCAATTGGCTGTTTCACTAAAGGCGTCGTAAAATCCATAAGGTCCCCAGAGTTTATCTTTCATATCACGATACCAATATCGAATAGCGGCCATTGATTTTTCAGGAATATATGGAATAGATGAAATAGCTGCTGTCGGAGCGATAACGCCCAGATCTCTATCAGAGGAAGGCGCGTGGCCCGCATATCCGTTTATAGAATAACTCGAGCTAAGTCCCCAGTTTTCGGAGCTATAGCCATCATAACCGTTCGTATTATTTACACACCAGGTATAATTAATCAAAGCCTGGTCCTTATTTTCTTTCCAGTAATCGGCATACTCATCTTTTAATCCGTGAGGGTCGAGTCCGAGATATGAATAATGCGCCCAGAATAAAGGCCCTCCATCCGGCGCTCCCTGGTGATATAACTGTAATGAATACCCGAAATGTTCCGAAGGAGATTTTATTTTTCCGTTTTCTGCCCAGCCTTCATGATAAACGGCTGCAGGCACTCTGTGAGTGGGAGAAGACGCAGCCAGTATATAAGCGATCAGGCACTCATTATATCCATGTATTGGAAAATTCATTTGCCATCCATAGTCGGGACTCCAATGCCAGTAAAGTACGTTTTGGCCATTGCGATACCAATTCCAATCTATTCCTCTCCATAGTTTATTAATACGATTTGATAACTTTTTTTCTTCTCCATTTCCATTTTTAAAATATTGCCGCGCGCATAATAATCCCTGTGCCATAAAAGCGGTTTCTACAATATCACCTCCGTCGTCTTTCTTACTGAAAGGTTTTACTTTGCCGGTGATACCATATATCCAATGTGGCCACACTCCGTGAAAGCGATCGCATTTTTCAAGGAAGGTCACCATTTTTTCCAGGCGTTTTAAACCTTCAACGCGGGTAATAAAACCACGATGAATGCCCGCAAGAATAGCCATTACACCAAATCCGCTACCACCGGTAGTTACTACATCTTTATCGTTTTGAGGGTAGATCCCATCTACATTGATTCTTTCAGGAGCCATGCCACTACTGGGTTCTGCGCCTGTCCAGAAATATTGAAATGTTTGATGCTGCACTATAGTCAATAAGGAATCTGTTGATAAAGAATCAATATTGGCATTAAAAGTTGTTTTACTGGTATTGTTTCCTGTTTTAAAAGAGGAAATATTAATAATAATAAATAAACAAAAGATAATTTTAATAAATTTCATACTGATGAACTTTTTGTAGCAGACTGAGACTTAAAAGATTTTTATTGAAAAACTATTTACTTAATAGATTGATAATCCTTAAACCATTTTATTATTGTGTCTAAGCCGGGTCTCCCGAAGGGGACTCGGCGTTTCAATCGTTAAACCCTTTTTGTCAAATCAATATCCATTATTTGCATGATATGGTCAATTGGAAAAATCCCTTGAACTCCATCTCGTGTCTAAGCCGGGTCTCCCGAAGGGGACCCGGCGTTTCAATCGTTAAACCCTTTTTGTCAAATCAATATCCATTATTTGCATGATGTGGTCAATTGGAAAAATCCCTCGTGTCTAAGCCGGGTCTCCCGAAGGGGACCCGGCGTTTCAGTCGTTAAATCCTTTTTGTCAAATCAATATCCATTATTTGCATGATATGGTCAATTGGAAAAATCCCTCGTGTCTAAGCCGGGTCTCCCGAAGGGGACCCCGCGTTTCAGTCGTTAAACCCTTTTTGTCAAATCAATATCCATTATTTGCATGATATGGTCAATTGGAAAAATCCCTTGAATTCCATCTGCATAAAACCCCGCTGAACTGTGTAAATAATTTTCAGGGCAATCGGCCAGGTTCCATTTTCCTGTACATGGATTAAAGTGAATATAGTTTAGTTTTTGTTTGATAAATTCAAGTGTAACACATTCTTTAATATCAAACGACGATTCAAATACTTCATGCAATTTTCCTCTTTTTTTATCTGATAGCAATACTCCTGCAGATAATTGATTCAAAATATTTTCATTTCTCTTTTTCTCTAATTTATCAATAATGTCGTAAGCCATAAACCGCTTGCCATTTCCAATAATTCCATTAATATTTTTACCGGTATTTGAGAAGGCAATCAATGCATGCAAATGATTGGGCATGATTACATATCCCGTGATGTAATGCCCGCTTTTTTTCAAATAATGAAACCAATTATATACTGCACTATAAGATTCTGCAATTTCAAATAATGAAATCCACTTAAAGCAGGTTATGGTAATAAAATAAATTCCATCTGGTTCTAAGATTTGGTGTTTTACTGACATAAAATGGAATTAAAAAATTATGAATACCTACTTCCTAACACGACGAGTCCCCTTCGGGAGACTCGGCTGGGACGATGTAAAATAAATTCCATCTGGTTCTAAGATTTGGCGTTTTACTGACATATAATGGAATTAAAAAATTATGAATACCTGCTTCCTAACACGCCGAGTCCCCTTCGGGAGACTCGGCTGGGACAAAGGATATCATCAAGAAGTAAAAGCGTTTCTCTTTCAGACATGGATTAAATTATTTTCAACATAAGGAAGATATTTCGGTTTGATACCTTTTCGTGATACCAGATCAACTTTTTGCTTAAAAGCATCTTCAAGATGATGGGCTATTTTAATATAATCAAAGCCATCTATTCTACCATCAAAATCAACCAATATATCAATATCACTGTGTTCATTGTAATCACCCCGCGCATAAGATCCAAATAATCCCATTTCAGAGATCGGATATTTTTTCACCAATTCTTTTTTCTGGTATTCAAGAATCTTTATTATCTGATGGGTATTGTACATAAAACAAATCTACCTAAAATAATTTTCAATTTTGACACATCATTCAACTCCATTTCAAAGATCCGGTCCTTGAAAACCAAGGTCAGTCATTCCTCTTTTTACCTCAGGGCAGCTCATAAATAAATTCCATAGCAAGCCGCTTCTGTAATTTTCTATCATTACTATTTCCGGCCCCTGATCTATGGCAAGGCAATCGGAATCAAACCAGAGAGAACTGAGATTAAACGCATCAATAAAGCCATACTTGCTCCAGATTTTATTTCCGAGTTTATAATAAAAAAATCTTATAGCGTTCATAGATTGTGTAGGTGTGTAGGGTAAAGAAGATACTGCAGCCGTCGGAGCAATTACTCCTACATCATTAGTAGGTGAGCTGGCGGTATATCCGTTTTGAATATCGCTGGCCGTGAGGCCCCAGCACAAATTGCTGTACCCATTAAAATGTTGAGGATTATTAACACAATACAAATAATTGATCATTGCATGGGAAGTATCCTGTTGCCAGTAATTGGCATAAGTATCTGATAAATTATGAGGATTGATCCCCATAAAAGAATAATGGGCAAAAAATAATGGCCCACCAAATGCCGGACCAAGTGGAAGTTGAATACCATAGTACGAATTCCCGTTTTTCATTCCGCCATTTCTCGCCCATCCGTTATCATACACCATTTTTGGAATGGTGCTGGAATCCACATTGGAGGAGGCGGCAAGAACATAAGTAATCAAAGCTTCATCCCATCCACTTACCTGTACATTAATGGCCCATCCAAAATCGGGACTCCAGTTCCAGTACAAAACATTTTGTCCGTTTTGCCGGTACCAGTTCCAATCCACGCCATTGTATAAATTATTAATTTCAGCACGAAGGTTGGTTTCATCCTGGTTTGTGGCGCTGTTGAAAAACTGCCTTGCACAAAGCAAGCCCTGCATCATATAGGCTGTTTCTACAATATCCCCGCCATCATCCTGTGTACTGAAGGGAATCGTTGCTCCGGTAGCGCCATTTATCCAGTGGGGGAAAGCGCCATGATAACGGGTAACCTTATTCGAAAGGAAACTTACGATCGTATCAATGCGGGCTAAAGCCTGTGCCCTGGTAATGAAATCTCTTTGCACGCCCACAAGCATAGCCATAATACCAAATCCACTACCCCCGGTAGTTACAATATCTCCTGATGAAGTGCGCTCGCGGGCTAACCCTGAAACAGGATGTCCAAAATCCCAGAAATAATGAAAGGTTTGTTGCTCCACCAGGGTAAGGAGTGCACTATCAGAAATTTGCGGGAACTTATCGGTGGAATCTATTGCAGTAATTAGATTGACTGTGTTATTTGTTGATAAGACAACTTCCTGGTTTGATTGTACGCCTGGAGTGATTGTGATAATATAATTTGAAAGAGATTGTAAAGCCGACACAGGTTGAATGGCTAAAGTGCTGTCACTATTAGAATAAGAAATAGTAAAAGCAGTTGCGCCCCCGGACGTTTTTACCAAAGAAAGATTATTGGCAACAGATGCCTGATCCACAGGCGCTGTAAAAGAGATTTTTATAACCGGATTCAAATTTACCCCGAAGAAATTATTACCCCTATTTGCAGATAAGTCATTTATTTTTACTGAAGAAACCAAAAAGCTTCCTGCAGGCGGAGGCGGCGCTGGCTCTGCTTTTTTTGAACAACCGGCGCACCAAATAATAAAAAATAATAAGAGGTAATTTTTCATAAGAAACAAGTTACGCAATAAAAGAAAGGCTGAAAAATTATTCAATGGCTTGCAGCAAACCATACATATCTCTTTAAACATCCTCAGAAGATTCTTCATTATTTGTTGATTTACCGATAACTACTTTTTGAATAATACCTGCAAAGAATATATTCAATTTACCTACTGGTTTTCCTTTTGATATACTAAGATTATAATGATCATTGAAAATCAAAATTCCTTAAAAGTTTAAAAAAATACAAACTAAAAGTTCTTAATTATTATAAGTAGAAATCTTCATTATTTCTTTGTTTACTGGTATATTTTATATAAATAAAAGGCTACAAATAAATGTAGCCTTTTAAAAAATTAATTAGCAATTTATAATTTACCTACCAGCTTTTTCTAATTGATATAGCGCTGATACGTCTGATGCCGAAAGAGCTTTATTATAAACCCTTACCTGATCAATACCTCCAACAAATGCATGCGGCCATGTATCCGATGTATGAGGTTGACTAGGAACATTATTCAGCCATGCACCGATGATAACACTTGAAGGTGTCATTGGAGTATATACATCCGTTCCTCTGGAATTATACGCTCCGATATCCACGCCATTTGCATACATATGGAAATTTACAGGATTACTGTTATCCACAGTCATGACTATATTAATCCATTTCCCTGTTGTATCAAGCACTACGCCCACCGGAGGAGTCCCAAAAGGATCATTCCTGTTATCTTGCAAACCAGTGCTGGGATCGGTATACCATCCATGTACTGTTAATGTATCATTTCCAGCAGGCCTCTCCCCTGTTTCTACGCCTAAATTAATATTCCCAAAAGTGCTGTTCGGTTTACTCAATTGGAAAACCATAGATGTAAATCCAGGTGCCTGACTATTTTGAGTTTGAACCCATGCGCTTACAGAAAAAGTTGTTAATCCATTTAATGCAGGAATAGAATTATAAAATACATAACCACTATCACATAACAATGCCTGTCCTTTTATACCGGTAGTATAAGAAACTCTATCTGAAGAAGTGGCTGCAGTGCCCGATTTTATTTCATTTTGATTACCATCAAAATTCCAATAAGCTACTAAATTAGCTGCTGCAACAGAATCCGAAGATGCATAACCACCAATAGGCGGAAGCGTTACATCAGGGGTACTTTTCTTAGAGCAGGATGTCATTGCTACAGAAAATAGAAATGTTCCCGCCAATACAAGAGAAACATTTTTCATTGATAACGTTTTCATATTTGTTTTTAATTTTTATTGAAAAAAAGGGATTACAATCTTAATAATGTATAGAATATACTTCAAATACTGTTCCTAATTTGGATATTGTTTAATAAATATTTTATTCCAATACATAATTAGCATTTTTTATACAAAACTCACCTTAATATCCCGGATTTTGCAAAAGTTTACCATTGCTTAAATTGATTTCAATTTGCGGAATAGGGAACACATCGTTTACTCCATCTTTATAAGGTTTACCTAAAGCTCTTAGAACTACGCCAGCCCTACCGGTTCTTTGCAGGTCAAACATACGGTCGTGTTCAAATGCCATTTCCACTCTGCGCTCTTTATAAATCGCTTCTCTCAAATCAGTTTGATTATTTGCAGTAGTGCTTGCTAATCCTGCCCGGTGGCGCACACTGTCAAGCGCTTGCTGTGCAGGTAAAATATTTCCCAATTCATTTTCCGCTTCTGCTTTTATCAATAATAATTCTCCAAATCGAAGTATCCGTAAATTCTTATTGGTTTGCACATCATCACCATCATAGCTTTCTTTGGTTTTGCTTACGTAAGATTTGTAATTGTAAGTTGCATTGGTCGCGTTAGGGCTTACCTGGTATCCATCCCAAAGAGTTTCGCCTCTGAACATAATAGTTGCCGCTTCTCTTTTATCTCCGGGCTCGTAAGCATTTATCAAATCCTGCGAAGGTGTATTAAATCCCCACCCCAATCCATTAGCGCCACGCGGCGCCTGTACCAAAAAATATTCCCAGATTCCCAGGTTAGGCTGTGTGCCAATGCAATTTACTTCCCAGATAGATTCAGGGCAAAATTCTCCCACCTCGCGCCAGATAAGAGAATAATCGGGTATTAATGAATACATGTTCGTAGAAATTATCGCATCGCACATAGCCTTCGATTCTGCCCATTTTTTTTCATATAAATAAACCTTTGCCAATAAAGCTTCTGCTGCACCTTTGGAAACTCTTCCATTTTCTGCAGGAGGTACTACTAAAGGAAGTTTGGTTATAGCGTCTGTTAAATCCTTTTCAATAAAGGCGTAAACCTCGGCGGCGGTGGCACGCGTGGTAGCGCTGGCTATTTCAGTTTCTGATTCCAATACATTATCAATGATAGGTACGCCGCCAAATATGCGAACGAGATTCCAGTAAAAATAGGCCCTCAGCATTTCTGCTTCACCAATGTAACGCGCCTGATCAGGAGTATTCATTTGAGGCAAATATTTCAATGCATAAGTGGCTCTTCCTATTCCCTGGTAATTATTGAGCCATAGTTCTGCAAAAGAAAGAGAAGAAGCGGTAAATGTCCAGTTGTCCAATTGATCTTTATCAGTTCCGGCATCTCCTATCTCGCTTCCTTTATCGGCATCATCAGAAGTAATACTTGTAACGCCAATCCATGAAAAAGAATGTTCGCCATAATCATATAATTTGCTGTAGATAGAAGCAACCATTCTTTCCCCGCCATCAGGGCTGTTCATAAGATCAATAAGAGAAATAGTGCGCGGCTTTTCTTCAAGAAATTTTTTGCTACATGATAAGAATGAAGTGCCGGCAAAAAAAATAATAAGGAGGATATAATGTAGTTTTTTCATTTTATTATCTAAATTTTTCATCGCAAAAATTATTTAAACTGGATACTAACGCCAACCATATACGTTGCAGAAACGGGATACACATTCAGATCAATTCCTGCTTCATTTTGATTGGCTCCTCCTAATTCAGGAGTAAATCCTGTATATTTCGTAAATAAAAATGGATTTTGTGCACTTGCATATACGCGCAAGCTTCCTACATGAACAGGATTGGCCTTTGGCAGAAAGATATATCCCAAAGTGAGATTATTTATCCTCACAAAAGAACCCGATTCCACAAAATAATCAAGCGGAGGAATTACACCATTAAAAGCCCTGGGATACTTATTTTCATTACTTCCCGATTCCCATCTGTTGATTGCAATATTATATTCCACATTATAATTTCCACCGGTTCTTACTCCTTTGTTTGCATTATATACTTTATTTCCAAAGTTTCCATAAACTTCAAAACTGAAATCGAATTTTTTCCAGTTTAATGAGCCGCTGAATCCTCCATATAATTTAGGCTGATAAGAACCGGCGTAAACCCTGTCATTATCATCAATTTTACCATCACCGTTCACATCCACAATTTTAAAATCTCCCGGCTGTGCATTGGTTATATGAGGATAGTTTGCCACATCTGCCGCAGTTTGAAAAATACCGTCTGTTTTATAAACCCAGAACGAACCTATCGGTTGCCCGGCAACTGTTGAAGTAGCCTGGTAGCCATTATTTAAACTCCCAAAATACAATGCTTTTCCAAGCCCTACATTTTGAACTTCATTTTTATTGGATGTTGCATTTGCACTCAAAGTATAACTGGTATGGTCATTTATTTTTCCTTTCCATGAAAGAGATACTTCCACACCCCGGTTTAAAACACTTGCCGCGTTGGTTAAGAAAGTACTTCCAAAACCTAAATCAACAAGCGGTATAGTAAATAATGCATTGGTAGAATTTTTATTGTAATAATCTATTTCGCCTGTAAGTCTGTTGGAGAGTAAAGTGAACTCAACACCAATATCCAATTCTTTATTTATTTCCCATTTCAAATTAGGATCTATAATTCCTGTGGGTATCGCGCCATTGATTCTCGTATCTCCAAAATAGGCATATAAATATTCTGTGGGCTGAAGAAGAAAAGCGCCGGGGCCTATCACATCATTTCCCACCCAACCATAGCTGGCCCTCAGTTTCAGATTATCAAATATCCTTTGCTTACTCATAAAATCTTCTTTGGTAAGTATCCATCCGAGACCAAGTGCCGGAAAATTCCCCCATCGGTTTTGAGGAGAAAAATTACTGTTAGCATCGCGGCGGAAAGTTGCATTCACCAGGTATTTATCTTCGAATTGATAATTGGCACGAATGAAATAAGATTCACGTTTATAATAATTTGTTATGGGAGTTCTTAAATTTTGTTGTGCACCGGAGGTATCAGCAAAATTTAATTTCCAGTCTGATGAATTATCCGGCACATTGGATTTAGAGGAATTTTGATTCCATCCATTTCTTCTTTCTGAAGTATGTCCGGCAGTTACTACCAAATGATGTTTGGTACCAAAATTTTTTGTGTAGGTAAAATAATTATCCCATGTCCATTGATAAATACTATCGGCCTCGTAAGTGAGCTGGCTCACCTCATTTTTTTGTTGAGAACTCACATGGTAAACCGGCACAAAAATCTGGCCATTGTCTTGTTGCAAATCAATGCCAAAAGAAGAACGGAATGACAAATCCCTGGTTATTTTATATTCGCCCCACAAACTTCCTTCACCACGGTTTCCAAAACTTTTATCGTGGGTAAAATCCAATGTTGCTAATGGATTCCCTACATCGCTTTTTTCTGTAAATCCATAACTGCCATCAGGATTTTTTGAGTTATAAATCGGTGCTGCAAGATAAGCCTGTGTAAAAACGCTGTAGGGTTTATTCTGAGAAACGTAATGAGAAAAAGTAAGATTGTTCCCAAATTTTAATTTAGAATTTACAGTCAGCTCATGATTGTAGCGCAATGAAAATCTATCATAATCATTTCCTTTTAAAACTCCCTGTTCATTTAGATAACCACCGGAAAAATAGAATTTGTATTTATTTGTTCCTCCGCTGACAGAAATATTGTGGTTTTGCATAATCGCAGGCCTCGAAATCGTGCTGAACCAATCAGTACTTCCGGTAATATCCGCGCTTGTGATATTAGGCGCTCCGGCAGCTTCATTAGAATAAACTGCAAATAAATTAGGGCCGGCCATCTGTACCAGGTGAACAAGTTGTTTTACGCCTCCGTATCCATTATAACTTACAGAAAATTTTCCTTTCACGCCCGCTTTTGTAGTTATTAAAACCACGCCATTAGCTGCTCTTGCTCCATAAATAGCAGTGGAAGAAGCATCTTTCAAAATATCAACAGAAAGAATATCATTGTTGTTTATATTCCTGATATCATCGGTAATAATTCCATCTACTACATAAAGTGGAGCTGCGCCACCGAGGATAGAGCCAACACCGCGAATTCTTACATCAGGTGCACTTCCGGGAGCACCGCTACTGATAATTTGCACACCTGCTACCTTCCCTTGAATAGCTTGTGTAGCAGTCAATACAGGTATATTGGCAATTTCAGCGCCTTTTACACTTGCCGATGATCCGGTAAGGTCTTTTTTACGCTGCGTACCATAACCGATAATTACAACTTGTTCCAATTGTGTCACAGATCCTACAAGTATTACAGAAATATTTGTTCTTCCACTTAAAGAAACAGATTGAGATGTATAGCCTAAAGAAGTAGTTTCAAGAATTGCATTTGGGTCATTAACTGGTAAGGAAAAATTTCCCGAAGCATCTGTAGTAGTTCCATTAGAAGTATTTTGCTCCAGAACAGAAGCGGCGGTAATGGGGAGTCCATCTGTTCCCTGCACATGGCCTGTTACAACAGTTTTCTGCGAAAAAGCAGTAATGGGAATAAAAGCAATCCATAAAAAAAATAGCAATAAAATCTTTGAAAAAATATGTTTTCTGCAATAAGAGTTAGTAGAAATAAACATAAATTAAAAATTTAATTAAGCACTTTTAGAAAAGTAAATTCATTCCAACATATGCAATGATAAAGAAATTCAAATCAATAGATCATTTTATAAATTATATGCATTCGGTAAATAATATCTGGTATATAAATAATGTATCAAAAAATATACCCTTTTTTAGTTTTTTTGAACCATTTTGGGTTCATCATCTTAACTATGGCTTATTTTTCTTTACTATTTAAATATTGATTTTTTAAAATTAAAAAAGAATACTGGATCGCAATTATGCTTTCAAATTTTAATTAAATTATATTAAGATTTCACCAATTATCCTATTCTATATTTTAGACACTTTGCGGCTTATCTTAGTTATTCTATTTTTTTTATTTGAAAATATTTTTTTAAACCCGGTTCAAAAGAAATTTGAAAAAATATCTTTTTAAAAAGAATAGCAAACAGTAGAGCAACAATTATCGAAGATTTTTATTCGATCTTTGAAGTAAGTAATTTGGTTTTCAAAATTTCAAAAAAATATAGATGACAGTAAAGAAACAATTATCGGGTGCATTTCAAAATGTCGCCGTGGGCGGTGTCTTCACCGCCCACTATCAGTAAGTAATTTGGTTTTCTAAATCTTCAAAAAGTATTACAGACAGTAAAGCAACAATTATCGGCTATTCTTATTTCAGTAACTATTTTTGCAAAATCAAAATTCTTTTATTTGAAAAAAAGTTGATAAATTTTAATGGAAAGAAAACAGAAAGCAAATAAAAAAGAAAGCCCACGGTCTTCTAATAAATCGTATTCATTTTTTGAGGATGTATATGATGTGGTGCGACAAATACCCAAAGGCCGGGTTACTTCATTTGGAGCTATCGCTAATTACCTGGGAACTAAAATGTCGTCGCGGATGGTAGGCTGGGCAATGAACGGAGCGCATCATGCGTCGCCAAAAGTACCGGCACACAGGGTACTGAACCGCAATGGAATGCTGACTGGCAAAGCTCATTTTGCCACGCCTACTCTTATGGAAGAATTACTTTTAAAAGAAAAAATAAAAGTGGAAAATGATACAGTAGTTGATTTTGAAAAATTGTTTTGGGACCCGGCAAAAGAATTGGAAATATAATTAGTTAATTGGCTAATTAGCCAATTAGCTAATTATAATAAGGGCGTATCAATAAATAAACTGTTACGCCACTTATGGCCACATACAACCATATAGGCCAGGTAATGTGCGCGAGTTTTTTATGTTTTTCATAATCACCGGAAAGCGCCCTGTAAGCCGTGAATAAAATAAATGGAAGAACGATCCCTGCAAGCGGAATATGTGTTATTAAAATTGCATAATAAACGTATCGTAATGAACCGGCAAGGATCTTTTCATCAGGGCTTAATATTCCGTCGTGGTTAAGGTCGCCAAATTTAGTTTCACCAGTCAGCAAATGATGGCATACATAAGATATCAAAAAGAGAATAGAAAGAATAATGGCAGCAAGCATTATCTTTTTATGAAGAAGATATCTTTTTGATTTTACGGCAAGCAAGGCGGCAATCAATAGTATGGCTACGCACGAATTAATAATTGCATTGAAGGTGGCGAAAATATGCGGATCGAAATTCAACTTAAATTCCAACTTTGTTCCTGAAAGAAAAGCGATTCCTAAAAAAGCAATGATTGATACTGTCCAAATCAGGATCCTGGCCCTTTTATCATTTTTATTTAAAACCGGTTTGGGGAAAATATTCAGATCATCCATTGATACCTATGAATTAGTTGTGTTTCCTTTTAAAAGCCCTTTAAAAAAATCTGTAAAGCTTCTTTTTTTATCTTTTTCCAGCATGAGCAAGGGAATATCCTGTACTAACTTGGCCTGAGCTACAGTATCCAGCCCATCAAACCAACCTCTTACAACTCTATTTTTATCGAGAAGAAAAAACATTTGTGTATGAATAAAAGCGGTATCAATACCTACATCGGCTACACTTGCTTTCATTTCATGGAGCGCAAAATTATAAATACTGTCGCGGTTTCCGGTAAGTAGCCACCAGCTATCGGGGTTCACATTAAACTTATCCGCCCATTTTCTTAATTGCGCTACAGAATCATGTTGCGGGTCAATAGAAATAGAAACGAATTGTACAATGGAATCCTGGTTTGGAAACGAGTTTTGCAATTTTTTCATTGCCACAGCCAGTTTCGGACAGAGAGTGGGACAATGGGTAAAAAAGAAATCAAGCACTATAATTTTTCCTTTCAGATCGTCAAATGAAACGTGCTGGTCGAGTTGATTGGTAAGATGAATATTACTTACATGGTGCCAGGCAGTATCGTAAGTCATCTCTCCGTTTTTCTCCACTACATTCACGCTATCATAAAAATACCTGTGAGGCATATCAATAGCACGTGTACTGTAATAACTTACTAACAAATATCCGGTAATGGGTAATGAAATTGCGACGATTAATGCAATTAAAGATTTTTTATTCATAGTTTTCTAAAGCAAAATTAGCCATTGCAAAGGGCAACAGCTAATTTAAAAAATTATAATTTAAATGAAATTACTCTATCGCAATTTTATTTCGCGCTTTTCAGCACCAGGTTCAAGAGGAACACTATGGAAATCTTTTGATTTAATATAAGTTCTGCTGCCCGCATCGGTATTTCTCAAATTCCTGTAAGATGACCCATCAGCAATAAATGCCGTTATAAACCAGATAAACAAGGTCATGGGTATTGCGATAGTAAATATCATTGTCCTTACTTCATCGCCAAGGTGCATAAATATTGAAATTATATAAAAGGCTTTAGCGAGTGTAAAGATACAGATAACCCCCTTAAGAAATAATACTAAAGCATTGCTATAATCCGGATTTTTCTCAATAAAATAGATGGTTAGCCCTAACACAAGTTCTAAAATAGTAAGAATCAGTAAAACCCAAAATGCTTTCCAGATTCTTTTTACATGAGCTATATCGGCTTCTGTAGTTGGTAATGGTGTTGCTATTTCGACAGACATAATTTTTCTTTATATTATATTATATTAAATGAATAGTTATTATTATTAATTAAATGAGATAAAAACAAAGGAAAACAAATACCCATACCAGATCTACAAAATGCCAGTAAAGCCCTGCTTTCTCAATCATTTCATAATGGCCTCGTTTTGCAAAATCACCTCTTTTAGTTTTAATAAACATTATGGTGTTTATAATTACTCCTGTAAATACATGAAAACCATGAAAACCTGTGATGCCATAGAAATAGCCTCCAAAAGCTACAGGACCGGGTGTAGCAACCAAATGCCCATTGAACATAACCTTTGGCCCCCACGGATTATGGCTCACAGTAGTACCCCAATGCTGTATCACACCATTTACCAATACTTCGTGCTGGCCGGTGATTAAACCTGTCCATTCATAAGCCTGGCTTCCTAAGAATGCAAGGCCGCCAAGAATAGTTAGAAATAACCATTTCTCCACGCCTTTCTGATTCATTTTGTGTCCCTGGTGGACCGCCAGAACCATTGTCACAGAGCTGAAAATGAGAATAAAGGTCATTAAACTTACGTATGCCAGGGGAAGGTTTGCCTCAGTAAAGGGAAATTCGTTGAATACCTGATTATGATCCACCCAATGATTCAAACTAAAACGTATGGAGCCATAAGAAATTAAAAATGCACCGAAAGTAAAAGAATCACTCATTAAGAAAAACCACATCATGAGTTTTCCATAGCTTACGTTGAAAGGGCTTTTTCCTCCCGACCATACACTAGTTCTGGTTTTAGCTATTGCAGTTTCCATTATTACTTGTTAAAAGGTTATTACAAAAATATAATTAATTGTTTATTGTTATTATTTATTATTTCAGAGATTTAATTATCATCATCCAAAAATCTTTAAACGACTCCTTTCATTTTATTTCCTAAAATTGACATTAGCCAAATCATCTTATGATTATTAAAAAAAGTAATAAATATATCCATAATCCATCTACAAAATGCCAGTAGGTATTCATCAGATCAATATAAATAGGGCTATAATTTTTTCTACTTCTGCTAAAGGATTTCAAATACATAATGATCAGGGCAATTACACCCCCCAGAACATGCACAGCATGCAGGCCTACAATAATGTATAAGAATGAAAAAGACACATTGCGGGTAAGAGTAATTCCGCTTGCCCAAAGCTGCGTGAACCCGGTGTATTGCAGAATTACAAATGTAATTCCCAATATAGTAGTAGTGGCAAGCCATCTTTTATATTGTTTCATTTGCCTGTCAAGAAAGGCTTTTCGGCTAAGTATGATAGTTATGCTACTCAGAATGAGCACCGATGTGGAATAGTAAAAAATCACGGGAATATCGAAACTGAGCCAGTTGCCCTGGTTGCGTTTTACTATGTATGCGCTGCTTAAACCAGCAAACATCATTACGATGCTGGTACACGCTCCCCACATCACAAATTTTAGCGGGTGTAGCCTGTTTTTTTCTTCTTTCATCACTGCAATCATAATAAATATTTATTTATTAAATCTTATTTTTTAATTTAATCTGAATCTCTTTTATACTTTATCAAATAATAATGCAAGAAAAACGATCATCAGATAGAAATAGGAACTGAACATCACTTTTCTAGCTGCTGCTGCATTCATCTTTACTACCAGCATAATACTTACATATACCATCCACAGATTACATATCAATAATACCCAGAATGACAATATCCCCCCAATATTAAAATAATAGGGCAGCATTCCTACCGGCACCATCATCATCGAATAAATTACTGATTGCATTGCCGAAAACTTTGTAGGGCCGGCCTGACTTGGTAACAAACGGAATCCGGCTTTTTCATAATCTTTGTGTGCCAGCCAGGCAATAGCCCAAAAATGCGGGAATTGCCATAGAAACTGAATAGCAAATAAAACATAGCCTCCGTAATTAGCATATTGAGCCACTTCTCCGTTAGCAGTCATTCCCTGGAAATGAGCATTCGGATTAATGAACCCCGTGCCTGCCACCCACCCTATAAGGCAGGGCAGCGCTCCGGGAAAAGCGCCCACAATCACAGAAATTGAGCTTACTTTTTTGAGCGGAGTATATATAAAAGCATAGAGAAACAAACTAAATAACGCGATCAGGGCGCTTGCAAAATTGAACCAATACCACATCATAATAATTCCAATAGCCCCTATTACAACAGCAAAGCTCCATGCTTCATTTACGCTCATTCTTCCTGCTGCCACAGGTCTTCCTGCTGTTCTTTTCATGAGGGCGTCTGTATCTCTTTCCACTGTTTGGTTAATGGCATTTGCTGATCCTGTTATAAACATACCCGCAATAAATAAAATAAAGACTGAGATAAAATTGAATGTTATATTAGGGGCAAGCAGGTAACACGCTACACAGCTAAAGACCACCAGGAAGCTTAAAGTAAATTTGATTAAAATAAAATAATCTTTCACTTTGCTTGCCAGCGTATAAGAAACTGAATGAGGCATTAGAGGTGCCGTTTTAATCATTAAAAATTCTTTTAAAAAGCCCTGAATTAACAGGGCTATTGATTCAGAAATATTTTACGAACAAAAATTTGATTGTTCTTAATGTTTGCTTTCAGCAGCGCCTATTGGTTCAGTTTGCGGAATGTAATCCCTGCCATCTTTACCATAATCATAAGGCCAGCGATGAACCTCAGGAATCTCACTTACCCAATTGCCATGTGGCGGATGAATAGGCGTAGTCCATTCCATAGTATTAGAACCCCATGGATTTTTATTTTTTTCTGTAACCTTTCTTCCTTTGTAAATAGAATAAAAGAAATTAAAAATAAAAAGGAATTGAGCAGCAAAAACTACTATTGCCGTAACGCTGATAAATTCATTCAGCCCCTGAAACATTTTAAAAGACTCCCAATTACTAAAATCGTAATAACGCCGGGGCATACCGGCTAATCCTTCGTAGTGCATTGGCCAGAAAATAAAATAAGCACCTACAAAAGAGACCCAGAAATGAATATAGGCAAGTGTATTATTCATAAACCTCCCAAACATTTTGGGGAACCAATGATATACCCCTGCAAGCATCCCGAACATGGAGGCAACCCCCATTACCAGGTGGAAATGTGCAATTACAAAATAGGTATCATGCAAATGCAGATCCAATGCGGAATTTCCAAGCCAGATACCCGTGAGACCACCGGAAATAAACAGGCTAACAAACCCGATTGCAAAAAGCATGGCAGGCGTAAAATGTATATTTCCTTTCCAAAGTGTAGTAAGCCAGTTGAAAACCTTAATTGCCGACGGCACCGCTATCAATAAAGTAAATAATACAAAAAACGAACCCAGGAAAGGATTCATACCTGTTACAAACATGTGATGTGCCCAAACCATAAAAGATAATGAAGCAATGGCAAAGAAGGAACCGACCATAGCCATGTAACCGAAAATGGGCTTCCTTGCATTGGTAGATATTACTTCAGAAGTAATCCCCATTGCTGGAAGGGCAACGATATATACTTCAGGATGCCCCAGAAACCAGAACAAATGCTGGAATAAAATAGGACTACCGCCTTCATTGGCCAAAATTTTCCCATTTTGCAAAAAGATATCACTTAAAAAGAAACTAGTTCCCAAATGACGATCAAATAATAATAATACCAGTGCTGATAATAATACTGGAAATGTAAGCACTCCCAAAATAGCGGTAAACAAAAAAGACCAAATTGTAAGCGGAAGCCTTGTCATGAACATTCCTTTGGTACGCATATTTAATACGGTAACGATATAATTTAAGCCGCCTAATAATTGAGAGACAATAAACAAGGCGATACTCGTTATCCAGAAGTCCATCCCGGCTTTAGAACCATCCATTGCATCCCCTAATGCACTTAAAGGAGGATAAACAGTCCAACCGCCGCTTGCAGGGCCGGTTTCTAAGAACAAAGAAGCAAACATAACTATTGAGGCTGCAAAGAAAAACCAATACGATAACATGTTTAAAAAAGGAGAAGCCATATCTCTTGCTCCTACCTGAAGCGGGATTAAAAAATTTGAAAATGTTCCACTTAATCCGGCAGTAAGTACAAAAAACACCATGATAGTACCATGCATAGTCACCAGGGCATAGTAAAATTCAGGATCCAATCTTCCTCCTGCAGCCCAATGGCCAAATATGTCTTCAAGGAACGGAAATGTTTTATCAGGAAATCCTAATTGCAACCGGAAAACAACCGAGAAAAACCCTCCTATTATTGCCCATATAATTCCTGTAACCAAAAACTGATGGGAAATCATTTTATGATCCTGGCTAAAAATATATTTGGTAATAAAACTTTGTTTGTGATGTTCGTGCGACTCATGGCCGGTGTCGTGCACCACCAGTGGTTTTTCATGCAAAACTTCTTCGTTCATAATGATATTTTTTTAAAGCCTTTAGGCTATTTACTATTATTATTTATGGATTAGCGAATTTCTCAGCGCCAAATTTTTTGTCGAGTCTGCAGGCGTTGCAGCAGAAGTAAGGAATTGCTTTGCCTTCAGATATTCTGGTCTTTGTTTTATCATCCAGGCATTGAATTCTTTTTGTGTCTCCACTACTATGATCCCTCTCATAGTGAAATGCCCTTTTCCGCATAATTGATCACACGCTATTTCATATACAAAATCGGGATCGCCGGTTTTCTTTTTCATTTCTTCTGTAGTAATAATTGGAGTAAACCACATAGTAGTAGGTGTTCCGGGTACGGCATCCATTTTTAATCTGAACTGGGGCAATCCTACATCATGTATTACATCTTGTGAATTAATTACTAATTTCACCGGTCTGTTTACCACTACGTGCATCGTTGTTGTTACATGTATATCATCATGGCTTGCCTCATCAGAAAAATCTACACCGAGAGGATTGTCTTTAGCAGGATCTGTCAATTTATAGTTTTTCCTACCCAGTATGCCATCTCTGCCCGGGTACCTTATTTCCCAGGCAAATTGATGTCCGGTGATTTCTATCAATTGTGAATTTTTGGGCGCAGGCGCTGTAAATTTAAACCAATATTTCAATCCGAAAACAACAAGAACAGTAAGTGTAATAGCGGGAACAGCAGTCCATATTATTTCAAGCTTATTATTATGAGGATAGTAAAGGGCCTTTCTTTTATCGCTTTCCTGGTATCTGAAAGAGAACCAAAACAATAAAATCTGGGTAATAAAAAATACGACACCTGTAATAATAATCGTAATCCACATCATTTTATCAATACTCTGACCCTCTGAGGAAGCAGCGCCTATCATTAATCCTGACCTGGGATATAATATATGATTACACCACAATACGCCGATAAGACCTAAAATAAGAAAAGCAAACATTAAAAATCCGTTGATCTTATTACTTTGTTTCCTTGATTTTTCTTCTCCTTTCAAAACACTTACGTATTCACTTGCTTTGGCAATCTGGAAGATCACCAGAAAAATGAGTATAACAATTGCTATCAAAAAAAAGTTGTTCATGATACTTTATTTTTTCCCCATCCGTAACCCGGATTTTTTAAAAAATTTTAAAATACTATTCTACCCTTCAATTATTTCTCGTCCATTTATTTATTACACAAAGTGAATAATGCTTTCTTTTATAAAAGGATTATTTTTTGCTGTCATCGGCACTTTGGATGCAAACCTGCTGACTCCCCACATTATGATACCTACAAAACCTAACGGGATACCAAGCTCAAACCAACTTAAGTGTGGATGCAATCCTACTGTTCCCGGCATTACCATTTGATAAAAATCTATCCAGTGGCCAAATATGATCACGATACACATGAAGGTAACAATAAAGTAATTGCGCTTGGTAGCTCTTTTCATAAATATTAAAAAAGGCGCTACAAAGTTGAGAACCAGGTTCAGGTAAAACAAACCTTCATAAGGCCCTTGTAAACGTATTTTGAAATAAATGGTTTCTTCAGGAATATTACCAAACCATTGTAGCATAAACTGATCGAACCATAAATAAGTCCATAAAATTGAAAATGCGAACATATATTTTCCCAAATCCTGGATGTGTTCTTTATTTACAAATTCAAGTTGTCCCTGGTTTTTAAAATAAATAACAAAAAGGGTAACAAGCGCTATACCTGCTACAAAAGTACTTCCAAATGTGTACCAGCTATACATGGTACTGTACCATTTTGCATCAATGCTCATAAACCAAAGCCAGGGAATGAATGATCCTACAGTAAGTATATAAAAGACTACATAGGAAGCAGAGATTCTCATATTTTTATTCATCCATTTTTTGGATGTTTTAAGGTCCATGGTCCCGGTTTCATCCGTTAACCGGCTAAGTTTAATTAATCTTTTACCCCAATAAGACCAAAGGAACATAGCAATCAGTGAATAAATTAAAAAAACAGCAGGGTTTAAGAATCCTCTTTTACCATGCAATACGGCATCGTGAGCCATTAAATTCTTGTTGAGCCATGGATATATATCTCCTCTATGACCAAAAACAATACAGAGTAAAACAATCATACTGATTCCCCCTAAAACAGGCACCAGGGAAGATACGGCTTCTGTAACTCTGCGAAAAGCTTCCTGCCAGCCGCTCATTGCAAGCGTATTAATTGTAATAAAGAACGTGGCCACATTAACCAGCATTAACCAAAACAAACTATTTTGAAGCAAGACTGCCCAAAAGCGGGTACTATTCACATTACCTCCATTAGCACCAGCTATTGGATTCAAAAAAATGATTCCAAGAATAAGAGTAAGCAAGCCTGCAATCATTAATCCTGTTGACCACTTATTATATGCTGCCGGTGTTTCATACTGATTGTTCATTAAAAAAAGATTTTTGATTAAACTTTATTTTTTTATTGTTGTATCAATTGCCATTGACTTAGTCGCCGTAGAATCTGCCCATGTTACTGCGGCGGAATCACTTGTTCCTAATTGCTTTGATTTCACATACTGAATCACCATCCATCTTTGCTTGCGGCTTAATTGAGAAGCATAACTTCCCATATTTCCTTTACCATAAGTAACTGTATGAAACATCGTTCCTACCGGCATTGCAACATAATGAGCCGAAGTCAGATTAGCTACCGCAGGTATTTTGCCTCCTGTAGATAATGGTCCCTGTGCATCCATTTTTGGTCCATGGCAAATAGCACAATTGATATTAAATAAACGGCCGGCTTCTTTCAACTGATCAGAATCGAGTGCTGGCAAAGGATCCTTTATTTCAGCGCTCATTTTATATCCGTTCGAGTCGTTGGGCAAAGGGTAAGGGAATAAATCCCCTCTTCTGATGGTTCCTTCTACCGGATAGGGTATATAGTTTACATTCTCTTTTGCAAGATTATTAGGAGCATACGATTCATACGCACGGCTGTAGGCCATGTCAGGCATATAAGTCAAACCCGGCTCTCTTTTGTTGTCGCAACTACTCATCAGGGTTATCAGCCCGATTACTACTACCAGTGATAAAACAATTCTTATTTTTTTCATATCTAAAATTCCGGTTTCAAATTTTTTTATTTATTTTCAAAAAGCCAATTTTTACTGCAAGTAAAGAAACCCCGCCTGACTGCGTCTTTCGGGTAGGAAATAGGTAAGATTTCTAATTTCAATTTCAAAAACGTTATCCTGTTTTCTTACTTTTCTATTGATATTATTCAACTACTTCCAAATCTTCTTCCTTGTATAATTTTTGTTCTTTATCATATCTTCCAAACCACCAACCCGCTTCTGCATCCTGGGTATTTATTTCAATAGCGCCATTTTCTTTTAAAAAATTGTCTATTTCTGCTTCATTAGAATTTGGAGTACATTCAATTACAATCGTCATCAGGTCATCCGTTGATCTCAAATTAAAGTGATGTTTTTTTACACCCGGCATCATTTTACAAAGCCAGCAAAATGTCCATGTCATTCCTACTGCTGATAATAAAACAGTTAGTTCAAATGCAATAGGGATAAAGGAAGGTAAAGGAAAATGTGGTTTACCTCCGATATCTAATGGCCAGTCAGTGGTGAATATCCAGCCCATACCGCCAATAGCGATTGTAGTACCGAGTATTCCATATATAAACCCCATTGTATGAAGGCTTGTTTCTCTTAAGCCCATTGCCTTATCAAGGCCATGAATAGGAAATGGTGTATAAACGTCATGAATTTTATATCCTGCTCTTCGTACATTTTTTACGGCAGCAAATAAAACTTTTTCTTCTTCAAAGGAACCTACAATAAATTTTTTAATCATATTCTGTATCCCTAAAGGGCTGTTTTAATTAACAATATTTATATCAATGTTCATTAAACAAAATAATTAATGCGCATGCTCCATTTCTTCAACATAGAATTTATCGGAATCCACACTTTCCATACCGGACATTTGTTCTTTAAAATTTTCACCACTTAGTTTCAAAATTGCTTTAATTTCTGCCACGGCAACTACGGGAAAGAATTTAGCAAAAAGGAAATAACATGTAAAAAACAAACCGAATGTACCCAAATAAAAACCTATTTCCCAAATGGTAGGGCTGTAATAAATAGTCCATGACGAAGGCAGATAATCGCGATAAAGAGAGGTTACAAAAATCACAAACCGCTCAAACCACATTCCCACATTTACCAATACCGCCATAAAGAAAGTAAACGTAACATTTCTTCTTAATTTCCTTGACCAGAAGGCTTGTGGAGATATAACGTTACAAAAGATCATACCATAATATGCCCAGCCGTAAGGACTGAAAATATTAGCCCTGTTTTCACGAAAAGCCCACCATTCATAAGTATTCTGGCTATACCATGCAACAAACAATTCGGATAAATAGGCACATCCTACTATTGAACCTGTAAGCACAATCACTTTATTCATCGCTTCTATATGTCCGATGGTAACATAATCCTCAAGATGCAATACTTTTCGGGTAATGATCAATAGCGATTGTACCATCGCAAAACCGGAAAAAATGGCTCCTGAAACAAAGTAAGGAGGAAAAATAGTAGTATGCCATCCAGGAATTACTGAAGTGGCAAAATCAAAAGATACAATCGTATGTACTGACAATACAAGTGGCGTAGCTAACCCAGCCAAAACCAGCGCAAGACTTTCCTGGCGTTGCCAGTGTTTGGTACTTCCTGACCATCCAAAAGAACAAAGACCATAAAACATTTTTCTGAATTTTGTTTTTGCCCTGTCTCTAAGGGTTGCCAGATCTGGCAATAAACCTGTGTACCAAAAAAGTACGGAAACTGTAAAATAAGTAGATACTGCAAATACATCCCATAAAAGTGCAGAATTAAAATTAGGCCAAACCGGTCCGCGTGAATTAGGATAAGGCAATATAAAGAAGCCATCCCATACACGTCCCATGTGAAAAATGGGAAACATTCCAGCACACATTACCGCAAAGATCGTCATGGCTTCAGCGGCTCTGTTTACACCTGTCCTCCATTTTTGTCCAAACAACAAAAGAATTGCAGAAATCAATGTGCCTGCATGGCCAATACCGATCCACCAAACAAAGTTAGTAATTGCCCAGCCCCATCCTACGGTACGGGTAACATTCCATTGGCCAATACCATATACTACTTCCCTATAAACTGAATACACACCAAAAGCTAAAAGTGCAAGAGCAATAGAAAGCCCAATCCACCAAAGCCTGGTCGGCTTAGTTTCAATAGGGCCAATTATATCTTCAGTTATCTGGTGATAATTTTTATCTCCATCAATTAATGGCTCCCGGAGTTGCGATTCGTATTTTAATAATGACATATTCGTTTAGTTTTTGACACAGGCTACATTTGTAAACTTATTATTTATCTGTTCAGTTATACTTTTTCTGTTGTGCTTCCTACTTTGCGTTTTGTATTTCTTACTTTAGTAAGATAATTCAAATTAGGTAGTACGTGTAATTGCTCTAAAACATAAAACTTCCGGTTTACCTGTTCTTCAAATCTAAGTTTGGCAATTTTGCTTTCTTTATCTTTTACATTTCCAAATTCAATAGCGTGAGTAGGGCAGGCCTGCATACAAGCTGTTTTTGCTTCCTGGTCTTTCAATACCCTGTCTTCTTTTTTTGCATTTAATTTACTTTGCTGCAAACGCTGAATACAAAAACTACATTTTTCCATAACCCCTCTCGAACGTACCGTTACATCCGGGTTCAGCACCATGCGGGTAAGGTCCTGGTCAAGATTGGTAGTTGTAGCAGAGATGATTCCGCGTTGATTATCCGGGAAGCTATCAGCTCCATTCCAGTCAGCCCAGTTAAAACGCCGGACTTTAAAAGGACAGTTATTAGCGCAATAACGGGTTCCGATACAACGGTTATATATCATTTGATTAATGCCTTCGCTACTATGGTTTGTGGCTGATACAGGACATACATTTTCGCATGGGGCATTATCACATTGCTGGCAAAGCATAGGTTGAAAAACAATATCCGGTTTTTGAGGATCACCTGTAAAATAGCGATCTATACGAATCCATTGCATATCATGAAACCTCGAAACTTCATATTTACCTACGGTAGAAATATTATTTTCTGCTACACAAGCAATAGTACATGCTGAACACCCGATACAGGTATTCAAATCAATACTCATTCCCCATTTTATTCCCGGCCTGGCAAAGGTGGGATAGAGCGTCGCGTCGCGGGTAAAATTTTCTCCATATTGTTTCAGTTCTTCTTCTTCCTCTCTGTTTAATTCACCGGGATCGGCAATAAATTCTTCAAGGGTTGTCTCCCTTACTACCGGACGGCCTTCTGTTATACTATGAGTTTGAGAAGCAGCAATTTTAAATGTTTTTCCTGTGCTTTCTATAGTAACCGGAACTTCGTAAGTAATGTTATTACCATTGAAAAAAGTGAAAGGATACATATTTTGACCTACTCCGTCTGCTGCAGGCCCGATATATTCACTGGTCTTGGATTTATCTTCGCTTTGCCTGCCATAACCAAGAGCAACAGCTATTACATCCGGATGAGTACCCGGAATGATCATAACAGGAAGTTCAATTGTCTTGCCATTTGAAGTAATTTTCACTACCGGTTTATCGGGATGTATTTCATATTTATCTCCCTGGTTAGAATTAAAAATATCAATATCAAATAATTTTTTACCCAATTCCGGAGATACCATCACATAATTATCCCAGGTTACTTTACCTATTGGATCACTGGCTTCCTGAAGCCATGCATTGCTCGCGCGCGAACCGGTGCCAATGGTAACTTTTTGATACAATACCAATTCCTTATCGCCGCCTTTTACAGTTCCGATCTTCGCAGCCGCATCAGCAACATTGCCGGTAAAAGCAACGGTACCCATGAGTACAGAATTTCCTGCTGTTGATCTTGTAGAATCAGTAGCAGCAGGTTTAGGAGTTATATAGCCAACCGAATCTTTTGTATCAGAAGTAGCAAGTGCTGCAGCATCACCGGTTGTTAGATCAGAAGTATTTACAAAAACAGGTTGAGTCTTAAGCTTTGAATTTTCCATAACCCCATCCTGCAAAAATCTTTCATAGTTATCAAGGCCACCAAGTTTGCTTGTCCAGAACTTCCTGAAATAGGTTTCATAATCATCAGGGTTTCCGGTAAGTTTTAATAAGGACGATTCAAACTGCCTTGTCTTAAATAATGGATGAATGATAGGCTGAATAACACTTACATAACCTTTCTGAGGTTCTGAATCGCCCCAGCTTTCTAACCAGTGATGAGATGGAATGATGTATTTACACAGTTCTGTAGTCTCGTCCATTTTTTCGCTAAATGAAAGCGTGAATGGACATTTCTTTACACCTGCCGCGAATTTTTGTGAATCAAAATAACTATAAACAGGATTAGCGCCATATACAAGGAGGGCGCCTATATTTCCTGAATTCAAATCCTGTGTAAGTGCAACCATATCTGAATCCAAACCCTGTCGGTAATTTACAGGAGTATCCCAATCTATCGTTTTTCCTCCTGCACCTATTGCTTCGTTTATTGCGTTTACAATTAATTGAATATTGGCATCATTGCTACCACATATTACTAACCCCGCTCCTTTATTTGCCATTAATTCGGCCGCAGTTTTTTTAACGCCATCAGCCAGGTCACCGGAAATATTCGAAGAGGTACCTCCTCCCAGGGCGCCTAATAATGCCAGTGCAACAGCGCCTGTTTGAGAAGGCTTATGCAGATAACGTTCATCTGCATTGGCTCCGGTCATACTGTAATATCCTTCAAATTGTATATGCCTGCTCATTGAAGGGTTTTTTTCATTTATTCTTCTTCCAAATGCCCACTGTTTGGCAAAAATCACTGGGCTCAACCATGTTCCCAGGAAATCGGCTCCGAGACTTACGATCACTTTTGCATTTTCAAAATGATAAGCAGGGATTGCTTTTTTACCATAAGATGCCTGGTTAGCTTCTAACATTCCACTATAAGAAACGGCATCATATTGTACATGGCGGCTTCCGGGATATTTTGATAAAATATCACTGATAATTTGCCTCGTCGTAATGGAAGTAACAGAAGAAGTTAATAGCACTAATGGCTTTCCTGAATTGGCAGAAAGTCCATCTGACACCATCTTATCTATTGCTTCAAAAGTAGCTTCTTTGCGGTTGACCATTGGATAGCGCAGGCGCGTAGTATCATAAAGATCCAGCACGGAAGATTGAATCTGCGCTGAAGTGCCGCCTCCCGACAAGGAAGAAAGTTCATTTCCTTCTATTTTGATTGGCCTTCCTTCTATTTGTTTTACCACTACAGGTATTGCATCACCATCCATCAAATAAGTAGAGGCATAATAATTAGGAACACCCGGAATCATATCGTCGGGCTTGTGGAGGAAAGGAATACTTCTGCGAACCGGCATTTCACAACTTGCAGCAATGGCTGCAGCAGCAGTACTGAACCCCATATATTTCAGGAAATCCCTTCTGGGGGTTTTTGCATTAAAAATGTTTTCATTACCTAATTCTTCAAAAGGAAGCTCTTCCCTGAATTCATCTTTTTTTGCTTTTTTATGTGCTTCACTTTGGTTGAGTTCTCCAAAATTCTGCCAGTATTTTTTTTCACTCATATTTATTCAATCTGCCTGAGGCAGATAATTACCTTAAATCTGTAATCGATCTAAGCAATGAACTAATATTGTTTCTTTATTTTTAATTTTTATCTCTATTGCCTTATGCCTTGAAAAATTTAATAATGACATTTCCCACATTCTGTTCCACCAATCATTTGAACAGTAACACTGTCATACTTTTTATCTTTTATATCCTGATGAAATTTTTCATAAAGACTATAAAATTTATTTCCATTTCCTTTATCATCATTAAACTGTACATTAGTAGTTCTATGGCAATTGACGCACCATCCCATACTTAATGCAGCAAATTGTTTTACCTCATTCATATTTTGAATATTCCCATGACAAGTCTGACAGGCTATTCGTCCTACTTTTACGTGCTGAGAGTGATTAAAATAAACAAAGTCGGGAAGGTTGTGAATTTGTACCCAGGCTATAGGATGACCCGGCTTATCATACGTTTTAGTATCCGGGTTCCAACCTGCATATTGATATAATTTTTGGATTTCATCATTGGCATTTACGGTAGTACCGTCATCGCGAAGTAGAGGTTCGCCGGTATATTCTTTAACGGCCATGTGGCAGTTCATACACACATTTACAGAAGGAATGCTGGCATGCTTACTATCCTGCGCTCCGCCATGGCAATATAAACAACTGATCTGGTTAACACCTGCATGCACCTTATGGGAATAGAAAATCGGCTGTATCGGTTGGTATCCCTGTTGTCTGCCCAAACCCATGGCCCCATCTACCAGGTAATAACCGGCAAAAACAAATAATATTATTGACAAAAGCAGTAAATACATTTTATTGCGATAAAAAGGAACCGGCGTAGGAGATTTTATTTCGTCTTTTTCATCGGTTAGTTTTTTAAGATTACTATTTACCTGTAATAATATCAAAGCGATAATGGCCAATACCAAAGTAAGCAATCCATATAAAACGGTGTTATCTGATTGGGGCGCTGCCACTCCCGGAGCTCCTCCTGCCGGTGCGCCTGGTGCTTTATATTTATCTACCCAATCGAGTATTGCGTCAATATCATCTTTTGATAAATCGGGGAAAGGCGTCATTACCACGCCGCCCATTTCAGCTTTTAAATTCTTGGCATACGGATCAGTATTAACCATTGTCGTGGTATTAGCTATCCATTTGTACACCCACCCTTTGTAAGGTTCTCTTGCCCGGGCGCCCTGGAGTGCAGGCCCTACATATTTTTCTAATGGTTTATGACAACTTGCGCAGTTAGCTTTAAAGAGAGCTTCTCCATCGGCGGCATACAATAATTCCTGTGATGAAATTAGAGTAAGAAAAAGGAATACTGCGAGTGTTTTAGTAAATAGCCTTTTGACGTGATTCATACACTTATTTTCCTATCTTGAATAATTGGAATAATTACCTTGTTGGCTGCAAAAATAAGGAAGCATGTTGACAATGTGTTAACAATTTTAAATTTTTTTTTTCCTTATCCGAAGCGTGTTTCAGAGAATATTTATTATTGATGTTGATTTTAAAGTTTTTTATTAATAAAAAAAGACCTTTTTATCTTCTTTGTAAAAATCATTGATTTATCGAATCAAAAAATGCATCTTTGAAGTATGGTAAATAGTTGCAAGTAGTACCTTTCCCGGAAAAATAATAAAAAAACCGGTATGCATACTTTGTAAAAAACACCATTTCTAAATGGACAAAAGCTATCAAAAAAAATTAATCATTTTTGCTTCGGGTGCAGGAAGTAATGCGCAGAAGATCATTGATTATTTTAAAGGAAATACAAAAGTAAAAGTCGTTTTGATCGTTTGCAATAATAGTAAAGCAGGCGTAATTGATATTGCGGCCAAAGAAAATATTCCTGTTTTAATGATAGAAAAAAAACTATTAAGTGAAACGGGATATGTTCAGGAAATAAAAAAATTTGAGCCATCCCTAATTGTACTTGCCGGGTTTCTATGGAAAATCCCCGAAATTTTAATTTCCGCTTTTCACCATAAAATAATAAATATACATCCCGCTTTATTACCCGCTTATGGCGGAAAAGGAATGTATGGCAATGCAGTGCATGAAGCTGTCATCACCTCAAAAGAAAAAGAAAGCGGTATCACCATTCATTATGTGGATGAAAAATATGATCACGGCAAAACCATTTTCCAGGCTACATGTGTTATAAAAGAAAATGATACTGCAGAAAGCCTCGCTAAAAAAATTCATGCACTGGAACACGAATATTATCCAAAAACAATTGACAAATTATTGAATGAAAAAACCTACTGATTTTTTCTCTACTTTTAATTATGGCCGATCCGGTTTACAATGAAATAAAACAAGAGTTTCAATTAGAAAGAATGATCAGCCGGTAAGAAAATCAGGAAACTGACTTATTTGTGCGTTTACTGCGTGGCGCAGAATGGGTATATTGTAAGAAGGCAGTAAATAGGAATTGACCTTATTTGCCCGTTAACTGTAATAATTCGTAATAAATCGTGAAATCCTTGTCAGTATAAATTAAAAACCCTCGTTAAAAAAAATTGGTCTTGTAACTTCGCAAAATCATTGTCGTAATATCGCAAGAGCATTTTGAATAAAAAACTGATTCTAAAATTTTTATGCCTCTACTTAATAATACAGGCCATAAGCCCCGCAAAAGTTACGGGGCAAATAATAATTTCAGGAACTGTTTATGATTCTTCCAGGCTATACACTATTCCGGATGTATATGTTTACAGCACTTCAGGCTCACGAACGGTAACAGATTCAACCGGTACATACCATATTGGTGTGAATGAAAATGACTCTATTAGTTTTTTCTATAACGGCAAATCAACTATAAAGTTTCCTGTGAGGTCAATGATTGATTATACTGCATTTGATATTTCACTCGGGGTAAGAGTAAAAGGGAAATATAAATTATTGAGCCCGGTTACCGTCTTTTCCAACTCATACCAAAAAGATTCGCTGGAAAACCGGGAAGAATTTTCAAAATTATTCGGCGGTGAAAAACGCGGAATTCATCCCAATATAGATCCCGGAGGCGCAGCGGGATTCGATCTTGATGCCCTTATCAGATCTTTTCAATTCAAAAAAAATAAAGAAAACCTCGCCTTTAAAAAAATGCTGATTCAGCAGGAACAGGACGATTACGTGGACTATCGTTTTTCTTCAAAAGTCATATCCAGAGTTACTGGCCTCAAAGGAGAAGAACTTGAATTATATAAAAAGTTGTATCGTCCCACCTATTTTTTTATTGTCACCAGCACCCTGGCAGAATTTTATCAATACATATTAAGTACTTCCTACGCTTTCAAAAAACAGGAAGGATCTCAATAAAATTACCAAAACTCTCTTTCCGGCTTACTTATTTTATAATCTTTTGTTTTACCTTCCCCTTCTGAAAAAAATCTACACTGATAGTATTTTATTTTTTAGCAATGATAAAGTGAAGTAACTATTTATTTTTCAAAATCAATGTTTATGAAACTTTTTTTACTGTCTGGTATTTGCATTATGTTCTTTGTTATTTCAGAGGCACAATCTTATAAAAAAATTCATGCAGAAGCAATTGTTTGCGATACACACAATGATATCATAAGCACGTGTATTGAAAAGGGCTATACTTTTGACCAGGACCTTACAGGTAAAACAAACAGCGATCTGAACCGTATGTTGAAGGGCGGATTAGATGTACAGGTATTTTCGATTTTTTGTGATGGCGAACAAAAAGATCCTTACCAGTTTGCCAACAGGGAAATTGATACTTTATATGCGTGGGTAAAACGGAATCCTTCCAAAATGATGCTGGTAAGCTCTCCCGCTCAATTAGACGAAGCAGTAAAAGAACACAAACTAGCATCAATGATGGGCGTGGAAGGTGGACACATGATAGAAGATGATTTGAGTAAATTAGATAGTTTGTATAACCGCGGAGTACGTTATATGACCTTAACATGGAACAATAATACTTCCTGGGCCACGAGTGCCGAATACGAGTCAGGCAATCAGCAAAAAAACGGGAAAGCAGATACTACTTCACAAAAAAAAGGATTGAATGATTTTGGGATTCAAGTGGTAAAAAGAATGAACAAATTAGGAATGATGGTGGACATGAGCCATGTAGGCGACCAGACTTTCTGGGATGCTATCAACACTTCTACCAAACCAATTTTGGTATCTCACAGCGATTGTTATGCGCTCTGTCCCGCTTTTAGAAATCTGAAAGATGACATGATAACAGCAGTTGGAAAAAATGGGGGAGTCATAGATTTGAATTTTTATCCGGCGTTTTTGGATAGCACTGTTGCCGGAAAAGAAAAAATCTTTTACAAAAAACATAAAGCGGAAAAAGATTCTCTTATAGCATCAGATAAAAAAGATTTTGAAGCTGATGATATAATCGCCAAAAAATATCCTGAAGAAATAGAAGATATGCAAGCGCCTTTTCATTTATTATTTGATCATCTGGAACACATTGTTCAACTTGCCGGAATTGACCATGTGGGCCTTGGCGGCGATTTTGATGGCATTCCTTTTACGCCAAAAGTACTTACAGATGTAACCAAATACCCAATGATCACAAAAGAATTGGTAAGGCAAGGTTATTCAAAAGAAGATATTGACAAGATATTGGGGGGAAATTTTATCAGGGTCTTTAAGGCTAACCAGGTAAACTGATTCTAAACATACGAAGCAAAAATTCCATTCGGGCTCATAAGGAATTCCTTATCTTTTTTACAGTAAAGCAACTTTTTTACAGTAAAGCAACAAATAATAATGATTTCTATTTTATAACGTTAACGCTTAAACGAAAAAATAATTTTTGTTATCTGGGCCTGTATCAAAAAGTATCAATGGTTTATTATGTAAAATAAACCATTGAATAAATTAATGAGGCAATTATAGTACTAAAAATAAATAGTAACCCCAGGAATTCTGCGTTGGTAAATGTAATTGTACTTTTCATAACTTTTATTTTAATTGTGATTGTTGCAGTTATGACACACGAATTATTCCGGAGTTTAAAACGGGAAAATCAGCTTCAGTCAAATTAGAAAATCATTAACAATCCTTAGTTATGAAAGTCAAAAAATCTATTTCGAAAAGAAATTACGAAGTTAAGTGTGGTTTTATCTGATAGCTGGTTTTATAGTAGAAGGACAAAGTAAAGAGGCGTCGTTCAATTCGTTTTGGAATTGGCAAAGCCACATTTATCCTTACCTCAACACAAAGGCCTTAAAAAAATTTTTACAAATCAGCATACCTGTTTTCTGATGGCATATATCCTTTATCTTTAAGTATAGCAGCCAGCCTGTTATAAAAAGCAGGGTCGGACGGAGTAACACTTGCAAGCCCATCTACATATCTGTTGTATAAGCTAAAAAGTGCCGCAATTAATACCGTGTCATGCAGCTCCATATCTGTAGCTCCCTGTGCTTTTGCTTCATCAATCATTACAGGTGTTACCAACTTGCCGTTCTTCTGCACAGCTCTTGCAATGGTTAACAGCGCTTTCATTTTACCGGTTACAGGCGCTTTATCCGGTTCAAATTTTGCTTTTTCAGCAATTGTATTATTATCAAGCAGCAGGTCGGCCGCCGCAGAATGTGCCGCCGTACAGAAAGCACATTCATTGCCATAAGAAACTACTGCGGCAATCAATTCGCGCTCTCCTTCTGTTAGGGTAGATTCTCCCCTAAGCAATATTTGAGTAAGCTCCCGTATAGGCAAAGCCGTATCTTTCCGGTAATCCAATAGCCCGGTTATCCCCGAGAGGTTTTCCTTTAAGGGTATATAAGGCATATTAAACTGTTTTATTAGCAGGATTTTTAACAACAAATGGTTTGGTTAAGTACCCTTCCCGTGCGCGTTGTTCACCTATTGCATCGTACACAGCAGCATCATCCGGAGTCCACGTTGCCAATCCATCTACATACCGGTTAAACATACAGAAAGCTGCTGCTATAAGCACAGTATCATGAATTTCCCTGTCAGTGGCGCCCTGTTCTTTTGCTTTTGAAATATCATCAGAAGAAACACTTTTGCCGCTATCCTGCACCTTGCCCGCAATGTGTAATAAGGCTTTAAGCTTATCGCTTACTTCAGCTTTGTTTATATCTTTTTTCAGTATATCCTGCACAATATCCGCATTCCCGTTTAACTGGTATTTGGCGATAGCACCGTGTGTTGAGGCGCAATATTTACATTCGTTCAGGCTTGATGTGTAAGCAGCGATCAGTTCTCTTTCGCCGGGCGTAAGCGTGGAAGTGCCCGGATCGTGCATGAGAGTTTGTACTAAATCGTTTAAAGGTTTTGCGGTAACAGGGCTATATATAAACAGACTCCGGATTCCGGGATATTCTGATGGCAAATCAATGTGTGGCATAATTTATATTTTTAAAAGAAATCAAATATATAATGGTTTTTTTAAAAGAAAAAATTCAGCTTTTCCAATGTGAGCCATTTGATGTTTATACGGAAGATTTTGAAACGTCCCCAGAGAACACATCTCAAAAAAAATACATTATTTTTGTTTCAGAGTTTTTTCTTTTTTAATTCTCTTTTCCGCCTCCTGAAATAAACCCTCCTTTGAAAATACAAATCCTTAAGCCGTCTGTAACTTATGAGATTTAGATAACCAAAACAGAAATAAATAATGTATTCAAAATGATTTCAATAGTTATTATTGAACAAAAAGAGGATTTTTTTACCCTAAAAAATACCTGGTATTCTTTTATCAATAATAAGATTTTTCTTTCTTTAATTCTATGCTGTTTCTTTTTCATATCAGCAAGCGGGCAGCCTACTCTGCCGCCTTCTTACCATATCGCCGCAGATACCGCTGCCTATATTTTATTGCCGGATTCCAACTGGCAGTTGATGGCCGATCGCGGAGGAAAAAAATACAAAGCGCCGCCACCAACTGTAATGATGATCACTGCTTACGGCGATGCCTATAATTATAACCAGGCAATGAGCCTGGGCGCAGATGATTTTCTAACCAAACCACTTGATTTTACTGCATTGAAAGAAAAATTAAAAACAAAAGAATAACAGCAAAAAATTTCGAGCTGAAGACTCATAAAAGACCACTACACATCCTTATGCGGCGTGTACTATAAGTTGAATATTTTAATGAGTCCTTAATAAACGAATACGGGTAGTTGTTATTAATCATCAATATTTGTTCCTGCCCGAATGGCTCCTGTCCGAACTGGTTCATCCCGTCCGAACCGGAACGGGCGGGCAGGCGGGCGTTTACTGCGCGAGGCAGAAACCCAAAAAATACATAACTTTAGATTTTAATATAAATCAACTTAATTTTCTACCACGGTTCGTGAGAAATGAAACATGACGGCAGAACGCTTCATCTAAAAAATTACACCCAAAATGCTTGAAAAATCCAACATTTTGTACGAAAAGTATAAGTGTTAGCTTCTTTCAAAGTGTAACTTACCTGCTCATTTTTGAACATAACTTTAATCATTTCTTTATAAAAAATTAGATAGCAATAGTCTACGTAAAACGTGCATAAGCAATTGCATGATAATGTGAAGAAGTTGATAAGGGAAACAAATTAATCAAATTTAAAAAATACACCTTCAAATAAATTTTTATACTCATTTAAATTACATCAACATGAAACGATTAGTAATCATTGCAAGTGCCCTCCTAATCGCCGGTTGTCATTCCGGCACGCAAAAAGCAGCGAACATCATTTACCCTGCTACAAAAACAGTAGATTCATCTGATATATTTTACGGAATTAAAGTGGCGGATCCTTATCGCTGGCTGGAAGATTATTCTTCAGCAGACACCAAAGAATGGATAAAAGCAGAAAATAAAGTAACTGATCAATACTTTGACCAGATTCCTTTTCGCGAAAGAATTAAAAAAGACCTGACTTCGCTGATCAATTTTTCAAGGATAACCAATCCTGAAAAACATGGAGACTATTATTACTTCAATAAAAATACCGGGTTGCAAAATCAAAATATTCTTTACCGTGCTAAAAACCCTGCAGATACTGCCTCTGCAGAAGTCTTTCTTGACCCAAACACTTTTGCGCATAACGGAGCTGTTACTTTGCAGGGCACTTCCTTTACCAACGATGGCGCCCTGATGGCATACCTGGTCTCAAATGGTGGCTCAGACTGGCGGGATATATTGGTAAAAAATACGGGTACCGGAAACTTAGTTGGTGATACCATTAAAAATACAAAATTTTCGGGCGTGTCCTGGAAAGGGGATGAAGGATTTTATTATTGCACTTATGATATTCCGAAAGGTGAAAACAGGCTCACCTACAAAACCATTCATCATACTTTATATTACCACAAAATGGGCACTCCACAATCGGCGGACGTCTTTGTTTTTGGTGGAGATAAAGAGCCATATCGTTATATCAGTGGATATACTACCGAGGACGGGCATTACCTGGTTATATTAGGTGCAAACACGACCACTAATAATACTTTGTATATCCGGGATCTTACAAAACAAAATGCACCTGTTGTTCCTATAGTAACAGATTATAAAAGCATGCAAACTGTGGCGGATAATGATGGAAGTACTTTATTTATTTATACCAACAGAGATGCACCTGATTATCGTTTGGTAAAAGTGGATGCTTCCAATCCTTCACCGGACAACTGGAAAGACGTAATTCCTGAATCAAAAAATGTGTTGGAGGTCAGTACCGGTGGGGGTTATTTCTTTGCCACCTACATGGTAGATGTAAAAAACAAAGTGTATCAATATGATCATGACGGAAATCAAATCCGTGAAATAGCTTTGCCTACTGCCGGTACCGCCGGAGGATTCAACGCATATAAAGATCAAACTGATCTGTATTATACTTTTACTTCTTTTACTTATCCTTCTACCATCTATCATTACAATATGAAAGATGGCAGTTCTTCACTCTACTGGAAGCCTTCTTTAAATTTCAACCCTGATGATTATGTTACCAAACAGGTTTTCTACAGCAGTAAAGACAGTACTAAAATACCTATGTATATTGTTTATAAAAAAGGAATACAATTAGATGGGGAAAATCCTACGTGGCTGTATGGATATGGCGGCTTTGGTGTGAGCCTGATGCCCACCTTTAGCGTTTCCCGAATGGAATGGCTTGAACATGGAGGTATCTATGCCCAGCCTAATCTGAGAGGAGGAGGAGAGTATGGAGAACAATGGCACCTGGCGGGTACACGCATGCACAAGCAAAATGTGTTCGACGATTTTATCGCCGCCGCCGAATATCTTACCAAAGAAAAATATACTTCCAAACAATATCTTGCTGTCGTCGGCGGATCTAACGGAGGATTGCTGGTGGGCGCTACCATGACCCAGCGCCCCGATTTAATGCAGGTCGCGCTGCCTTCTGCAGGAGTACTGGACATGATACGATATAATAAATTCACTGCCGGAGCAGGCTGGGCTTATGATTACGGAACAGCGGAAGATTCACTGGCAATGTTTAAATATTTACTGGGTTATTCTCCGTTACAAAACATAAAGAAGGGTGTTCATTATCCGGCAACGCTGGTTTGGGCTGCCGACCACGACGATCGTGTGGAACCCGGGCTTTCTTTTAAGTTTGCCGCTACGCTACAGGCTGATAATGCAGGCAACAATCCTGTATTAATGCAGATAGGGCATGACGTGGGCCACTTTACCGGGATGGACCTAACAAAGGTAATCAGCCACACGGCAGATCAATATGCGTTTGCCTGGTATAATATGGGCGTGGATCCATTTAAGTGATGATAGATATTCTATTCACTGAAAAAAACTAAAAAATTATAAATCATGTCAAACATTATCATCACAGGTACCAGCACCGGAATCGGTTTTGCTACCGCCGTTTTACTGGCAAAGAACAAGCATACTGTTTTTGCCACAATGAGAAATCCATCACAAAACACCCGGCTGCAAGACCTTGCCGACAAAAAGAATTTACCAATAATTATTCTTCCACTCGATGTTACAAAAGATAGCTCCGTAAAAAATGCAGTAGCGCAGGTACTTGAATACACAGGAAAAATAGATGTGCTTATTAACAACGCAGGCATCGGTACCATGGGCGCTGTAGAAGAAGTATCTATTGAAAAATTCATCAATGAAATGGATACCAATTTCATAGGCACTGTAAGATGTACAAAGGCCGTGTTACCACACATGCGTGAAAAGAAAGGCGGCTGTATCATCAATATTTCATCAGTAGGCGGAAAAGTTTTTAATTATTTTTCTGCGCCTTATTCTGCTTCCAAAGCTGCCATAGAGGCTTTCAGCGAATGCCTCGCCATGGAGGTTTTGCCTTTCGATATCCGCGTGGCTGTTGTAGAACCGGGCGTCATTGACACACCACTTCAAAATAAGGCCAAAAGTGAAATCAAAGAAACCCATTATCCAAACCTGGAGCGAAGTATCGCTTTTTTTTCTGCAGCAACAGACCATCATGTATCGCCGGATGTGGTGGCAGAAGTGATCAATGATATTATAAATAAAAAAGGTACCCGATTCCGTAATCCTGCTGGCCCTGATAGTGCACCCGCAATTGGATTTCGCGCCTCTCTAAGCGATGAAGACTGGATTGCTTCTGCCGGGATGAATGAAGAAACATGGATAAAGACAATGGAGGGCATGCACTTAAACGTAAGAAAATATTTGATCAACAGCTAAGGAAATAACCCATAAAACAGGAATCAATTTTCAAATTTCGGCCTAAAAGTTTTTATGAAGAAGATAATTAAATTAAAAGAAGAAGAAATTGCAAATGCTACTATGTATCAAAAGGCTAATGATTTCAGGAAGAAAAATAAAAAAAGATTATTGCCTGATGTGTTTTATCTAAGATGGGAAATAGAGTTACTGTTCAAAAAACTTTTGGAAAGTTTATTTCTGAATTCCTTTTTTCTAATGGGTTCCACAACTTTCTAAAAGTTGTATGTTACAATTCAAAAAACTTTTGGAAAGTTTACTTCTGTATTTCTTTTGGTAATGGGCTACAACTTTCCAAAAGTTGGAATAACGAAATAGCAATTTCTAAAATAAATGAATAACTTCAAATCCTAAACTTACATGCATGAAACAGTTTATAAATAGACGGAATTTTATTAAAAATGGAACGCTTGCCTCTTTTGGTTTGCCTGCTATTTTAAATACCGCAGGATTACGCTCAACACAGAAATTAAATACAAATACTGAAAATGAAAAAGCATTTTTAAAAGACACAGACCTCGACGAAACAACGATATCCGCTCTGCAGGAAAAAATGAAAAACGGATTGCTTACTTCAAAAAAAATTACCCAATGGTATTTAAAAAAAATTGAACAAATAGATAAGAGCGGGCCTTTTCTCAACAGTGTTATTGAAATCAATCCTGATGCGATAACCATTGCGGAAGCTATGGATGCTGAAAGAAAAAAAGGTAAAGTAAGAAGCGCTCTTCACGGCATACCGGTTTTAATAAAAGATAACATTAACTCAGGCGATAAAATGATGACTACTGCAGGTTCGCTGGCGCTTGTCGGCAACCATGCCTCAAAAGATGCTTTTATCATTGGCTTATTAAGAGAAGCCGGCGCTGTATTATTAGGAAAGACCAATCTCAGTGAATTTGCTAATTTCCGTTCCACACATTCTACAAGCGGATGGAGCAGCCGCGGCGGACAAACCAAATGCCCGTATGTGCTTCACCGTAATCCATCCGGATCCAGCGCCGGATCGGGATCTGCTGTGTCGGCGAATCTTTGCGCGATTGCCATAGGAACGGAAACAGATGGATCGGTAGTAAGTCCATCTTCTGTGAATGGTGTAGTGGGTATGAAGCCCACAGTAGGTTTGTGGAGCCGCTCAGGAATTATTCCTATTTCTGCTACGCAGGATACTGCCGGTCCAATGGCAAGAACGGTAACTGATGCAGCCATTCTTTTATCACACCTTGCCGGTATAGACCCTGATGACAGCGCTACATTGAACAGCAAAGGAAAAACTCAAAAAGATTATACACAGTTTTTAAATCCCGACGGCCTAAAAGGCAAACGGCTTGGTTTTGAAAAATCTTTTTTATCAAAAGAGGGCAATCCTGATATAGTGACGCTTTTGCAAAAAACGATTGACCTGCTCAAAGAAAAAGGAGCCACCATAGTTGAAGTCGAAATTTTAAAAAATATCAGTCCATTGGGCACTGCTGAATTTACCGTATTTCAATATGAATTTAAAGATGGCCTGAATAAATATTTGGCTACCTCCAATGCAAAAGTAAGATCGCTTAAAGAAGTCATTGATTTTAATGAACAAAACAAGGATAAAGCGATGCCTTTTTTTAAACAGGAAACCTTGATCAGTTCCAATGAAAAAGGCGGATTAGATAGTAAAGAATATAAAGATGCTCTTGCAAAATCCACATCAGCCCGGGGAATTATTGACGAATTGCTTCAGCAAAATAATTTAGACGCTTTGTGCGGTGCCACTAACGGCTTAGCGTGTTGCATTGACCTGGCAAATGGCGATTATGATACCGGCTTTTCTTTTTCTTCGCCGGCTGCTCTGGCCGGTTATCCGCATATTACAGTGCCTATGGGATTGGTTCATGACCTGCCTATTGGCTTTTCTTTTTTCGGCACGGCATACAGCGAACATGAATTAATTAAATTGGCCTACGCTTTTGAACAGGCAACAAAAAACAGGAAAGCGCCCGGTTTTATTGCGGAAGAGGGTTATTAAATTCCCCGTCTTAAAAGAAAATATGAATAGCGGTTATTTGTTTGTTTACTGCAGAGAAATAATTTTCACCAACCATAACATGAATTTAAAACATAAAATATTAGATCACTATCTCAAAGTGATCAATGATAAAGTGGTGATGCTTCAAAAGGTTTTAACGGACCTCAAAGAAAGTAGCAGCAACGAAACAAAAAGCACTGCAGGTGATAAGCATGAAACTGCCCTGGCAATGCTACAGATAGAGCAGGTAAATGTCCGCAGTCAGCTACAGGAGGCACTCATAAAAAAAGCAGCATTAGAAAAAATAAATCCAAATGTGTCTGCAACTATAATTGTAAATGGCAGCCTCATTAAAACCAATAAAGGCTATCTGTGGATGAGTGCGGCTTTGGGCAAAGCTGTGATAGAAAACATTCCTGTGATTACGTTATCGCCACAATCCCCATTAGGGCAAAAACTTATGGGATTAAAAGAAGGAGAGATTGCCTCAATAAATAGTGTTGAATATAAGATCGAAAATATTGAATAAAGCCTGGCGAAAAAAGCCACTCCTCATTCTTGCTCCAACACAGGGAATAATATAGAAAATGATTGTTAGTAAAAATTCGTAATTAATATGATTTTAAAATTCCATAACTTACGGGTCTCATTCATCCTAAAACCATCTGATATGCTTTTTATAAAAAGATTGTTTGCTACATCTTGCTTAATATTTTTTTGTGCAACCGCATTTTCACAAACAACGAAAAAAAAATACCCTGATATAGATATTTCGTACAAAAAATTTGTATTAGGCAATGGGCTTACACTGGTTGTGCATGAAGATCATAAAACGCCAATCGTGGCTTTCAATGTATGGTATCATGTTGGCTCAAAAAATGAGCCCGTGGGTAAAAATGGGTTTGCCCATTTATTTGAGCATTTAATGTTTACAGGAAGTGAACACAACCGCAAAAATTATTTTGCAATGCTTGAATCAATTGGGGGCACAAATGTTAATGGAACTACGGATAATGATCGTACCAATTTTTTTGAAGATGTGCCTACATCAGGGTTAGATAGAATTTTATGGGCCGAAAGCGACAGGATGGGTTACCTGTTGGGTTCTGTTGATTCATTACGATTGGAAGAACAAAGAGGCGTTGTTGAAAATGAAAAACGCCAGGACGAAAACCAGCCCTATTCGATTACTGATGAACTCATCGCAAAAAACACTTTTCCTAAAGGCCATCCTTATTCATGGACGGTAATCGGCGAAAAAAAGGATTTAGATTCCGCATCCCTTGAGGATGTGAAAGCATGGTTCAGATCTTATTATGGCCCCAACAATGTAACAGTTGTTATTGCGGGAGATGTAAATAAAGATTCGGTGTATCAAAAAGTAAAAGAATATTTTGGTGCCATACCGGCTTGCCCTCCAATTGCAAGACAAAAAGCATGGGTTGCAAAAATGCACGGCAACCATTATCAAATTGCACAAGACAGGGTACCGCAGGCCCGGTTACAAAAAGTATGGAACACCCCCCAATGGGGAACAGCAGATGATGCTTATCTTAATTTATTAAGTGATATTCTTACCAACGGCAAAACCTCACGCCTATATAAAAGACTTGTGTATGACGACCAGTTGGCAAGCAGTGTTGAATCTTATGTGGATGACAGGGAAATCGCCAGCCAATTCAGTATTATCGCCAATGTGAAGCCCGGTGTTACCGTGGGTAAAATAGATACCATAATTAATGAAGAACTGCAGAAAATACTGACACAAGGCCCAACAGTTGCCGAAGTGGAAAGAGCTAAAACAAATTATTTTGCCAACTTTATTAAAGGTATGGAACAAATTGGTGGTTTTGGCGGCACATCAGATATTCTTGCACAAAGCCAAACCTTTGGGGGCACTCCCGGATATTACAAAAAGATACAGGAATGGACTAAAAATGCAACACCTGCTGATATAAAAAAAGCTGCTGTTACCTGGTTGAGCGATGGGGAATATGTGTTGGATATTGAGCCTTATGGAAATTATACCCTTGGTGATTCTATTGCTGATAGAAAACAGCAACCTCCTTTAGACGCACCTGTAGTTGTAAAATTCCCGGATGTAAAACAGTTTACGCTAAGCAATGGATTAAAGGTGGCATTGGTTGAAAGAAATTCTGTTCCGGTTGTTGATATGTCTTTAATGGTTAACGCCGGTTATGCAGCCGATCAGTTTGGTAAGCCTGGCCTCGCTAAATTAGCCATGACGATGATGCAGGAAGGAACAAAAACCAAATCTGCTTTACAGTTAAGTGATGATTTGGCTGATGCAGGCGCAACCCTTTCTACCTATTCCAGTCTTGATAATTCGTTTTTGTACATGACTGCGTTGAAGGTAAATTTTGATGAGTCACTCAAATTATTCACGGATGTTTTATACAATCCTACTTTCCCTGAAAAGAATTTTGAAAGAGTACAAAAACAACAACTGCTTACCATCAGGCAGGAGCAATCGCAGCCGATTCCAATGGGTTTACGTATTCTGCCTCATTTATTGTATGGTAACGGGCATGCATATAGTAATTCTTTTACAGGATCAGGTACCGAGTCTTCAGTAAAAGCAATTACACGCAGTGACCTTGTGAAATTTCATGACACATGGTTTGCCCCTAATAATGCCATTCTTGTTGTGGTAGGCGATATGAATCCCGATGAATTAAAAACAAAATTAGAGAACAGTTTTGCTTCATGGAAGAAGCATACGGTTCCTGAAAAAAATATAAAAGATGTTGCCATTGCCGCACAACCTTCAGTTTATATTATTGATAAACCCGGCGCACTGCAATCTATCATTTTTGCGGCTGAGATAAGCCCATCAGCAAAAGATCCCGACTATGATAAAATTCAGATGATGAATCGTATTTTGGGAGGAGATTTTAGTTCCCGCATCAACATGAATTTGCGTGAAGATAAGCATTGGGCTTATGGTGCCGGTTCTGTTGATATACCCGCAAAGGGCCCTGGCTTTTTTGCAGCTTTTGCTCCTGTGCAGACAGATAAGACAAAAGAATCTATGCATGAAATACTGAAAGAACTAACGCAATATGTGGGAGACAAACCGGCAACAGAAGAAGAGTTTGATAAAGTACAAAAAAATGCAGTGATGCAATTGCCTGGAGAATGGGAAACCAATGGTTCTGTGTTGGATGAATTACAATCTGCTATTGAATATGACAGGGGTACCGATTATTTAAAGAATTACCCGGCCATGCTACAGAATCTAACGTTGACGGATATACGTAATGCTGCAATGAAAGTAGATAAGCCAAAAAATCTTACGTGGGTCATTGTTGGAGACAGGTCAAAGATTGAAAAGGGAATACAAGAACTTAACTTTGGCCCGATCAAATATATTGATGCGGAAGGTAATGAGGTAAAATAATTAACCGGAAAACTAATACTGGTTCGTGAGGCATGAAAAAAGATTTGTGCAATAGCAAGAAAGTCAGGCGAAAAGTGATGCTTCATTTTTGCACTAACACGGGAACTTTGCATTGAAACGTAACAAAAAATAACCGAATCAATATTTCCCTTTCTCCTTCATGTACATTTCCAAAATAACTGCTATTTCTTCAGAAGGCGTTTCTTTTGTCAAATAATATTGTGAGCCGTTCTTGTCATCCCTCCAACTGTTGTTCCCTCCTGAAATGATGATGTGGCCTCTCTTTAACCCGAAATAAGGAGATGCACCCCTGATAGCAACAAGCACAGTTGTTTCATCCCAACTCATTCTGCCGACACTGTCTTCTTTGGCTTTTGGAATGCAAAAAGAAAATACATCTTTAACCGGACCTGAAACCGAAGTATCATGAACAAGCCCTAAACCGGTTTTGATATTTTTACCGATTTCAAACCCGCTGAAAATAACAGGTGTTGGCCAGTTATTAAAAACATTTTCAGATGCCGATGAATCGGTTAATAAATTGAATTCGCGTCCTTTCGGAAACCCACCTGCCATTGATACTAATTTTCTAACTTTTCTTTTTACCAATTCCTTTCCCGGCAATTTAGAAAACTGATCGGGCTTTGAATTAAGTAGGTTGGAAAGATTGGTAAGAAAACCGATACTCACAATGGTGACACTATTATCTTTTTGTTGCGAAAGAACCTTTCGATAAATTGTTACCGCATCAGGAACTTCGTCTGTAGAATTAATTGAATGAGGATACTTTTCCAAAAGCATTTCAGGCCACTTTTGCCACGCCCCGATATTTGGGGCTTTTCCTTTTGGCGCCCCAACAGGTAATCCAGATCTTCCAAAATAAGTATTCAGCACATCAATAGTGGGCGCTACCCATTTATTTTTATTGGATGCCACAATTGCCAGGGGAATGACTTCACCTCTATCGGCTAATGCATGCAAAACAGCAACGGCTCCTACATCATCATAATCAGGCCCGATATCAGTGTCTAAAATAACTGGAACAGCCCGGGGATGTGCTTGGGCGTATCCCCCGAAATGAAATACAGTAAACAAACAAACAATCATGAATTTCATTTTGTTAAGGTAAACAAAGTAAGAATAGAGAAGAATAAATTTTTTAAAAAAATGTGAGTGAAGCAGCGTATTTAATTTTCACACGACACGTAAAAGGGATGGAAAAGTAGAGGAATATAGTTACTGTAGTGTGAGAGATTAATATTATTGAAAGCAATTTGGATTACTAAAAATTGAATTTTTGGTATGATTAAGAGCGGCGATCTACAATGATAAAGAATCTTCTATACGATTATTTAGGAATAAGGCCGGGCGCCTTTTTTATAATAAAAGCCGGTACAAACCTGTTAAGCCATAGAGCCATCTTTTCGGATCCGAATTTTCCAATATAGGATTCATAAGCGCCTTTAGAAATGGCCCTCAATATTTGTTTGGCTGCGGCATCTGCAGGAAGGCCTGATGCAATATCATGGCCTACAGTGCCCAAAGGTTTTCCATCTTTGGTAACGGCATTCCGCGTAACATTAGTTTGGATATAACCAGGGGTCAGGATGGTTACTCTAATATTCATTGGCGAAACTTCAGCACGCAGGCAATCGAAGTAGCCGTGTAAGGCGTGCTTGGCCGCTGCGTATGCCGATCGCATCGGGGTTCCGATCTTACCCATTACACTGCTCATGACCACAAAATGCCCGCTTTTTCTTTCCACAAAATGAGGCAACAATGCTTTTGTTATGGTTATGTAACTGAAGTAATCCAGTTCCATTACTTTACGCTGTACCGCAATCTCTGTTTCTATTACTAACGAACGCTGGGAAATGCCGCCATTGTGTATCATGATATCAATCTGTCCAAAACAGGCTATCGCTTCTGCCGTCTTTGCTTCTAATGAAGAAACATCTAAAAGGTCCAGTGGAAGTACCTTTACCTGTTCCGCATTGCTGCATGCATTTCGCACCCTTTCCAGTTCTTCCCTTCGGCGGCTTGATAATATCAGTTTCGCTCCGGCTGCTGAAAAAGCATAAGCTAGTCCCTCACCAATTCCGGAAGAGGCTCCTGTAATCCAGATTACTTTATCCTTGAAATTTTCAGACACTTCTTTATTTTTAAAATGCAACTTACAAAAGTCTAATGGCATTCCCGTTAATCTGATTTGAATACCGCAGCGTGTAAAACCCGAAGTGGCACCGACCATTTACAACTTTTCATCAAGCAATTTGTCAACCTCTTCGTAAAACTTATTTTTAGATTCTATATAATATTCACCACTGGCAGGCCCATAAAAGTTGGTATGTATTTCCCTTACGTTTCCCTTTTTATCAATAAAAATAGTTGTGGGGAAAGACCTGATAGGAGTAAGCTGCGGTAATGTTTTTTCAGTCTTTTGATCATCTCCTGCAGCCACTCCTGTTATGAGCATCGGGTATTGCACATTAAATAATTTCTGAAATTTTGAAATGCTTTTTTGGGACCTGTTTATATCAGTAGTCAATTCATAGGCGAGCGCAATGATCTCCACACCTCTTGAACGGTTCTTTTGATAATAGTCTGCAAGAAACTTCGTTTCATCGAGGCAGTTGGCACACCAGCTTCCCATGATCTGTATTACCACTACTTTGTTTTTAAACCGTGCATTATTGATGGATACAGGGTTACCGTTCAGGTCGTTGAAAGTAAAATTCAACTTAGTTTCTCCAGGCCGTAAATGTGTTGGGTCAACTGCTTCCGGCAATGCAATGGCATCATTCTTTTTTGCCGTCCATGTTTCTTTACCGGCATATCCGTTATAAAAAACTCCTCTGGATATGTTATGATTATTTTCTATTTCTGCATTAAATAAATGAATATTATCGCCATCAAAACCAGATAGTTTAAGAGAATCGCCGCTTACAATTCCATCGAGGTAACGGTAATCTGCAGAAGGCGTTAGAAAACTTCCGGTTAATTTATTTCCCTGTTGTTTCAGCATGGCCACGGCTTTGCGTATCGTCCCATTAGCCCGTGTAATACTAACATCCCACCTGCCCGAAATATTATTTTTTGCATCTCCGTTTCTGGCGGCAAAACGATCTTTCACATTAGCGAATGCGTGAACAGGCCAATATTGCGTGGCCCCCGCAGTGCCTTTTATATAAGTGCCTCTCATATCTCCATCGCGCAGCAATTGCAATCTGAAAGACGATTCAAAGGCAGGCATTGTAAAAAAGAGGGAATCCCTGGCTGTTTGCACGTTTGTTATTTTGATACGCTCCTTTGCATTAATAATATACAAAACTATTTTATCCTTTTCCTGTTGCCGCTCCATCTGAAACGGAACCTGCCTGCCATCTTTTCTTTGTAACGTTACGAGCCATGAACTGTTCATTTGTTGGCTTAACTGCGCGTCGCAACAGGCAAACCCAACGAGGCATATAAAAAATAATATCTTGTGTTTCATTACTATTCTTTCTTATCCGCAAGTTCGGAGAAAAAATGGGAATGAGGAATGAAACAAGGATAGATTAGAAAGGCCGGATATTGTTTCTATGAATTTACTCTTAACGTAACTTAACGCCTCACCGCCCACCCAAGCCCATCGGGCCCTCCGCCAACATTAATATGGCCAATCACTTCGAGTGTTTTAAGATCAATTACGGCAACATAATTATCAGGAGTGCATCCCACGTAGGCTTTGGATCCATCAGGGTTTATTAAAATACCTGCTCCTCCATGCCCAATGTTTATCCGTTTTATTTCTTCATGAGATGCCACATCAAAAACATACAGATCGCCGGTTCTAAGGCTTGAGACTAACACGCGCTTTCCGTCTGGTGTAAACCTGAGCCTGTTCGCTCCCAATACTTTCGCATCAATGGTAGTAACTACCTTGCCTGTGGCCAGGTCAATGATGGCAATGCTTCCATCATCTGCAGATGCAGTCCATAACTGCCGCCCATCGGGTGTTACATCAAATCCCTCGGAACTTTTTGAAACAGGAACTACTGTTTGTATCCATTGCCTGTGCGGTTGAAATCCATGTGGCGGCCCCATTGGTCGTGGTTGCGTTCCGGACGGTGGTGGTGGACCCATTGGGCCTCCATGAGGAGCAAGCAGGGTATCCACTAATAAGCTCACTGTGCCGGAACTTACGTTCGTCGTATAAACTTTTTTCTGATCGGGCGTTACGTAGATCATGTGAGTGCGATCCTGTCCTGTGCCCATGCACCAATCTATTTTTTTTGTTGCCGGATCATAGCGCGCCACACACTTGGATCCTTCAACGGTGAACCATAGTTTACCGCCAACAAATGTAAGTCCATGCGGCCCGTAGAACGGTCTTGTATCTATATTGTATAAAGGTTTTCGCGTAACAAGGTGAATCACATTGATTTCATGCAAGCTGCCGCCACCATATATAGAAACGTAAGCCGTCTTCCCATCAGACGACGCGACAACCTCATGCGGATCATTACCGACGGGCACCCGTGCAATTACTTTCATTGTAACCGGATCCACAATCGCCAGGGTATGATCGGCTTTTGAAAGAGCCAGCAAAGTAAGATGCTGGGCGGTACAGCTAAAGCCGGAGAAAATTATCAGTACCCAAAAAAGGGGTAAAGCAAATATTTCGGCCCATCTGCTTTTTACATTTTTGAAAATATTTTTTTTCATATTTTTTGGTTTGAAAAAGTGACTGTTTCGTTGGAGTGTTATTTGAAGAAAGTGTACTAATGCTTAACATCAACTGTACTCAATAATTTTTTGTTGAAGTTAAAACAAAGGATGGAATTGGGAATTTGAATTTTTTTGGGATGGATAGATGATTATTTATTATTCCTTCCATAATAAGTCCGCCCGGTTTCTTTACTTTCCTTTTCATAGCAAAGCCTGAACCCTCTCTAGGAAAAGGTATATGCTGTCTTAATCATAATTCTTAAAACCTATCTTATTCCTGGTTGGCAATGGCTTTTGTTGCTTCTCGATTAATTCCTTTAGCACCATTGGCATATACCTTGTGCCTCCCCAACTTGAGGCGCCAATTTGGCTCCTACCCATGTTGTTATGTACAAACACACTGTCGCCGATTACCTGAGTTTGCACCTGGGCTGTTGCTGAAAGCAACACAAAGGTGAAAATGCTAAGAAAGATTACTTTAAGCATGGTATGGTTTTTATTATTGAGAAAATTCAAGTTGTTGCTTATAATATCTTTTAATTCTTTTTTTTACAGGTTTTTACTCTTCATTTTGCTTACTCTTGCAGAAAGCATACAGCCACAGCAACCGCCATTACCGGTACTCCTTATCATTGCAGTAAACCCCGCCTGCCAGGCATTCGGGCAGGAAATTTTTATTCACAATTTTTATTTTTATTAAGCATAGCTGTTTGGAATAAATTTATTTGTCTATTCCAACTTTATTGCAAAAGACCACCAAATCCTATGTTAATGCTATCTTATTATACATTAAATAATCCCTTACCTTATGATAGTTTTCTATTGATTCCGCATTCATTGTTCCTTTTATTTCTTCATCATAAATAGCCACTAACTCATCATATTTTGGATTATTTACTAACCTTGCCGCGATTAGCCCTTTCATACATCTACCATCAAAGCCGCTTCCTACATCTGCAGGGCAGTGTTCAAAGGGTGGATTATTCATAATATCATCTATTGCTTCTAAACTATTGTACCTTTCAAAATATGGCTTTGCTATGTTTTCGTAATATCCTTCCAAAGTCTCAACCGCTGCTTCTACATCCTCGTTTTGTATAAGTAATATAGCCAGGTTACCATTTACTATTTGTCTGCCATCAGGGCTTTTATATATCCTTGCTAAATCTTGCCAAAAAGTGTACTTATGTCTAAGTTTTCCAATAATCTTTTCTAAAATAGCTTCTATTCGATTTTGGCTGATAGCCACATTAACCTTTAACGAATGATGATCGCTCCAGGAAAGTTGCTCTAAAATAAACAGATATGTATAATCACCTATCTGGCTTCTAAATTCATTCCTTGTTTTTTTATACATAAATCCTTCCTTTTCCAATTTATCTTTCAATTGGGTCGCTATTTTTTCTTTTATTTCGTTCGCTTTAAGAGTAATTATTTTCATATTATTTTTATTTGTCAACCCCCCATTGGCGCAAGCATCCGCTTGTGCCTTTCCAATTCTGACTATAACTTATATCTCTCACTTTTAAAAACTTTTATATTTCACTTTTAAAAAAACTTTCCTTCCTGCCACTGTAATAGAATTTATATTTCAACTTAAAAACTATTTTTCACTTCCTTCAACTCTTAGGCAAGTATCATCTTCCTCCTTCAACTATGTCACAAGCGGACGCTTGCGCCAACACTGGGTTTGTACCTGGGCGGTTGCTGAAAGCAAAACGCAGGTGAAGATGCTAAGAAAGATTACTTTAAGCATGGTATGGTTTTTAATTTTTAAGAAAAATTAAGTTGTTGGTTATTTTATTTATTGAATACATTTTTTTCATTTTTAAAAATTTGATTATTCCCCAGTTTGTTTACTCTTGCAGAAGGCATATAGCAGCAGCAGCCGGAATTACCCCGTACTTCTTTTAAATGCAGTAAACAAACTTTTATTCACGATTTTTATTTTTTATTAATCATAACTGTTAGGCATATACGAAATATATGTTTACAACTCAAAAACTATTTTTATCTCCTTTTAATTCTAATTTAAGCACAATTACCTCTTTTCAACTCTGGTACAAGCAAGACGCTTGGGCCAATACCGGGTAGGAATATTTTATTCAAGAACGTCCACTTCAGTTCCAATAGGAATATGAATGTTTTGGCTTTCACCCATTATCCTTAGGCCACAACTCCATACCTTATTTTTATATAATTTCCCCAAACTATTATAATATTCATGATTTCCAACTGATAAAGAAGTTATCTTAAAAATATTATTTAGATACTTAAATCTTAAATTAAAATTTGGAACATACTCGAGGTCTGAAAATTCTATAAAATATATATCTTCAATTGAAGTTTCGAAAAAGTCAACTATTTTACATTTCAGTATCATAAAGATTATTTATTTTTAGAAAGTTGTTTGTCAATATCTGATATTGCTCTCTTCCCCAGATTTTTGCTGCACTTCTTATTTCCCCCCATTGGCGCAAGCATCCGCTTGTGCCTTTCCAATTCTGACTATAACTTATACTTCTCACTTTTAAAAACTTTTATATTTCACTTTTAAAAAAATTTCCTTCCTGGCTACTGTAATAGAATTTATATTTCAACTCAAAAACTATTTTTACTTCCTTCTACTCTTACTCAAGTATCATTTTCCTCCTTCAACTATGTCACAAACGGACGCTTGCGCCAACACAGAGTACTAATGTTTAACATCAACTGTATTCAATAAATAATTTTTTGTTGAAGTTAAAACAAAGGATGGAATTGGGAATTTGAATTTTCTTACTTCTTGTTCTAGAGGGATTAAAGGGAGTCAGGCAATAAAAAACACAGCGACATTTTGAATTGCACCCCGTTACAAACACCATATTGTTTTATACATTCATTCGCTTAACTTTGCAGCCCTTAAACCCGAAAAATATGAGTGGTGCATTAAAAGAAGTAAGGAACCGCATCAAAAGTGTTCAGAGCACGCAGCAAATTACAAAAGCCATGAAAATGGTAAGCGCGGCTAAATTAAGAAGGGCGCAGGATGCCATCATTCAAATGAGGCCGTATGCACAAAAACTACAGGAAATGCTGGGAAATATTGTTGGAAATGCCGAAGGAGATACCAGTCTCGCGCTTGCCCAACAAAGGACCGTGGAAAAAGTATTGATCATTGTGGTTACCAGCGACAGGGGTCTGTGCGGGGGATACAACAGCAATCTTATCAAATTGGTGAAGCAGGTTATAAAACAAAAATATGCTGCACAATTTGCCAAAGGAAATGTGGAAATTCTTCCCTTGGGGAAAAAGGGTTATGAGCATTTTTCAAAAAATAATTTTAAAGTAATTGACCGCTATTGGAACATTTTTTCTGAGTTGAGTTTTGAGAAAGTAGTGGAAGCCGCAAAGTTTGGATTAGATGCATTTGCCAAAGGAGAAATAGATGCTGTGGAGCTGGTTTACAGCGAATTTAAAAATGCAGGCACACAAATTTTTACGGACGAACAATTCTTACCGGTTAAAAAAACAGAAAATACAAAAGGAAATACAAAAGCCGATTTTATTTTTGAACCGGATAAAAATATTTTGCTGGAGGAATTAATGCCCAAAATTTTAAATACTCAATTGTATAAAGCCATTCTTGATGCCCACGCAAGTGAGCACGGCGCCCGGATGACGGCTATGGATAAGGCTACTGAAAATGCAAATGAACTTTTGAAATCATTAAAAATAAGTTATAACCGGGCCAGGCAGGCAGCTATTACTACAGAAATTACAGAAATTGTGAGTGGAGCCGCGGCATTGCAGGGATAAATCCAATTAGCTGATTAGCTAATTAACTAATCAGTTAATTAAATTAAATCATGGAATTAAGCATCATCATCCCACATATAGAAGCTTTGATATTTGCCAGCGATAAACCTTTGGCGATTACCGATTTGGTAGAAATGCTGAATAGCGCCATAGGATTTATTGAAGACCGCGCTACACCCGAACAGGTAGAAGCCGCGGTAAATGCCATTAGCGAAAAATATGATTCCGAATTTTATTCTTTTGGCATGGTAGAAAGCGGGGGTGGCTGGCAGTTTCTCACAAAGAAAGAATATCATAAAACCATAGCCCAGCTCAACGGCGATAAATTTTTGAAAAAATTATCTGTAGCCTCAATAGAAACTCTTTCCATTATCGCCTACAAACAGCCCGTAACCAAATCGGAGATAGAATTAATTCGCGGGGTAAATTGTGATTATGCCGTTCAAAAGCTTTTGGAAAAAGAACTCGTTGTAATTTCCGGAAGAAAAGAAGATGCTGCAGGAAAGCCGCTTATCTATTCCACTTCAAAAAACTTTATGGATTATTTTGGTATTAATTCTGCTGATGATCTTCCAAAAATAAGAGAGATCCTAAACCAGGAAATAATTGAAGCCACCAAAATTAATAGTGAAGAAAATAATGATAGAAAAGAGGATGAAAAAGAAGAAGAAAATTCAGAAATTATTTCAGAAGAAATAAAAAATGAGGAAGCAAACGGTTTTTTAGAAAAGGCTTAGATAAAAGCCGGAAAGATCAGTGATACAAAATTTTATTTCTCTTTTCATATCCGATAGCTATCAGTAAATTTTATCACATTATTAATAATATCCAACTAATAAATGTCCGAGGTTTTATCGAATCATCAACTTTCAGCAATCGCCGGGGAATTTGGAACTCCCGTTTATATTTATCATGCAGAAAAAATTGCAGAGCAATATGCTAAGTTGAAAAACGCATTTGCACAGCAGGATGTTATAATATTTTATGCGGCAAAAGCATTGACCAATATCAACATTCTTCGTTATGTAAAATCAATAGGAGCCAATGTGGACTGCAGTTCTATTAATGAAGTGAAACTTGCTCTGCATGCCGGTTTTGCTCCTCAAAAAGTTTTATACACCTCCAACGGGATCGCTTTCAGCGAAATAGAAGAAGCCAAAAACCTGGGTGTCCACATTAATATTGACAGTATTTCCAACCTGGAAAAGTTTGGAAAAAAATTCGGACATTCTTACCCGGTAGGCATTCGTTTGCGCCCTAATATTTTAGCCGGTGGTAATCTTAAAATTTCTACAGGACACGAAAAAAGTAAATTTGGTATTCCTGTGGATCAGCTTGAAAAAGTATTGGATTGTGTAGAGAAAAATAATCTATTCATACAGGGGCTACACATTCACACTGGAAGTGAGATTGGCGATGTGGATGTTTTTGTAAAAGGGATCGCAAAACTGTTTGACATCATTCCTTATTTTAAAGAATTGGAATTTATTGATTTGGGCGGCGGTTTTAAAGTTCCTTACAAAGAAGGTGATACACAAACAGATATCAACCTGCTGGCCCAAAAGGTGAAAGAATCTTTTGCCAACCATCCTAATCCGGGAAATAAACATTTGCAAATATGGTTTGAGCCGGGAAAGTTCCTGGTGAGCGAGGCAGGATATTTCGTAACGCAGGTGAATGTTTTGAAAGAAACTTCTTCCACTTTTTTTGCAGGGATCAACAGTGGTTTCAATCATTTGATACGGCCTATGTTTTATAATTCATATCATCGTATTGAAAACATAAGTAATGAAAATGCACCTAAAAAAATTTATACCGTGGTAGGTTATATTTGCGAGACAGATACATTTGCTACAGACAGGGAGATCTCTGAAATAAGAGAAGGCGATTACCTTGTTTTTTACAATGCCGGTGCGTATGGTTTTGAAATGGCATCTAACTTTAATTCACGCTTGAAGCCCGCAGAAGTATTGGTAAAAAATGGTAAACCTGTTTTGATAAGAAAGAGAGATGAATTTGCAGATCTGTTGAAAAACCAGGTGGCTATTGAAGATTAATTGGTTTATTGGTTTATTAGTTAATTGAGATTGCACTAAAAAGAAATTTGGATTATTTGTTGCCTCTCTGAATGATTCCGACCGCCTATTCCGATTCGGACAGGAATGACTTTCAGTCTGGGTTCAGGCGGATTTAGTGAAAGCTGACAGCTCAATGCTGATCGCTTATTTATTATTAAAATCGAATAGTTTTTAAAATGAAAAAAATTCTTATAGTAGGTGGTGGCGTTAACGGACTTTGCACAGCTTATTATTTGCAAAAGAATAATTATGAAGTCACAGTAATTGACAGCGGTGATATTTCTGTCAATTGTTCTTTTGGTAACATGGGTTTTTTATCTCCCAGTCATTTTGTGCCGCTTGCATCTCCGGGAATCATTTCAGAAGGATTGAAATATATGCTCAGCAGCACCAGCCCATTTTATATAAAACCCCGTTTGAACGTACCTTTTATACAATGGGCATTGCAATTTTATAAAAACAGTAATCAAAAAACGGCTGAAAAAAATGCACCCTATTTAAGTGGACTTCTAAATCTGAGCCGTAGGCTTATGAATGAAATAAGAGATGATATTGGCGATGTGTTTGACATGGAAGAAATAGGTTGCATGATGATGTGCCATTCAGAGAAGGCTTTTGAAGAGGAAATAAAATTATCAAAAGCTGCAAAAAATTTTAATCTCGGGGTGGAAATACTCAACCGGGAAGAATTACAAAAAAGGGAACCCGATGTGGAACTCGATATTTACGGTTCTGTTTTATTTAAGGACGATGCACATATTCATCCGGGAAAGTTTATGGTTGCCATGAAAAATTACCTTGAAAAAAAAGGTGTCAATTTTCAGCTAAATACTACTGTTACAGGCTTCAGGAAAAATCACAAAAAAATTGAAGAGATAATTACTGATAATGGAAAATTTACAGGCGACGAAATTGTATTATGCCCGGGTAGCTGGCTGCCCAAATTGGCAAGAATGGCTGGTATCCATTTGTTGCTTGAAGGAGGCAAGGGATATAGTTACACTTATGATCAGGTTGAAAAAAATATCCGGTATCCGGCTATATTGGTAGATGGTCGTTGTGCTATCACGCCCTGGAAACATAGGCTTCGTATAGGAGGCACTATGGAATTTAGTGGTAACAATAACACTATTCTAATAAAAAGAATGGAAGGAATTTATAAATCGGTAAAATTATTTTATCCCGGTTTGAAAATTGATTTTCCTCCCAAAGATAAAATATGGACCGGTCTTCGCCCTGTTACTCCGGACGGCTTGCCTTATATAGGAAAAACAAATAAATATGAAAATCTATTCATAGCCGGTGGTCATGCTATGCTTGGCATTTCGGAAGGAGCGGCAACCGGGCAAATCATTAGCGACATTATTGAGAAAAGAAGCACATCTATTGATATCAGTGCATTTGAAGTAAATAGATTTTAGAATAAAATAAGAATCGGAAATATTTGTTGCCTGGCTGAACGATACAGACGGGGTCTGTAGCAATGATGTTATCAAAGAATTTTTTTGATGGTTTAAGGTTTTAGATTTTTTTTCTGATGCGTAATCCGATTGACATTTAGTATGATTTTTTTGTAAAAAAATTCCGAAAGGTGTCTTTAAAAAAATATACTAACAATATATTACCTTTAAAACAATATCATTTTTCCAATCACGTTTCATATAAAAAACCTTCAATAGTAATAGGTTGTAATTCCAAATTATTTCCACAACTTTGCAGGCATTAGTAATTTTTCAATACCTCAAATAAAACATGGGCCTTTTTAATTTTTTTACGCAGGAAATTGCCATAGATCTTGGTACAGCTAATACTCTCATAATCCATAATGACGTTGTGGTGGTAAATGAACCTTCCATTGTAGCATTGGACAGAAATAATCCAAAAAACATATTAGCAGTTGGTAAAAAAGCATTGATGATGCATGAAAAAACCCATGAAAGTATCCGCACAGTCCGTCCTTTGAAAGATGGGGTGATTGCGGATTTCAATGCTGCCGAACTGATGATCCGTGAGATGATCAAAAAAATATATCCTAAAAAACCTTTATTTCCCCCAAGTTGGCGCATGATGATCTGCATACCAAGCAGCATCACCGAAGTAGAAAAACGCGCCGTAAGGGACAGCGCCGAACAGGCAGGAGCTAAAGAAGTGTATCTTCTGCATGAGCCTATGGCTGCAGCTCTTGGTATCGGGATAGATGTAGAAGAGCCTGTAGGAAATATGATCATTGATATTGGTGGTGGTACTACCGGAATTACAGTTATTGCTCTCGCAGGTATTGTTTGCGACCAATCTATAAGAGTAGCCGGTGATGAATTTACTGCTGATATTATGGAAGCACTACGCCGTTATCATAGTTTATTAATTGGAGAACGTACTGCAGAACAAATAAAAATCCAGATTGGTGCAGCCATGAAAGATATTGACAACCCACCGGATGATATGCCGGTAAATGGCCGCGACCTGGTAACTGGTATTCCCAAACAAATAATGGTGAGCTACCAGGAAATTGCTGAAGCGCTTGATAAATCAATTTTCAAAATTGAAGAAGGAATTTTAAAAGCACTTGAAACTACTCCTCCGGAACTGGCTTCGGATATTTACAGACGGGGATTGTATCTCACAGGAGGTGGCGCATTGCTTCGCGGGCTTGACAAAAGACTGGCTGCGAAAATAAAATTGCCCGTTCATATTGCTGATGATCCTTTAAAAAGCGTGGTACGCGGCACCGGCCTGGCATTGAAACATTATGACCGCTATCCTTTCGTGATGAGATAAATTTTTTGAAAAGTTATTTTTTGAAATATTAGTTGTTCTGCGAGTTTTTCATTTAATGAATATTAAATTTGCAGGAATAATTATTTTCAATCCCAATAAATGGCTGTTTCAATAGCGCGGCCCGGATGAAACCATGCGAAATATTTTTCTCTTTATCCGTATCTATTTTACTTTTATTTTCTTCTTATTTTTAATGGGGGTATCATTTTATATGATCTTTAGTTACAACCGTTACCACCACGCTGTCTATTCCGCTTTTGCTAATGAAATTACCGGAAGCATCAATAATAAATACAATAAAATAGAATATTATTTTCAATTGAAGAGAACCAATGACTCTTTGGTGAAGGCCAATGAAGTATTGTACAATAAACTGAAACAGGATTATGAAATGCCCGATTCTGTAAATAAAATAGCCATAGATACTATCAAAGTAGATTCAGTACTACAGCAAAGAAAATATTTATACATGGAGGCAAAAGTGATTCACAATTCTGTAAACCAACCCAATAATTATATTGAATTGCATCGCGGTAGTCTTCAGGGAATAAAACCTGATATGGGGGTTATGGATGTGAACAATGCTGTGATAGGAACTATAATAGATGTAAGTGAAAATTATGCTGTAGTAATGAGTTTATTACATGAGCAAAGTAGTGTAAGCGCCAGGTTGAAAAGAAGCGGTGAAACAGGTTTTGTAACTTATGATAGTAAAACTCCAGGGATTTTATATATGAAGGATATTTCCAAATCCGCTAAAATAAACAGTGGTGATACAATAATCACAAGTGGTTTTTCAGATAAGTTTCCACAGGGATTATTAATTGGCTATGTGCTGGATATTATCAATGATAAAAACAGTAGTACTTATGAAGTGAGAATAACCCCCGCGGCCAATTTTCAAAACCTGCAATATTCATATGTAATTAATAATCTTCAAAATGAAGAGCCTCAGCAACTTTTGAATAAAGCGAAAAGTAAATGAGTAATCTTATAAAAAATATAATCCGTTTTTGTCTTTTTATATTGGTCCAGGTTTATGTACTTGATCAAATTCAACCATTGCACCGGCTTGTAACACCATACATTTATTTCCTGTTTATTTTATGGCTTCCATTTAAAATGGGACGTCGCATGCAAATGTTAGTGGCATTTGCTTTGGGATTTACACTCGACTGTTTTACAAATTCATACGGGCTTCATGCAGCTCCCTGCGTTTTGATTGCATATTTACGCCCATTTCTTATTAACCTTCTAATTTCACAGGAAGGAGCAGAAAGTAACTATAATGAACCTTCCATACAGAGTATGGGATTTGCACCTTATTTTACTTATGTAACGATTTTAACTTTTATTCATCACAGTTTTCTTTTCTTTTTGCAAGCATTACAAACAGGTGGTTATTTTTATTTTATTTTAAAAACTTTAACTTCTACTGCAATAAGTCTATTGCTAATACTGTTGATAGAGTTAATATTTGTAAGGAAACAAAAATTTAGGACAAATACGATTTAGACGTATTAATTTTGCAACAGAAAAATCTTTGTTTTTCTTCGAATACCTCAAACTCATATAACCTTTATCTGTGCTCAATTCCCGGAAAAATATTATTATAGCAATGATCCTCATTATGGGACTTGTTATTATTGCCAGGCTTTTCAGCCTGCAAATACTGGAAAAGAAGTACTCGATAATGGCTGAAGAACAAGGTAAATTCAGGAAAGTCGTTTATCCAAACAGAGGTATCTTATTTGACAGAAAGGGAAGAGCTATTTTACGGAATACTGTTATTTATGATTTAATGGTGACTCCCTCAAAAATAAGAGAAATGCATCTTGATACAGCTGATCTGTGTCGGATATTACAAATAGATAGCACTGAATTTCATAAAAGAATTGTTACAGCAATTGTAAAAAACAGAAGTTACAGGCCTTCTGTCTTTGAAAACTCGCTTTCTGAAGAAAAAATTGCAAGATTGAACGAGAGCATGTACAAATTTGTACCCGCGTTTTATTTACAGGAACGACCGGTAAGAGATTATCCTTACGATGCAGCCGGGAATATCCTTGGATATTTATCCGAAGTTGACTCTAATTTTTTGAAAAGACATGAAGGGCAAGGATATCAAATGGGAGATTATGCAGGGAAAACAGGTTTGGAGCGTAGCTATGAAAGAGTTTTAATGGGCCAACGTGGAATTGAATATTGGAAAAGAGATAATAAAAACAGGCTCACTGGTAAATTGGATAATGGTAAATTTGATACTGCTGCGGTGCCGGGCCAAAATCTGCATTTATCCCTCGATATTGAGCTGCAAATGATGGGCGAACATTTAATGGAGAATAAAGTTGGCGCTATTGTAGCAATAGATCCCAGAACCGGGGGAGTACTTGCTATGGTAAGCAGCCCTACCTATAAACCAAATTTATTAACAGGTTCAGAAAGAAAGAAACATTTTGCCCAATTACTCTTTGATCCGAGATTGCCAATGATCAACCGTACTGTTCATGCTTATTATTCACCCGGATCTACATTTAAAACCTTACAGGCATTAATTGGATTACAGGAGGGTGTGATTACCCCCCAAACAAGGTTTCTTTGCACAGGTGCATTCTATGGTTGTGGCAAGCCAATGAAATGTCTTGATCCCGGAAATTTTAATTTGAAAGAAGCAATTACTGTATCCTGCAATACCTATTTTGCCAATGTGATGCAACGCTCAATTAATAATCCCGTTTTTGGTTCAGTGGACAGCGCATTAAAAGTTTGGGATAACTATATGTATGCTTTCGGGCTGGGCAATAAATTAGGAATAGATATGCCATCAGAATTAAGCGGATTGATACCTACCCCCAAGACATATAATAGAATGTATGGTGAGGGTCATTGGAATTTTTGCACTTTCCGATCTGTAAGTATCGGTCAGGGTGAAGTAAATGTAACACCCTTACAGATTGCTAACGAAATGTCCTATCTTGCTAACAGGGGATGGTATATTACTCCGCACATGGTTGATTCCATTGATGAGGGCGATAAATATCATTTGCTTGATTCGTTCAAATTAAGACATCATCCGTTGAATATTCCCGACACTATTTTTGATGCTGTTGCCGATGGGATGCAGGCAGTTGTGGAAAGTGGGACCGGCATTGCTGCAAAAGTTCCCGGAATTGTAATCTGCGGAAAGACAGGAACGGTGGAGAATTATTATAAAGGCGTCAAGCAAAAAGACCATGCTATTTTTGCGGCATTTGCCCCTCGTGAAAATCCGCGTATAGCCATAGCCGTTATATGCGAAAATGCAGGATTCGGCGCTAACTCTTCGGCACCAATAGCCGGCCTGATGATAGAAAAATATTTAAAAGATTCTATTGCCGGGCCTGACCGTAAAGCAAAGATCGAAACCATTTCAAAATTAAACCTGATGCCTCCTCGAATAGTGGAAGAGATGAGAGTAAGAGATTCTATTGCTCATGCAAAAAATAAAAATATTATTATTGATAAAGAAGATATGAAAACCATAACCGATACTACAGGCGTTGAGGATGACGATAACTCTGACGCTTTGAACAAATTAAATAAGTCTGACCAAAGCGATACACTGATAAATAACCCAAACAAAACGCCATCAAAAAAAGAAGCCATCAAAAATCATCCATTAAATGCTGTTTTGCCCGACAAACAAAAAAAGATAAAAAAAGATTGATCATAACCCCATAAACATTTTCAAATTTTAATGCGTGACCATGCAATAATATCAAAAGGAATAGATTGGATAACAGTATGGATGTATATTATTTTCGTGACTATTGGCGTGCTTTGTATTTTTTCTGTTGAATATCATAACAATGAAAATATATGGAATAATATTATAGGGTTAAAAAAAAATTATTCCAGGCAATTATTATTTATAGGCATCTGCGCTTTTGTAGCTACTGTTATATTATTAACTGACAGTAAATTTTTTACGGCTACAGCTAATCTTGGATATGCTTTTGGAATTCTTCTTATGATGGCCACCTTCGTTTTGGGAAAAGATATTAATGGCTCAAAATCATGGATCCCGCTTGGCTTTTTCAATTTGCAACCTGTAGAAACATGCAAAATATTTACAGCACTGGCACTTTCGAAATATTTATCAAGACCCGAAACTAATTTTAAAAATGTGCGAGCTCAATTGATTGCCGCCGCTATTGCTCTTACTCCGGCAGCATTTTCTCTTTTACAAAATGAAACGGGATTAGCACTCGTTTATTTTGCGTTCCTCATTCCCATGTATCGCGAAGGGCTTCCACCGGTTTACCTTATTGTAGGTTTTTCATTTGCAGTACTTGTTATTGCGACCATATTGGTCGAAAAGAATACTTTGGCAATTATTCTTACTGTCATTGCAGCACTCACCCTGTTTTTTTTACGAAGGCAAATAAAAAGGGATAAAGGAATTTTAGTAATTGTTTTGGGACTATGGATGTTATGTGTAGGTATCCAAAGATTTGCAGTTCCGTATATTTTCAAAAATGTATTGCATCAATACCAGGTAGAAAGAATTATGAACACATTTGGAGTAGATTATGTGCCTAATGCAGAAACAGAACAACTTAGTAAGGAAGATAAAGCAGAACAAAATAAAACGAAGAAAGCCACAAAAGCCAAAGAGAATTATAACGTAAAACAATCCAAAATTGCAATAGGATCCGGAGGTTTATGGGGAAAAGGTTTTTTAAAAGGCACACAAACACAGGGAGATTTTGTACCCGAACAGCATACCGATTTTATTTTCACCTCAGTGGGAGAAAATTTTGGCTTCTGGGGAAGCAGCCTTGTCATCATTTTATATTTGTTGTTTATGCTGAGAGTTATTTTTTTAGCTGAACGGCAGCGAAGTACTTTCAGCAGAGTATATGCCTACAGCGTTGCAGCTATTATTTTTTTCCACTTATCCATTAATGTATGCATGACAATCGGTTTGGCGCCGGTTATTGGAATCACCTTGCCTTTGATGAGCTATGGAGGTTCATCGTTGCTAACTTTTACCATTCTCATTTTTGTTTTGGTAAGGCTTGATGCTGACCGTCATATGGTTTTGAGATAGCCAAAATGGTTTAGATGTAATAAAGAATCTTGAGTTTTTGTTGGTTTGCTGAGTAGTCACTCAGAAATTATTAATATTAAAATGATAAGAGTTAGAATACAGAATAATTTAAAAAATTATTAAATGAAAATACTTCCGCTAAGCGAGGGCGCTTTTACAGTTGATCAAACAAAAAAATTCATTCCTTTTAATGTGGAAAAAGATGATCTGCAAAAAAGAAATAAAGGAAGCATTCTGGTAGAAATTCAGCCTTTTGCAATTATTACATCCAGGGATATTCTTTTACTTGATACAGGGCTCGGTTTTGCAAATGAAGAAGGGCAGTTACAAATTCATAAAAATTTAGCGGCTAATGGTCTTAGCGCCGCGGATGTTACAAAAGTGCTTCTCTCTCATCTTCACAAAGATCATACAGGAGGAATAGCACAAGCCAATAAGAAAATTGTCAGTTTTGAAAATGCCACCTATTATATCAATAAAAATGAATGGGATTTTGCAATGGAAAAAGGATTCCCTTCCTACCATACAAATGATTTTTTATTACTTGAAAAGTATGGAAAAGTAGTTTTTACACAAGGGAATGGTATTATAGATGATTACATTCATTACGAAGTTACGGGTGCTCACTGCCCTTTTCACCAGGCTTTTAAAATAAGGGACAAGGGTGAGATTATTTTTTTTGGCGGAGATGTGGCGCCGCAATTACAACAGATGAAAAGCAGGTTCAAAGCAAAATATGATTATGACGGAGAAGCCGCTATGGAATTAAGGCAACTTTGGTGGGAACAGGGAGAAAAAGAAAAATGGACTTTTCTTTTTTATCATGATATAAAATACCCATTCTATAAATTTTGATCTTAGTTTTAAAAAAAAGGCCTGCCCTAAAAAGGGCCGGCCGTTGCTAACCTATGAAAAACACCTATGGACAAATTTAGGAGAAATTTTACTTTATCCAATTTTTAATTAAAAATATTTTATAATATACTTTCCTGGTTTGTTTTGATTATCACTTTCAGTAAGGCAACAAATATTGAAGATTTCAGTTTTACAGCATCTATTATTTTTGATTATCGCAAATAAAATTGGTGAAACAAGTGTCAACTTTATTGAATTCAGCGGATTAAAAAAGGGGAAATAAATTTCCCCTTTTTACTAAACGATTTTATCTCCTAATTCTTTGCTGTCGTTGATTTTTAAGTCTTTGGATAAGTACATTTCTGAACTCCCTTTCTGTATTGAAGAGATCATTGGATCTTTGTGGTCCCAGGATTCTTTCAAAAGAAGGTTTGTATTTTTTTCTGATGTCCAATAGTCTTTGCTCGTTATCAAGCACATCACCATTTTTGTTATTAACGCGAAGATTTTTTATTTCATCATTATACTCATTATATACAGGCCAGAATTGTTCTGCTTCAGAAGGACTTAATTGTAGTTTTTGAGTAATAAACGCGATTTTTAATTCTTGTATTTTTTCTGCTCTTTGGCCATTTTGTTTCTGTGCAGATGCAAATGAAAAACTTCCCGTGAGAATCAATAGTATAAGTAGATATTTTTTCATTTTACTGTGTGTTTTGGTTTGAGCTATTATCATCAATTGTATTAAGAAAGTCATTCAGCGTACTATCATTTATTAAATAATCATCTGTATCTGGCAATCCGGTAGTATCTATATCTTTTGTAAGCAAATCATCGTCCATTATAGAACCATGGTTTTCAAGATAATCCACAATTTCATTATCACTTAATGAAGCAATTCCTTTGTCAAGCTGCTCAGGTGTATCATATTGAAGTGATTTTTTTATATAATCAGGCATATTCACTGCTGCAGCTATCATTTGATTAGTACTATCCGGTGCATTTTGATTTTTAAAAATCTGTAAAGAGCCAAAGGTAATTCCTCCGGCTATCACAGCCGCGGCTGCATATTTCCACCATTTTCTTCCAGTGTTTATAGAGATAACTTTTGCTTTATTATCATTTAACTGAGACTTTATATTATCACTTAAACTATCAAAATAGCCAAAAGGAACACTCAGTACCTGCGTATTTTTTAATGAAAATAAAAGAGGTGAAATAGATTGAATTTCTTCTTCAGCGTTATCTATCTCTGCACTTTTGATCTTCAGCATAATTTTACTGCTTAATGCTTCAAAATATCCGTAAGGAACCTGTTGATCTTTATTTTTTTCATCCTGATGAAGAAAAACAGAAGTGAAAATTCTTTTGTCTAATTCAGTAAAATAATCATCAGGAACCTGAAATACATTCACTCTTTCCATCGCGGCAAGTGTAGGGCTTATTTCCTTCAGTTCATTCAATATTTCTGTTGATTTATCCATCGCAATTTTGAGACTATCCTACTTTCATTAAGTTTAATTATTCAATATGAATTCTTCGATCTTTTTAGCGGCATGATGATAACTTGCTTTCAGCGCTCCCTCGCTGGTATCCAGTACCCGGCTCATTTCTTCATAAGGCATCTCATCATAATACCTAAGGTTAAAAACCAGCCTCTGTTTTTCCGGTAGTGATTGAATTCCCAACTGAAGTTTCCATTCAAGCTTATTGGCATCAAAATGTGTATCGCTTTTTAGTTGATTGCTCAATCCGTTTTCATCATCACTTAATGAGACAGAATTCCTTTTTTTCTTTTGGGCGAGAAAAGTAAGAGACTCATTGGTAGCTATACGGTAAAGCCACGTATAAAGTTGACTGTCTTCCCTGAAATTTTCTAACCCTTTCCATACTTTTATAAACATATTTTGCAATACATCGTCAGTATCATCATGGCTTACAACCATTCTTCGAATATGCCAATATAATTTTTCCTGGTATTTTTTTATAATACCTGTAAATGCCTGCTCTTTCGTTGCAGGATTTTTAAAGAGCTCTAATAACTCTTGGTCATTCTGGATTTGGGTCATAATATTTATCGCTGCAACAAATATAGAAAAACTGTTGTTACGACTTCTCTTAAAGTAAAAAGTTTAATTTAAAGTTTAATAAAATTATATCAATCTTAATATCAATCGAATTACAATCTTATTAAAAAATTGAAAATATCATTTTAAAACTTCATTTATTGCGTTTAAATAGGCTTTAATCACTATTTGTTTATCAAATTCCTTAATTATTTTTTGTCTTGCTTTTTTGCCCATACTATCTCTTTGTTCTGAAGACAATAAAAGCATTTTTTCCATTTTTTTTGCAAGGTCAATGCTATCTCTTACATTACACAAAAAACCTGTAACTCCGTCATCTACTATTTCTTTGCATCCTATAGTATTTGTAGTTATTATAGGCTTTTCCATACTTGCAGCTTCGAGAAGAATATTTGAGGCTCCTTCCCGGTAAGATGGTAGGACTATACAATCTGCTTCCGCAATAAATTTTCTTACATCTTCTTTTTCTCCCTGGTAATCTATAATTCTTTCAGTAATCCAATTTTGCAAATCCGTTTTTGTAATAGTATTGGATTTTAGATTTTGATGCCAGAAAGGTCCTATTACATTGAAAATAACATTTGGATATTCTTTACGGATAATCCTTGCAGCATCTACAAATTCAAATATTCCCTTATCCTTTATCAAACGGCCTATAAATAAAAAAATAAAACTATCATTCGTTCTACTTTCAAAATTGATTGGGGCAAATTTTTGATAATCTACTCCGGATCCCGGAATTCTCTCAGCAATATCTTTTGTAACAAATTTTTTTTCAAGAAATGAATTCATATCATCAAAATTCTGAAAAAATACTTTTTTTGTTTTTTGCAAAGCAAAACGGTATATGTATCGCGCGATAATATATGCAAAGTTTTTGCTGGTGAACAAAGGGCCGACACCGGTAATATTCGTGATCGTAGGTATTTTTAAAACCCGTGTTATAAAATTACCCCATATTGCGGGCCTGATGCTGAATGTAAGGCATACATCTGGTTGTATTCTTTTTAAGGCTTTGTATAAATTCAAAATATATTTGGAAACTTTTATAGGATTCAAATTTCCTGAGCCAATATTGATCACTTTTAACCCGGTTTTTTCTACCTGTGAAACAAAACTATTGGTGTGGGTAAGAACTGTAACTTCAAATCCTTCTTTCAAAAGACGTTGCATGAGGCCATCTCTCATAGTATATGTTGAGAAAAGGCCGTTTTCAATAACCGCTATTTTTTTCTTTTTTAGATCAGCAGTATTCATTGGTAAACTTTTTGATACCATATTTCCATTGACAAAAGAGTCCACAAAATTTTAGCTCTTTTCTCATCAGATATTTTAACTTTTTTTGCCAGAAGATCCTGCACAAAATTTCTTTGAACAAAATTTGAATAAAAACTATTATTAGATGAAAGATAATCAAAAACCGGTTCTTTCAATTCATTTTCAATCCATTTTTTTAAAGGAATTTCAAATCCTCTTTTCGGTTGATTTATTAATGTCTGCGGAAGATATTTAAGGGCTAATTGCCGTAACATGTATTTGGTTGTCCTTCCTTTTATCTTATAATTATCCGGCAATGATGGAATATATTCCAGCAACTCTTTAGATAAAAAAGAGCTTCTTCCTTCCAGAGAATTAGCCATAGTAGCAATATCCATCTTCACCAGCAGGTCGCTGAAAAGATTAGTATCGAAATCAAGGTTCATAATTTTTTTTAAGCCAGATAAATTACTATTAGCAATTTTGCCAAAATCTTTTTTTACAGTCTCCAGGTAATCAAATCCCGGATCAATAATATATTGCTGATAATTTTCAAAAATGTCAACTCCTGCAGAAAGATATATTTCTAAATCTGAATTGGATGCCAGAGATGCCAAACGATATAAATAATTGTACAGAGATTTTTTATTGTGAGAGGCCGGAAAAGTATTTCTAAAAAATGAAGCCCCTTTTTTCACTAATAAATTCTTTTTAAAAAAATCGTATTGAGCAAACGGTACATATCTTCTGTATCCACCAAAAAGTTCATCAGCGCCATCGCCATTAAGTATTACAGTAACATATTTTTTGGCCTCCCTGCTTACATAATAAGCTGGTATAGCAGAACTGTCAAAAAATGGTTCACCATAATTACCTAATATTTTTTCCAGATCATTTTTTAAATTATGAAAAGAAATTTTTATTTCATTATGCCGGGTATTATATTTTTGGGAAACTAATTTTGCGAGCGGCGCTTCATCATATTCTCCATCAAAAGATACGGTAAAAGTTTTTAGGTTGCTGTTGTATTCACTGGCTATCGCAGTTACAAGGCCACTATCAATACCTCCACTTAAAAAACTTCCTACCTCAAGATCACTTGATTCTAATCTTCTTTTCACAGATTGGTGAAGAAAGTCATCCGTTTTTTGCAAGCTTTGTTCTAATGAATCATTATTTTGTTTTTGATAATAATCATTGATATTCCACCATCTTGTTTCTTTAATGGAAAGTGAATCGCAATTAACAGTTAAAAAACTTCCTGCTCTTAATTCTGTTACATTTTTGTAAGGAGTAAATTGACGATAGAATGAGCCGAGGCGTAAATATTGAAAAAAGTTTGCGTTTTCAATTTCCAGTTCTACCATGCTTTTTAAGCAATTCAATTCACTTGCGAATACAAATTTATTCTTATTAAAATAGTAATAAAATGGTTTTTCTCCTGCCCTGTCGCGTGCAATGAATAATTGATTTTTTATTTTATCGTGAATTGCAAAAGCAAACATCCCATCTAAGTACTGAAGAAAATCAGTTCCAAACCGGGCATATAAAAGAAGTAAAGTTTCGGTGTCGGATGAAGTATTTCCTACGATATTAAACTGCTTTCTTATTTCTGCGTGATTGTAAATTTCTCCATTAAAAATGATCGTATATTTTTCACTAAGATGCATGGGTTGTTTGCCGCAGGCAATATCAACAATGGATAGACGTAAATGAAAAAAATCTACATTGTTATTTTGATAGCTATTATGTTCATCAGGGCCACGGTGTCCTAAAGTTTCAACAACTTTTTCATAAGAGAAACCATAGTTTATTGCTCCTGCAATGCCGCACATTATTTCTTTTATTAATTATGTTGCAAAATAACTTTATTATTTGTGAATAAATTACTATTGATGGTATAAAGAAAACAGCTTATGAAATAGCAGGTTGCAATGTAATTATTGTGGCTTGATTAGGTATTATTTTCTTTAATGCTTCCCTGGAACTCCTCACTTTTACTTTCTCGTAAATAAGAAACAGCGAAATTGAATAAAATGGAAGACACGGGATTTTATAACGCACCAACGTCCCAAAATTCAAAGTACTGGCGCCAACAAATAATCCAAATACTACTGCAAAAAGAAAACAAAACATGATCAATGGGTCAGAAAGAATTAATTTAATAAACGTAAAAACTCCGCTTTTAAATATCACATACAAGGTAAAGAACATTAACACCAGGCTTTCCAATGCTGCCATGAGTTGTGATATTTTGTGTGCTTCCCATAAGAAGGGCCTGAAAAATGTAGTAGCAACGGCAATAGGTGCAATTTTTATTAATCCTGTAAATGTACCATCGAAGGTGGCTCCAAGGCTGAAATTCGATGCAGCGTCTGCACGATCACTTCTTTGTTCGATTACTTCATTGAGATGAGAAATACTGGAAGTAAGATCTTCTACGGCATAAGCGCCCAATTCATTATTGTAAGTTGTGAGAATTTGAGAAAAAGCATAAATGCTCAATGCTATTAGCCCCGGAGCCAACAAATATCTTAAAAATTTAAATCTGATACCCTGTACATTTTTAAGAATAATAAATAAAAGGAAAAAAGGGACATAGGCCAATAAAATATATACCTTGAGCACTACCAGGAAATAAGCGAATATAAATATAATAATACAATTTTTTAAAATAGATTTCCTTTTGTAAAGTAATCCATAGACGGAATAGGTGAGCCATCCGATTGCGGCGATACATAGAGTATCTTTCAGTAATCCTGCACTCCAGAAAGCTAAGGTTGGGAAATATAAAATTGAAATAGCAAATTGTTTATGCAATTTGGGATACTGCTCATAAAAAAATTTGAATAATTTCCATAAACCAGAAAATGCAAGAGAGGCGAATAACAAGTTGATTACTGCATAACTTCCAAATGAAATAAAAGAAAAAAGAGCATCTAATCTTATTATCATGAAATTACCTTCATCCCTGAAATAACCCTCATTTCCCGGTGCTTTCACAAGGGAAAGATCAAAATCTTTTCCTTTATGAAAAACATATTTTAAATTATTGGTGTTATTTAAAATAAGATGATAAAGATTGTTGCCTTCTAATTGGTACAATACTGTTGAATCTCCCTCAGTAAGATAAGAGTAATATAAAATGAATAAAATGCTTGCAAATATTTTTATCCAAAAACCTTGCCGGTGATATTTTTGTAATAACGGATCTTTAAATTTTTTTCTTTTTCTTCTGAAAAACAGGTAGAGTAAAAAAATATAAATGGGGGTTAAAACGAAGTCAACATAATTCATCTGCAAGGATTTTAAAAAAATCGTTCTGATTATCTCATCCACAGTTATGCAGCCTCTTTTAGTTTCGAAATCGAAGAGCCAGGGGTATGAGGAACAGAACCTTTTATCAACTTTAATTGAAATTGAAAATAATGAATTAAATTATACTTACGAGAAGAAGTTAACCTTTGCAATATCATGGAAGGAGTAGCGTCGCAATTGTTTGTAAGTGCATCTTTGACAGGCCAAAGAATAAAACTTAATTTCCTTAATTTATTGGTTTTCTGAAATACAATAATAATCCCGGAAAATGAAATTAAAAAGCCTATATAAACTACCAAAGCAACAAGAGGGCTTTTGCTGAATTTTGTTTTAAGAATATGAAACCTGTTGCGCACATAATAATACATTTTCCAATTGCTGTTATAGTCCCAGTCATTTTTATAAGAGTATGCACTTGCCGGATGATAGTGGATGCTATTGGTTTTTGTGTAAAAAGGAATTTTGTATTTAGTGATGATCCTGTGATAATATTCTGTTTCATCGCCCCAGATGAAAAGTTCTTTTTTGGGTAATCCTACTTTTTTGATAATTTCCTTATGAAGTAAAGTGCCGTTAAAAGGATGTGCAAAATTATGGATTATGGGTTCGTTTACTTCGTCTATTCCCGAGTAATTACCGGTTTTCCATACAAAACTTTTTTTATCTTTTTTATTAATTACGGCGCAATTTCGTAAACATAGTTTTTCACCTTTATCTTCAAGAAGATTTTCAAGGGCATCTTCCTTTGGGAAACCATCATCATCCATCAGCCAAATCCAATCATACCCTTTTTCATACGCTAATTGTATGCCCTTATTGAAACCCCCTCCTGAACCTATATTATTTTGAGTAAAAAATTCAATATCCTTTTGGCGACTTAACCAATTTTCGGTATTGTCATTACTACCATTATTGATAATAAGAATTTTATCTATAGTACGGGTTTGATTTCTCAAGGCTTCAATACATTCAGCTAATAATACCTGGCGGTTGTATGTAACAACCACAGCAATAACCTTTTCCATAAAAGTTGGAATTTGGGGGGTTTAGTTAAAATTGGGTACTCTATATGAAACGGTAAAAGAGTGTAGATTATTGCCGGAATAAGAAGATTATTTTTCAGTATTAGAAAAAACCGGGCGAGCTTTTTTTGACTTAAAAGCCTGTAGAAAAGAGGTAGAAAATTCCAATGCTTCACCAATTACATGATGCATATCCATATAACGGTAAGTAGCCAATCTTCCCAGGAAGGAAACATTAGAAAGTGTTTCCGCCTTATGGCGATATTGATTTAATAAGATTTTATCTTCTTTAAGTCTTTTAGGATAATACGGAATATCATATTCACCGGTTTCTTTACTAAATTCTTTGAAAATGATAGTCTTTTCGTGTTTTTCCCATGGGGTAAAATGCTTGTGTTCAGTAATGCGGGTATAAGGGATATTCTCATCGCAGTAATTCATCTGTGTTACTCCCTGGAAATCCCCCGTGTGGATTGATGATTCAAAAGTAACGGTTCTGTAGCCAAGCCTGCCAAATTCGTAATTAAAATAAGCATCAATAGGCCCGGTATAAAAAATATGATCGTACCCGCTTATATTTTCAGAGGAATTAAATTTTTTATTAAGATAAACATGAACAGAAGGATGATCTATTAATTTTCCTATAAGATGAGTATAGCCTTCCACTGGTATTCCTGTATAAATATTATTATGATAATTATCGTCATAATTAAACCGAACCGGAATTCTTTTTAAAATGGAAGCCGGTAACCGGGAAGGCTCGCATCCCCATTGTTTCTTGGTATATCCATAAAAAAAAGCATGATACAATTTTTTGCCAATAAAAAAAAGTGCCTGTTCTTCAAAATTTTTTGGCTCGGTTATGTTTTTATCTCCAAGGGTTGTCAAAAATTCTTTTGCAGTTTGAGGCGTAAAAGTCTTATTAAAAAATTGATTTAAAGTAAGCAGATTTACAGGTAGCGAATATACGTTACCGTTATACATGGCTTTTACCCGGTGTACATAAGGACTGAATGCAGTAAAAGAATTTACAAAGTCCCAAATCTCTTTTTTATCAGTATTAAAAATATGAGGACCATACCGGTGAACCATAATTCCCGTTTCTTCATCCCGCGAAGTGTGGCAATTACCTGCAATGTGATTGCGCTCTTCCCAAATATCTATGTGGCAATCAGTATTGCGCGTTAGCTGATGTGCTAATACGGCCCCTGAAAATCCAGAACCAATGATGAGAAACCGTGAAGGCATAAACTGTATTTTTGTTTTTTTATTATGAACGCTGATACAATACAGATATTATTTGAATTTTAAATTCGCTTTTGCAAGAGAACAAATGCAAATACTTTTTTATTTTTCTTTAATTAACTCTTTTGCTAATTGCTGCATATTTACACTTTCAAATCTATATTCATTATTTAAATTTTGATAGTGAATTAATATCTGCTCAAGAAATAAAAAGTTTTCTAAAATGTTGATGCCAAAATTATGCGGGTGCCACCATAAATGATAAGTCAACCCGTTTTTTGCAGCATACGTCATGCTATCCTTAATTCTTTTCAATCTTAGCTTTTCGAAAGACTTTAGCTTTTTTGTATAAGGCCTTAAAAATCTGCTTGCAGGAATATTTAAAGGAATACTTTTTTTCATTTCTTTATCGTTATGGCAATTATGACCACTTAAATTTAAATAAGCATCAGCAAGGCGAAAAGGTCTGCGAAAAGTAGTACCATATCCTTGTGTTTTTGAAGAAAAAAGCCATGACTTTTCATTTCCCCTGAATGAGGTAAACCCCGATTCTTTACAAATATCCAAATATTCTTTATTGTATTGATTCCTGGGAAAAACAAAACTTTGCAATTCGATCCCTCTTTGATTTGCAATTTTTTTTGCTGCTATTAAATCTTCTTTAAATTCTTCCTTTGTCTGTCCCTTCTCCAGGCAGTAATAATGAGAAAAAGTATGAGATCCGATTTCCTGCCCGGCATTACGAATCTGTTGAATAAGTTCCGCGCCAAAATGGAAGGGATCATTCTCTTCATCCTCGCCGACACAGTTAAAATGCCCTTGATATGGAGAAAGATCAGTATTCCAATAAGAAGGTTTTCTTGGGGGTAAATTATGAAGCAATTCCTCTTTGTTATTAAAAAAAAGAAACCCAACAGTGGCGAAAGTGACGTTGATCTTATATTGATCAAAAATCTGTAATAATCGGGGAATTACCGTGTGCACTCCAAGAAGATGTTCACTATATTTCTCTAATTTCACAGCATCACGTACTCCCCAATAAATTTCAAAATCAAGAGAAATTACCAATTTTCCATTTGTCATTGCAACAATATTACTTTAAAAATTTTTTAGCCCCTATGGTGATGAAGAGATATGTTTTATAAAAATCAACAAATATCCTTTTAAAAATTTGAAGCAGATTTTTAATTTTAATTTTTCAAAAGTGAATAAGTATAATGTAAAACTTCTTATTTTGCCAAATCTTAAAATAAAGTGCGGAAAATATGGAATGTGAATTTGTGAGTACGCCAGACAGAATTATTCAAACAAAATACAGACAGATTAATATATTTAATATTGGTGGGAAAAATATTGATAAAAAAGTGGTAGATGAGTTTGGTGATGAATGGTTGAAATTTTATGAGCATGATGATGAGCTCGTAGAAAAAGGCGGCAGCGAGTATTTTGATATTCTTAATAAAGAAATGGTAAATGCCAAAACCTATGCATTGGATATAGGATGTGGAACAGGAAGGTGGACAAAATACCTTTCCAAAAAAGTTGGATTTATAGAGGCGGTTGATCCAAGCAACGCAATATTTGCTGCAGATAAATTGCTGGGAGAAATAAAAAATGTCAGGCTGTCGCAAGCGTCCATTGATACACTTCCTTTTGCCGATGAAACCTTTGATTTTGTGATGAGCATTGGGGTATTACATCATATACCTGATACCCGCAAAGCTTTGTTTGATTGTGTGAAAAAAGTAAAAAAAGGAGGATACTTTTTTGTATATCTCTATTACAATCTGGAAAAGAGAGGGCCTTATTATACAGCGCTTTTTAAACTCAGTGATCTTGTAAGAAAGATAGTAAGCCGGTTTCCTGGAAAATTGAAACATTTTGTGTGCGATGTGTTGGCTATAATATTTTACATGCCTTTTATTTTGGCAGGTAGATTTTTCGAATTTTTAGGATTTAAAGATTTAGCAAAACGTATGCCGTTACATGGCTATCAAAATCGTTCTTTTTTTATGGTCAGAAATGATACGTTGGACCGTTTTGGAACCCGGCTCGAACAAAGATTTTCAGCCGAGGAAATAAAAGAAATGATGCAAAGCGCAGGATTAACAGATATTGTAATAAGCCCCGGAATACCCTTGTACCATGCTATAGGTAAGAAAATGTAAATTTTCTGCAACGCCTGCCCGAATGAAGACGTTCTGGCGGGAATTACACACATTTTACCGAATCAGAATAATTGCCTGACAGTCTCAGTCTGACCAATTATTTCAGTAGTTACAGCAAACAAAGAAATATGCAGGATTTTGCTTTTATTCCAAAATCTTTTGATAAATCTCGTGATACTTTTCGATTGCCCTGTCAAGATTGTAATATTCTTTTGCTCCATTTCTAATTGCGTTTTTATCAAAAAAAATTCCTTCGCTCATTGAGTTTGCTGCTGATAAAAATTCCTTTTCATTCAAATCTTTCATCACAATTCCCGATTGATATTTTTCTACAATATCTGCTATATCTCCTACGCCTGCATTCGTAATTACCGGAATGCCCATAGCCATTATTTCTCCATGTTTGGTGGGAGAAGATGACTGTTTGGAATAACAAGGTTTTATAAAAAAAACAGAATATTTACTGAAAGATAATAATGCAGGAACTTCATTGCGTTTAGCATTTTTTACAATTATTTTATTCCCGGGCAAACCAAATTTTATAGCTTCATTCATAATTATCTCATGCGAATTGGGAGAGACAAACAGGAATTTTGAAGCAGGAATTTTGTCACTTATAATTTTAAAGAATCGCATCATTTCACCTGTAAGATACCAACTACCAATGGATCCCAGATAACTTATAATAAAATCTTCGTCATTAATATTAAGCTCTTTTTTGAATTTTAATTTTTGCGTTGCATCAATTTTTTCAGGATCAAATACATTCAAATCAACACTGCATGGAATTACTTTTATGGGAACCTGCTTTTTGTATTGAGGCCATTGTGTAATTATTTTTTCTGCCGCATGGGTAAGGCACACAATGCCATCGCTGTTTTCAACGGCTTCATTTTCTTTTTGTTTGAAATAATGATATATTTTTTTATAGAAGAAAGAATTCAGATTCCACATTTCGCCATCTACGCGGCTATCGGCATAAAATTCTCTTACATCATTTAAAAATTTTACACCCAGTCTTTTCTTCATCCACAAGCCAATTAATGCAGGCACACCTGGCCGAGTATGAACCATTTCAAACTTTTCAGTTACATGAAGTTGGATTGCTTTTCTTTTTAACATCATCACATCATAAACAGATGAAAATACCGGAGGTTTTTTATGATAAGAAATGGGAACCCATTTTATTGGAAAAGATTTCAATAAATTTTCTACATCATTTTTATGTGATTGGTATCTTTCCGGTTTTTCACAACTTAGAATGGTAAATTGATAACCGAACTTCGTAATACCTTTCAAGTAGGGGATTACCTGGCTTTGCCCAAGCGGATCAGTCATTCCATCATAAGATATAAAGAGAATATTTTTCATCTAAAAATTTATCATTAATCCATCCATTTTTTATACCACATCTGGAACATGAGCAAATACCAAAATGAATTGTCATAATTTTTATCTCCTTTAAAAAAATACTTAATAATATTCTTCACTCCTTCTTTTTTAAATAAATTATGTTTTTCAAAATCTTTCTCACTCATAAATTCTTCTGCATAATATTTTAGATCATTTCGTAGCCAATCAAAAACAGGAATACCAAAACCCATTTTGGGCCTGTCCATTAATTCTTTTGGCACATAATCATGAACGATTTGTTTCAACAGGTACTTTTTATCGCCATTTTTTATTTTGAATTCTTCGGGAAGCTGGGCGACAAATTCTATCAAACGATGATCAAGTAAAGGTTCCCTTCCTTCTAATGAAGCGCTCATGCCGGCTCTGTCAATTTTTACAAGAATATCATCAGGCAGATAAGTCTTATAATCTATAGCCATCATTTTATCAAGATCACCTTGAGAATTATTAAAATCACTTTCTGAATTAAAAAAAGATTTGGGACTAATAATATTACCGGCTATTAAAAATTGCATCTGTTGGTCAGAATATGATTGCGAAAGCAAATGGTCCATTATTAAAGGAGTCGTGATAGTTGGATTTTGCAGTAAGTCGGCAATCCTCTGTTTTTTTATAGATACTGCATTACTCTTTGTAAGTTGATTGAGAAAGGAATCAGGAATATGCCTTAAAAGTTTGCCTGCTGTATTTTTTAAAGGTAACCTGTTTATTCTTTTTATAAAATCAAGTGCGATAGAATATTTTTTATACCCTCCAAATACCTCATCACCCGCATCAGCACTAAGCGCTACTGTTACATCTTTACGGGCCAATTTTGAAACAAGGGTAGTGGGAATAATCGAAGAATCCCCAAATGGCTCATCGCAAAAAAAGGGTATCTCAGGAATTATTTCCTGCGCTTCTCTGGTAGTACAATAATATTCAGTATGATCAGTTTTTAAATATTTCGCAACCTTTTTCGCATATACTGCCTCGTTATGTTCATTTTCAAAAAAACCAATAGTAAAAGTTTTTAGCCTTTCTTTTTGATGAGCCTGGAGCAATGCCGTAACAGCAGTACTATCATAGCCTCCGCTTAAAAAGACGCCAACGGGTACGTCCGCTACCATCCTGTATTTGCAAGCTGAAATCAATAATTTTTCGGCCTGTTTTTGTGCTTCCGAAATAGTTATGTCAAGTTCAGGCTTATTGTATGAATCATTAACATCCCAATATTTTTGAATGTTGAATATCGAATGTTCAATATCAAATTCCAGGAAATATCCCGGAAGTAATTTGAATGTATGATTGAAAATAGAAAGAGGAGCCATTATAAATCCGTATTGCATGAATTGATAAACTGCTTGTTTATTGATCTCTTTTTTAAACCCGGGATGCCTGTGAAAACTTTTCAACTCTGATGCAAATAAAAATAATCCATTCTGCCAATAATAATAAAAGGGTTTTACCCCGGCCCTGTCTCTGAAGCAGTGTATTTTTTGTTTCTCAGCATCATAGATAACAAATGCAAACATGCCGGTAAATCGCTGAACCATTTTTTCTTTCCATTGTTCCCATGCATGAAGAATTACTTCTGTGTCTGAATGTGAAATAAACTCATGGCCAAGCTTTTCCAATTCCGATTTTATTTCTTCATAATTATAAATCTCTCCGTTATAAATAATGCAGAAATTTTTATACCACATCGGTTGTCCCCCGGCTTCACTTAAATCAATGATTGATAAACGGCGATGGCCAAGTCCTATCTGGCATTTGTTATTTTGAAAAAACTCGTAACCATTATCGTCGGGTCCGCGATGAGAAAGCACATCGGTACTCTCTTTTAAAATTCGAAGTGAAGATGAATTATTGAAGTCTATAAATCCGGCGATGCCACACATTTTAGATAAGGTTTAATCTGAATCAAAATATTTAATATTTGTTGTTTTACTGTCTGAATGACTTTTACAAAATATTTTTTATTTTATAATTTTCTTAATGACATTTTGGAAATTTTCAACTTTTAATAAATTTTCATAGTAATTATCATAGGGTATTAATAACCTGGGCAATTTGAATTCGCTTACATTTTCTTTGGTAAACAATTTTTCATCTACTGTTAAAACATGTTCATAACCTGCAATTTTACATTGATCTATTACTGCATCATTATAGTTTCCATTTGGCAGTGCAAAAATATTTACTTTTCGTCCTGTTTGTTTTTCAATCTGAATTTTAGAATCGTGTACCTCTTCTTTTAATTTTTCTTGGTTGCTGATATTTGATAAAGTGATATGAGATGCTGAATGAGAGCCTAATTCTATTTCATATTTATTTAAAGCATTTTTTAAATTTTCCCAATTCATCATCGGAGTAACAGGAATTTCAAAAGGCATTTTGTTTTCAGAATCAGTTAAAAATCGTTCAACAAAAATTTCATCCTTTGAAAAAAGAAAATGAAATAATTCGAGATTTTTTTCAATAATATTTTGCGAATGAAAATTATCAATATTTATTTGTTTACTGCCCAAATCTAAAATGCAATTACGCTTTCTGATAAATATTTCCTGCATTAGATTATTTTGCCGCTGAGTCCAAATCTGAAAATTATTATCTAAGCATTGTGTGACTACATTTAGGTTACAAGGGAAACCATACTTTTTCAATAACGGCAAAGCATTATCATAAAAATCTAAAAATCCGTCATCAAAAGATAATATGAGTGCGGGTTTTGTGTTATTGATTTTAGAAAGAGCACCAATGGTAACAACCTGGTAATGTTTATCAATGTATTGTAGCAATCTCTCAAAATCTTTCACTTTAAATGGAGGAAAAGTGATTGATTCTTCATCAGAAACGCGATGCAGACAAAGAATGGTACCTAATTTATTTTTTTGTTTGTGATTGCGCAAAAAAAATGTGACACCACTTCTGTATAACAATTTTATTAATAAATTTTTCATCGAATGAATCTTTTATTTTTTCCCTTTTCCTATTTTTATATAATTGGAATAAATGAATTGATACAATGAATTTTTTGCTATCAAAATAGTATCAGGATAATCAATACGTTTTCCTTTAAAACCCTCTTTGAATCTGTTGATATTTAATACCTGGTTATCTGCGTACCCGGGCCTGCCATAACCTCCAAAGTCAAACGAGTTGCATCTTAATAATTTTGCCCACTCAAACGATTTTAAAAAAAGCAAATGGTTAACAGGAATATTTTTATAATCAGGGTCAGAAAATCCTATTAAGTAAAATATACTATTGTTATGTTTTATTAAAATAATTCCACCTAACAATTGTGTTTCTTTTTTTACCTGGAGTATTAAACCGTTTTTCATTTCTATCGCAAATACAAAAAGGCTTTTTAATCTTTCTTTTTCAATCTCCAAATCATTTTGAATTTTACGCACCGCATACATTTTACATAGCCCTTCAGCAAAGCTGTTCATTTTTTTTATATCAGTCACCTGCTCAATAATGAGGTTTTCATTTTTTGCTTTTTTGATACTCCGCCTGTGATTTTCTGAAAATGATTTTATCAGTTCTTCTTCCGAAGGATAAATATCAAGGATTAGAGTGCTCCAGTTTAATTCGGAAGCCAGCGAAAAAGAAGTAAATCTTTTTTGCAAATCTAAAAGAGTTTTATTCCAAATTTCTGATTTGATATCCGGAGGCTGAAAACGAATGATTTTGAATCCGTAATCCTGAAGCGCTTTGATGCAGGAAACCGCCAGCAATGGAAATAAATTTTCATCAGCACATATTGGCCCAAAAGAAATAGTGGTTAGTAATTTTTTTTTTGCTTCCACCAAAGCGTATCCCATTATTGAAACCAAATCTTCACTATACAACAAAATATGTAAAGCGTTTCTGCCTATTACTTTTTCATATTCAGGATTTTGAATGAAAGCTGAAAAAGGCGTTTGCACAAAAAGATTTTTTGCCTCGGTAAGTTCGGTATCATTAAGAGTGGTTTTTACTAACGTCTGGATATTCATTTTTTTATTTTGGTTAGGGCGTAAATCCATTGCGCCTTACTGTTTCCTAATTTTAAAACCGGAATTTTTATTCCTTTTTCGGCATCGTAAAAACAAACCGGTTCAAGTCCGTAATTTTTGAACATCTCTAATTGGAATTCAGGTTTCATGTACATCACATCCGATTTAAAATTATTTTCACCGTCGCGCAAAATAATATAGTTTTCATTGTTGAAGGTCTTTTTATCTGGATTAAGTTTATTTACCATTTTGTACCTAAGCCACGATGCCTTCCATTTAAAAGGATTTTTCGACATAATTAAAGAATATAATTTTGGAATCGTATAAAAATTATGGAAAGAGAAACAAAACATTCCTCCATTCTTTAATAATCTTTTACATTCTTCCATCACGAGTTTGCGCCCTTCTAAATCTATGCAATCAATGCCGTTAAAACTAAAGAGAATAAAATCAAAGCTATTATCAGCAAACTGTGGCATAGAGCGGGCGTCAGCAAATTCAAACGTTGAATTGGAAAGAGACGACAATTTCTTTTTGCAATGGTCAATAAAATTTTGGGAATAATCTACACCTACATACTGATGGCACAATTTTGCCAGGTGCTGCGTAGTACGGCCTGCGCCAATGCCAATATCCAATACAGAAGATTTTCTTAAAGGAGAATGAAGCTTAATAAAAATTTTTTCTTCTGCTTTAAACAAAAAATCAAATTGATCATACTGCGCGATTACATCTTCATTATTATAGGTTTCCTGGTTTAATTCCATTCGTTTTATTGATTAATTTAAAGGAGTGTAGTTCAAATTATAAATGATTTGGGATTTTTTACAAAAAAATCTTACATACTTAAGTTGATGGGAAATTAGGTAATTTAAGAATATCATCATAAATAGTGAAAAGGTTCTTAAGGTAAATTTCTTTTGTGTAATTCTGCTTTGCAATTTTAATTCCTTCTGTTGAAAGTTTGTTTAAATTGTATTTTCCCTCCAATACTTCTTCTATTAAATTTGCAAATGATTGCGGGTTGTTTATATCAAAAAATAATGCATTTTCAAAAGTGACCTCACGGAGCACTGGAATATCAGACAACAATAGAGGAAGCCCCAATGCCATTGCCTCCACGACCGCTATTCCAAACCCTTCATATAGTGAGCACATTACATACATATCATAGTTAGAGAGTACTTCATTTATGTTATCTGATGGGCCTTTAAAAACAATTGATAATTTGTATCTATTAATTTCTTCGTTCAAATTCATGAAATCTTCGTCTTCTATTCCATATATGTCCAGGGAAATACTGTAATTTTTCAAATATTGAAATGCTTTTACGAGATATATATAGTTCTTTTGTTTTTTTATATTTCCTACTGCTACTATCCTTATTTCTTTTAATTGATTCAAGTCTTTTGCTGGAATTTTTGTTTTGAAAAAATCTGCTGAAATATAATTTTTCAAAACAAATGAACGAATATTTTTTCTGATAGTATTTTTATAGTCAATTAATACTTCATCGGTAACAGCAATTACTAAATGGTTTTTCTTTATCGTGTACTTCTCAAGCAACTTCAATATTCTGCTATTGTTAAAAACATCTTTACTCATTTCATTATGTAATGAATATATAAGCGGGGTATTTGAAGGACAAGCCAAACGTGCGATAAGACTACTGTAAAATAAATGAGAATGAATTAGAGAAGGGTTATGCAATTTTATAATCTTCTTTAATTTTCGCAGGCAAGGAATAATAGAAAATTTTCCGTTGAATCCTAATGAGTATTTTTTGTCACAAACCATTCTTTGGAAATCAGTTTCAAATTTGTCTGAAAGTATGACAGCGATTACTGAATATTTTTGATTGAGTTCAGGTAGAATATCCATAAAAAGTATTTCAGCACCACCCCTTCCGAGTTCGTCAATAAGAAGTAATAAAGTCTTTTTTGGGTTCAACAGATAAATAGATTGAAAGTTTAATAAAATTTTTTAATTAATTTAAATAACGAGGCCCCAATAAATAATATATTGAAACAGCTTTTTTATTTATTTTTTTAAACAAATCAAGAGAGTGAAAGTATTTTGAGCGAAAATTATTTATTAACTAGTTAGGATAGGATCGGCATTAAATTTTCTTTCTCTATTGGCACTATTAAATAATTATAAAAATCACTTTTCAGTAGCGATGCTGTTTTTCTGATACCATTTTGCTCGTCTATATTATAGAAACCGTAGGCTTTAGGATCAAAGTAACTACTCAGTTTTTTTGCTATTTCATCATTTAGTATTTCAATAAGCAGTATTGGTTTGAATTGTTTAAAATATGGTTCAAACCCTTCCATAACTTCCGGCTCATGTGTTTCTACATCAATTTTCATAAGATCGATACTTGTAATATTGTTTTGCTTAATATATTCTTTTAACGTAATTGTTTTGATATTTAGTTTAATTGGTTCTCCGTCTTTAACCCATAAATTCTTATTGACTGTAACAGAATAGGCAAAATCGGCATCTTCCGTATAGATAACCCCATCGCCTGTGTAGTTGGAAACTGCTTTACAATTGGTGTGTATTTGAAAATCATTAATGCCAGCATTGTGCACCATTTTTTTATAAATTGCTTCAAAAGGCTCAAACGCATGGACTACCGCATTTGGATTAACGGCTTTTGCAACCATAGAATATACGCCTGTATTGGCTCCTATATCAAAAATCACTTTCGACTTTTTTGATAAATCTGTCCATAATTTTATAGATTGTTTTTCCCAACTACCATAGAGGCCTTTCCAGAAAAGATCATTTTCAATTGGATAACCATAATGCATCATTTTGAAATTCTGAACATCGTTTACTTTCACTTTGATAATTCCATTAAAGTAAAGATGCTGGTACACAGATTCGGGAGGAGACCATATTTTTTTGAAGAAAGAAAATAATTCTCTTTTAAGTGGAATTCTCTTATAAATATTTTTAATTATCTTCTTCATGTTAGTGGAAAGTTTATTTGCTATACTAAGTAATACTAGAAATAACGTTGGAAATAAATTTTTATTAGAGTTTATGTACATACGAGTGCTTATAATCTTTCAAGCATAAAATCACTTTTTTTTGACCTTGAAATAGAAAAATGGTCTTATCCTATTATCTTTTTCCATTGTTTATATCGTTGCAGAGATCCTAAAGATCCTATAAGTTTATTATTTATTGGAATAAGGAAATGCTGGTTGGGCAGAGCCTTTAAGAAGAAAATCCAAAATTTTTCTGTTATACAAAAAATTTCAAACATTATTTTTTTTGAACTTCTATAGTTGATATGGCTATTGGGTTTAATAAACCCTGATTTTACTGCTTTAAATTCTGATTCGAAGCCATGAGATTCTCTTTTTAAAAAAGAATCAATTTCAAGCCTATCCTGGTGATTGTGATATAAAGTAACATCAAAAACGCAATTGATTGGTATTGAATAAGCATTGAGTTTATTGGATAGGTCAATATCCTCGCCCTGGAATATCATTGCCTCATTATATCCTCCTGTTTTATTGAATATCGATTTATGAAGAACAAGGGAACAACTTGCAATACTGTTGAAAGAATACAAACCACCAATTGGCTTATTTTCTTTTTGATGCATTCTTCCCCACATAGTATTATAGCTATATGCAAGGATATATTTGCCTATTTTACTTTTGATTAATTTTTCGTTTAAAGAAGGGGGATATTCCCAATTCATATTATATACTGCCTCTTCATTTTCATTTTCAATTAGGTTTAAATTGATCCAATCAATTACTTCACTATTAATCCACATATCATCATCAATAAAAAAAATGATTGTCCCGATCCCTTTATTTGCCCCAAAATTTCGTGCGGATGAAACTCCCTTTTTGGGGTTGTCGAAATAAATAATTCGGTTTAAAAATTGATCAGGAATATTAATTGTCGAATCGCCGTCATTTACGACAATGATTTCTGCGTTTTTATTTCTAATTGCTTCACAAGCTTTTTCAACCGTCTTCCATAAAATTTCTTCACGGTTACGCGTAGCAATTATTATTGAAATGTCAATTTTACTCATTGAATTAGGTAAAGGATATAAGTACTAAAGATATTAAAAACTCTGCCTGATTAAATAAAAAAAAGTTCTAAAATTATTTAAATTTAAAGGGTTGTATTTTATTGCCTTTAATAATAGACCGATTGACTCTTTTTTTCTATTGTTGTCAATGCAATCCGCGGCAAATTGGCGGTATCTTTCTGCCAGCCATTTTTTCATATTGATCCAGGGTTTAGCTTTGTACTTTGCATAATATTGTTTAAACCCTTCAATCATAAATCGTTTATTTTTTGAAGCCGATTCACTGTTCCTTCTATAATATACCAAAGGCTCATTTATATAATCTATTGTAGCAACTAAGCTGATGCGAATATACATATCTACATCTTCGATTAATAAATTTTCGTCCCATTTACCTACCTTTTCAAATATTCCCCTGTTATACATCGCTCCTACATAAAAAAGGCAATCGGGTTGTGTTAATAGCTCTTTGAATATATTGCCACGTTTAAAAGTAGACGAATCGTTGAGTACCGTCTTTTTTTCCTGTTCATAATAAAACCATCCGTTGCTGAATAAGGCTCCTGCATTGGGATTATCACTATAAAAAGCGACTTTCTTTTCAATATTTTCGGGGGCAAACCAATCGTCTGTTGATAACGGAGATATATATTGCCCGGTAGAATTATCTAAAAGAAAATTTAAATTTTCTGAAATGCTTTTTGATTCTTTGTTTAAAAATATTTTACCTGGAAAATTGGATTGTTCTAAAAGTTTTTTGCCAAGTTGGTAAGTATTATCCGAGGATGCATTGTCTAAATAAATAATCTCAATATTTTTATAAGTTTGGTTCATAATACTCTGGATGCATTGCTCAATGTATTGCTCATGATTCATGCTTAGCAGCAAAATACTCACTAATGGTTTCGCCTCCATAATTTAGTTGGTTTCCCTTTTATTATTTCTCAAACCGGGTCTGATATTTAATCCAAACATGATTGAATATACGCTTTATTAGCGTCCTATAAAACTATTTAGCTGTACACAAAATATCAAAATGGCAATCTGTGAGATTTGAATTTTCGTCAATTTCCTCATTTGTCTGTGCATTTATTATTTGGTACTTCAAGTGTTTTAAAAAATGAATCAATTCTTTCGCCTTACTTTTTTGTTCGAGAAGATTTCTATCAACAAGTTCAATAAATAATACTGGTTTGCAATCACTTAATGTTTTGTAGGCACCTTGTAATACTTTGTATTCAAAACCTTCTACACCTATTTTTATAAAATCCGGATTTGGTATTGAAAATTTTTGCATACTGCTATCAAGGGTATCAATTTCAACTTCCTCTTTTTCAAATGAGTTATTTTGGCCATCATCTTGTAATATACGCAGCATGCCTCTACTATTCGGATTTACATTATACAGAAATGCAGTTGATTTTTCATTTCCCAATCCCTGGTTTATCAAAGTAATATTCGTGAATTTATTAAGTGAAATATTTTTAGCGGCTTTTTTGTAATTAAGGGGCTTGGTTCAAATGAAAAAACCTTTCCCAGCAAACCAACTTTTTTTGCTGATTTCAATGTTATCGCACCAATGTTAGCTCCAATGTCAATTACTGTCATTCCTTCTTTAATATTAGAAAACAAAAGTTCCTGTCCAGGCTCATCCAGTGAATAATAATTTGAATGACCGTTAGTTTCACTGATGTCAAGCAAAAAATTGATACCATCAATATTGCAATTTCTAAATGTACCGGGAGAATACAAATAATTGGGCGGAATAAGTTTTGCTGACAGAGAGTTCATTTTCGCATGGCGTGTAAAATGAGCCAATAATTTGTCGGTGCCCGTAAGAATAAAAAAATTTCTAAAGAAATTTAAAACTTTTGTTTTTGGAGACAAGTATAACTCGTATGGCTGCGACTTCACGTGTTTTTTAAGAAATTGAATTTTTATAACTAACGGTTTTTCTTATTGTAGATTGTAAAAGATGTTTTTCATTTTATCTTATTTCCTTTCTCATCAAAAGCCACATCAATATCCAATACAAACCATAGTTAACACAAAACGAATAAGTGGCGCCTATTATTCCATAATGATTCATAAAATAATACGATAAAATTACATAAGAAGCAGCAAAAATAATTTCTGAAATTATATAGGCTTTCGTCATGGCCTTTGCAACCATTAGATAACCCAGTAACCAACTACCAATTTTAAAAAAATCTCCCAGCAACTGAAAAGTAAAAAGAGGCTTCATTGGCAAAAATTCAGGAGTAAATAAAACATGAATGATAAATCCCTTTAATAGCCAAAGCAGAAAAGCGATAATGGCCACAATGGGTAAAATAGTTTTATAGCCTTTCATAATTTCATTTCTCAATTCAATCTTACTCTGTATCTCAGAAAGCTTTGGCATATAATAAACTCCCAAAACGGAGGTAATAAATCCCAGATAATAATCAGAAATTTTGGTAACCGCCTGCCAGTAACCTGCATCGGCTACAGAGAATTGAAGGATGATTCTGTCCCTTACTAATATTTGCATTGTCGGCGCAACAAAACCGGTAACAACGGCCATTAGGGAGAAGGCTGAAAGCATTTTTACTACCTTTTTATCCCACGATTTAAAATTTGGCCTCCATTTTATTCCCAATTTACCGAAGACATAAATATTGATAAAAAAGATGATAATGGCGGTGGCAGTACTAGCTACTAATACCCCTTCTAATCCAAGAGTGTAGGCAAAAACTACTGTTATTGTGACACCAACCAGCGAAGAACAGATATTTATAATGGTGAATTTTCTGATTTCCTGTAATCCATTTAAAATGGCAGAAAATATTACATTGAATGAAATAGCCATTGTAAATAATCCAAATAAAAAATAGACAATCCAAAAATCTTTTGTCTTGAACGCCGCTTCAGATAAATAACCGCTGCTGCACACTACAAATAAAGAAATGATTAAGGAGCTAAAAAAAACTATTAGAAAAGCAGTATTAATTATTTGCCGGCTTTTAACAGGATCGCTTTTATGTTCGGCAAGGTATTTAATAACCCCAGTGGTAATGGCGGCGGTAGCCAACATGCTTAAAATAGCAGTAGTGTTTTGAAATTGCCCTACAAAAGCTATTCCTTTTGGGCCAATTTTTACCGCTACCACTTTTACTACAATAAAGCCACTTATAAAAGTAATTGCAGTAGATATAGAAGTATAAAAACTTGTTTTTATTAAATTCATAAATCTTTTATCACTTTAGCCGGTATACCTCCTAATATTACATTCGACGGGAATTTTCCTGTAACCACAGCTCCTGCAGCTACAATAGTATTGTCACCAATAATTGTGTTTTTAAGAATAATAACATTATTACCAATCCACACATTAGTACCTATTTTTATTGAACCTATTTCTCCAATCCCGCGTCGCTTTTCCGGATGAATGCCATGTGCTTCAAAATCCATTAAGGTTACATATTGCCCTATTAAAGTATTGTCTCCGATTTCTATATATTTAGCTGCACAAATAAAAATATTATTATTTGTCCCAATATTATTTCCTATTTTAATGACAGCATTTTTAAATCTTGGTTGTATTTCGATGCGGCCGTTTTTATGAAATCCTCCATATTTAAAACCAAAATTGCAATTCTTGCCAAGATATACAGTCCCTTCTCCGGTAATAATTGTTTTTTGCTGACAAGAAGGTATTGTGATATAAATTAATCTTTTAGAAAAAATTCTTTTTAAATTCGGGATTATAAAATTTAAAACTTTAAATCTTATTGAAAAGTAAACGGATAAAAAAATTCGTCTCGGCATTATTTGTTCAACTTTTGTATTAAAGATCCTATAGTTTTTATGTGTTCTTTTTTCAATCCCGGCCATATAGGTAAACTTAAACAAGTTTCTGCAATCTCCTCTGCAATTGGGAAATCTCCTTTTTTGAATCCTAAATGATGATAGGCTTTTTGTAAATGAGGCGGTATAGGATAATGAATTAAAGTGCCTATTCCATTATCTGCAAGTTGTTTTTGTAGTGCATCACGGTGCTTTGTACGAATTAAGTAAACATGATAAACATGAGTTGCATTTTCAGCAACAGACGGTAAAATTAAATCATCAATATCTTTTAATGTTTCATTATACCACCCGGCAATTTCTTGTCTTTGTTCTGTCCACTCTTTTAAATATTTTAATTTGACAGTAAGAAATCCTGCCTGACATTCATCCAGGCGCATATTAAAACCAATCACTTCATTATAATATTTTTTTTCGGAACCATAGTTACGCAGTAAAGCCACTTTTATTGCCAATTTCTGATTATCGGTAGTAACCGCTCCTGCATCTCCTAAAGCGCCTAAATTTTTACCCGGATAAAAACTGGTTCCATTGATATCCCCCCAACTTGCGGTTAATTTTTCTTTGTAAGAAGCGCCATGTGCCTGGGCGTTATCTTCTACTACAAAAAGGTTATGTTTTTTGGCAATAGCCGTTATTAATTCCATCTCACAAGCTTGTCCGTATAAATGAACCGGCATAATAGCTTTAGTTTTGGAGGTAATAGCCGCCTCTATTTTAAACGGGTCAATGTTGTAAGTATTTACATTTGGTTCTACAAATACAGGCGTTGCTTCTACAAAAGAAACCGCCAATGCAGTTGCGATATAAGTATTAGAAGGAACTATTACTTCATCTCCTTTACCAACCCCTAAAACATTTAAACAAAGGTATAAAGCATCCAGGCCATTGCTTATCCCAATGCAATGTTTCACATTATTAAATGCAGCATATTCCTGTTCAAATTGTTTCACCCGATCTCCTAATACATACCATGAACTATCAAAAAAACGCTCAAATGATGAAAGTATTTCCGCTTTTATCTGTTTGTTAGAAGATTCAAAAGAAAGAAAGGGTATCTTCATTTTAAAGTCGTTTTTATTTGTTTTGCCGGATTTCCTGCCCATACGGTATTAGCAGGAATATTTTTTAATACTACGCTTCCGGCGCCTATCATTGCATTGTTTCCTATTTCTATCCCGCCAAGAATAGTTGCATTAGCTCCTATGGAAGCTCCTCTTCCAATTTTAATTGTCTGAAATTTCTCCGGATATTTTTTTGACCTTGGATATTTATCATTGACAAATGTTGCATTGGGGCCCACGAAAACATCATCTTCAATCCTGATACCATCCCAAATATAAACTCCCGATTTTATAGTTACTCTGTCGCCGATTATTACATCATTTTCAATAAAAGTATGACAGTTGATGTTGCAGTTTTTACCAATTACTGCTTTAGGCAATATAACAGCAAATTGCCAAACAGTAGTTCCTTCGCCAATTTGGCTTGATTGCACATCAGCTAATGGGTGAATATTCATTTCAGTTTTTTAAATTCTTCATAATCCCGTATATAATCGCTTTCTTGATAAGCCATGTTCGCAATGCACATTTGCACGGCATTATGCGTGTATTGCATTCTATGCCAGCAATATTTTGGCAGAAAAATCCCCTGGTCGGCGGTTTCTAAAATAAACCGATGCTCTTCTTCTCCCGGCATTTGTGTAGTAACAATTATTTTTCCGGCAACTGCCACTAATATTTGTTCTAAATGATGATGTGCATGGCCGCCGCGACTTATACTTTCCGGAGTAAAATAAGTCCAGTAAACCCGTTTTACTTCAAAAGGGAGCGTATCATTTTCCGCTACGGATATATATCCTTCAATGGTTTTGCCTATTTTGGGGAAGTGAATTATTTTGGGGTGCTGGTAAATCATGTTGAATGACTGGAAGATCATTTTAGGGGTTCAGAAAATTGAATTTGTATTACAACGCTTTTTTGATTTTAAGATTGCAAAAAGAATTAAGTAACTATATCTAAATTTTAACTGACATCTTTTAAAAAAAAAGTAAATATTTTTTTAGATAAATGTAAAGCAAATATAATTACTGTAGCAGAAAGAAATGGAAACCTTAAATGGAAGTAGAAATATTCGATTTTTGTTTGCTTACTGCACCAATTTTTGTTTGATTTTTTAATCAACTTAATTCATTCCTTAAAAATATTTTTTACCATTTAGAGTTGCTATTTTTTACCATGGAAGATCCACCGATATAAATATTGCCACAAAGTAGGATGGTACCATATTTTACTTTCGATTGTCTCTTTTTTGTAAATGATTTTATTTTCAAAAATACCAGGTAATGATTTTTTTAAACAAATAATTCCTTCGGCTAATTGCAAAAAAGGGTAAGACGCAAAGTTGTCCTTATTGGTTATTTTAATAGTTTGCTGGCAAATAATTTTCCCTGTATCTATCCCTGTATCAACTAGGTGAACTGTAACTCCGCAATTGGCCAAATCATTATTCACAACTGCCCAATAGGCGCCATGCACATTTCGATATTTAGGAGTAATGCCTGCATGTATATTTACAAACTTTACGGGAATTGAATTTAAAATTTCTTTTGAAATAATTCTGGTTCCGTTTACAATTACTAATTCCGGATTTATTTTTTGTAATAAAGAAATACATTTAGAATCATTTACCGATTTTAATAAAATAACTTTTTCTGACGGAAGTGGGGAATCATCCATTCCGTAATATTTTAAAATTTCTTTCTTTCTTTTGGCAGATACAAAATTCAGATATTTTGCAATTGACAGTTGAAATAATACCTGGCCAATTACTTTACCAATGCCTAATTTCTTTATTCTTTTTTTTAAAAATTCTTTTGTGGGTACCGGCTCTTCCAGAATAACAGCTTCGATATGATAGTCATCTTTTAATGAATTATAAAGGATGTGAGTGGAAACTCCTTTGCCGGCTAACAGTATCAATCTTTTTTTATTCAAGTGCAGTAATTGGGTATTTTAAAGCTTTAATACTTTCTTGTATATGAGCCAAAGAATTTGAATTTCCCTAAACTGAATTTTCATTTAAAGGGCAAAAAAGGTATAAATATTTCTTTACTGGTAAGAATATTATGCAAGAAAAAATATCTTTTTATTTTAAATTAACGCAAATATAATTACTGAAATTATATAAATTAAAATTCCAGCTGTTTATTTTATATTGAATATTCCCGATTGATTTTTACCTTTCCTTTCTATATTTGAAAACGAATGAAACAAATATTATAGTCTGTATTTACTATAAATAGATATTTAAAATGAATTTTAAGGAATTAAAGATAGGATATGTACCTTACCTCCCCGACCTTTCACAGCCCGCAGACAGGAGAAGATTTCCCTTTTTTGCAAAGAACAATGCCATCCCATTCGAGATAGCAGACGCCAAAAAAACTTACGATATAATATTATTAACAGCGCCTTCCAATCTTAGCAAGTGGCTCCTTTATAAGAAGAAGCATCCCGAAACAAAATTTATTTTTGAAATGGTGGATAGCTTAATTTTCCCTTCAGATCTTTTTAGCACCCTGTTTAAAGGTTTGGGAAGATTCTTGCTAAGGAAGGAAACCTTATTATTTATTAATTATAAAAAACTAATAATTAAATGGCTAAAAATTGCTGATATAATAGTGTGTTCAAGTACTGAACTGAAGAAAAACATAGAAAAATGGAATGAGAATGTAGTGGTGAGTCTCGACTATCTTCAAAATGAGTATAAATTTTTTAAAACTGATTATTCTGTAAAGGGTAAAATGAAATTGTTGTGGGAAGGCCAGAGTATTGTTTTATCGCATTTTTTATTTTTTAAGGAAGTACTCGAGCAGGTAAGTCCATTTTGTGAACTTCATATTATTACCACTGAGAAATACCCATTATTTGGAAATATAATGCATAGGGAAGTTGAAAAGATTTTAAACAAATTGCCGATCAAAACAATATTCCATGCATGGAGTATAGATAAGAATAGTGAAATATTCAGTAACTGTGATTGCGGTATTATCCCACTTATTAAAAAAAATAAAATGGCCTGGCATAAGCCTGCCAATAAATTAATATCGTTTTGGTTTTCCGGCCTTCCGACCCTTGTTTCAGATACACCCGCTTATGTTGAATTGATGAATAATGCAAATTCAGAATTATATTGCTCTGACACTAATGAATGGGTTTCTAAAATAAAATGGCTTAGAGATTTATCTAATGAAGAAAGAAAAGAGATTGCAATGAAAAATTTAGATTTTGTAAGCAAAAATTATTCTAATGAAGCTTTAGATCTAACGTGGCGTAATATTTTTGAAAGGCTGTCCTGATTTTTTTTATTTGAAATTGTTTTATCACTGTTCAAAAAAATTCGTTATACTTTTATCTGGATTAATAAAAGGTTTTTCAGTGTTGAAACTAATATTCGTAAGTAATAAAAATTATTGTAAGCAGCCCGATTTAACTTCCCTGAGTACTTTTTCAAATTGTTTATCCCACGTCAAATTTTTAATAGCGTAGTCCCGGATTTTGGCTTCATCAAATTTATTGTTAAGCATAAAATTTATAATTTCTTCTATATTAATTGGGTCATCATTTGCAGGAACTTTATAAATAAAGTTTTTATCCTCAAAATCCGGATCAGTTTCTGAATAAAAAAATGGAATTCCCCTGGCACAGTATTCTCTGTTTTTTAATGATTTAATATTGTGAATTGCTTTTCTGTGGCAACCGAGACTTCCTACAGCCAGATCCATCCGATCAAAAAGATTGTCTAATTCTTTACCAGATTTCTTTCCATAAAAACTTACGTAATTAGAGAGACTATATTTTTTTACCATTTGTTTGTATCGAAGAGATTCGCTGTTTGTAGTGTCCCCGACTATATGGAAAAATACTTTTTTCTTGTCAGCTTCTCCGGCTTTGTAATAATTATACAATCCTTCAATTACCCTGTCATATCCATCCCAGAAAGATATAGTTGCAACACCTATTAAATGGAGCTCTCCATCTGGTTTACGTTTTTTTACCATATCTATAAAATTAGCATCAATCCCATTACTTATTTGAATGGTAGGAATTTTAAAAATAGTTGTATCATGGCTCAAGGTTATTATGCGTGTTACATAATTTTTAAATTTTTTTCGAAAAAAAATTTCGATCAAAAATGCAAGTTTAGCAGTTAAATGAGCATTTCGATATTCCTGATCATAAGGATAAGTAGGTAGTTCGAGTAAAACAATGATGCCTTTTTTTTTAAGTTTTTTCAGAAAAGAAATAAAAAAAGGATTAGCAAAATGAATATATCGGATGTAAACAAGTTTAATATCATTATCATCAATGTAATTATACAGATTTTTATATGTGCATCTTCGCTGAAATTTACTTATGATAGAAATTTCAGAATATTTATCTATAATTTTTTCATTAATATAGCGTCCCTCAAATTTATATTTACCATTTTCTTTTAGGTAAGATAAAGACACGTTCAGCCCTTGATTCTTAAGCGCATTCACCTGTGCTAATATTTTCTTACTAATACCACTAAAATCAGCCAGGGACTCACTTATTAAGAATAAAGAATTCATTTAAAAATATTTTTTCAGGTAATTGTATTTGTTATCATCTGAAATTAAATAACTGTTTTTTATAAAAAATTTACTTACTTACAGTATAAAGAATTTTTCTGTTATTAGTTTATCTAAATCTTTTGATAGTGAAAAGATATTAGTTATGTTCAGTGTATCTTATCCTGCTTTAAAACTAAGGTAAAATCAATATTGCAAGTTAAAAACCATATTTTATTTCTGCTTACTTTTGCACACCATTTGATTTAAAAAAAGCAAAATAAGATTTTTTCTTAACTAAGTGAGCTATAATAATCTCAATGAATTTTAAATGAAAGTTTTATTTCTTATCGCAGCTCCATTAAATACTTCTTCGGGTCAAAGATTTCGAATTGAACGTTATTTACCATTGCCGGAAAAGAATGAAATAACTTATTTTCTACAATTTTAGGGGAGTTTAAGAGTTTGGAAAAAGCTTTTCAATAAAAGGCATCTTATTTTAAAATCTATCAATGTATTAAAGGCAATCCATGTAAATCAAATCTGATAAATGTCCAAAAAAGTTGACATAATTGTTGTAAACTGGAATGCCGGAGAAAAAACCTTGCGGGCAGTATTGCCCTACATTAACCATGAAAGTTCGGTTATCAACTGTAATGTTATTATAGTTGATAATGCATCTATAGATAATTCTACAACTATTTTAAAAAAAGATGTAAAAAAAATAATAAAGAATGATATAAATGTTGGATTTGGAAAAGCTTGTAACCAGGCATTTTACGGAAGCGATGCTGATTATATTTTATTACTTAATCCAGATACTATTTCCAATCCCTTTGTTCTTGAAAAATTGGTAGAATTTCTTGAAAAAAATCAAGATTACGCAGTTGTTGGTCCATCCCAGGTGGACGAAAATAGAAATGTATTAAGGACTTGTGGAAGGTTTCCTACATTTAAAACTTCACTTTTTGAAATTCTTGGCTTATCCAAAATGTTTCCAACTTTTTTTACTTCTGCTCCAATTATGAAAGATTGGGATCATCTTCAAAGCAAAGATGTTGACCATGTCATGGGAAGCTATATGCTCATTCGAAAATTAATATTAGAGAGGGTGGGCTTTATGGACGAAGATTATTTTGTATATTTTGAAGACCTTGATTTGAGTAAGCGTATTAACGATATTGGCTTTAAAACTTTTTACCACCATAAATATTCGATTATTCATGAAGGAGGTGGAACAGGCCAAAGGGTGGAAGAATACAGGCTTTTCTATTCTTTATACTCCAGGTTTACCTATTGGAAAAAACATCTTAGAAAAACAAGCTGTTTCATATTAACTTCACTTTCACTAACAGTTGAACCTCCTTTCAGAGTCGTTGATTCCGTAATAAAAACGAAGAAATTTCGATTAAAAAAAATAGGAAAAGCTTATTTCTTGTATTTAAGAAAAATTATAAGTGGCTAATGCTCATTAAATGTAATCTATACGAAAAGCCTTTTTTCTATTAATCGGATAAAAAGAAAATAAGAAGTTCTCTTATTTGTTTGTTTACTATTTATTTTATTCTGCTTATATAATAAGGATTTAATAAATCTCCATGAAAAGCAGTAATGTAGAAAATGACTCCTGCCATTACAATTGTTATCAAAAGATTTAATTTGTTATTAAAAGGAAGATATCGAACCAGTGAGGCATACATAAACATTGAAACTAATCCAAATAATTCGCTGAATCGAAAAGCAAAAGAAGGCACTCCTGACAAAAAGGATAATAAAAAAATGGAAAGAATATTACATTTAATAAAGAATAGAAGTGGTTTATCGGAAAGAAGCTTTTTTATCGGAATAAAAATGATAAAATACAAGCACGTGGTGAAATTTAATAAATATAGAACGTTAAAAACATTAATATTTTGTGCATTCCCACTTTCTACAAGATTCGCATAGTTACCTAACTTACCCGAAATAGTAGAGGGATCAAAATTTCCTAAATAATTTAAAAGCGGGATTTTTAAAAATCCAAGAAGCAATGAAGAAATCAGAATAACAATATAAATGGATTTATTAAAACGTTTTGAATCAAAAAGCAAAATAAGAAGATACATTATTGCCGAATAGTGAAATAAAGTTGCTAATAGAATTAATGAGATATAAATCCGCTTATTCCCTTTTAAATAAAATATAAGTGCTATAAAAAAAAAGGCTGAAGCGAAACCTATTCTTATTTGGGTCATTTCGTGGAGAAAAAAATAGTGAGAGAAGTAGAAAAGAATTACTAAATATGGATTTACAGATAGCTTTTTAATACTTATTATTTTAAGGAGTACACTTGCAAATGCAAAGAATATCATTAATGATAAGATATAATTTGATTGAAATAAACTTCTAAAAACTAAAACAATGGCTGTAAAACCAGGCTCTATTACCGACAAAAAAACGCCATCATTTCTCCCGGCCAACTCATAAATAAAATCGAATATATTTTGATAACTCTCATAATCTCTGGAAACTTCCGGGCCACGAAAACCAGCTAAAAGTCCCAATAAAAAAACTGAGAGTATTAAGAATATGTTATTGCTGAATGGCTTTAATTCATACTCGACAGCCAGGATCATGAAGAAAATAAAATAGACTATATATATCAGCATTTAATAAAATTTCTAAACTGTTTATATTAAACAGAAACTTCTTTTATCAGGGAATTAAAGAATAACTTTCAATAATCAAATGTTGAAACAGAAAGTTACCAATTTTAAATAAAGAGTAGTTATTCTATCTGGAATCCTATTCAGGTGTTTTATTATACTTTACAATTCTTATAATCCAAAATATAAAAATCACTAAAAGACAAGAAACAAAAGCCCATATAATTGCTGTTTTTATTTTTCCTGTTTTTATTTTCTGCATAGGATAGTTAGCAGCATCAATAATTTGCATCAATGGAATTTCATTCAAATATTGAAAACGAGCCAATTCAAGATTTTTGAACATTTCACTATAGGCTGCTCCGTAAACCTCTATGTTTGTCTGCTGTTTTTGTATGGGTACAATGGCTTCTGAGAATGCCGGGTTAATGTTTACGTCCTGTACTTCAGCTTTATTGCCAATGCTGGAATTCAAATCTCCTCTCATTTTTGCTACACTTTTCTGAAGTACTTCAAGTGTTTCTTTTGCTTTTTTAGTACGGATTTGAATATAAAAACTATTTGTTTCAGCAACAATTTTGTCTGTAAACACCTTAGTAAATTTCTCATTTGGACTAAGAACATTTACCTCATAAATACTCACCTTTCTGTCTGGCCTATCGGCAATCAGGTTGTTCGCTGAAAATTGCTGGTAAGTTACATATAGCAAGCTGTCTTGTTGATAGGTAAAATTAGCTCTTGGTTGCCCAACAGGGAAATGAATATCATTTTGTTTAGGTGTTTTATACTTTTGAGTAATGTGAAAATAATATTCTATAAGTGTGTATGGCTTGTTTTCAAAAGTGTCTATAGAAAGCAGAACACCTTCCACCATTCTACGACTTTTCATTATTTCCAGAATATTATCACCATTAAAAATATCTGTTCCGGAACTAACATTTAAACCGAATTGGTTGGCCAGATTCATGAAACTGCCCATATTATTTCCTCCGGCATCATCCAAAGCAAATGTCAGGTGGCTTTTGTACACTGGTTTTTGAGTACTTGCATAAAACATTCCGGCTATCGCAGATAAAAGTCCTACTAATACAAACAACCACCACTTTTTAAGCAGTTCTTTTATAAATGATAGAAGACTATCCGCAGAAATTGTTTTTTTATCTGGTTCTGTAACCATATGGGTAAATATAGACTTTTATAATCATCATAATTTAAGCACGTTTGCCATAATCCCAAGTGCAGATACCATAAGCGCTAATTCGCCTAAACTAATTCTAGATCGGTTGCTTTTTACTTTTTGGGGTACAAATATCTCTGATCTTGGCGAAACTGATGGGTAAGATTTAAAAAATAAGAAGTGTTTTACAGAGGCTGCCCTTCCATCAGGATATATTACTAAAGCTCCGGTTTTTCTTGCATAAGGAGTAAAATTGCCAGCCTGCTCTACATAATATTTTAAATTCTTTTTTGATTTGTAAGGTATGATAGTTGGATTATAAACTTCTCCTGATATTCTTACTAAGTTAGAACTTCTATCAATTGTAAGAACATCCCCATCTTCCAGAACCAGGTTATCAGAATTATTGGGATCAGACAATGCTGTTGTAAGATCTACACTTATCAGGTCATAAGATTTATATATTTCATCCTTTAACCTCGGGTGAAGTGAAAGGCTGTCCGGATTGATATTTAAAATCCTTTGAAAAAGTTTTTCTCTTTCAGAATTAGTTAAGTTGGATTTGATATTACGTCGTATTGTGATAGAGGAACTATCTGCCGACGCCTTAAAACCGCCAACCCTCTTAAGTATATCACTTATCTTATCGCCGCTTTTTTGTAATCCATATCTCCCGGGGCTTTTTACTTCTCCCAATACCAGTACAGTACGCTGCGTACTATAACCGGGCAGCGTTTTTACAATTACAATATCATAAGGTTGGAGCAAAACATCCTCCGGATGTTCATTATTATTGGCCAGATCGACATTAAAAATCCTGCTCTCATTATGATTGGCTATATCCACATTGGCGTTTCTTATTCTTCGGGATATTTCTATTGTAGAAGAATCCCCGAACTCAGAAATTCCACCTGCGGTAAGCAAAAGGTCGCGTAGCGACATATTCTCTCTCCATAAGATAAGGCCAGGTTTTCTTACATTTCCTTCAATAGAAATGTAAGTAGAATCATTAAACTCAAAGATAGAATGTACTTCTACAGAGTCATCTTTTATGAGTGCAACATCGTTGCCACTGCTTAAAGTTGAATCAAGATCTACCGAAACAATCGTCGGCATTTTATTTTGAAAATATCTGAAAACAGAGATTCTTTTAGTATAGGCATCCCTGGTAAGGCCGCCGGCTTTTTCTATAAGTGATTTTACAGTTAACCCCGGAACCAATTCATACTGCCCCGGTCTCAATACAGATCCTGAAATTACAATCCGATTTCCAAATTCATCCTGTAATTTCCTTACAATGTATTTATCGCTCCCATTGATTTTAAAAGTATCGAATTGATTAGAATTAAGATCAATAATTTTTTTCTCTGTATTGGTAATGCGCACTACAGTCACAGTTCCTCTGAAGGCATTATCTGTAAAACCACCGCAATACCTCAGAAGATCACTGAAAGTTTCATTATCCAGCATTTCAAATTTGCCTTCTCTTTTTACTTTCCCTGAAAGGGTAACCCTGTTTTTATAATATGGTATTCTTATTACATCGCCTTCCTGTAAAATGATATTGTCTTTCTGATTACCATTTACTAAAAAATCATAAAGGTCGGCGGTTCTTTTTACCTCGTTCCCCCGGATGATTTCTATATCACGGTAACTACCCATTGAGGTAGGACCACCACATAAATATAGAATATTATACAAAGTGGTAAGAGAAGAAACTGTAAAAGTGCCCGGTTTTTTTGCCTGACCGATAACTGTAACACGTATGCTTCGTATCTTACCAAGGGTTACCTGAACTTTTGTTTTACCAGTATTAATTGCACGGTATATCGTTGAAGCCAGTTTCGATTTTATTTTTTCTGCTGCTTGCTCTATACTTAATCCACTTATATAAATTGGGCCTACATTTGGGATGAAAATTTCTCCCTGCTCGTTTATGGTAAGATTGTATATCTTTTCGCTATAGCCGTAAACTGAAACTACAACTTCATCATCAGGACCTAAAACATAGCCCACGGGAGCCGGGATGCGAAGATTAGGTTCGAAAACTAAACTGTTGGTAGTGAAAAGTTCGGATCCAAAAATGGTAGAATCATTTTTAAATTTTTGCATTGGAATATTTTGCCCTGTCGTATCATAAGGGTGGGGCGATTCGTCGTCGGTTTCCCTTGTGACATTTTTTGAAACTTGTTTATTTGCTGGTACAAGAAGCTGTAACCTGTTTCTTAATTTAATGATTTCAGAATCCGGTAAACCCCTTTCCGATACTGTTTTATATAGTTGAGATTCTGAAACTCCCGATTCGATCGCTTTATTATAAAATGACATTATTTGGTCATCGCTGTAATCGTCTATTTTGACATTACTTAAATCTTTGGTATCAAATAAACTATTTTGTGCATGGAGATGAATTGAACAAAAAAGTGTTGTAAACAAAACGAATAATACTGTTTTGATGATTTTCATTAAATTCTTCGTTTAAAGTTCTTTTGCTGTAAGTAGATAGTCAAGTTAAAAATTGTTTGCGAAGTTAATAATATTTTTGCTTACACTATCTTTGGAAGAATAGGGGATTTCTGATATACCACCAAATAACAATTGGAATAGACGTTATATAGAGTTCCGTTTTATTACAAAAAATACCTGTTTCGAAGGACGCTTATTAATGAATTTAAAATAAGAAGAATGATTAAAACCAGGGTTATTTTTATTTCAATATTATTCCTGATTTTGGCACAAAATAAATTGCTTGCACAAAATAATAGCGAAAAAAAACTAATAGAATTTGGATGGGATTACCCCAATATCAGTTTTCTAAAAGCAAATATTACCAATATGGAAAAAACGCCTTTTGATGGTGTAGTCTTTTCATTTGATTTTGATATTTACAATGCCTTTGATACAACTCAATATGATGAGTTCAAATTTCAATACAATGATCTTTCTAAAATTCAATGGAAGAAATTTACTGATAATTTTTTATTTGTAAGAGGGGCCAGCCTTTCCGGCGCTCATTGGCTGGATGACGAAAGCTGGATAAAAATTGTAAATAATATTAAAAAGGTTTCAAAGGCATTAGCTATTTCAAAAGCAAAGGGAATTGGTTTTGATCCCGAATACTATTATAAAGATTCTACTCTTAATCCTTGGGTATATAGGGCTTCCTGGTATAATAACCTTTCTTATCAGGAAGTGGGCAATTATGTCAGGAAAAGAGGAAAACAATTTATACAGGCGTTGCAAACAAACAAGCCAGATGTAAAGATTTTATGCTTTTGGCTGCTCGGTTTAATTGAAATGCAAAGTCAGAGTCAGCCTGTTTCAGAAACAGGAATGGCACTATACCCATTTTTTATAGAAGGAATGTTGGAAGGAAAAAACAACGAAAGTGAAATTATTGATGGAAACGAATTTTCTTACGGATATCAGAATCCCGGCAGTTTTTTGGAAGCGGGCGAATATAGGCGACAAAATGGAAGTAAATTTATAATGGATTCCCTAAAATCAAAATTTCAGAATGTTTCTCTGGCGCAGGCTATATTTTATGACCTCATTTACGCAAAATCATCGGAATACGAAAAAGGATTTGACAAACAAACCAAGGAACGATGGCTAAGGGATAATTTATTGAGTGCTTTTAAAACAACCGATAAATACGTTTGGTTTTACAATGAAAGAATAAATTGGTGGAAAGGCGCGGGAGATTCGGCGGTTGCTAATATTATTAACGATGTAAAAAATACTATAAACGCCCAACAAAATAATAAGAGCAATCAAATTAATGGAAATTCGTTACTGCTTAATTTTAAAGAAAATAAACCGGATAATTACCAGGGGTTCTATTATAGTTATACAAAAAACACGAATGATCTCCAGGTAAAACTTTTAGATTTAAACATCAGTAGCCTTAAGATTTATAATAACTCAAGATTAATTTATGATTACGGAAAGGTAGTTTTAAATTCTACTATTAATCTTAATAGGATATATAATAAAAATGGGAATTTAATTATAATGTCAAAGGATAGTAAAGAAATAGTTTCAGTTGCCTACGTCAATTAAAATAAAACCGGAATTTGATAAATCCTCTGTACGAGAGATCTGAGATAATAAGAAGAAGGTGTTATAAACCCTAACTCTTACTTAAGAATTTATAAGTGGCTAACATTTTTGCTGCAACAATTTCGGGTTTATGCATTTTCTCATAGTATAATACTGATTGCCGGGAAATTTGTTCCCTCAACTCACTATCGCCAATTAATTTCCCCAGTACCTCTGCTAAATTATTAATGGTAGCATTCTGTATTGGTAAATCATCTCCATATATATTTAATCGTTCGGGAGTCATATAAGCAACCACTACTTTCCCCATTTGTAGTGCTTGTTGGGCTGCAATTCCATAAGCTCCCCATATTAGCTGATCAACATAAATATCAGCTTCAATAATTACCTGTTGGTATTCTTCATTAGGTAGATTTTTTAATAATCTAAATTCAAAAGAAATATTTTTTTCTTTTAGCTTTTCAATGGCTTTGAGCACAAATTCGGTTCCCTTAGCTACGGGGGCCGTAGGGCTATGAATTATTAATACTTTTTTATGTAAAGACGAATTTTTTATATAATCCTTCTGCAGTTTATTAATAGAAGCATGAGGAACAATTTCTACTTTATCTGTAATTTTTCTATCAATAAATATTCCCATATCCCAAACTATAAATCCATAATTTAGTTTTGAGAGGTACCGGACAATTTTATTTGCACAATTATCAGATTCATTCTTATATTCATACCCATCATTATAATAAGCATATTTAAAATAAGGATTTACTCCCAATTCAATTTCCGGCATCCTGATATCTGAACCTACAAATGTTACAAATTTATATTTCGAAAGTTTAGCTATCAGCCAATAATGGAGGTTCTGTTTAGTTCCATATATGTGTACTACATCGCACCAAAGTAAATAACGAATAAGAATTAGGAGGCCTTTTAGTTTATAGAAATAAAGCTTAACCGTGCCAGGATGGTTATCGCGACAAATACATTCTATTTCTGAATAATTATTATATATGCTTCTATTAAAATCAAAACTTACTGATTTTACAGGAATATTAATTTTTTTAAAACCTATCGTTAGGCTGTTTATAACAGAAGCGCAGTTAGTTCCATATAATAAAACTTTCGGTTTGCTTTTCATCATTTATTTATAATTTCTTATCTGATGGACCAGTTCAATCGCCTTTCTTGTTTCAGAGATAAGAAATCCTCTTCCAGCAATGATTTCAGCATAAGATTTTGTATGAAGCTCTGTAAAGCCTTCACTGAATTCAAAGGCTTCTCCATCTATATTTAATATTCTGTAAGTGCGTTTACCAGCTGCTTTTACCTCTTCAGACAAATTATTGAAATCAATGCTTAGCCTCCACTTTACAGATGCCTTTTCTAATTCTAAAACTCCTTCTGCTGTGTCTTTTGAAAGTGACGTCACTTTATTTTCTTTTACATCCCCAAAAATCCAAATCAGCATATCAAAAAAATGTACTCCTATATTAGTCGCAATTCCGCCGCTTTTTTGATTATCCCCTTTCCAGCTTGCATAATACCAATGTCCCCGGCTGGTGATATAATCCAGTTCTACTTCATGCTTTTTCCCCTTCGGATCTGCGGCAATTTTTTCTTTCAGAGCAATAATTGCGGGATGCAATCTTAACTGTAAAATGGTAAATATTTTATTGCCGGTTTCTTTTTCTATTTCAGAAAGTGCATCAATGTTCCATGGATTAAGTACAATAGGTTTTTCACATATAACGTTGGCGCCTATTCGCAATCCAAATCGGATATGAGAATCATGTAAATAATTGGGACTGCATACACTTACAAAATCTGTCTTTACCCCTTTGCGTTTTAATTTTTCAATATGCCTGTCAAAGCGTTCAAACTCGGTGAAAAAATCTGCGTCCGGAAAGTAACTGTCTAATATTCCTACAGAATCATTTTTATCTAATGCTGCAAGTAAATTATTGCCCGTATCTTTTATAGCCTTCATGTGCCGAGGTGCTATATATCCACCAGCTCCTATCAATGCGAAATTTTTCATGTATCTATTCTTTGTCGGTTTTAAATTGTCAATTGCAATAAAATTGTTTTATTAATGTTTTTTTTAATAGCGCTATTGCTTTAGTAGTGTGAGTTAAAATTAAAAACAATAGCATCGCTGAATGCTATTTAGCTAAGCAAAATTACAACACGATAATTTAACGTAAGTGTATTCATTTATGTAAACATTTCACCCGACATCCATATCTCCCATTTCTTATTATTATCAACCAAAACATTCTTCTCAAATTCTTTCTTACTGATGATATTATTTTTATAGAGTTTCCTTTTACTTTCATGAATTTTTTCCTGAACCTTTTTGTTTTGAAGCCAGTTATTCTGAGGTGGTTCATACCCGATTTTATCCTTCCGCCATGCAATTTTTTCTGGTAGCACATTATCGAAAGCGCTTCTCATAATCCATTTTGTCCAACCTTTATTTATTTTAAAATACGGCGGTAATGAAAATACAAAATCCACCAATTCATTTTGTAAAAAAGGCAATCTTACTTCCCGGCTATGAGCCATACTGTTACGATCACAATAACGAAGTAAACTTTGAAGTCCTCCTTTTAAAAGATCATGGTACAAAACTGAATTTAAATCCTTGAAATAAGAATAGGGAATAGGATTGTCTTTAATATTATCCATGTAAAATTCTTTTGAAAAAAAAGAAGATTTCTTTTGATTATAAAAACTCTGAAGATTTTTACCAATTTTAAGTATTCGGGGAATCCTCAAACGAGCAAAATATTTTACATCTTTCTTCATGATTGGATTGATGCCGTTTGCCTGGTGCAATCGTAAATATTCATTGTATTGCATTTGAGATCTTTCAGTATAGTTTTCTCTAAGATCATTGAAAAACTGCTGATAATAGGAATGATACCCGGCTAAATATTCATCGGCTCCCTGGCCATCCAATAAGACAGTTACATTATTTTCTTTAGCAAGGCGCATCACGCAAAACTGTGCATATATACTAGCCGTTCCAAAGGGTTCCTCCTGGTGCCAAATTAATTTTTCGATATCTCTGATTAGCCCATCATCATCTGGAGTAACAAAATGAGGAGAAACTTTCGTGCTTTCAATTACATAGTCTATATATTTCCTTTCATCTTTTGCATAACCCGGGAATATTGCTGAAAATGTATTTTGTTTTTGAGGAGTGCCTCTTTTAAGTTGGTCTATTATGCATACTATCAGGCTACTATCCAGGCCGCCACTAAGACTACTACCAACTGTTACATCACTTCGCAATCTTCTTTGTACAGAGGTGTATAACAATTCTCTGAATTTTTCTTTTGCCTGGTTTTCTGTAATGGTTCGATTAACCCTATAAATATTAATGTCGTAGTATTTTGTAAGCGTTAACGAGCAATCATTGACATTAAGCCTTAAATAGTGCCTGTGAGGAAGGTTGGTGCAATCATTATAAAACGTTTCATTCTCATTTTCATGATTTTGAAGAATCCCATAATTCAAATAAGAAAATAACATCCGGTTGTTCACTTCTTTCTTTATACCAGCTACCCACAGACATTTCATTTCGCTGCCAAAAATAAAATATTTGCCAGGCTCATAGCTGTAATAAAAAGGTTTTTCACCAAAGCGGTCTCTTGCTGCAAAAATCTTATTTTCTTTCTTGTCATAAATTGCAAAAGAAAACATACCGTCTAATAATAAAAGGCAATTTTCTTTTTCTTTATCATAAAGCGCAATTAACACTTCAGTATCACTTTCTGTTCTGAATAAATATCCCTGGTTGATAAGCTTTTCTTTAAGCTCTATATAATTGTAAATTTCTCCATTGAAAACTATAGTATATCTATCCATATAATGCATCGGTTGGTCTGCATTATGGGTTAAATCAATAATAGACAGGCGCCTGTGTCCAAATCCTACATTTCCATTTCCGCTAATCCATTGATCTTCGCCATCAGGGCCCCGATATGCAATAATATCAGTCATCAATTTTAAACGTTCTATAGAGACGTCCTTTTTATTGACTGATACAATGCCAGCTATTCCGCACATGTCCTTTTAGTATTTTTAATTCTTCTATGCCACTGCAATCAAAGATTCTATATTATTCAATTTATATTTTTGCCTGTGTAAAGAAATTTCCTCCTTGTATCTGCAATTAATGGCAATGATTTATTTTATTCTTTTTACCAAATTATTTTCTAATAAATATTCCTGTTTACTCTCCGGGCATACCGCAATATTCTCTGAGTTAAAAATAAGTTTGTGCCCGTATTCACTCATCCAACCCTTTTGCCTACCGGGGTTTCCAACGATTAATGCATAAGGCGCCACATCTTTTGTAACAACTGCTCCGGCGCCGATAAAAGCAAATTCACCAATCGTATTTCCACAAACAATGGTGGCATTCGCCCCAATGCTCGCGCCCTTTTTAATCAAGGTTTTTTTATATTGTTCCTTACGGCTTATAGCGCTGCGTGGATTTATAACATTGGTAAGAACCATGCTTGGTCCCAAAAAAACATCATCTTCACAAATAACGCCTTCATAAATACTTACGTTATTTTGAACTCTTACATTATTTCCCAAAATTACCTTTGGCGAAACGACTACGTTCTGTCCGAGGTTACAATTTTTACCAATCACCGATCCTGACATTACATGACTGAAATGCCAGATTTTAGTGCCGTCACCTATGATACAACTATCGTCAATAATAGAGGAAGGATGAACATAATAACCCATAACCTTTTTATTTTACTATATTTTTTAAATATTCTCCATAGCCGCTCTTCTCCAATTTTTTTGCAAGAATCATCAATTGTTCTTTACCAATAAAATGCATTCTGTAAGCAATTTCTTCAAGGCAGCCGATTTTAAATCCTTGCCTTTTCTCAATCACTCTTACAAATTCCGAGGCATCATGCAATGATTCAAAAGTACCGGTATCAAGCCATGCAAAGCCACGGTTAAGCACCGCTACTTTTAGTTTTTTATTTTTGAGGTATTTCCTGTTTACGTCCGTAATCTCATATTCCCCACGCGGCGATGGAGCAATATTTTTTGCAATTTCAACAACCGAATTATCATAAAAATACAAACCAGGTACCGCGTAATTTGATTTTGGGTTTTTCGGCTTTTCTTCAATACTTACCGCAACAAGGTTTTTGTCAAACTCAACTACACCGTATCTTTCAGGATCGCTTACCGGATATGCAAAGATAACTGCTCCATCGGGGTTTGCAGATTTTTGTAGCAAATGCGAAAATCCGCTACCATAAAAAATGTTATCTCCCAGCACTAATGCCACGGCATCTTTTCCAATAAATTTTTCACCTATAACAAACGCTTGTGCAAGCCCATTTGGTTTTTCCTGCACTTCATATTTAAGATGGCAACCCCATTGGTTTCCATCGCCTAATAGTCGTTTGAATTGTTGCTGATCTTCAGGAGTAGTAATGATAAGAATTTCTTTAATCCCCGCCAGCATTAATGTTGATAGCGGATAATAGATCATCGGCTTGTCATAAATAGGCATGAGTTGTTTGCTGATTCCCATGGTGATAGGGTATAATCGTGTGCCGCTCCCCCCTGCTAAAATGATACCTTTCATTGAGTTAAATTGTTATTTAAATAGTGCAGCAATATATAATAATTTATCAAGTAAATCAGTTTAAGATTCTACTTTAAGTATTGACTATTTTCTAAAACCAGATTGAAGTTTCAATATCTTTAGAACCTAAAATAACTGAAATTATGCAACAAATCGCAGAAACTAACTGTCCTTTTTGTGGTGAAACGAAAAGTAAAGAATCTTTTTATGCCCCCATTCGCTTCAATGAAAAACAGTTTGTATATAGGAAGTGCCTTAGTTGTAAATTGAATTATAATGTTCCCTTACTCACCCCGGACGATTATGAAAAATTATATGCCGTAAGTTACCATGATGAATATTACTTTAAAGAAGAGAGAGATTTTAGTAACCAGTTAGCCATTCTAAAACAGGTAAAAGATATTATTTCAGTGATAGATTTTGGATGTGGGGATGCCACATTTTTAAACAACCTTCAAATTAACGGCTATACATGTACCGGCGTGGAATTTAATCCGGAATTGGTCAAAAGATTGGCGTTGGCTTATCCCGCCATTACATTTTATACAGTGGAAGATTTTTTTGCAAAGAAAGATCAATACGATTGCGCCCACCTTGGCGATGTATTGGAACACATGGTTAAACCTGCTGAAACGATAAAAAATTTATCCACAAAAATAAGAGCAGGCGGTTATCTTTTTGTAGAAGGGCCTATTGAACACAATGCATCCCTGGGCTACTATTTCAGGAAATCTTTCTTCTCATTAGCCAAAAAATTAAATCCGGCAAGAGTTGCAGATGGATCGCCTTATCATACTTTTTTAGCCAATAGAAAAAACCAGCTTAACTTTTTTAATCTTATGGGCTACTCTACGTCTTTTATGAAAATATATGAGGCACCATGGCCTTTTCCAGAAAAATTAGCCGATGCAAAAAGCTTTAAATTGATGGTTGAATATATAGTAGCTAAAATATCTGTAACAGTTGCAAAAGTCTTCAGACCGTTAGGTAACAGGTTTTATTACCTCGGCAAAAAACAGTCTGATAGTTTTTAATCTGGGCTTTTTAAGAGTATAAAAATGTGCTCATTTAGCGCTATACATTTCGCTATAATAATTTTGATAATTCCCACTCGTTACTTCATTCAGCCATTCTTCATTAGCAAGATACCAATCAATTGTCTTTGACAAACCTTCTTCAAACTGAAGTGATGGTTTCCAGCCTAATTCATTCTTTAATTTAGTTGCGTCTATGGCATACCGTAAATCGTGTCCTGCCCTATCTTTCACAAAAGTAATTAGCTTTTCAGATGTTCCTTTTTCACGGCCGAGCTTTTTATCCATCTGAGCACAAAGTTCTTTTATGATGTCAATATTTTTCCATTCATTGTGACCGCCGATATTATATGTTTCGCCTGTTTTTCCTTTATGAAAAATAGTGTCTATAGCGCGTACATGATCTTCCACATAAAGCCAGTCGCGAACGTTTAAACCTTTTCCATAAATAGGAAGCGGTTTATTATTGATGATATTATGAATGCAAAGTGGAATTAATTTTTCAGGAAAATGATAAGGTCCGTAATTATTGGAGCAATTGGAAATGACAACCGGCAAATGATAAGTGTGATAAAATGCCCTTACAAAATGATCGGAAGATGCTTTGGATGCTGAATAAGGGCTACGTGGATCATAAGCGGTTTCTTCCGTAAAAAAACCTTTTTCGCCAAGACTTCCGTAAACTTCATCTGTTGAAACATGATAAAATAATTTTCCTTCATAATCATTTGCCCATGCTTGTTTGGCCACTTGCAATAAAGAAACCGTTCCGAGTACATTTGTCTTTACAAACGCCAGAGGATCAGTGATTGACCGGTCCACATGGCTCTCTGCTGCGCAATGAATTACTCCGGTAAAATGGTATTTTTCAAAAAGGTTTTTTACAAAAGTGAGATCCTCAATATCTCCTTTTACAAAAGTGTAATTGGGTTTATCCTGAATGTCTTTTAAGTTTTCCAGATTGCCAGCATAAGTAAGTTTATCAAGATTCACGATCGTATAATCAGGATATTTATTTACAAATAACCGAATAAGATGTGAACCGATAAAGCCGGCTCCGCCTGTAATAAGTATGATCTTTTGCATCTTTGGGTACAATTTTTTTAATGGGCAAAAATATAAATTAATTGCCGCATTGTAAATCGTTGAATTTAAGAACTTCGGTGGAGAAAGTTGGTAAGATTTCAGTAAAACAATTTTTATTGCTGATTTGTATTTTCAACAAGATGTCGGATTAGTAACGAAAAGTTAGAAAGCCGGAGACCTCCGCCAGTTACAAAGATTTTACAGCAAACCAACTTTTATTACTGATTTTCATTTTCCTAAAAACGCCCTCACCCGGGTGCCCACATTCTCTCTTATATTTTCATAAAAAAGATTGTAATCAGCAATGTGGTAATTTTTTGTTTTGAGAAAAATGCTTCCGAAAAATTTAGGTTTATTTACCCATAAAATATTTCCATGAATTTGTGCATGTACAAGCCCGGGAATTACTTTATTGAAATTGCGAAGTATGCCGCCTTTATTTAATTCTGCAGGGGCAAACGTTGTATCCATCGTCCAGGTAAGCGGATTTATCACATAAGCTTTCCGGGTTTCTTTTTCTATTATGGGAGAAATGTAGCCTTCCTCGAAAGTGCGCCATGTTACAAAGCAGCCGGTAGAAGTAGAGTCTTTGCAAGGTTTTAATTCTGAAAAATAATTCGTGAATACCGGCAGCCCGATTATATAAGCGCACACTAATTGTTTTTCTAAGGGCTTCCCTTCAAAAAATTCTTTCAGCAACCTTCCTGCATGCAAAGTACCCTGGCTGTGAGAAGCTATAATTATCGGGTGACCATGATTGTAATTTTTTAAATAATATTCAAATGCATTTTTCACATCTTCATACGCCAAATTAAAAGCTGCCTCTGCAGAATCTTTTTTATTTGTAAAAAATGCTTTCAGATTTGCCTGCCGATAGCGGGGAGAAAAAATCCGGCAATATCCATTAAAAACACTTGCCTGGTAAAGTATGGTAGAATTATCTGTTTTTTTATTCAGTTTTTCATCATCAATATCTGCATTCCAGCCATCAGGCATTTGTTGATCTGTATAGGTAGTTGGATAAATAAAGAAAACATCTGCAAGAGTATCTTTTGATTTTTGATCCAGTCCTTTTGGCACATTATCCGAAGGGTTATATTTAAAAGGAGAAGCTGCCCAATAATTTTGATTGCTGTAATCCGGTCGTCCATTCTTACTTTTAAAATGATAATTTATTTCCTGGCCTGAAATTTTTCGGGAACATGATGTCATCATTCCAAAAGAAAAAAATAAATAAATAAAAACAATACCTTTAGATAAAAAAAATTCTTTGTAATTTGACATGTCCAAAGCTACATTCGCTATTCTAAATTTTAAAAATTTAAAATTATGACAACCATTCCCGTAGTTGACCTGTCTGATTTCACGGGCGGGGATCCAAAGAAGAAAGCGGCTTTTGTGCAGGAGCTGGGTAAAGCTTATGAAGATATAGGTTTTGTAGCTGTAAAAAATCACGGAATTCCGTCTGACCTGATAGCAGACTTATACCAATATGTACAGCAGTTTTTTTCTCTTCCGGCAGATAAAAAGAGAACTTATGAAATTCCCGAACTGGCCGGTCAAAGAGGTTATACATCTTTTGGTAAGGAACATGCCAAAGGAAGCGATGCACCGGATCTGAAAGAGTTTTTTCAATACGGGCAAATTGTTCCTGCGAATCATCCATTAAAACCTGAGTATCCGGATAATGTAAGCGTAGATGAAGAACCCGGATTTAATGAAACTATTTTTAAAGCCTATCGTGCCTTTGAAAAATCCGGTAAATCTCTTTTACAGGCAATCGCGCTTTACCTTGGTTTAGACGAAAATTATTTTGATCATTATGTGGAAGAAGGAAATTCTATTGTCCGTGCCATCCATTATCCGCCCATTACAGTAGAACCTAAAAGCGCTATCCGCGCAGAGCAGCACGAAGATATTAATTTGATTACTTTATTGGTGGGCGCCTCTGCCGGCGGATTAGAAATTCTTACCAAACAAAATGAATGGATTGGAGTTACCTCTCTTCCCGACCAAATAGTAGTGAATGTGGGCGACATGTTGCAACGCCTTACCAATAACAAATTGAAAAGTACCACTCACCGGGTGGTAAATCCGCCACGCGAATTGTGGCATACTTCCCGGTTTTCTATTCCTTTTTTTCTTCATCCAAAATCGGCAATGGATCTTTCTGCTCTTAAAGAATGTGTGGATGAAAAACACCCAAAAGTTTTTGAAGATATTACCGCAGGTGAATATCTTGATGAGCGTCTAAAAGAAATAGGGTTGAAGAAATAATTAATTAGCTAATTAGCTAATTAGCTGATTAGCTAATTAATAAAACTATATTTTTTCATGGTACTGCGCAGGCATATTCCTTTTTTAAAAGCTGTTTTTTATTATACTATTTCTGCATTTGGCGGCCCGCAAGGTCATTTAGGTATGATGATTAAAACCTTTGTGGAAGGAAGAAGAGACATTACCAAGGCTGAACTGATGGAATATGTAGCCTTTTGTCAAATGTTGCCCGGGGCTTCTTCCACACAAACGATTACACTAATAGGTTATAAACGTGGCGGCGTACCACTGGCTATTCTCACACTTCTCATCTGGATTTTTCCTGCAAGTATATTGATGGGAATTTTTTCTTTCCTTTTTTATTATGTGAAAAGATATCATGTAAACCTCAACCTGTTTACCTACGTGCAGCCGATGGCAGTTGGCTTTATTGCTTTTGCCGCTTTTAAGATGTATAAAGTATCAATCAAAAATAAAATTACTTTTATCGTAATGGCAGTAGCGGCAATTGGCACGTTTACTTTTTTCAAAACGCCATGGATATTTCCAATACTTATTATTTTAGGTGGAGTGGTTACTAATTTTAGTGACAAGCGATATCCGGAAAAAGAAAATATAAAGCCGCGCCATATTAAATGGACCAACATCTGGCTGTTCATTTTGATTTTTATAATCGTTGGTTTTTTGAGTGAAACGGCAAGAAAACAAAACTGGGAACATAGAAGAGCTTATAATTTAACAGAAAATGTGTATCGTTATGGAAGCCTTGTTTTTGGTGGTGGTGATGTATTAATGCCGATGATGTATGAACAATATGTAACACGTGAAAAAACCAATTACCTGAGTAAAGAAGAATATTTGACCGGATGGGGAATTGTTCGCGCTATTCCCGGACCTGTGTTTTCTGTAACCTCTTATGTAGGCGGCATGGTGCTGAGGGATTATGGAACAAAATGGCAAATATTAGGTTGTTTTATAGGATGCATCGGCGTTTTTTTACCAAGCGCTTTATTGGTTTTATTCTTTTTTCCGGTGTGGCAAATTTTAAAAAAATATGTGGTGGTTTACAGATCTCTTGAAGGAATTAATGCGGTAGTGGTAGGCATAATGTGGGCTTCTTTCTTATATTTGGTAAAGGATATTTCTATTACAAATTTAGACACCGTAAGCTTTGTAAACTTATTTGTAATCATAGGTACTTTTTACCTGCTTACTTTTACAAAAATCCCCGCTCCGTTTATAGTATTAGGTTGTTTAATAATAGGATTTATTTTTTAATTTTTACAAAAAATTATTTGAAATAAACAGGAATAGGCGGCTACAGAATCTTCATTATATATCTGTTTACTGATACCATCCCAATTCTCCTCTCAACAATTTATGAAAAAGGCCCCATGCCATTGCATAGAGCCTCGCTCAACTTAAACTACACAACATGTTTCATCTATATATACATAGCGAAAGAAAAATTTGGCGGAAATTTTTGACCGCAATTATTTTGATACAATGCAGTTCCTTTATTTAGTTTCTCAATTTTTTGATTGATTTCTTCTTTTGCTTTATTAAGTGAATCTTTCAATCTGATCATCTCTTTTTCACGGGCCGATTTCATAGAATCTACCGCTGATTGCATTTTTTGAATTTGTTTTTCCTGAACACTTTTTAAGGAATCAATATTGTTATTTTGATTATAACGATACCCTTTACCACTATCATTTGTAGATGGGGTTACTGAATTATTTTCGCTTGATGAATTATTATTCCAATCATCATTGTTCCTGTCGGATGGCTGTCCGTCAAGTGTATAAAGGCCATCTTCTTTCATTACATATTCCACACCATAACTAAAATCATAGGTATTGTCATTATAGTTGTTATAATAATACCAGTCATTTCCTCCCCAAAAACCTCCGAGTCTTATACGGTTGCCATAACCAAAATTTTTATCTATTTTGATAAAATGTCCTACAGGCACAGCAATGGTGGCTTCCACATATTGATTACGGAATTTATCAGTAGTATTGATAGTAATCGCTTTATCCATCATTAATAAAGAATCATTTTGATTGATATTGAAATTGATGAGCGAATTTAAAGAGTCGGCATATCTTCTTGTTCTTCCATCACACATTTTGAGAATACTAACCTGGAAGCTATCTGTGGGCGATTTCGTAATTCTTATTCTTACATTTCCAATGAAAGCGGTATCATCGGATGATCCAAAAGTTCCAAAAGGCTCCAGGTTAAACCAGCCAATTCTGCGGTAATTAATATTTTGAAATGGCACCACTTCAAGACTCTTGACGTTAGGATTCTGCAGTGTGATTCTATCTTCATTCAATGAGCTCATACTTCTGAAATCGCGGCCTACCAAAACAATTAAAGAAATAAAGCAAACAATCCCCAAAATCCAAAGCCCGATAAATGAATAACGCATGGGTTTATTAGTACTTTTTACTCTTGCAAATCTTCTGATAATAAACGTGATGATTCCGATAACAGGTACTGCCACAAAGAAAATAAGAGTTCCCCATGCTAATGCTGTTTGCCATCCATCCGTAAGTATAAAATCTTTTAAAGGAAATATACCGATTGCTACTATTGCAATAGAAAATAAGGCGATAATGATGGCAAATGCGATACATCCTAATATCAGGTACATAAAAATTTTGAAAATGGTGATAATGATCTTACCCAAAATCCCGCTGGAACTCCGGGCAGCATAATGAATTTCTTTTCCAAGATCAGCGCCCTTTTCCTTTGCCACATTTCCTGCTTCCATTCCCATCTTTCCCATTCTTTCACCTACATCTTTCCCCATTTTTCCTACTCTTTCACCTACTTCTTTCATTTCTTTTAACACAGAATTTTTGATAGAATTCAGATCCACTTTTTCGCCTTTCATCTCCAGTTTTTCTGAAGTAGTAGTTGCTTCAGGGATCACCAGCCATAAAATAATATAAATAATAAAACTTCCGGGGCTAAATGAAAAACTTAAAAAATTAGGAAAAGTAAGAGGACCAAAATGCCCCCATCTGAAAAAGAAAGAAATAAAAGGAATTAAAAATATAAACCTGGGAAGCCATGGGTTTACGTCAAAATAACTTCCCATACCATTGCACACGCCGCCTAATATTTTTCCATCTGGATTACGGTATAATCTTTTGCGAACACCGTTTTCAAGCATATTGCTTCCTGGCACAAATATCCAAAGAAGGATATAAGCCAGAAATCCAATGCCGGAAATAATAAATACTATTCTTACAATTACAGGATCTATTCCAAAATACGCTGCAATTCCACTGCACACACCCCCTAATATTTTATGATTCTCATCACGGTAAAGCCTTTTACCTTTCCAGCTCCAATCGCCCTGAAAATTGCTTTCGCTTTTTTCAGATTGGGTTTTGTCTTCTTTACCGCCGCTATTTTCTTCGTCATCAAACTCTTCCGGACGTCCCATATTTTTTATAATGGCATTTACGTCATCATCGGTAATGCAGGTACTTCCGCCTTTTAAGCGTTCCTGAAACAGTTCACTGATGCGGTTTTCAATGTCATTGATTATTTCATCTCTTCCTTCTTCATTGGCAAAATGATGGCGCAGGCTTTCAATATATTGTTGCAGTAATTCGTAAGAACTCTCTTCAATCGGCACTATCGTACCCTGAAAATTTATATTGATTACTTTTTTCATTTTAATTCAGTTTATTGGTTGTTTAGTTGATTTTGTTTTATTTGTTTTTACCCGTTATTGTTTCTACCGCCCCGGCAAGTTCCAGCCAGGTGGACTCAAGTTCTTTATAAAATTCAGCGCCTTTTTGGGTAAGAGAAAAATATTTGCGAGGTGGTCCGCTGTTACTTTCTACCCAACGATAGGTAAGAAATTCCGCATTTTTTAACCTGGTGAGCAAAGGGTACAATGTTCCTTCCAGGATATTCAGGTTGGCCGATTTCATAATATCAATAATATCACTGGGGTATGCTTCGCCCAATTTTATGACTGACAAAATGCAAAACTCTAAAACTCCTTTTCGCATCTGGCTTGCTGTGTTATCAATATTCATTTTATTGTTTTTTTATCTTTTTTCAGATTTCTAAGACAAAGGTAATACATTTTATAATACTATGCAATACATACTACCTGTTTTTTTAGGTTAGCAATTGTACTATTTTGTTGAAATGCAGTGCTGATAAGCATTTTAAGGCAAAATTATCTTTTAAAAAAAAATGAAAATTTTTTATAGAGGGATAAAAGAATGGATAAATGGTAAATTATTGTGTAGAGTAATGGCAATATTTTTATTCAAAGTCATTAAAACATTTGAGAACAAAGTCAATAATTTTTTTTAACAATCAAATGGTTCTCTAAAAATAAATATCTTTGACTCTCCTTTCATCTAAATCTTTTGTATGACAGCACAAGCCGTTAAAAAGCAAATTCAGGATATTAAAAATGTAACTGCACAAGTTGTTCGCTCCAAAGAAACAGCGCGTGAATTTCTATTCCGTCATGATATATTAAGATCAGAAACAAAAACAACTTCTAAAAAGAAGAAATAATTGTCTTATCATCAGCCATTTCAAATTACTGCTTTTCATAGTTGTGATAAAGAAATTGGATTAAAGGTTTTAAATGGAGAGGAACCTTTAATGCCAAGTGATAATATTTGGGCTTGGCTTGGCTCTGGAGTTTATTTTTGGGAACAAAATCCTGCAAGAGCATTAGAATATGCAATTGAATGTGCTTCCGGCAGACAAAAGAATAAAATTCGCATTAAAACACCATTTGTTATAGGAGCAATAATTGAATTAGGCAATTGCTTGAACTTATTGGAACCATTATCTTTAAATATAGTTAAAGAAGCATATAACGGCTTGGAAAAAGCAATTAAGGAATCAGGTGAAAAAATGCCTATAAATAAAGGAGCAAACCGAGCGTTAGATTGTGCCGTAATAAAATATTTAAATGTAGTAAGAGAAACTTCAAATGAATTGCCATTTGACACAATAAGAAGTTCCTTTCAGGAAGGGGGCGAATTGTACCCGGGCTCTAATTTTACAAGAAGGCTGCACATTGAAATTTGTGTTAGAAATATGGATTTAATAAAAGGTTATTTTCTTCCAATGCCTATTGAAGAATTTAATCCATATTTGAACAAAGAATATTAAAAATGATGCAAACTTTCATCTCCATTCTCAGAGGCATCAACGTTAGCGGACAAAAGAAAATACTAATGGCTGATTTGAAAACTCTTTATGAAAAATTAAAATTCAAAGAGGTGACAACCTATATCCAAAGCGGGAATGTTGCTTTTAAAAGCGAAGAAAAATGGAAGGATATTGAACTCGCCCGAAAAATAGAAGGAGCTATCTTTAAAAAATATAATTTCCAGGTACCGGTAATTATAAGGAGTAAGGAAGAATTGAAAAAAATAATTTTGTCAAATCCTTTTTTAAAGGAAAAAAATATTGATACAAAAAAGTTGCATGTAACTTTTCTTTCCGAAATTCCGGCAAAAACAAATGTTGAAAATATTGAGGATATTGATTTCTCACCTGATACATTTATTTTAAATGGCAAAGAAATTTATCTGCATATCCCGGTAAGTTATGGCGAAACAAAACTGTCCAACAATTTTTTTGAAAATAAATTAAAAGTAAAAGCAACAACGAGAAATTGGAATACTGTAAATAAATTATTGGAAATGACCTCACTCTGAAAGAGTGCTTCGTACAGCAAACGAAGAAATATTAGAAATTTCGATTTTGGTATTTGTTTCCCCAATCATTTCAAATTATCAATTACTACGTCCTGCGACCCTGAAATTATTTTTATTACCACAGATACATTTTCAGCTATCAGGCTTTTATTTCTCAAAATTCTTTCGGCTTTTTTTTCAGATGAGTTTTCTCCAGTTTCATTTCCAGAGTTTATTTTGGGATCACTTTTAGCTGTATGTATCACCAGGTATTTTAGATCTGCATCTGCGTTTATAGAAATTTGTACCATTATTAAAACTGCGATAGCCGTAATATCCTCGTGAGTCGCATGTTTTAGTAAAGGATCTTTAGCTAATGATTTTGTAAGACTATCTGTATTCACCGTTCTTTCATTTAGGCTAACCGCATTTTTTTCAATAATGTTTTTTATTCCGGATTTAATATTTGGCATGGCTTTCCTGTAAAAAGTATAGGCCTCCTGTGGCATGGGAGTATTAACTTGTGCAAAACAGCAAATTGAAAAACAACAAAAGAGAAAGGATAATAAATTTTTCATGGCCAGGATTTTAGTGTGAAAAATTATTGTTGCGGGGGTTAGCTTAATAAACAACGATATTAAATACAAAATATTGAAAGATTAAGTATTTATTTATTAACAATTTTGTGATATAACTATTACAGAAATTTGTTTCCTTGCAATATGGCTGCATTTATATTCATATATATTATGCAGAAAATGAATTTTATATCTTTAATAATCAAAAACTTATTTTTTAATCTCATAAATCTTTTCAATGAAACCAAACCCAAAATTAAAAGGACAAAGCGCTTTAGTAACCGGGGCAAACAGTGGAATAGGGATGGCAGTAGCCATTGCTTTGGCTGATGATGGCGCTAATGTGGTAGTGAATTATGTAACTCATCCTGAAGCTGCAGACGATGTAGTAAAGCAAATAGAAAGCAATGGAGGAAATGCCATAGCTATACAAGCAGATGTAAGCAAAGAAGACCAGGTACAATCAATGTTTCAGCAAATGATATCCAAATATGGCACTATAGATATTTTGGTAAATAATGCCGGATTGCAAAAAGATTCCCCTTTGGAAAGTATGAGTTTAGCCGATTGGCAATTAGTAATTAGTGTAAATCTAACAGGGCAGTTTTTATGCGCCCGCGAAGCAGTAAAAGAATTTTTGAAACGTGGTATAGTTCCCGAAAGAAGTTGTGCATTAGGAAAAATTATTTGTATGAGCAGTGTACACCAGATAATTCCCTGGGCAGGGCATGTAAATTATGCCTCCAGCAAAGGCGGCATAGAAATGTTGATGAAAAGTATGGCGCAGGAATTAGCTCCAAAAAAAATAAGAGTGAATTCAATCGGCCCCGGTGCTATTCAAACACCTATTAATAAAGAAGCGTGGAGTACGCCGGAAGCATTGAAAAGCTTGCTCACCCTGATACCTTACGGTCGTATAGGACAACCTGAAGATATTGGAAAAGTAGCGGTATGGCTGGCAAGCGACGAATCAGATTACCTCTCCGGCACTACTATTTTTGCAGACGGCGGAATGTTACTTTATCCTGGTTTTTCTACAAATGGCTAGAAAAAATATGATAATAATTAAGGAATAATTAAGTAAACAAATAAATATTCCAGATTCCTATTTCGGAATTAGTAGCCCTGTCCAGAGGACTCCTTTGGAGAAAGGACGAAATACATTAGCATTGGGCAACGCCCAATAAAGAAAAGAAATAAATAGTAAAAATGATAAAAAGTGATAACGCAGAATTAAAAAGATTAGAGGAAAATGCAACCAAAGAAGTTCCACTTGTAAAATGGGGCCCTTACCTGAGTGAGCGACAATGGGGGACTGTAAGAGAAGATTATAGTGAGAATGGCGATGCGTGGAATTATTTCCCACACGATCACGCACGTAGTCGTGTATATCGTTGGGGTGAAGATGGATTAGGCGGAATTTCAGATATCTATCAGCGATTATGTTTTGCCTTAGCATTGTGGAATGGCAAAGATCCTATTTTAAAAGAAAGGCTTTTTGGATTAGGAAACCAGGAAGGAAATCATGGTGAAGATGTAAAGGAATTATATTATTACCTTGATAATTTGCCTACGCATTATTACATGAAATATTTGTATAAATATCCCCAGGAAGCATATCCATATTTTGATCTTCTCATTACAAATAAGGCAAGGAATAAAGAACAACCTGAATATGAAATATTAGATACCGGGATATTTAACGATGATAAATATTTTGATGTGTATATAGAATACGCAAAAAATAACGATGATGATATTTTCATAAAAATAGAAATTGCCAACAGGGGAAATGAAAAAGCCCCGCTTACCGTTTTGCCGACATTATGGTTTTATAATAACTGGCAATACCAAGTGAATATTGATAAACCAAAAATTACTTTTATAAATAATCAATCTGTTAAAGCAGATCATTACTCTTTGGGAAGTTATTATCTGTATTTTCAACAAACATCAGATATTCTCTTTACAGAAAATGAAACTAATTTTGAAAGGCTTTTTCAGAAGCCAAATACAAGTGAGTTTGTAAAAGACGATTTTCATGAGGCTATTATTAATGGAAATAATTTTCAAAAATTAAAAGATAAAAAGGAAGGAACCAAATGCGCTCCTGTATTTCATTTGGAAATAGAACCCAAACAATCTCAAAGTATTTTTTTACGGCTTACAAACAATGAAACCAATGATCCTTTCTCTGAAAATTTTGAAGAAATTTTTAGTACAAGAAAAAAAGAAGCTGATGATTTTTATGAAGCGATACATCCGGAAGGATGCACTGATGACCAAAAAAATATTCAACGCCAGGTTTTCGCAGGTTTGTTGTGGAACAAACAATATTACCATTATGATGTGGACACATGGCTTAACACCAGTGACGGAATTACTCCGGTATCTGAACAAAGAAAAAACGGCCGTAATCATCGCTGGAAATATTTAAAAAACCAGGATATTTTATCAATGCCCGATAACTGGGAATATCCCTGGTATGCCGCCTGGGATACGGCTTTTCATTGTATTACACTGGCAATAATAGACCCTGTATTTGCAAAGCATCAATTAACATTGCTAATGCGTGAATGGTATATGGACCCACAGGGACAATTACCTGCATACGAATGGGATTTTAATGATGTAAATCCGCCCGTACACGCCTTTGCAGCTTTGGAGATATATAAAACAGAAGAACGATTGTATGGAAAAAGTGATCTCATTTTTCTCAAAAGTATTTTTCAAAAACTGATCATCAATTTTACCTGGTGGATCAATAGAAAAGATGCAGATGGTAATAGTATTTTTGAGGGAGGTTTTCTTGGCCTTGATAATATTGGACTTTTTAACAGAGACATGGTCCTTTCTGGAAACATGTTGCTGGAACAGGCTGACGGCACGAGTTGGATGGGAATGTACGCTCTTGGCATGATGAATATTGCACTTGAAATAGCAATGAATGACGTTTCGTTTGAAGATACTGCCACCAAGTTTTACGAACATTTTGTAATCATTGCCGAAGCATTAAATGAACTTGGCCTATGGAATGAAGAAGACAAGTTTTTTTACGATGTGCTTTCTCTCAATAAATCAGAAGCATTTCCTTTAAAGATCCGTTCGCTGGTGGGCCTTTCACCAATATTTGCTGTTACTGTTATTGAAAAAGAAGTTTTTGAGAAACTTCCCGATTTCACAAAACATATGAAGTGGTTTCAAAATTACAGGGGCGCCAGGAATCTTTATTTGCCAAGCCAGGATAAAAGCCAGGATGAATGTTCACTGCTTTCCCTGGTGGATAAAGAAAGACTAAAATTTTTATGTGAAAAACTTTTGGACCAATCAGAATTTTTATCTGAAGGAGGCATTAGGGCTTTGTCAAAACATTACCAGAATAATCCTTATACTTTAAATTATGGCGGTAGTAGTTATTCTATCCAATATGATCCCGGCGATTCTACTTCAGGAATGTTTGGCGGCAATTCTAACTGGCGCGGGCCTGTATGGATGCCGGTCAATTACCTGTTCATCAAAGCTTTTAAGACATTCGGATATTTTTATGGAGATGATTTAAAAGTCGAATGCCCTGTTGGTTCAGGCAGGTATGTTAACCTTGGGGAAGTTTGTAAAGATCTTACAGGAATGCTCCTGCACATTTTTGAAAAAAATGACCAGAACGAAAGATTGACGTATGGGCAATATAATTGGTTTTATAAGAAAGAAGAAAATAACGACCTTCTATTATTTCATGAATATTTTCACGGTGATACGCTACGAGGTTTAGGTGCCAGTCATCAAACAGGATGGACGGGACTGATCGCTAATTTAATTCTTGATCTGAAAGAAATCAAGTAAAAATTATTCTGCCTTCAGTTTCAGCAAAGCCACACACTCTATGTGATGCGTATGCGGAAACATATCAACTGGTTGAAGTTTTTCAACCGTATATTTTTCATTAAGCAATTGAAGATCGCGTGCCTGGGTGGCTACATTACAACTTACATACACTATTTTGGGCGATTTTATTTCCAATAACTTATTCACTAATTTATTATGAAGACCCGCGCGTGGCGGATCTACGATCATAACATCGGGACTTCCGTGTGATTCAAAAAAATCATTGTTACATATTTCTATTACATCACCACAATAAAAATAAGTGTGGTGCAGGTAATTTATCAGCCCATTTTCTTTTGCATCATTTATTGCATCTTCAATTACATCTACACCAATAATTTTTTTAGTATACTTACTCAAAAAAATTCCAATGCTACCTGTACCACAATAAAGATCATAAACTGTTTCATTTCCTATGAGACCGGCAAAATCTTTTACTACATTGTATAAAACTTCTGCCTGCCTTGTATTGGTTTGAAAAAAAGATTTCGGAGAAATTTTAAAATTAAAGTCCCCAAGTTTTTCAATTACATATCCCTTACCATAATAAATTTGGGGCTCAAGATCATTAAGGCTGTCATTCCATTTGGAATTGACAGTATATAATAAGGTAGTAATTGATGGCACTTTTTCTAATAAATAATTACAAACTTTTTCTCTTTGTTCTTTATCCTCGTATCCAAAAACAAGATTCACCATTAATTGTTCAGTGGTGCAGTTTCTAATGATAATATTTCTCAGCCATCCTTTGTGTTCTTTAATGTCATAATAACTATAATTATTTTCTTTAGTAAATTCACGAAGACTGTTTCTTATAACATTATTTACTTCATTCATCAGCCAACATTCTTCAATATCTATAACTTTATCATATAACCGGGGAACATGATATCCAAGAGCGCCTCCGGGCCAAACATCTTTACCCAATTGTGTAAACTCATTTTCGGTTAAATATTTTTTATTGCTGAAAGTAAATTCCAATTTGTTCCTGTAATATATTGTCTCTTCAGAGCCCAGGATTGATAGTACCGGAACGTCGTTTAGCTTGCCAATTCGCCTAAAAACTTCTTTTACTTCCTGTTCTTTATATTCTAATTGTTTATTGTATGGAAGCATTTGCCATTTGCATCCGCCGCAAATTCCAAAATGAATACAAAAGGGTTCTACCCTTTCTGCGCTGAATTCTTTGATCTTAATTGCTTTTCCTTCAGCCCAATCTTTTTTATTTTTTGTAATAGAAACATCGGCAATATCGCCGGGAACCGCGCCTTCAATAAATAGTACTTTTCCCTCTATACGTGCAATCGCTTTTCCTTCGGCAGCATACCCGGTAACGGGCACATTTTCTAAAATTAATTTTTCTCTTTTCACTTATGCAAAAATAAATGATGTACTATGATTTTGTTTTAAATACAAACTCAACTTTTTTATAAATGAGAGAGCAGTAATTTTGGTTTTCTTTTCTAAGAAGCTGTTTTAAAAATAGTTTTCAGTATTTCGTTCGATTGCAAAAGTGGCCGGTGTGGACACCGGCCACGGCGCCGCGCCTCGGTTGGTGTCCCACCAACCGCAATATGGAGAACAAAATTTTGATTTTCTTTTCTAAGAGATAATGGAATAAAGGAATTCACCTTTATTTGTTCGTTTGCTGCACCAGCAAAGTAATGATAATAAAAATGTTAAGTATTTTGCAGCATCTTTGTTTACAATTCAAATTGAATATTTTTGTTTTTTATATTTCTCCAATCAAATGAAAATAATTTCTTCTTTTCTATTACTTCTGTTTGCATTTTTATCTTCAAATGCCCAGGGTTATAAAGTCACCTTACAAACTCCTGATTATAAAAGCGGCCTTGCCTACCTTACTTATTATTATGGAAAGAATATGAATATACAGGATTCGGCCATTATAAATTCAAAAGGAATTGCCATATTTGAAGGCAAAGAAAAACTTCCGCCGGGCGTATATTCTATTGTATTTCCGGATAAAAATAAATTGTACGATTTCCTGGTCGACAAAGAACAGCTTATCACTATTAAAGCAGATACTACTGATCTTATTAACAAAACGGAAGTAACCGGTTCTAAAGAAAATATTCTCTTTCAGCAGTATCAAAAATATGTAGCATCCAAAGGGATTTATTTACAAAATGAGTTGGAAGCGTATAAGAAATCAAACACGAAGGAAGATAGTACCTTGCACGAAAAAAAATACAAAGAGCTAAATGAAGAGCTAAATACCTACCGCGACAAAATGATCCGGGAGCATCCCGAATCTATGCTGGCTGCGCTTCTCACCAGTATGAAAGAACCGAAAGTTTTAAATCCTCATCCAATAACACGACAGGATTCACTGGATAATTATTATTATTATAAAAAGCATTATTGGGATGGAATTACGTTTATGGATGACCGTATTATCCGGACGCCTTTTTTTGTTCCTAAAGTAGAGCAATATTTCAGGAATGTGGTTTCGCCCGTTCCGGATTCCATTATTAAAGAATCAGATTATTTATTACTGCTGGCAAGGTCTTCTCTGGAGATGTATAAATTTTTGCTCAACTGGCTTACGGACGAATATATTTATCCAAAATATATGGGACAGGATGCTGTATTTGTTCATCTTTTTGAAAAATATCATTCAAAAGGTGTTTCCTCCTGGTTGAATGAAAAACAATTGACCACTATTTCTAACAGGACTTATATGCTCATGTCCAATCTGATAGGCGAACAGGCTGCAAACCTTGAAATGGTTGACTCTACAGGGAAAAGTATGCCGTTATATAATATCAATTCTGATTATATCGTTATTTGTTTCTGGGATCCTACCTGCGGCCATTGCCGCGAACAGGTGCCCCGTCTTGATTCTATATATAATGCCAAATGGAAAAATGAAGGGGTGAAAATGTACGGCGTACTTACAGAAACTAAAAATAAGGATCAGTGGATACAGTTTATTAAAGATCACAACATGGGTAACTGGATCAACGTTTATGAAACCGATGCACAAAGAAAAATAGTGGAGGATGCAAAAAAACCTTCTTACAAACAATTATATGACGTAATACAAACTCCCACTTTATATCTTTTGGATAAGGATAAAAAAATTATTGCTAAAAAATTAACAATGGAACAGATTAATGATTTACTCCAGGTAAAAATAAAAAACCAACCCGTTCAACCTGTCAAAAACCAACTTAAATAAGTAACCTTGATTACAATTCTTTTTAAAAAATATTTATGAAAAAGTTGTTCTTCCTGCTCGTTTTTTCTTCCTGCGTTTCTATTACTTATGGACAAACACTTTTTACTTATGGCAAGCATTCGGTAAGTAATGCTGAATTTTTAAAAGCGTATAATAAAAACAAAACTTCTAATGCTGACAGCGCTCAGGGAATGCGTAATTATCTTGATCTGTACATTAAATTCAAATTGAAAGTGCAGGCCGCAAAGGATATGCACCTTGATACACTTCCTTCTCTGAAAGCTGATCTTCAAAATTTCAGAAACCAGGTACAAAACAATTACCTCAAAGATCAAAATGAAGTAAATAAATTAACAGATCAGGCTTTTGAACGAAGCCAAAAAGATATTCATGCGGTTTATTATTTTGTACCTGAAGTTAGCGATACTTCCAAATCATACAACACCATTGAGCAGGTGTACAGACAACTAAAAGCAAATAAAAATGATTCGGATATTCTTGAAGAAATTAATAAAAATACTCCCAACGTGCAAAAAGCAGATTTGGGCTTTATAACCGTTTTTACGTTACCTTATAATTTTGAAAACATTATTTATAGTTTGAAGCCGGGTGAAGTTGCTATTCCTGTAAGAACTAAAAGAGGATGGTACATATTTAAGAATATCGGCGAAAGACATGCAGCGGGTGAAATTACCCTGGCCCAAATCTTATTCGCAGTGCCTGAAGGATTTATTATCCCAAGACAACAAACAAAAAAGTTAGCCGATTCTGTTTATGAGGCATTGGTGAATGGCGCCAACTTTGCAGCAATGGCAAAACAATTCAGTGACGATAGAAGCACATTCATGAATGGTGGTTTAATGCCCGAATTTGGCACTGCCAAATACGATTCTGTTTTTGAAAACCACGCCTTCTCATTAAAAAAAGACGGTGAAATTTCTCCTCCATTTGAAACTAAATTTGGCTATCACATTATCAAACGTATTTCAGCGTCGCCGGTACCAGATACTAAAAATGATGAAATATTTATGAATAATTTGAAACAAGAAGTTTTAAACGACAGCCGAATCAATATTGCCAAACAAAAATTCATTACAGAGATAATACCTAAAACGGGTTATAAAAAAATGGCAGTGAATGAAGAAAATTTATGGCGTGTAAGTGATAGTTCTTTAATTAAAAATAAAAATGTAACCGTAGGAAAAGTGGATGAAAACACAGTTTTATTTAATTACAACAATAATGCAAAGGTAAAAGTGCGCGACTGGATCCTGTTTTTAAGGAATTCAAATAAAGCAGTTCCCGGAGGAGATCATGAATCATACAAGGAACTGTTTCCTGAGTTTGTGAATGCTTCTACTATTTCTAATTATGCTACGAGACTCCAGGATTTTAGCCCGGCTTTTAAATATCAAATCAGTGAATTTAAAGATGGTAATATGCTTTTTGAAATAATGCAACGTAAAGTGTGGGGAAAGGCGTCGGCAGATAGTGTAGGGCTTCTTCATTATTATAAACAACATAAAGAAAAATATTTTTGGAACTCAAGTGCCGATGCCATCATATTTTCGTGTTCTAATATAGATGTTGCAAAAACAAGTATCGAACAATTAAGAAAAAGAAAAACCTGGAGAGAAATTATTAGTGAAGACCCAAGCCACGTACAAGCAGACTCGGGAAGGTATGAGCTGGGCCAGATACCTGTTGTTGACAGAACACATTTTACTGCGGGATTAATTACAGCTCCGGTTGTCAATAAAACTGATGGCACTGCTGTATTTGCCCAAATAATTAAGATCTATCCTGATCATCAGCAAAGAGATTTTGAAGATGCACGGGGTATGGTAATCAACGATTATCAAAATTTCCTTGAACAAAAATGGGTAGCGCAGTTAGAAAAAAAATACCCTGTAAAAGTGAATGAAAAAGCTTTTCTGGCACTTCTGAAATAAAATATAATAATAGTTATTTTGTAATCTTTTAGCAAACATTTATATTCTTAATGACCTAAGTATTATAATAGTTGAAAATTATAAAAGACTTTTGCTAAAAAATACCCTTATAACATTTACAATGAAAAAACTATTAACTATTGCATTATGCATGGTATTATTTACTACTGCAAAATCACAGGTATATCTGCAAGGCGGCGTAAACCTTTCCAACATTACAACCCTTCAATCGCGCGGAACTCAATCAAACAGTCCGCTCACTACTTTCAACGTGGGTATTCTCGACCGGCTGAAAATAGTAGGCCTGTTGGATTTTGAAACAGGATTATTAGTTGATGGGAGAGGTGCGAAATCGAAAATAAATATTAACGGAGAGGATTATTATACTGCCAAATTTAATCCATTTTATGTTGAGGTTCCGGCTAATTTAGTTCTTCGTTTACCATTTCCTGCCAAGGCTAAGATATTCCTAAACGCCGGCCCATATATCGCTATGGGGATAGCCGGTCAAACAAGAATTGATGGTAATATTGGGGGAGTTACGCTCGGTTCTACGGCAGATATCAAATTCAATAATAGCAATCCTAATGAAAATAATGTGGCATATTCGCAATTAAACCTTATTGATTATGGCCTGAATATAGGAGGCGGCTTTGATTTTAGAAATGTATTTTTAAAAATAAATTACGAAATGGGATTTGCAAAAGTAAATGCTACACAAATAGATAATTTTTCTAACGATTCAAATAAATATCAAATTGTAAATATTTCCTTAGGATTCCCCCTATCTGACTTTTATAAAAATTCGAACAAAAAATCCTAAGGAGTTGTAAATGCTAATAGTTATAAACTAAAGTTTTATCATTTAGCAAAAATTTATGTTTAAATATTTTTGTTTAAAAAGTGTTGGCAAAGTTTTTGAAAAGCATGTTCCGTAAATACTTAACTCATTAAAAACTAAACCAACCCGATGAAAAAATTATTTGTTATCGTATTATTATCTGCATCATTTATCTCCGCCAAATGCCAGAAGCTTTATGTACAGGGCGGCATAAATTTCGCAAATATCTCTACTACCAACTCGGGATCAACACAAAGTAGCAATATGCTCACTACTTTTAATGCAGGCTTTATGGGTCGGTCAAATTTGTCAGAACCTATAGCATTAGAGGCAGGTTTATTAATTGACGGGCGGGGAGCAAAGTCAGAAAGTGGTTCTGGAAATAATTCTTACAAAGTAACTTTTAATCCTATTTACCTTGAACTTCCGGTAAATTTAATTGTGCGATTGCCACTGGGATCAGGAACCAATTTATTTTTTAATGGCGGTCCCTATATTGCTATGGGACTGGCAGGGAAATCCAAAGTGAATGGAGAACTTGGAGGAGTTTCTATTAATTCCATTGAGGATATACAATTTACCAGCACAGATCCTAATGCTGATGACCAGGCTTATTCAAAACTGAAAAGATTTGATTATGGTTTCAATATTGGCGCAGGCTTCGATCTTAAAAAAGTAATATTAAAAGTAAATTATGGATATGGTTTATCTAAAATAAATTCTACACAAACTAATAATAGTGAAAACGATAAAAATAAATATCGTATTGCAAGTATTTCTTTAGGAATTCCTTTAGGAATATAAACATTCTTTGAGCAAAAACAATAAAGGCTGTCAATAATATTATTGGCAGCCTTTGCTTTTTTTTAAAAGATTTTGCCTCAGTCTGAGAAGTAAAAACTGGTTTAAATAATTTCCTTAGCTACATTTACAATTATATATGGCTTTCCCAAAGTGTAATAATGTAATACAGGTACTCCTTCTTTCTTAAGCTCTTTGGATTGTTGCAGCAGCCATTCTGTTCCCACTATTTCAACATCCGCATCTGTTTTGCATTTTATGATTTCATTACTTAATTCTGTAGGAATATCCACATGAAAAGTGCGGGGTAAAACCGTAAGTTGTTTTTTGGATGTGATGGGTTTTAAACCGGGTATAATGGGTACTTCAATTCCCATTTCCCTGCAGTCTTTTACAAACTCAAAATATTTTTTATTATCAAAAAACATTTGAGTGGTGATATAATCTGCCCCGGCATCTACTTTCATTTTCAAATACCTCAAATCACTTTGCAGGTTAGGTGCTTCAAAATGTTTCTCAGGATAACCAGCTACCCCGATACAGAATTGAGTTTTATATCCATCCCTGATATCATCTTCAAGATAAATTCCATTATTCAAATTAACCGTTTGTTTCAAAAGGTCAATAGCATAAGAATGTCCTTGCTTTTCTGGTTCAAAAACCGTTTCATTTTTTTCCGCATCTCCACGAAGCAACAATACATTGTCAATTCCCAGGAACGCAAGATCTATTAATGCATTCTCAGTTTCCTGCAAATTAAATCCACCACAAATGAGGTGAGGAACTGCATCCACTTTGTAATGATTCATAATCGCAGCACAAATACCGACTGTGCCGGGGCGCTTACGGATTTCTACTTTTTCAAAAGTTCCGTCAGCCCTTTTTTTAAATACCTGTTCACTCCTGTGATAAGTGACATTAATAAAAGCGGGTTTAAATTCCATTAAGGGATCTAAATGATTGTATATAGATTCAATCGTTTTTCCTTTTAATGGTGGAAGAATTTCAAAAGAAATCGCAGTACCTTTTGATTCTTTAATATGGTCGGTAACTTTCATTTTATAAAATAGATGCAAACTTAAGTGGTAATGAGAAAAAAGCAAAGAAATGAAAAGGAATGTTTGTAATCGAGTAAAGTTTTTTTAAAAAAAGTAAACCGCGGATTGTATGTACAACAAAAGAGCTCTTTGGAATTACCCTGATTGGGAATACCAGGAAACTAATAGTCATTATGATAGATTTGATTTTGTAGTAAAACAACTTTTATTGCTGAATTCTGTTTTTACTTAAAATTAAAAAGCGCTAATATTTTAATTAATGAACAAAAAATGCCAATATTCCTGTTCCTACCAAAGTAATGCCTGTAATAATTCCGGCATTGTGTTCCAGTGAATGCCAGTTCAATTTCAAAATACCGAGATAGGCAAACCTCACCAGCGTAACCATACCTAAGGTAGTAATTATCAAATAAAGTGCAGCAATAAACCAGATAAGCCATTTAGCCTGTGTACCTGCTAACAAAAAATAAGCTTCAATTTCCATACAAGGAGATAAAAACATGGCCAATACCAAAGCCACAATAATTCTCTTTTTAGATTGCTTCTTTTTAATATTATCATCAAGATGAAAATGCTTGTGATTATGATGGCGATAAATGAAAAGAATCCCTAACAAAATCAAAATTGCCGGGGCTATAAAATGAGTAAAATATTCTATCCTTTCTGCCAGTTGAGCGCCAATGAAAGCGAGAATGAATCCTATTATTACTGTGCTGATACCATGAGATATAGCAGAAATAAAAGTAACTTCTGTTACTTCCCGGGTACTCCATTTTTCTTTTTTCCCGATGGCAATTACCGGCAGCCAATGATTGGGAATAGTAGCATGCAAAAGACTCAAAATAATACTCCCGGTAATAATGCTGAACATTGAAAAAATTTATTGAAAAATATACCAGGCGCAAGATAGCCTGATAGGTTCTTTTTAAAGATAAAAATATTTGAAGTAATTAGGTAGATACTGAGAAATAAAAAAGCCCCTGTAAGTATTTTACAAAGGCTTTCATTTTTTTAAAAAGCTGTAGGGGAAGGGCTCGAACCTTCACGAGGCAGTTAGCCGTAGCACAAAGTTCAGTGGTCGACCCTGGTCGAATCATCCGCCTAAGCGGACAACCCGGCTCTATGCTACGTTTATCCTGTGATCCTCACCCCCGAGACAAGAGGGCATGTCTGCCAAAAATTTCATCACCCCACAATGTTTAAGAACTAATATGATGCAAATCTAATAATAACACCATTAATAAAAAAGTATTTTAACGTAAATAAATAATATTTAGATATTATTCAAATATTTATGTAATATTGTAAAAAATATCTAAAACAAATTTTTATTATGGCCACTAAATTTAATATTGATAAGCTTGATTTGAGCATCATTCAGGAAATGCTGGAAAATGCAGAAACTCCTTATGCCGAATTGGGCAAAAAACTTTTTGTAAGCGGCGGTACTATTCATGTGCGCATAAAAAAGTTGGAAGAATTAGGCATTGTCAAAGGTAAAAAATTAAAAGTTAACCTTAGTAAACTTGGATATGACATAACAGCCTTCGTTGGTATTTTTCTTGAAAAAAGTTCGCTGTATGATGTAGTAGCAAAAGAGTTGGAAAAAGTTCCTGAAATTATCAGGCTTAATTATACTACCGGAAATTATAGTATGTATATAGAAATTGTATGCAAGGATATTAATCAGTTGCGCCATGTACTACACGATGAACTACAGAAAATAAAAGGTATCGAACGTACAGAAACACTCATTTCGCTGGCCGAAAGTTTTAATAGAAGTGTACAGGTAAGCAGGCATCTGGATTGATACAGTAAAAGAACAAATATTCAAGATTTCATTTTTAATAATGTCACATGCAATATCTCCCTCTCGGTAAATCATCCCTGCGCATTAGTAAAATCGGCTTCGGATGTATGTCATTAAAACCGGGACAAAAAGATTTTACTAATATCATTGATGCTGCAATAGATAATGGAATCAATTTTTTTGATACTGCTGATCTTTACGATAAAGGATTGAATGAAACTATGTTGGGTAAGGTTTTTAAAGGAAAAAGAAACAAAGTGATCATCGCCACCAAAGCGGGAAATCAATGGCGAAAAAATGGCAGCGGATGGGATTGGAACCCGCGAAAAGATTATATTCTCAAATGCGCAGACGAAAGCTTAAAGCGGTTGCAAATTGATCATATTGATTTGTATCAATCTCATGGAGGAACGATAGAAGATGATATTGATGAAACCATAGAAGCTTATGAAATTTTACTCCGGCAGGGAAAAATCAGGTATTATGGACTTTCATCTATCCGTCCAAATGTGATAAGAGAATTTATAAAAAGATCCAACATCATAAGTGTAATGACTCAATATAGTTTATTGGACAGGCGCCCGGAAGAAAGCACTTTAAAATTATTACATGAAAATAATATTGGTGTTCTGGTTAGAGGAAGCATGGCTTCAGGTTTATTAGTAGATAAACCGGCAAAACCTTATTTGAATTATAATACAAATCAAATTACAGATGCTGCAAATGCGGTAAGATCTATTTCTTCTAATAAAAGAAATGCAGCACAAACAGCTATACAATATGTTTTAAAAAATCCTTCGGTTACTTCTGCTATTGTTGGTATCAGAACGATGGAACAGTTGAAAGATGCTGTGCAGGCAATCAATACCCCGGAATTAAATGATAAAGAATTGGAAATTTTAAGAGAATCCGTTTCAACTAATTTTTACGATCAACACAGATAGCTGCAGGCGGTTAAAGATCTTGATGGCTTGCTAAATGGATGAAGCTTTGATGCTGTATTATAAACTCAATCATCTCTTCTAAATTCAAGCCTGCTCTATCGCATGCGTCCTGAATTTCTTCTCTTGAAACATTGGCTGCAAATGATTTTTCTTTCAATCTTTTCTTTACTCCTTTGGTTTCCATTCCCTCATATCCGCCGGGACGCATTAAAGAATAAGCGTGTATCAATCCTGATAATTCATCAAATGCGTAAAGCATTTTATCCATTTTTGTTTCAGGATCCACACCAAAATGATTGTGTCCATGTGAAGCAATTGCATGAATAATTTCAGGATCAATATTTCTTTTTTCCAGCTCTTCAATAATTTTTTTGCAATGCTGATCAGGCCATTGATCCCAATCGGCATCATGAAGCAACCCCGCCATTTCCCAACGCCACTGGTCTTTTTCATTCAGTTGTTCTTTTTCTGCAGCCCAGCTTTTCATGAGTTGAGCTACCTGAAGCATGTGTAATCTTAGCTTATCATTCAACACCCAATCATTCAATAATTCAAAAGCTTCTTCTTTGGAAAGTACTTTTCCTTCATTAACTATATCGCCAAAAGTATTTCTGTTTAATAAAAGGCTCATAACTATTTCTTTCCTGTAAACAACTCATTTTTTGGAACCACTTTTACTTTATCCCCACTCTTCAATGTTTTTGATACCACATCATAAGGACCAGTTACCACCTCATCACCTTCTTTTAGTCCATCAGTAATTTCTATATAATTAATATCCTGGATGTCTGTTTTTACTTTTTGTTTTTTCACTTTTCCGTCGGCTTGCACCACAAACACTACTATATCTAAATCATTATCACCAGACGTACTATTGTCAATCCCAGCCTGATTATTTCCTCCCGAATTACCGGATACAACATTTCCTGAAGAATCAGTTTTTTCCCGGGTGGTCACTGCATTGATAGAAATAGATAAAACATTAGTATGGGTTTTGGTCTGTATATCGGCGCTGGCACTCATTCCCGGCCTGAAGGGAAACTTTCTTTTAGGACCGATAAGGTCTTTATAAGAATCGGGGTTCAGTCTTATGTAAACTTTATAATTAGTAACATCAGTACTGGTATTTGTCAAATCGCTCTGAGTAGAAGCGCCGTTATTGCTGGTGGCTATTTGAGTTACTACTCCTGTAAATTTTCTATCATTGAATGCATCTATTTCTATAGTAGCGCTATCTCCCAGACGAACTTTAGAAACGTCATTTTCTCCAACATCCACTCTTACTTCCATTTTATTCATATCTGCAATCCGCATCATTTCCGTGCCCGCCATCAATGAACTTCCTACTACTCTTTCTCCCATTTTCACGCTTAATAAAGAAACAATTCCGTTCATAGGCGATACCAGAGTTGCCAATCTTAAATTTCTATTGGCAGTTTGAAGTGCTGCCTGTGCACTTTGTACTGCCGCTTTACTTCCTGTAATACCCTCTTTTGCCGCATTCAAATTAGCAATGGCAGATTGATATGATGCAAGGGCTGTGTTAAATTCACTCTTTGAAATTACTTTCTCATCATACAATTTCTTTTCCATAATGTAGTTCTGCTTTGATTGGTTAAGGTTCGCTTCCAAAGCTCCTATTGCTGCCTGGGCATTTCCCACCTGTGCCTGTTGCTGCTTTACAATCGCTTCTGCCTGATCTCTCTGTGTAACATAAATACCGCCATAAATTTTAGCAAGCACCTGCCCTTTTTTTACACTATCCCCTTCTTCTACGTCAAGCGAAACAATTTCTCCTGAAATATCCGGGCTTAACTTAACTTCCACTTCAGGATATACTTTACCGCTGGCATTTACAGTTTCTACAATTGTGCGGCGGGTAACCTTTTCGGCAGTTACTTTTATTCCCTCATCTTTCCCGAGCAGGCCTGCTTTTTTAAGAATTATCAACAAGACAATCAGAATTGCCAAAACAATAATTATCCATTTAAGAGTTTTATTCATAACGCATCTCCTAACCTATCCTCAGGAAAGGTTTTATTTATATTGTTAATAAAAGTTGTTTGGCTTCGCTGCCCTCCCAAAAAGGCAAAAAGCTAATTTATTCATTTGAATTTGAGTTCTTTTTTCATATAAATTTTACATTCGATTCCCGGTTCTTTTCACTATATAATTTTATTCTAATTTTAATCCTTTTCCTTTATAATATTCCAAAACTTTCATTTTAAATATATAATCAAATTGATTTAATACATACTGCAGTTTAGCAGTAAACAAACTATTTTGGTTAGTTATTAATTCGAGGGTTCCTACCATTCCTACCTGATATCTTATTAATGTAAAATCATACGTTTTTTGAGCCGATTCTACCGCCTTTGCCGATGAAGTAAATTTTTCCCGTGCTACGATAGCAGCATTGTAAGCCTGGTAAATATTTTGTTTTAATGTTAGATTATCTAAATCTCTTTGGTAATCCATGTTTTGGATATTGATCTTTGCTTTCTTGTAATTTGCTTTTGCCTGCCATCCGTTGAATATAGGAACAGAAATGCTGATGCCTATTGTTTGGCCAAAGTTATCGTCTGCCTGTGTGCCAAACCCAGGTGATGTAATGAATTTTTTTTCTCCATTGGTAAATACGGGTTGCTGTACATCATAATTGCCAAGTACATTTCCCATGGCATCAGTTAAAACAAGGCCGCTTGATTTATAACCATCAAATACCTGGGTATAATACGGAGTTCGCGCATAACCATAATTAGTGCCAAGGCTTCCGAATGCGGAAATAGAAGGATAGAGGGCGCCTTTTGCTGAAAGCATATTTTTTTCTGCTGCTTTAATATTAAAGTCATTCATTTTTTGTTGAGGCAGGTTTGCCAGAGCCGATACATACACATCCTGAGGCTGTAATTCTCCGATAGATTCCAATGGAATTTTATCTATCGGGGGTTCATCAATGTCAAATGGCTCAGCAGGATCAATATTCATATAAGACATTAATACATACTTTGCCTGTGTTACATTTCCGGTTGCTGTTATAAGGTTAGAAGTATCATTTGCTAATTGGGATTCTATTTCCACAGCATTTAATTCGGGCAAAGCTCCGGCATCTACTTGTTTATTAACAATTTCCAATTGAGTCCGGTCCTGCTTTACCTGCACATCTGCAATCTTTTCCTGCTCACGAGTCAGTAATATTTGCAGATAAGAATTAGCAACCGATAAAGCAATATCATTTTTCAATTTATCGGTGGCGGCATTTGCGGCTTCCAGCGACCACTGGTTGGCAAGAATGGAATTCTTTTTCGAATACCAATTGAAAATTTCGGCACTTGTCTGAAGATTTAGTCCTACAGAAAAGAAATTTTGATTTTCTAAAATACCGGTTGAAGGATCCTGGGATTTTCCGAAACGATAACCATCACTATTACTGAAATTAGTAGTTGGTATCTGAGAAATCTTGCTTTGCTTGTAGGTAATTGTTGCAATATCGGCCTGTAAAGCTGTTTGCTTTACAGAAACATTATGATCCATTGCATACTGCACACATTCCTGAAGGGTCCATTTTTTTTGAGAATAGCCCAGGGCTGTTAGCATAATGAAAAAAACTACCAGTTTGATTTTAAGATACATCTGACAAAAATAATGATTTGACATATTAATAACTTCATGTTGGGATAAAAGGCAAAAAGGCTATTTGAAAAAGATTGTAAAGTACTATTTCGGATTGAAGAAAAAAAAATCTGGGCAGAACATAAATGAGTTTTAAGAATTTATTTTAAAATGTATAATAAGTTAGATAAGAAGAGTTTTGGTTGTCAATTTTGTTAAACTTATTTTTTTGACAGATGAACTTCACTATTTACTAAATTATCCTGGCTATACGTATTACACACCAAATTTAGAATTCCACTCTTGTTTTCAATTTCGGTATTTTTGCAAAATGTTTTCAAAATACGATGTAATAGTTGTTGGCGCAGGCCATGCTGGTTGTGAAGCTGCGGCAGCGGCAGCAAACCTGGGAAGTAAAGTTTTGCTGATAACCATGAATATGCAGAACATGGCTCAAATGAGTTGTAACCCTGCCATGGGAGGGATAGCCAAAGGCCAGATTATCAGGGAAATAGATGCGCTGGGTGGTTATTCAGGAATTGTAACTGATGAAAGTATGATCCAGTTTAGAATGTTGAACAAAAGTAAAGGTCCAGCTATGTGGAGCCCGAGAGCACAAAATGATCGTATGCTTTTTTCCTCTAAATGGAGGCTAATGCTGGAAAAAACACCCAATGTTGATTTCTACCAGGATTCCGTAGTTGGGCTAACTAAATCAGGAGATACCATCTCGGGTGTAAAAACCGCATTAGGTCATCATATTCGGGCAAATTCTGTTGTTCTGACTAATGGCACTTTTTTAAACGGCATTATTCATATTGGCGAAAAACAATCAAAGGGAGGAAGAGTGGCAGAAAAAGCTTCTGTAGGAATTACCGAGCAATTAGTAACATGGGGATTTGAAAGCGCCCGTCTGAAAACCGGAACTCCGCCAAGGATAGATGGACGTTCATTGGATTATTCTAAAATGGAAGAACAAAAAGGGGATGAAACTATCGTAGGTTTTTCATTTTTAAATACTAATAAACCTCAAACCCAAAGAAGCTGCTGGATTACTTATACCAATAAAGAAGTGCATGATATTTTAAGATCAGGATTTAGTGAAAGCCCGATGTTCCAGGGAAGAATCAAAGGAATCGGTCCAAGATATTGTCCGAGCATCGAAGATAAAATAAACCGGTTTGCCGAAAGAGAACGCCATCAGTTATTTGTAGAGCCGGAAGGTTGGGATACAATAGAAGTTTATGTAAATGGATTTTCTTCCTCTTTGTCAGAAGAAGTTCAATTTAATGCGCTTAAAAAAGTGCCCGGATTTGAGAATTGCAAAATGTTCCGGCCCGGCTACGCTATCGAATATGATTATTTTCCTCCTACTCAATTAAAAATGAGTCTCGAAACCAAATTGATAAGAAATCTATTTTTTGCAGGACAAATAAATGGCACCACAGGATACGAAGAAGCTGCCTGCCAGGGAGTGATAGCAGGAATCAATGCACATCAGTTAACAAACAAAAAAGAGGAATTTACATTAAAAAGAAATGAGGCTTATATTGGAGTTCTCATTGATGATCTCATTAATAAGGGAACCGATGAGCCATACAGAATGTTTACAAGCCGTGCCGAATACAGAACATTATTGAGGCAGGATAATGCTGATCTCCGGTTAACAGAAAAAAGTTATCGCATAGGATTGGCATCGCAGGAAAGAATGGACAAGGTTATTAGAAAGAAAGAAGAGATCAAAAAGATAGTTGAATTACTGCAACAGATAAAATTGGAACCCGGTGATATCAATGAATTTCTTTCTCAAAAATCTTCTGCTCCGGTTGTACAAAAAACCAAATCTTCACAGATATTAGTAAGACCCGGTATTGATTTGGAAAGTATGATTGAATCACTTCCTATGATTGAAAAGGCAATCGGTCATTTTTCAAAAGAAGCGCTGGAGCAGGCTGAGATACAAATAAAATATGAAGTCTATCTTCTGAAAGAGGAAGAAATGGTGACAAAAATGAGCGCTTTGGAAAATCAAATGATTCCCGACAGTTTTAATTATGAAACCATTGCCTCTTTATCAAATGAAGCAAGACAGAAATTTAAAAAAATAAGGCCGCAAACCCTCGGCCAGGCGAGTAGAATAAGTGGTGTGAACCCGAGTGATGTGCAGATATTGATGGTATATATGGGAAGATAGAAGTTAGAAGCTGATAAGGAATCATCGTTATTTGTTCATTTACTGATAAGGTCAATCGTATTTTCGTTTATGTATAACCGTTGTACAATCAAATTATGGAGTTAAAATTATCGGCAGATTTAAAAAAAGAAGAAGTGTTCCGGGTAGTTAGAAATTATATGGAACAAAATGGATTTAAGATTATTAATTCGGATGAAACCCGTCCGTGGGGAGGTTTCCTTGTAATTGACGAGAGCCAGTCACAAAAATTTATTGATTTTTTTTTCAAAGACGTCCCTGATTCACAGAAAAAAGGTTCGGGCAAAATAAGCCCCAAGATTTTAATAGTAGAAAAAGAAAAAAGGCTTAGCTGGCAATACCATCATCGCCGTGCAGAATTATGGAAAGTGATCGGGGGAGAGGCTGGTGTAATTAAAAGTGATACCAATAAAGAAAATGAGATTTTAATAAAGAAAATTGGAGACATCATTACGCTCAGGCAAGGCGAGCGTCACCGGCTCATAGGCCTGAAAAACCGGGGGATCATCGCAGAGATATGGAAACATACCGATGCTGATCATCCAAGCGACGAAGAGGACATTGTGAGAGTGCAGGATGATTTTGGGAGGTAGGAAAAATACAATCAACTATCTAAATAATCCGATTTCTTACGAATTAACGACTATTGCACAGTGAACTACTGATAACTTTGATTACAAATAAGAAGTTACGTCCTTCGTTATTAATTCTAAAAATATTTCTTCTTGAATTTAAAAAACAATTATGAAAAAAATACTCTTTGTTCCATTTCTGCTTTTAAGTTTTACTTCACAAATTTTAGGACAAAATAAAATAACCAAATATTGCGAAATAGTGGTTTCTACTGGTATTAATGGTCATAGAATTCATATATCTCTTTCAAGTTCAAAAGTTGATTCTCTGTTTAATTTTAAAGATCCAACTGTAAAAATCAATTTGAATAAAGTCACCACATTTAAAACAATACCAGATGTAATAAATTATATGTCTTCTTTTTGGGATGGATTTTAGTAACAGCATCACCTCCCCTTGTTGGTAGGGAAGATGTATTGGTATTTTATTTCAAAAAAGAATTTGACAAATCGGAATTAGCAAATTAAAACAGGGTAAATACATAATTGGAATAAATCATATATGGAAAAGAATTTCTACCTGACATAGCAGTACTATTTCAATTGGGATTGCCAATGACTGAATATTGCAAAAGGAAAACTAATATATCTGAAAGGAACAGTAATGTTGCTTAGATAAAATTGCTAAAAAAACTCTCTGATGCGGATGATGCACTGGATTCAGTTTTGGCATTTGAACTACCAATGAAATACAAGAAGAAAAACCTGCATAAATAGTGCAGATCATTCAAGAGTCGCTATTTTCTATATTTACCCGATAGCTTGTACTACGTCCCTCTGCTTTACCAGCGAAAACGAAAGCGCCCATTTCCAACAACTGTTGCATATCTCTTGTGGCCGTTGCTTTAGAGGTTTTGGTAATACCAATATATTTTCTGGCGTTCATACCACCTTCAAAGCCCTTAGCGCCTTCTTCCAACATTCTCTTGATAACGCTAAGCTGACGCTCATTAAACTGATCATTGAAGTGATCAAAGAATCTTGTTTTCTTCAACGTGAAATCAATCTGTGCTTCTGCTTCAATTTGTGCATCAAGAGTCGTCTTTACAAAATACTCCATCCATGGTGTGATCTCATTCGGCCTTTGTGCTTTTTCCAGAGAAGCATAATAAACATTTTTTTTTCTTCTATGGTTCTTGATAAACTCAACATAACCGGGCGGGTTATTGTTTACGATAGAGCCTTTTCGGCAATGGCGCGACCTATCCTTCCGTTTCCATCTTCAAAGGGGTGGATTGTTTCAAAATATAGGTGGGCAATTGCTGAACGAATCGGAGCTTTTTTGATTTCTTTTTTCCCACCTGGCCCAGTATCATTGAACCATTGAATAAACTTCTTCATTTCTTTTGGCACTTTTGACGAAGGCGGCGCTTCATAATGCACTTTTTCTTTCCCCATTGCACCGGAAATTATTTGCATTGGTTCATGATGAGTGCGCCATTGGCCTGCTTCCATTTTTTTATTTTCGCACAATAACATTTTGTGCCAGGCGAAAAGCTTTTCTTCAGTTAGTGGTTCTTTGAATGTTTTTCGAACATCAATCATCAACTCGCCCAATCCAGCAGCAGATTTATCTTTTATGTGTTCAGCGCTATGGTGCAAGCCAAGGTTCTTGCGAATAGAAGAAAGAACATCCTTACGGCTTGGATATTCGCCTTCTATCTCTGAGGTCTTGATCGCTTCTGCAAGTATGATATCGACAATGACATCCTGCTTCGTTTCTTCGGGCAAACCCTCTAAAATACCGGATACCCGCCCTACCTTTTCAGAAAGATAAGCAATTCATCCTCCATGCTTTCAAGCGAGAATTTGAAATGAGGCCATTCTTCTTTTTGCCAATTATAAGTTGCCATGAGCCGATTATATCATATATTCGGCTCAAATATAAGAATAATAATGAGCCGAATAGACAAATTATTCGGCTCACAGAAAACATTTACATTTATAGATTAGGTGTTTACAAGAATATTGAAAGATCAAATTGTTGTACCAAAAGAAAAAGGCTTCGAGGCTTGTGGCCTCAAAGCCTTTACTGTTTTGTGGTGTGGGGCGGGATCGAACCGCCGACACAAGGATTTTCAGTCCTTTGCTCTACCGACTGAGCTACCGCACCGGTTATTTGGGCGGCAAAAATAGAATTATTCACCTAAAATAAAAATTCATTTTTTTTCGATCCGCTAATTACCATACTCACATAAAAATTTGATCCGCATTATCTTTAATTGTTCTAATGTATAATTACCATCCGAAAGTTCTTCTTTAGCGGCCTCAAGGCTGGAGGTCTGGCAGCCTTTAAAATAATCTATGATCTCATCCCTTTCATATTCTTCCATGAGGTCCTCAATCGCGTAGTCAAGATTTAATTTAGTTCCGCTTGCCACAATAGTTTCCATTTCTTCAAGAAGCTCGCCAAGCTGCAGGGTTCTGTTTTTGGCAATCGTTTCCAGCGGCATTTTTTTATCTACATTCTGGATTATAAAAACTTTATTGCTGTTTTTATTCACTACACTTTTCATTACAAAATCATCCGGCTTTTCAATATCATTTTCTTCTACATATTTTTCAATGAGATTTACAAAAGGCCTTCCAAATTTCAAAGCTTTTCCTACGCTCACGCCCTGGCATTTTTCCAGCTCTTTTAACGTGGTGGGATACAAAGTAGCCATATCTATCAGGCTATTTTCAAGAAATATCACAAACGGTGGCAGGTTGCGCTTTTTTGCCTCCTGCTGTCTGAGGTCTTTTAATAATTGAATTAGTTTTTCATCTGCAGCCGCGGCCTCGTTAGCTTCTCCATCCTCCTCCTCCTCCTCGCCGTCTGTTTCGTAGATATGATTTAATGCGATCTTGAAAGAGGTTGGTTTTTTAAGAAATGATTCACCTTTTTGGGTGATTTTTAAAACACCATAATCTTCTATATCTTTTTGAATAATTCCTTCAAGAAGCATTTGCCTTATCAAAGAATTCCAGAAGTGTTCATCTTTGTCTTTTCCTGTACCGAATTCGGGTCTTTCTTCATGGCGGTACATTTTTATCTGGGGATTGAGTTTCCCAATAATTATAGGTATTATATAAGTAATAGGAAATCTTTCTTCCAGTGCGCGAATGGCTTTTAAGGCAATAAGCGCCTCGGTTTTGGCTTCAAAAAGTTCCTTTGGTTTTTTGCAATTATCGCATTTGCCGCCACAATTATCCTGGGTATATATTTCTCCAAAATAATTAAGCAGCATCTTTCTTCTGCACACAGCGCTCTCAGAATAAGCAACCGTTTCATTAATTAATTGCGCGCCTATTTCACGTTCTGTCAAAGATTTGTCGCGCATCAGGTGCTCAAGCTTCGACACATCTTTATGCGAATAATAAAGTAAACATTTTCCCTCCAGTCCGTCCCTTCCGGCACGTCCTGTTTCCTGGTAATAATTTTCAATTGACTTCGGGATGTTATAATGAATTACGAAACGGATATCCGGTTTGTCAATGCCCATTCCAAAAGCAATAGTGGCCACTATAACCTGTATATCCTCACCGAGGAACTGGTCCTGCCTGTTTGCTCTCAGTTTAGTATCTAGTCCGGCATGGTAAGCAACTGCTTTTATTCCGTTTGCCATCAGTGTTTCTGCAAGTTCTTCTGTTGTCTTTCTGTTGAGGGTATAAATAATACCACTCTTACCTTTATTTTGAGAAATAAATTTTACAATACTTTTTATAGCCAGGTCTTTTTTTACTTTCGGCACTACTTCATAATATAAGTTGGAGCGGTTAAAAGAAGATATAAAAATATTAGGGTCACGCAAGCCAAGGTTTTTTATAATATCGCTTTGTACTTTAGGTGTTGCGGTAGCAGTAAGTGCTATTACAGGAATTTTTTCATTAATCTGATCCATTATTTCCCGCAACCTTCTGTATTCGGGCCTGAAATCGTGCCCCCATTCGCTGATACAATGGGCTTCATCAACAGCAAAAAAAGAAATTTTCAGGTCTTTAAAAAAATCTACATTTTCTTCTTTGGTTAAGGTTTCGGGTGCTACATATAAAAGTTTGGTACTACCGGATACCAAGTCCTCTTTTACAATCTTCTGTTGTCCTTTATTCAAAGAACTATTGAGAAAATGAGCAATATTATCTGTACTGCTGTAGCCTCTTACCAGGTCAACCTGGTTCTTCATTAAAGCTATCAGGGGGGAAACAATAATGGCACATCCTTCACTGATGATGGCCGGGAGCTGATAGCAAAGGCTTTTGCCGCCGCCGGTAGGCATGATCACAAAGGTGTCTCTACCTGCTAAAAGGCTGTTAATAATTTCTTCCTGGGGTTCTTTGAAAGAATTAAATCCGAAATGTTTTTGAAGATATCCGGCGAGTATTCCGTCTTTAGAAGGCTTTGAGGCCTTAATTGTATTTGAAATTTTTGAAGTTTTGGGATTCGTTTTTTCGTTTGATTTAGTAGTGGGCATGGTTTTTCGTTTCTTTCTCTACATTATTTTTAGGTATTCAAAATTAATTTATTGAGTTTTAAAATTGTGGTTAAAATATATTTTATTTTTTTTGCTTTAATCACATCAATAAGTGGGTTAAGGTACGAAGTTTTTGTGGAATTAAATCAAATTCCTTTGTTTTGCCCAACCGTTCATTTCAAGTAGGTTTGCAATGTTTTCAAAAAGCTTTAATTTATTATTAAACCAATATATCCTCTTCTGTATTATTTTTTAAATGGAAAATAAAATAATTAATACCGCAAAAGAAACGATTTTGGCAGAGTCGCGTTCTGTCTCGGGCTTGATCAATTTTATCAATGATGATTTTGAAAAGGCAATTTTAAAAATAAAATCATGCAAAGGCAGGTTAGTAATAAGTGGCATTGGTAAAAGTGCTATTATAGCTCAAAAAATCGTAGCTTCTCTTAATAGCACCGGTACCCCTTCTGTTTTTTTACACGCTGCTGACGCCATCCATGGAGATATTGGAATGGTACAGCAGGAAGATATAGTGATGATCATAAGTAAAAGCGGTGACAGCCCTGAAATAAAAGTACTCGTTCCGATTATTAAGAACTTTAAGAATATCCTCATTGCCATGTGTGGCAATATGAAGAGTTACCTGGCAAAATGTGCAGACATTGTTTTAAATACTACCGTAGACGAAGAGGCTTCGCCCCACAATCTGGCTCCTACAAGCAGTACAACTGCTCAGATGGTAATGGGCGATGCCATTGCCGTTTGTCTCATGGAATTAAGAGGTTTTGGTTCGGACGATTTTGCTAAATTTCATCCGGGTGGCGCTCTGGGAAAAAAGTTGTACCTGCACGTAGGCGATCTTTCTGTTAATAATGAGAAACCTTCAGTAAAAGCTGAAAGCTTATTGAAAGAGGTAATTATTGAAATCACAAAAAAACGTTTAGGCGTAACCGTTGTTCTTGATAATAATGGAAAAATGGCGGGGATTATTACCGATGGCGACCTTAGAAGAATGTTGGAAAAAGATCTGTATCATGCCGGCATACTGGCAAAGGATATTATGACCATAAATCCAAAAACAATTGACAGTAAAGAACTTGCCGTGAATGCGCTTGATATGATGCGAAAAAATAACATTACCCAACTAGTGGTAACACTCGATGATGAATATGAAGGTATTATTCATTTGCATGATCTTGTGCGGGAAGGAATTATTTAATTTATTTTTTAATGAAATTTTTCAATGAAAAAAAATAATTATGTAGCCATTATGGCGGGAGGCATTGGAAGCAGGTTCTGGCCTGTGAGCAGGGTAGATTATCCAAAACAATTTCTTGATATTTTAAATACGGGACAAACATTGATACAGGCTACGTTTGACCGCTTTGTTCAATATATTCCGGTCGAAAATATTTATGTGGTGACCTCCATTCAATATAAGGAAATCGTTGAAAAACAATTGCCGGATCTAAATCCTGAAAACATTTTATGCGAGCCCTCCCGCAAAAACACGGCACCTTGTATTGCTTATATTTCCTATAAACTCAATAAATTAAATCCCAAAAGTAACCTGATATGTGCCCCTGCGGATCATCTTATCCTTGATAATACTTCGTTTATTAAAACAAGTCTTGAAGCGCTGGAGTTTACCGAAAAAAATAATGCGCTTCTTACTTTAGGCATTAAACCTTTGCAGCCGAATACCGGTTATGGCTATATCCAATTTGAGCAACATGCAGTAAGCGATAATATTTATAAGGTAAAAACTTTTACAGAAAAACCTGATTTGGAACTCGCAAAGACTTTTATTGTTAGTGGCGATTTTTTATGGAATGCCGGAATTTTTGTGTGGCAAACAAAAAATATTATTGCCGCTTTCGAAAAATATTTGCCGGAAATACATGAGCTTTTTGAAGGGGCTAAAAACACATTCAACACTCAAAAAGAAAAAGAAACCATAGAATTGATCTATCCTTTATGTCTAAGTATTTCTATTGATTACGGAATCCTGGAAAAAGCGGATAATGTATATGTAATTCCTTCTTCATTTGGATGGAGCGACCTGGGAACGTGGGGAAGCGCTTATCAAAATCTCGAAAAAGATTATCATGAAAATGCCGTAGCTGGCGATAATATTATCCTGTTTGATTCAACCAAAAATATTGTACATGCCAATGGCGATAAATTAATTTTATTACAAGGTCTGGATGATTTTATTGTAGTGGATACCGAAGATGCATTATTGGTTTGTAAAAAAGAAAATGAACAAAATATTAAAGAGTATTTAGCAGAAATAAAAAGAAATAAAGGTGAAAAACATCTTTAATTGTTGCTTTACTGTACCATAGAAGATTTATTACAAAAGGTAAAAAAGTAATTAATAAAATAACTCATTCGCTTTTTTCGTTAGAGGCTATATCCATTTTTCTCAATTATCACATGAAATTCCTTTTAATTTCTTTGTCTGTATTACTTCTTTTGCCCAATTTTTTCAATATAACTCTTGAAGAAAAGCCAGGTTATAATAAAATAGAGATTTATGACCCTTCTCTTTCAGGGATCAATTCTGTTCAAAAATTGATGAATTATGCAGATAGTATTTCCCAAAAAAAATATACACGTAATTCCTTATCGTATGCAATGGTGATTTCCGATGTTTTAGAAAAAAGATTCTATCATGGCTTTTCTATTTATAGCTTACAAAAAAATTGGATAGCTGCTGTTACACAATCATTGTTCGGCCATGATGTTGCCAATCCGGTGAATCCCGAAGAAATTTTAAAATATCCCTATGCCGGTTGTTCGCAACAGGCTATAGTTTTGGTAGAAGTAATGAAAAGAAACAAAGTGCCTTACAGAAGCCTCGGTTTTCCACACCATTATGCTACTGAATTAAATTTCAATAATTCATGGTATTTTTTTGATACCGACATGGAACCGGAAATGACCCCGGAAGATCGGGATGTAAGAAACTGGAAGCATTCCGGAGATAGTTTGAAAAAGTTTTATCATAAAAATTTTCCTGTTGCTGAATATGGATTTGGAAATTCGCAACAGGCACAGGTAGGAGAAATAAATGCAACGCCCGCACCCAGAGCTTCATTGTTTCAAAATACCACCAAATATTTATCTAGGCTCCTTTGGCTATTCCCTTTAATCATTGTAGTGTATCCCCGCAAAACGAAATCCTGATTTATTCAAAGGATTGTATAATTTCGATTTATCCATAAAAGGAATACAATTTGTATTTACCAAATATCAAAAGTAAATTACCTAACATCGGCGAAACCATTTTCACAGTAATGAGCTCCCTCGCTGCAAAACACAAAGCCATTAACCTGGGGCAGGGATCTCCCGATTTTGAAATGAATGAACAGATGATAGAGCTCGTTTATAAAGCCATGAAGGATGGCCACAATCAATATACTCATAGGAACGGATTGTTCGCTTTACGGGAAGCAATTTCAGAAAAAGTAGAATATTTATATAAATGCAAAGCAGACCCCGCAACAGAAATAACCATCACCCCGGGCGGGACTTACGCAATTTATAATGCTTTGACTTCGGTTTTAAATCCAGGCGATGAAGTGATAGTTTTTGAACCGGCTTATGATAGTTACATTCCTAATATTGAGATCAATGGCGCTATTCCTGTTTTAATTCCGCTCGTATTTCCTGAATATAAAATTGACTGGGCACTGGTAAAACAGAAAATAACACCGGCTACAAAAATGATCCTGCTCAATTCGCCTCATAATCCTACAGGCAAGATCCTGGATAAAAATGATATAAATCAATTGAGGTCAATTGTTGAGGGTACTGGTATCATTATTCTAAGTGACGAAGTTTATGAACACATTATATTTGATGGTCGTCAACATGAAAGTATTTTAAAATATCCGGATCTTTTTCAAAGAAGTTTTGTCATCTTTTCTTTTGGTAAAGTGTATCATTGTACCGGGTGGAAAATGGGCTATTGTATTGCCCCTGATTTTTTAATGAAAGAATTTTTAAAAGTCCATCAATATAATTGCTTTAGTTGTCACACTCCAGTGCAATATGCGCTCGCAACATTTCTTCAGGATAAAAACGAATACCTTCAGATGGGAAGTTTTCTACAATCAAAACGGGATTATTTTAATAAGCTCATGGCTAAAACTAATTTTAAACCTTTACCTTCTTTTGGTAGTTATTTTCAATTATACAATTTTGAAGAAGTGAGTAATGAAAATGAATTTGATTTAGCCAAAAAATTAACTGTAAATGCAGGTGTAGCTGCTATTCCGGTGTCCGCTTTTTACAAAAACGGTAAAGAAGATAAAGTTTTGCGCTTTTGCTTTGCAAAAAAAGATAGCACACTTAGCGAGGCTGTAGATAGATTGTTAAAATATTTTTCTTCCTGAAAAAGTAAGAATCACGATTTTTTGCTTCTTTGCTGTGCAAGGGACTTCTTCGGGATTTTTTAAATGATTAATGAAAATTATAGTTGCCAAATATTCACACATCGGCAAAAAAATCAACAGTATGTTAGAAAAATATTGTTTTTAAAGGGTTTTTGTGCCTACAAAAGTTCATGGAACATATTTTGTAGGGCTTGGTGGTATTATTAATTAAATCTAAAAAATATTTTTATGAAAAAGTTAAGTTTTGCCTCCCTAATTATAGGCGCAATTTTTTTTTCGGCTTGCAATGGAAATTCTTCCAAATCAGGAGCAATGAATTCGGATAGCACCTCAAATACGATGAGCAGCGATTCCAATAAAATGTCTTCTTCATCAACTGACACTACCAATTCTAAAATGGCTATGGTAAGCGATGAAGCAAAAGATTTTACCACAAATGCTACTGAGGATGGAATGACAGAAGTGCAATTAGGCAACATTGCCATGAAAAATGCTGCTACACAATCAATAAAAGATTTTGGAAAAATGATGGTGGATGATCATACAAATATTGATAATGAATTAAAAGATCTTGCAACAAAGAAAATGGTAGATGTACCCACGGCTGTTACTGCAGATCAGCAAAAAGATATTGATAAATTAAGTAAAGAAACAGGAAAATCTTTTGACAAGGATTATGTGCACATGATGGTGGAAGGCCATAAAAAAGCTGTAGCTGCATTTAAAAGTGCAGGTGATAAAATTACTGACAGTGATTATAAAGATTTTATCATGAAAACCCTTCCCACACTTCAAAAACACTTAGACGCAATTGAGGCAATAGATAAGAAAATGTGATAGTAAGGAACAAGGAGTGCTTATGGTACTCCTTGTTTATAATTAATAGCCGAGTTACCAAAACACGCTGCATCTCCATAAATTTTTTCTCATTCCTCTTTAACTAAGAAAATTAACACTGCCATGCTAAAAAAATTAGTGTTAATAAATAATAATTTCTATATTTGTCCAACCAATAACTTTACAATTTATAAATTCATACTAAATAAAGTACTATGGCAGCAAACAATAATACAGATAATAAAATATCTGAAAAACTAAAAGCGTTAAAATTAACTATTGATAAAATAGACAAAGATTTTGGAAAAGGAAGTGTGATGATGATGAACGAGCGTTCGCAGGAACCACACGAAGTAATTTCAACAGGTTCGATTGGATTGGATGTAGCTCTTGGAATCGGCGGCCTTCCAAAAGGAAGAGTTGTTGAGATTTATGGGCCCGAATCTTCTGGGAAAACAACCCTGGCGATTCATGTAATTGCAGAAGCGCAAAAAAAAGGTGGAATGTGTGCCATTATTGATGCTGAGCATGCTTTTGACAGCACTTATGCCAAAAAATTAGGCGTAGATGTGGACAATCTTTTAATAAGTCAGCCCGATTATGGAGAACAAGGTTTGGAAATCGCCGACCGCTTAATTCTTTCAGGAGCAATAGATGTGGTGGTGATAGATTCTGTGGCAGCGCTGGTTCCAAAAGGAGAACTGGAAGGCGAAATGGGAGATAGTAAAATGGGGTTGCAGGCAAGGCTGATGAGCCAGGCTATGAGAAAATTAACCGCTACCATCAGCAAAACAAATTGCTGTTGCATTTTTATTAATCAGTTGCGTGATAAAATAGGTGTGATGTTCGGAAGCCCTGAAACTACTACCGGCGGTAATGCATTAAAATTTTATGCTTCTGTGAGACTCGATATTCGTCGCCTGGCGCAGATAAAAGACGGCGATGTATCAATAGGAAACCGCGTAAAGGTAAAAGTGGTAAAAAATAAAATGGCGCCACCATTCCGTATTGCGGAATTTGATATCATTTTTGGCGGCGGAATTTCAAAAACCGGTGAAATAATAGATATGGGCGTTGATTTAGGAATTATACAAAAAAGTGGAAGTTGGTTTAGTTATGATACAACCAAACTTGGCCAGGGCCGCGAAGCTGTAAAACAATTATTGATTGATAACCCGGATATGGCAAATGAAATAGAAGCGAAAATAAGAGCAAAAATTGCTGAAGGAGTTGTGGCCTAATTAACCTTTTTTAATAATAAAAGAATTGCTTGTTCATTTGAATGAGCAATTTTTTTATAGAAAAGAATTTCAAATAATTCTTGTTAAGAAATCTCAGTTATTTGTTGCCTGCACGAATGGTACAGGCGGCGTTTACTGGAAAAAATAGCAGTCGGCACCAAATCAAAAATACGGAATAACAAAAAAAGAAGAATTCGCTGTATTTTGGTAGTTTACTGAACATTTTATTTTTAATTTATGAGCAAACAAAATCATCCACCATCAAAACCAAAAATGGGAACTTTTATAGACGTTCTCAGCGATTTTGGATTTAAGTTTTTATTAGGCAGAGAGCCAAGCAAAGAACTATTAATTGATTTTTTGAATGAACTTTTCAAAGGAAAAAAAGTTATTACTGACCTTACGTATAACAAAAACGAGCATTCCGGCTCGATGCCCGAAAGCCGTAAAATGATATTTGACCTTACCTGTACAGGGCAGGATGGCGAACTATTTATTATTGAGGTGCAGCGGATCCGCCAGCAATATTTTAAGGACAGGGCAGTTTATTATTGTTCGAGGCTGATACACGATCAGGCTCCAAAAGGTGGCAAATGGGATTATTCATTAAAGGAGGTTTATTTCGTAGGGCTGATGGATTTTGTCCTTGAAGATTCTGATCCTGCGGAATATATTCACCATGTACATCTGGCTTATGAAAAATCAGGTAAGGAATTTTACAAAAAGTTAGGGCTTATTTTCATAGAAATACCTAAATTTACAAAGACAGAAAAGGAATTAAAAACTGGTATAGACAAATGGTTATTTGTATTAAAAAACATGAGCCGGCTACAAAAGATTCCAGTAATTTTGAACACAAGGATATTTTCAAAGCTGTTTAATATAGCCGCGGTATCCAACTTAACAAAGGAGGACTATATGAAATACGAAAAAGATTTAATGGCATCATGGGATGAATATGCAATTAAAAAGACCATAGAACATGACCGCAAGGTGGCAATAGAGAAGGCCCACGAAGAAGGTGCTGAAAAGAAAAGCTATGAATTTGTGAAAAATTTGCTCTTAGCCGGTGAATTCACTATTGCAAAAATTGCCAATTTTGCAAACGTAAGTGAAGCTTTTATTCGCAAGGTAAAAAAAGGTGTAAAATAAATTTTAATGATTTTAATTTTATAAAAGGCTTTCATATTTGAAGCCTTTATTTTTTACCTTCTAATCTTTGTAATAAAATAGCATTCTCTGTTATTTGTTGTTTTACTACAGAATTAAGTTTATTAGAAAACATCTTCCTAAAAAAAATTTATAGGATTATGGATTTTGTTCATATGAATTTTTCTATATTCAGTGAAACCTTTGATATGTCTGTATTCTATCATTTGAGTCAAAATTTTAAATCGCCTAAAATCAACTGTTTGAGAACTAAATACATAAATCCTGTAATTTTTTAAAAGATCTCGTTCAAATGAACGATTTTGTTTAAAAGAATTATAGCTTAGAAATCTCGAGTATTTCTTCGTTAACTTAAAATTAATTTCCTTTTTGTAATGAAATAAAGAAAATATTTATTCTCTTAGCTGCTATTGCTATTTTCACACCATCATTCGCTTCTTCAGTTATTTCTCCTTTTCCAAAAGCTACTGAAGTTTATTTACCAATAGCTAAAAATGTGCAAATTTCATTAAAAGAACTTTCTGTAATCAATGTAAAAGATTACGAAAAACTAACAGGGAAACATTTAAATTTCTTTCAGAAATTTACTTTCAAAGCGGGTCAAAAAAATTTAAGAAATAGCATTGCTGCTGATGGCACAATTACTAATAAAAAGTTGCTGAAAGCAATGTCAGATGGTGATCATTCAGTAGGTTTTCATTTAGGGGGATTCGCGCTTGGATTCTTTCTGGGGCTTATAGGTGTTTTACTTGCTTACCTAATTGGGGGTGATGAAGACGTTAAGAAAAACAGAGCTAAATGGGCTTGGATAGGATTTGGGCTTTTCGTAGTTGTCTATCTTGTACTTATCCTGGTAATTGTAAACAGTACAAATTAATATAAATCTATATTAAAACATTTTAATACTGTTCTTTAAGGAACAGTATTTTTTTTAAGTATATTACGGTTTGATTAATAATTAAAATGTATTCAAAGTATCAAAAAATTATTTAGTAATTTAAAAAGAAATAATACGAATGACGGGCTAAGCTGAAAACTGGCCTCAAATACTTCCTTATTTACTTAATTCTATATTCTTCTTTTGTCTTTATTTCTCACAAACCATACCTTTTACTTATTTCCAACATTCTTTCTATTGGTTTTTTAGATGCCTCACGTAATTTTTCGTCCATAATAATTTCAGGCTCCTCATATTCCATGCATAAATACAATTTTTCCAAAGTATTTAATTTCATATACGGACAATCATTACAGGCGCACATATTATCAGGAGGAGCAGGAATAAAGGTCTTTAATGGCGATTGAATCTGCATTTGATGAATGATACCGGATTCTGTAGCTACAATAAATTGGGTGGCTGCATTTTCCTTTGTATATTTTAAAAGCCCGGAAGTACTTCCTATAAAATCTGCCGATTTTAAAACAGGTTCTTCGCATTCAGGGTGTGCGATCACTTTTGCGTTAGGATGTCGCATTTTTAATTTGGTTATTTTTTCAAGACTGAAAATTTCATGAACGATACATGATCCGTTCCAAAGAACCATATCCCTTCCCGTTTTTTTAATTAAATAAGCACCTAAGTTTTTATCAGGAGCAAATATTATTTTTTGTTCTTTTGGCAAACTATTGATGATGGCTTCTGCGTTGGATGAGGTGCAAATTATATCACTCAACGCTTTCATACCCGCAGAACAGTTGATGTAAGTAATTACCAAATGATCCGGATATTGATCTTTAAATTTTTTAAAAAGATCGGCAGGCGCTGAATCGGCAAGAGAACAACCCGCCTTTAAATCGGGCAATAAAACCTTTTTGTTTGGATTTAGAATTTTAGCAGTTTCAGCCATAAAATGTACGCCAGCAAAAACAATTATATCAGCATTTGTGGACTGTGCTTTTTGGGCAAGACCCAGGCTGTCGCCAATAAAATCGGCAACATCCTGTATATCGGGTTCCTGGTAATAGTGTGCAAGTATGATGGCATTTTTTTCTTTTTTTAAAAGTTCTATTTCTGCGAAGAGGTCTAAGTTAACATCAATATTCAAATCAAGAAAACCTTTTTTTTCTAAATTTCTTCGGGCTGCTTCAATGTTAATATCTGCCATAGTATTTAGTATTAATACATTATTAATTTAAAGTCCTATTACTATTATGAGTGTGAATTTGTGGACATAAAAATTTATTGTGCTGATGCAAATTTAAATTTTACTTCTTGTCCACATCTATTCACAAAATTAGCACAAGTGTTTTTAACATACTTTCTTATAAAACTCCTCTTTTTAACATCCGTTAATAAAAAAACGTGTTGATAAATAAATGGAGCCATCTTTTAAAAAATTTGTGAATTAAAGAATTAAAACTTGTTGGTTGTTTTAAGAAAAAATTATTAATCTCAGAAAACACTAAACTTATTATTAATTATTAAGAAATATTTTTTAAAAAACATCATTTACCAACACATAAAACAATTTTTACACGGATCTATGTTGAAAAGTATTTTTCACTTACTTTTTTATTAAAATATTTATTATAAATATTTTAATAGAAATCCTTGCCAGTACTAATATAAATAGGTTATCCACAGTTTGTTCCTATTTTATTTTACACTATTTTTGCCGCCTTATTTAAAATTTAAGAGAAAATTCAATATGTCAATCATTCAGACTATCCGTGATAAAGGAGCTGTAATAGTCATCGCACTTATCGGTATCAGCCTTGTTGCATTTATTTTAATGGATTCTATGACCAGCAGGCGCAGCGGTTCGTTGTTCGGAAACAATAGTACTTCTACCATAGGTGTAGTAAATGGCCAAAAGATCCAATTAGACGATTTTAATAATAAAGTAAAAGAAATACAACAGCAATACCCTGATGGAGGCAGCTCACAAAGTAACCAGATAATGGAATCTGTATGGAATCAAATGGTAGCTGAAAGAGTCGTAGAAGACCAGTTTGATAAATTAGGTATCACTTTTACGCCTGATGAAATGAGTTCTATTATGTTTAGCAATGATGCACCACAACAATTGAAACAAGCCTTTACTAATAAACAGACCGGGCAATATGATATACAACAAGCCCAACAATGGTGGGCGCAAACAAAGAAAAATAAAAATAAAGAGCAAAGAGACGCTATTATTTCCCAGGTAATAGATCCAATGAGGCTGAATAGTCTATACACAAAATATACTTCCATGATTACTGCAAGTATCTATATACCCAAATGGCTTGCAATAGAACAGAGCGAAGAAAAAAACAATTTTGCCATGATCTCCTATGTTGCTGTTCCTTATACAGTAATAAGCGACAGTGCTGTAAAAGTGAGTGACAATGACATTCAATCCTATATTGATAAAAATAAATTGAAATACAAACAAGAGCCAGGCAGGATGATTTCTTATGTGTCATTTAGCGCCGCCGCCAATGCAGCAGACAGTGCCCGGATTTTGCAATCATTAAATGACCTGAAACCGCAGTTTGCAGCAGATTCGAATGCTAAATTTTTCCTGGGAAGAAATTCGTCTGCTATCCCATTTTTTGATGGATACACACCAAAATCTAAAATTCAGGTTCCAAATAAGGACTCAATTATTGATTTGTCCAATGGAAGCGTTTATGGTCCATACATAGATGGTGATAATTATGTATTGGCAAAAAAAGTTTCAACGAAAATATTGCCCGATAGTATCAAATGCCGCCATATTTTATTGGGCACCGTTAACCCACAAACCCAACAGCCCATAATGGACGATAACACTGCGCATAGAATTGCAGATAGCATTTCAGTTGCCATTCAGCATGGCGCCAACTTTGATTCGCTGGATGCCAAATATTCAACAGACGAGGCTGCTAAAAAAGATAATGGTGTAATGACTTTTGACCTAATGACTATTGAAGGAGATGGATTTGCGAGAGAATTTGGAGATTTTTTATTGAACGAAAAAGGAGAAACCAAAAAAGTAGTACATACACAATTTGGCTGGCATTATATAGAAATATTAGATAAAAAAAATCTGCAGCCTACTTATAAAATTGCTTATATGGCCAAAGAAATCGCCCCAAGCGATGAAACCATTAATGAAGCCAATACTGCAGCCATAAAATTATCAGGAATTGCAAAAGATGAAAAATCTTTTAATGAATATGTTGCTAAGAACGGGTTGAAAAAAGTAGCCGTTCCAAACGTAGTGAAAGAAAATGACTTTCAGTTGGGTTCGTTACAGGACGCAAGGCCAATTATTAAATGGGCTTTTGGTGCAAAAGAAGGAGAAGTTTCTGATCCCTTTTCAGTAAAAGATGATTATGTAGTAGCAATTGTGGACCGAAAAATAACGGAAGGCGTTCCGGATGTAAATACAGCGCGGCCACTGGTAGAAAGTATTATCAGGAACATGAAAAAAGCAGATGAAATAAAAAAGAAATTGAATAATCCTTCAACACTTGAAGCTGCTGCGGCTCCCTATCATATGCAGGTGTTAAGCAGCGGCGCAGATTCTACCCTTACTTTTAACGCAGAAATAATAAACGGAATTGGTATTGAACCCCGGGTAGCAGGGGCAGCCTTCGATAAAGAATATCAAACTAAAGTTTCTCCTGCCTTTGCCGGTAATTCGGGAGTGTTTGTTATAAAAGTAAACAGTGTTTCTCCAAAAGTTCAGTTGAATCCTTTAATAATAAAGCTCCAGGAAAGCGAAGAAATAAATAAAGAGATGCAATCCGCACTGGGCCAGTCTTTCAACGCTTTGAAAAAAATAGCGGATATTAAAGACAACAGGAGCCAGTTCTTCTAAAAATAATTTCAAAAATTTTAAAAATGGCCATCTGAAAAGTTGGCTTTTTTTATTTGATTTTTGGCAATACAAAAAACGAAAATCTTTATTAATTGTTTATTTACTGAGGTATGATTAAAAAATTTTTAAATAACTGAATAGTGCAATTGAGAATCTCTTTAAAAACGGATTTTGTAACTTTACATCAATAAAACATTATGGAAGATATTATCATTAATAAAGTAGCCGGCAGTTCTTTGGTTACCCTTGACATGGAAAAATTTTATCCAGAAGGCGAGATCATGCTTTTTGATATTAAGGAGTTTTTGTTCATGGAACTTATTTTGAAAGAAAAGGAATATCGCGAGGCATTAAAAAAATTTGATTGGAGTATTTACAAAAATAAAAATGTAGCCATTACCTGTTCTGCAGATGCAATTATTCCAATGTGGGCTTACATGCTGGCTGTTACCTACATAGAGCCTTTTGCAATAGACATTCTTTTTGGAACTGCAGAGGAAGTTTTAAACATTTTATTTTTAAAAAATTTATGGAAAATAGATGTGAAAGAATTTAAAGACAAAAGAGTGGTTGTAAAAGGATGTGGCGATAAAAAGATCCCGGAAACAGTATATGTAGAAATCACCAGGATTTTACGTCCTGTAGCTAAAAGTATAATGTACGGCGAGCCATGTAGTACTGTACCTGTTTTCAAAGCTGCTATAAATAGCTGATCGTTCTGATAATTTTATTTGTTTTAATTTTTAGCAGACAGAGGCCGTCGGATAAAAAATTTGAAATTATATTAATTTTTTAGCACGCTCATAATCCTCGGGAGTATCTATAGACACAGGGCTTTCATTGGTAATTACCATTTTTATTTTGATGCCGTTTTCGAGATATCTAAGTTGTTCCAGTTTTTCAATAGCCTCCAGCGGAGTAGTTTCCCATTGTGTAAAATCCATTAAAGCGCTTTTTCTATAAGCGTAAATACCGATATGTTTATAATAGAGTGGCGTTAGGTTTTTATCGCGGTGAAATGGAATTACACTTCGTGAAAACATCAAGGCATTGCTGTTTTTATCTACCACCACTTTTACGTGATTAGGATTGTTAATTATTTGTTCGTCGGCTGTACGATACATCAGTGAAGCGACCTTTGTTTTTTGTGCGTGATCATTTTTAAATACGCTTAACAAGTCTTCCAACGGTTCTTTCTTTACAAAAGGTTCGTCGCCCTGTACATTTACAATGATATCCACCTCTATATCTGCTGCAGCTTCCGCTATGCGGTCGCTTCCACTTTCGTGCTGTTTGTTACTCATAATGGCATAGCCACCGTTTTGTACAATTTCATTAAAAATAATTTCGCTGTCAGTAACTACAATTACCTCATCAAATAATAAAGTAGCAACGGTATTTTCATAAGTATGCCTTATTATTGTTTTGTCACCAAGAGGCTGCATTAGTTTCGCAGGGAAACGTGTTGCAGAATAACGGGCAGGGATAATCGCAATTATTTTCATGAATGATTCATTCTTTTTTAGTTCATGTTTTCCTCTTCGTACTCCATGAGATCATTTGGAAAAGTTTCCGGTAAATTTTCACTTTCATAACCGCAGGAAGAGCATTGATAAATATTTTTTGCGGAAATAGCATAACTGCCAAACAACCACGTTAATACAGCGGTCAGCATGTTAGCTGTTGTTTTCTGTGGAACCAGTTCTATCGTTTTACTCCCGCATTTAGGACATACGGCGCTTTGGCGGTATTCTTCATCAAATTGCTGAAGCAAAAGAGAGGCTTCTTTCTCATCCTCTTTTTTCACAATAAGTTTGATTCCTCCAACAGCATTAGATAATATCGGGTCAATCGTTACCATGAACTCATCTTTCAAAAAACATTCCATGCCGGCATCTTTTAATTTTGTCAGCAGGATATGTGCGGAGAAATAATTCTGAAACGTGCGGAGTGTGATGAATTCCATTTTAATAAAAAAGTTTTTTGACTGTTTTAAAAATACAAAATTGTTTACAGCAAAGACTAATTATAAAATTATAGCAGGATAAATAAAATACGGGTCTCAGGCAAATGCTTTTTATGCAATAAGAAATTTGAATAATCAATTATTCAGCATCAGTGGCATTACAAGCATCAGCAGAATTTCATTTTCTGCTTGTTCCGTTGGTTTAATAATGCCCGCTTTGGAAGGAGTGCTTAGTTCAATTACTACCTCATTGGTATCTGCGGCGCCCAGCATTTCAACCATAAATTTTGCATTAAAAGCTATTTGTAAATCTTCACCATCATATTGGCAGGCCATGCGTTCATTACCTTCAAAACTAAAATCAACATCCTGTGCATCAAGCTGTAATTCGCTGCCAGTAATGGTAAGTGCCACCTGGTTAGTACTTTTATTGCTGAAAACACTTACTCTGCGAAGTGCATTTTGAAAATCATTTTTATTAACCGTAAGCTTGTACGGATTATCTGCAGGAATTACCACTTTATAATCGGGAAATCTTGCATCAATCAACCGGCACACTAATTCTGTGCCTTCGTGTTTTACGAATAAATGATTCTTGCTGTATGAAATAGTTAATTCACCGTCAGTATTCGGCAATACATTTTTTAATAAATTGAGTGGTTTTTTAGGAACTACAAACGTCGCATCTTCAGGACATTTGACATCATTCCTGGAATATCTTACCAGGCGATGCGCATCTGTAGCTACTGTAGTAAGCCCTTTCTTTGAAAGCTCAAAGAAAATTCCGGTCATAGCCGGGCGTAGTTCATCTGAACTGGTGGCAAAAATACATTTGTTGATAGCCGTAACCAATGCTGAAGAGGGCATCGTAAATGAATTGGCGCTTTCGGCTACCGGTTCTTTAGGGAAATTGTCAGGATTTTCACCCATTATTTTATATTTTCCATTGTCACTCGTAATTTCTACACTATTGTTTTTATCAATATTAAAAGTGAGCGGTTGCTCGGGTAGATTTTTAAGAGAATCTGAAAGAATTTTTGCGGGAATACATATCTTCCCGCTTTCTTTGGCTTCAATATCCATGTTAATTTTCATCACCGTTTCCAGGTCTGTAGCTACGATTGTAAGTTTGTTTTTTTCTATCTCGAAAAGAAAATCTTCAAGGATAGGCAAAACGGTGTTTGCGCTGATTACGCCGCTTATCTGTAATACGTGTTTTAGTAATTGCGTAGAGGAAACGATGAACTTCATAAAAAATGTTTATTGCCAAAGATAAAAGATTCATATTAATGTAAAGAAATAAAATGTACAGAGATTTGGAAAGATAACAAGAAGAAAAGCAGCCAATTCTGATTAATGAAAATAATACGAAACATTGTACCGCCCCAAAACCCATTATGAATCTTTAGACCTATTTTTGTATGAATAAAAAATATGGAAACAAAAAGCAATAGATTAGCTCTTTTGGTTGATGGCGATAACGCCCAATCTAAAATGATGGATCTTATTTTGGAAGAAGCCTCTAAATATGGCAAGGTTACCATTCGCAGGGTATATGGCGACTGGACTACCCAGCACATGAATCACTGGAAAAGCCTGTTGAACGAAATGGCGTTCAATCCGATTCAAAAATTTTCGTACACTACCGGGAAAAATTCTACCGACAGCGCATTGATCATTGATGCTATGGATATTTTGCATGCAGACCTTGTAGATGGATTTTGTATCGTATCCAGCGACAGCGATTACACAGGTCTTGCAAAACGAATAAGAGAAGCGGGCATTTTTGTGATGGGAATCGGCGAGCAAAAAACCCCAAATGCTTTTGTAAAATCGTGCGAAATATTTACTTATGTTGAAAATCTGGAACCTAAGATTGAGGTTCCGGAAAAGAAAGAAGCGGTAAAAAAACATAGAGAAAAAACAACATTAAATGTAGATACGAAACTCATCAATAAAGCGTATGATATGAGCATTAATGAAAGCAATGAGGCATATATTTCTACACTTGGAATCAATCTTAGAAAATTAGATCCGAGTTTTGATGTGCGTACTTACGGCTGTAAAACACTCACCCAGTTTTTCTCCAAACTTCCGGATTTTGCCGTAGTTGATAATGTGATTAACGGATTGAATAATCCTTTGATAAAAAGGAAATAATGCCTCCTTGCCCTCCAAAGGAGGGTTCTAAGAGAAGACAAATCCCGAATATTTGTTTGTTTACTGTGGAGTGTTTTTCTTTACCCTCCTTTGGAGGGCAGGGAGGCCATCTTTCCAATTCCATAAATACCTGGAAGCGTAAGTTCTGTAGGGGCTCCATTTCAGAGAAATCTTTTCAATTCTTTTCTGCAATAATTTTTTATCGGTTTCCTTTATTTTATATAATTTAATAACACCTTGCTTCAAACCCAGATCGTCTATTGCAAAAACATCTTCCCTTCCAAGAGTAAACATTAAGATCATTTCAACGGTCCATTTTCCTACTCCTTTTATTTGTGTGAGCAGTTCTATTACCCCTTCATTATTTGTTTTATGCAATTGCTCATCAGTAATTTTGTTATCAATAAAAAACCGGCAGACATTATGAACGTAAGAAGCTTTTGCATTTGAAAATCCAATATTTCGAAAAATATCAGCGCGTGTTTCCAAAATCATTTTCGCTGTGGGTTCTTTGCCACCATACAGATCAAGGAATCTTTTGTATAATACCTGTGCAACTCTTGTACTCAGCTGCTGGCTTAATATTGATGAGCATAGGCGCAAATACACTTTATTTCTTTTTTCGAGAAGAAAAGGTTCCTGTGCTTCAATTAATTTTTTAAGCCTTTTATCTTTTGAGAGATGAATTATATGTTCCATACATCCTCGTCTGCGGGAAACATTCCGGCCATAGCAGCAGGAGTTGGGAAAGCCTGCATCCCTGTTTTTTTACCTCCCTGTGAAGAAAATTCCAACATTGCTTCGATTGTGAATAATGATGAAAAGTGGTATTCGCCGAACAAACTTGCATCTGGTCCAAGCCGTGATTTATATCCTGTATTTAATGGGTTACTTTCAGAACCTCCCGCTGTCAAATTTGGAATACTGATACCACCCCTTGCGCCTAATGTAAAATTTTGTGCATTGGAAAAATTTGCAAATAAAATGAAAACTGTTACCAAGAAAAATGAAAAAATCTTCTTCATAAAATTTGATTTTTAATGATTACATAAAATGTTTTTAAGTATTCTGTTTTATTATTTCTGACAGTTTTTTTAAAACATTAAACTGTCATTTCTTTAAATGAGAAAAGAATAAAAGGAAATACCTGCTATTATTTTCTTTTCTGTTTTCCATCAAAACATCAGCGCAAAAATAGTACACAAAATGATTTATGAATTATAAAGAATTTATCTGTTTACTGCTTTCATTCCCGACTCCACATAACGTAATCCTGATGCCACATTTTTAGGGAACATTTTTTCTATTTGTTCCAATTCATTTGCGGATAGTGAAATGTCCGTAGCCTTAATATTTTCCTCAAGGTATTTTACTTTTTTGGTGCCAGGTATTGGGAATATAAAATCTCCCTGTGCCAACACCCAGGCCAACGCTAACTGAGAAGGAGTGCAGTTTTTTTCTTTTGCAATGGCTTCTATCTCTTTTACAAGTAAAAGATTCTTACTGAAATTTTCTCCCTGGAAACGAGGTGACAACCTGCGATAGTCGTCTTTATCAAGATCTTCAAATCTTTTTATCTGGCCTGTTAAGAACCCGCGTCCCAGCGGACTATAGGCAACGAACGCAATACCTAATTCTTTGCACGTTTGTAATATTTCATCTTCCGGATCGCGACTCCATAAACTATATTCAGATTGTAAAGCCGTGAGTGGATGTACCGCATGCGCTTTGCGGAGCGTTACTGCATTTACTTCGCTCAAACCTATTCCTCTTACTTTTCCTTCTTTTACTAATTGAGCCATTGCCCCAACGGTTTCTTCTATGAGAGTATCGGGATCTTTTCGGTGTAAATAATACAAGTCTATCACCTCTACATTCAACCTTTTCAAACTTGCTTCGCAAGAACTTTTTACATATTCCGGTTTACCATTTTGGCCTCTTAAGTTTGGATTTGAAGGATCTCTTACGATGCCGAATTTTGTAGCCAATGTAATTTCTTTTCTGAAAGGCCTGATCGCTTTACCTACTAATATTTCATTGGTAAATGGCCCATAAATATCTGCTGTGTCAAACAGTGTAACTCCGAGTTCATAAGCTCTGTGTATTGTTTTTATAGACTGATCATCATTTTTTTCTCCGTAAAATTCACTCATTCCCATACAACCAAGTCCTAACTCAGAAGCTTTCAAACCTTGCGTACCTAATTTTTTTATTTTCATAGATTTTTATTTTGAGAGTACTTATTTGCAAAGTTAGAGAAATAAAACATGAACCGTTTTACCGTTTACTTTTGAGAATAGTAACATCAAAAAGAATTATTTGAATTAAGAACTTTTAAAAATTCCTATTCTATATATTTTTTCACGAGATGAATGAAAACTATTATAGAAGCTTAGATATATTGTCTGGACGAGATTGTCAATGGCATTCAATTAAGAATAAAAATCTTTAGCGATGGTTAACGGTTATCTGTTTTATTAAAAGAAAATATAGATATTCTTTGGGTTAAAGGAATATTAAAATCAGTTATTTCTGCGCGAAAGACCCGCACAGGCGTATGTTTATTTGCTTTTTATGAGTTTGCCAACAATTTATTCACATCTATCTTAGCTATTTCCCTGATGGCATCTGCTATGTGAGGAGCATCAATACCAGCTTCCTGCTGTTGCTGTTTTTGAGAAGCATGCTCAATTATTACATCGGGGATTCCCAATATTTTTACATCTGCTTTATAATGATGAGCATTCATAAATTCTAAAATGGCAGAACCAAAACCACCAATAACAGTTCCATCTTCTACTGTAATTATCTTAGAAAATTTATTAAATATTTCATGCAATAAATTTTCATCCAAAGGTTTTACGAACCTGATATCATAATGAGCGGGATTCAACCCTTCTTTTTTCACATCTCTGATAGCTTCTGCTGCAAAATTTCCCGGATGCCCAAAAGATAATATTGCAATTTCTTCCCCATCTTTTAATTTTCTTCCTGTACCGATCTTAATTTCTTTCATCTCGGTTTTCCAATCAGCTTTTACAGCCTGCCCGCGTGGATACCTGATCACAAAAGGATTTTTAGTAGTTTCCAATTGTGCTGTGTACATGAGATTTCTTAATTCACTTTCATTCATCGGAGCGCTCACAATCATGTTGGGTATACAACGCATACATGCAATATCATAAGCACCCTGGTGTGTGGCGCCATCTTCGCCCACAAGGCCTGCCCTGTCAAGACAAAATATTACCGGCAGATTTTGGATGGCCACATCATGAATCACCTGATCATAAGCCCGTTGCATGAATGAAGAATAAATATTGCAGAAAACGCGCATTCCCTGTGTAGCAAGGCCGGCACTTAGTGTAACTGAATGTTGTTCGCAAATCCCAACGTCAAAAGCACGGTTGGGCATTTTTTCCATCATATATTTTAAGGAACATCCACTCGGCATTGCAGGGGTAACGCCCATTATTTTGTCATTCTTTTCGGCCAGTTCAATGATGGTATAGCCAAATACATCCTGGTATTTTGGTGGTTGGGGAATATCAAATTTTTTCTTATAAATCTCACCTGTTATTTTATCAAACAATCCTGGCGCATGCCATTTTGTTTGATCCTTTTCTGCTAATTCGTATCCTTTTCCTTTTACGGTTTTTATGTGCAATAATTTAGGCCCCGGAATATCTTTCATATCGCGCAAAGTATCCACCAACTTGGTAATGTTGTGTCCGTCTATCGGGCCAAAATAACGGATATTCAAAGATTCAAAAAGATTGCTGCTTTTGCTTACCATTCCTTTCAGGGAAGTTTCAATTTTTGAAACCATCTTCCTGGAAAAATTTTTCCCCGGAAGTTTTCCCAGTGCTCTCCAAAAATCATCCCGCAATTTATTATACGTTTGAGAAGTGGTAATATCAGTAAGGTATTCTTTCAAAGCGCCCACATTAGGGTCAATGCTCATGCAATTATCGTTAAGGATAATCAACAAATTACTTTTTTCAATTCCAGCATGATTCATTGCTTCAAAAGCTTCGCCGGCAGTCATGGCGCCATCGCCAATAATGGCTACATGCTGGCGGTCGTCTTCCCCTTTATAATGCGAAGCCATTGCCATTCCGAGAGCTGCTGAAATAGATGTGGAAGAATGCCCCACTCCAAATGTATCGTATTCGCTTTCTGATCTTTTAGGAAAACCACTTAATCCGTTTTGTTTTCTGATGGTATCAAAATTGTCCCTGCGGCCGGTAAGTATTTTATGGCCGTAAGCCTGGTGGCCTACGTCCCAAACCAGTTGATCGTAAGGGGTATTAAAAACATAATGTAATGCCACTGTAAGCTCTACCACGCCGAGGCTTGCTGCAAAATGGCCACCATGCACACTTACCACATCTACAATGTATTGACGTAATTCATCACTGAGCTGATGCAATTGAGTACGGTCAAGTTTCTTTAGGTCGGCAGGAGAATTAATTGTTTTTAATAAAGGACCGGGTAAAATTTCCATTCAATAAAAATTAATAGGTAAAAATACAATTTTTTGAGATAAACTTTCCTATAAACGAATTAATCACAAGTATAGTTTGAGATATTATTAGCCTTCATCTAACACCTTCACAGGAAGATTCTTGAAAATGACATGAAATTTATTAAGGTTTGGGCCAACCAAATATAGATAATTAAGTTACTGAAAAAACTTCAGGGAAGGATTTAATTAGACTCCTTTTTGCAGAAGATATAGTTTGCAAAATTGCAATAATCATAATTATGAATATGCTAAGTAAAATACTATAAAATAAAGTTGAAGAAGTAGAGTTAACGGCAGAAAGAAAATTTTTATCAAGAAATGAGGGGAAATAAAATACATAAAAAGGGAAGAATATGCACGGGACAAACTCCGAGATTTTACCAGGCAAAAACTTTTTCCCGGTTTGTGCTAAAAGTATATGAATTTTTAAAACACTATAAATTTCAATAATACATCCTGCGATCATTATAGAAACAAATGACCATTTAAAAATTGATAAATCAAACTTAGATATGGTAAACATTGCGACTGTAAGTACCAGAAAGCCCAGTATTTTGGGCCAACGAAATTGATCTTTAAAAAGTTTCCAGAATAATTTCCTGCTTTGTTCTTCGGCTGCTATTTGCTTTTCAGAAACCAATGGTGCAAATCCCATTACGCCAAAATCCCGATGAACCTCTTCCAACGCTTTTTCAAAAGTAAGTTTATGGTCCTTATCCATCTTAGTTTCTACCGCATTGGCCAGGTGATCTACCAACTCTAACTGCACCTCATAATATTTTACAAAATGCTTTTCGCAAAATATAAATAACGATTCTATTTGTTCATTGCTTAGCATCTATGCCAATTTTGGATTAAAAAGTATTTGCAATGTTTCTACAAAACTTTGGATTTCTTTTTTGGAACCTACGGTTTCTTTTTTCCCTGCTTTTGTTAATGAATAATATTTTCTGATTCTATTCCCGATATTTTCCATGCTTACTTCCAGCAATCCTTCAGCTTCTAATCTATGTAATAAAGGATATAACGCTCCTTCTGTAATCTGCAGTTCATTTTTAGTGAGCATTTTTACTTTTTGAGTAATCTCGAACCCATACATTCGTCCATTGTCTTTCAGCAATTGAATAATTATTGGTTCAAGCAGTCCTTTATATAAAGAAGATTTTTTCATAGAACAAATATACATAAGAATCTTGTGTATCAAAGCATTTTACTACTCAATAAGACCTTTTTAAAAAATAAATATTCATCTTATTTGTTGGTTTACTATAAAAGAATTACCACAGGATTCCGGCAATAAAATCATCTTGATTAAATTTGGTGGATGAAAATCCTTGTTTACGGAGCCGGAGTAATTGGAAGTATTTATGCTGCCAAACTATTTGAAGCAAAAAATGATGTAACACTTTTAGCGCGTGGTAAACGATATACAAGCCTGGAACAAAAAGGGGTAATCATCATGGAACATCAAAACGGGAGCAAAACCATAACTCAAATTCCTCTTATCCGACAATTAAAACCCGATGACTTTTTTAATTTAATTATTATAACGGTACGTCTTGATCAGGTTGAAAGTCTGATTCCGGATTTACAAAATAGTAGCAGTTCTCTTATACTTTTCATGCTAAATAACACAGAAAATTTCCAGGTTATTGCAGATGAATTGAAACCAAAACACGTCATTTTTGGTTTTCCGGGAGTGGGAGGAGTGATGAAGGAAGACGTAATTGATTTTATTCAAATTAAACAACAGAAAACGACTCTTGGAGAGATACAAGGCGAAAAGTCAGCGAACGTAAAAAAAATAAAATCAGTTTTTGAAAAGGCCGGATTCGAAACGAGAATTAGCAATAATATCAAAGCATGGCTGAAAACTCATGCGATATTTATTTCCTGCGTTTGTGCTTCGATTATTAAAGAAAACTGCGATAGTAAACAATTAGGCAAAAATAAAAAAAGTATTCAGGTGATGGTGAAAAGTATTAAAGAAGGATTTCTCGCGCTGCAAAATTTAGGAATACCCATCATGCCATTCAATTTAAAAATTATTTTTATGATTATGCCAAAATGGTTCTCTGTTTTGTACTGGCAAAAAGCCATGCAAAGCGAAATGGGCACTTTAGCAATTGCACCTCATGCAAATGCTGCAAAAGGTGAAATGCAGCTGCTTGGAAAAAAAGTTTTGAAAATGGTTCACGAATCTTCTCTGCAAACCTCTGATTTGGATCTTTTGCTTAATGAATTTATTAAAGATTGGGAATTCTCTTAGCTAACTATCTTTTTTGAAATAATTAAAATATCCTTTATTTCTTCGTTTGCTATTGCGGTGATTTAGGAAAGTGTAAATACCTTTTATTTTTTCGATTCTACAAACTTTCTTTAATTCCTACTTCATAAGATGTAGGTGTAAAAGAAAAGTGATTATCAAATTTACTGCTATCAAAAAAATAATTCTGGTCATTTTGATATTGCATTTCTTTGAGTTCCTTTACTGTTGGAGAAAAAATACCCAGCAGGCTGATCATCGTTTTGTTGAGAATATAATATTTCGGTTTTACATTCAATTGCTGCGCCACCTGGTTGATAAAATCTTTGCCGGTCCATTTTTGAGAAGACGTAGGCAAATGCCATACCTGGTTAAATGCATCCCGGGTGTTTCCAAGAATGGCTACAGCTTTTGCTGCATCAGGAACGTAGGTGAAAGAATGTATTTTATCTGCATCAGATTGCCACATTGCTTTGCTTCCATTTTTGAGTTTATCAATGACGCCAATATTTAAAAACCCGGTTTTTACATCCTTACCATAAAAATCAGTGCTGCGTGCAACAAGCGCCTTTAGGCCCTTATCTTTAATAGCAGCAAAAATCATATTCAGTAAATCCAAACGCACTTTGCCTTTGCGCGTTGCCGGCTGTTTCCCGGAATTTTCCGTCATGTTGGATACTTCATCCGGCGAATAGGCATATATGTTATCAAAGAAAAGCAGCCTGGCATTATTTTGAACACAAGCATCAATTACGTTTTGCATAATTACAGGCCAATCGCGTTCCCATATTTTTATATCATAAGGCAGCCCAGCCGTTAGATACATCACTTCAGAACCCGCTACTGCCTGGTTCACCAAATCCTTATTGAGTAAATCCGCCGGAAAAAGTTCATCGGCTTCATCTACTTTTTTGGGATTCCTGGAAACTAATCTTATATCGCTGGAATATTTTCTTAATTCTTTCGCAAGATGATTGGCGATAGCACCGCCGGAGCCTAATATTGTTTGCATGAAATGGATTTAATTATAAGTAAAACTCCCTGGTATCATGAATTAATTTCGCAAATGCAAAATCCTGTTTATTTGTTCGTTTACTACACCACTACATTTACCATTTTGTTCTTTACAAAAATTATCTTTTTTATTGGTTTACTATCAATCCATTTTTGAACCGTTTCATTTTCAAGCACTATTTTTTCAACTTCCTCTTGCGTTGCATCCAGGGAAATTACCATCGTCGTGCGCATTTTTCCATTGATAGAAATCGGGTATTCTTTTTCAGATTCCACCAAATATTTACTGTTCAGTTTCGGATAATCAGCATCAAGAACTGAACCAGAATTTCCGAGAGAATGAAACAATTCTTCTGCAATATGCGGTGCATACGGTGTAAGTAAAATCAAAAAAGGTTCGAGAACTTCTTTTTTGTGGCATTTTAGATCTGTCAATTCATTTACGCAAACCATAAAGGCGCTCACAGCTGTATTGAAAGAAAAACGCTCTGTGTCCTCTTCAATTTTTTTAATGGTTTTGTGGAGGGTTTTTAGTTCGGCATCAGAGGCCTCACCCCCCGCTCTCTCCAAAGGAGAGGGAGCTGATGCAGTCCAGATTGGGCCTTTTATTTCGTCAAAAAATAAGCGCCATAATTTTTTTAAGAACCGATGCACGCCTTCAATGCCTTTGGTATCCCACGGTTTACTTTGTTCTACCGGACCAAGAAACATTTCGTACATGCGGAAAGTATCGGCGCCGTATCTATCAATTATTTCATCAGGGTTGTCAACGTTAAATTTCGATTTGGACATCTTCTCAATTTCTAAATCACAAATAATATATCGCTCTCCATCTTCGGTCAAATCTTTTTCCCATAAAACTTTATATTCGTCAATCACTATATTATCTGTATTTAATAATGTCACTAAATCTTTTTCAACAATTCGATTTCTAGAGTCTACTAAATTATGTGCATTTTTTAATCTGAAATGAACAGAACTCCCTTTAGAATGGTATTTTTTGCCTTCAATTTCAATATTATCTAAAAATATTCCCTTATCAATCGAACAGAAGATATGAATATTCTTATTTAAATTATCGCTGTAAGAATTAACTAAATGAATAAAATAAGATTTACCTGTTATCATTCCCTGGTTCACCAATTTTTTATAAGGCTCATCAAAACTGATATATCCTAAATCGTACAAAACTTTTGTCCACAAACGGCTGTATAATAAATGCCCAACTGCATGTTCGGTTCCGCCGATATAAACATCTACCTGGTTCCAGTAATCTGTTGCTTTTCTATCAGCAAATGTTTCATTGTTGTGCGGATCCATATAGCGGAGGAAATACCAGGAAGAGCCGGCGTAGCCGGGCATGGTGGAGGTTTCCCTCACCCCCGTCCCCTCTCCATAAATGGAGAGGGGGGAAGTCAGTTCAGACTTTTCTATTTTCTTTTCAGTGCGTTTTATTGATTGAGCAGCAAGGGCTTCCTTTATTTTTTTAAGTACTTCAAATGCGTTTTCCAGGACTTCTTCATTGCTAAAGCGAATGACATGAAAACCTATTTCATTTAAGCGTTTTGTTCTTTCTTCATCATAGGCTCTTTGTTCTTCATTCTGATGATATCCGCCATCTACTTCTACAATCAAATTGTCCTGAAGAGAAATAAAATCAACAATATAGGATTCGATCGGGTGCTGCCTCCTGAATTTCACTCCCAACTTATTGTTACGAATTCTTTGCCAAAGTTTATCTTCCGCTTTTGTATGATCCTTTCTCATTCCCTTCGCCAATTCATATTGAGCAGGAGATGAAACTTTGTATTTTGGAACGAGAGCCGCCCCCCTCTCCACCTGTGGAGAGGGGTTGGGGGTGAGGACCCAATCAATTAAATTTGATAACGGCCCTTCTCCATCCTTCCCTGGTCCATATTTTTCCACAAACGGCAACTCCAAGGGCAATTCTTTTTCATCTAACGGAATGGCTATACCTTCACTCCAGATAATCGGAAAAGGCTCGCCCCAATAACGCTGGCGGCTGAACCCCGCATCGCGCATCCGGTAATTTACTTTTCGCTTTCCTATTCCTAATTCTTCTATTTTATTAATAGCAACTCCTATGGCGTCTTTCATCAATAAGCCATTTAAGAAACCCGAATTTTCTAAGACAGCTTCTTTAGTAGGATTGGCTTCTTTTCCATTAAAACGTTCACCAATAATATTGGTAATTGGAATTTTAGAATGGGTTGCAAAATCAAAATCCCTTTGGTCGCCGCACGGAACCGCCATGATGGCACCCGTACCATATCCGGCTAATACATATTCTGCAATCCAGATGGGTATTTGTTTTCCATCGAATGGATTGATAGCATATGCGCCTGTAAAGCATCCTGTAATTTGTTTTACTTCAGCCATTCTTTCCCTGTCGCTGCGGCTTTTTACATAAGTAAGATATTCGTCTATGGATTGCCGTTGTTCTGTTGTTGTAATTGAATTCACCAATTCATGCTCAGGTGCAAGCACTAAAAAATCAACGCCGAATATGGTATCGGGGCGGGTGGTGTAAACCCTCACCCCCGTCCCCTCTCCATTTATGGAGAGGGGGGAAGTTGCGCGGGATCCCCCCCCCTCCGCCTGCGGAGAGGGGACGGGGATGAGGCTAAATTCCATTTCCGCCCCTTCACTTCTTCCAATCCAGTTTCTTTGCATTTCTTTCATTGCATCGCTGAAATCCACTGTTTCCAGTCCTTGCAACAATCTGTCGGCATAATCAGTAATGCGCAAATACCATTGCCGCATTTTCTTTTTCTCTACAGGATGCCCACCACGCTCACTTACACCATTTACTACTTCATCATTGGCGAGCACAGTTCCTAAAGCTTCGCACCAATTTACTTCGCCGTAAGATGAAAATGCCAAACGGAAATCCATTAAAATTTCCTGTTGCGTTTTTTCATCAAAAGATTTCCATTCTTCTGCGGTAAAGCTATCAGCTTTGCGCAATGAGCTTTGAGCAGAACCTGAAGTTTCAAATTCTTTTATTAAGGTTTCAATTGGTTCTGCTTTATCATTTTTATGATTATACCAGCTTTTAAATAATTTTAAAAAGATCCATTGTGTCCAGCGGTAATATTCAGGATCGCTTGTTTTTATTTCGCGACTCCAGTCAAAACAAAAGCCGATTTTATCTAACTGGTTTTTGAAAGTAGCAATATTTCTTTCTGTTGTAACCGCAGGATGTTGGCCTGTTTCCAACGCATATTGTTCAGCAGGCAAACCAAAACTATCAAATCCCATTGGATGCAACACATTAAAACCTTTTAATCTTTTATAACGCGCATAAATATCGCTGGCTATGTAACCTAAAGGGTGTCCTACGTGTAAGCCTGCGCCACTCGGATATGGGAACATGTCTAAAACATAGAACTTTGCCTTTTCTGATGAATTACTTACATGGTAAATTCCTGTTTCTTTCCACGTTTCCTGCCATTTTTTTTCTATTTCTCTAAAATTATATTCCATTCTTTTCAATTAATAATATTTACCTAAAAATGCAGACCAAGGGCGAAAAATATTTCGCAAAAGGTATTCTGCAAAAAATTAAAACAATAATGTCATTTACTTTCTTTTTGTGAAAGAATTGTTATTCATTTATTTGCAATGATATTCAGACAATGAGGATAGTTACATTAGCAACCAATTGCAAATCGCAAAAATACTAAACCTGTATAAAATCATTTATTTTTGCCGCAGTATAAAATCTGCTAAGAATAAATTCATCTTTTCATTATGGCTCAATTTGGCAAAGCATCAACGAAACGCGGAAAGCCTTCTTATATATATGCTATCATCGGCGTTTCCCTGGTGTTATTTCTTTTTGGAATTGTAGGCTGGATATTCCTTAATATAAAGAAAACCGGAGATTATTTTAAAGAAAATATTCAATTACACGCCTATATTTATCGCACGGCAAATGAGGAGCAGATAGATTCATTAAAGAATTTTATTGAGGGGCTGCCTTATGCCTTGAAAGTGGAATACATCACCCGTGAAAAAGCTATTGAAAAATACAACCAGGAAAACGATACACTATGGAAAACATTAGCCATAAGCAATCCTTTGCCGGAAAGTATTGATTTTTATGTAAAAGCAAATTATGTGAATAAAGATAGCCTGGCCAACCTGGAGAACACACTCATGACTGATTTCCCACAAACGGTTTCTGAATTTCAAACACCGAAAGCAACGGTAGCCGGTGTAAGCCAGTTTGTAAAAACATCTACGCTCATACTCCTGGTGGTAGCGATCATTTTATCACTTTTGGTAATAGTTTCCATAGATAATACGATCAGACTGGCAATGTATAGTAACCGGTTTTTAATAAAAACAATGCAAATGGTAGGTGCTACCCGCGGATTTATTACGCGGCCCCTTGATGGCCGCGCATTAATTAATGGTGTAATTGCCTCTGCGATAGCAATAGCTTTAATGATAGGGTTTATAACAATTTCTGAAAAATTTATTCCATATCTGAGAGCGCTACACGATACTACGAATATGCTGATAATATTTGCCGGAATCATTATTCTTGGTATTTTTATTACTCTTTTAAGCACTCATCGTTCTGCTTTAAAATATTTAAAAATGAAATTGGATGAATTGTATTGAGTTGAAAATGTAATTTCTTATTCTTTAACATTGTAATTAAAATTTAAAATATGAGTACCCAAAAAAAAGTTACTCCTCCCGCTTCTCACAAACAAGTGCACCAACCTGCTCCTGAAAACAATATTTTGTTTACAAAAGAAAATTATAAATGGATGGTGGTTGGTTTGATAGTTATGGCTATTGGATTCTTTTTAATGGCCGGCGGCAAAAGCCCCGATCCTAACGTATTTAACGATGCCGAGATTTATAGTTTCAGAAGGATCACGTTAGCGCCTATATTAATTGTAGGAGGCCTGGTAATTGAGATATTTGCCATCATCAAAAAACAAAAATAAGAGCATAAAAAATTTGCGTAAGCGGTGATAATTTTCATCGCTTTTTTTATGCAGCATTTAAGATTTTGCAAAAAATACTTTATAAAAAATGGACATTGTTCAATCAATAATCATCGGTATCGTGGAAGGGATTACCGAATTTATTCCTATTTCATCTACCGGCCACATGATCATTGCTGAAAAATTACTGGGAATCAAAGAAGATGAATTTGTAAAAATGTTTACGGTTGCCATTCAATTGGGAGCCATACTTGCTGTGGTAGTTTTGTACTGGAAAAAGTTTTTCGATTTTAAAAATTTTCATTTTTATTTTAAATTAATGATAGGTGTTATTCCGGCAATAATTCTGGGATTAATATTTATTAAAAAAATTGATGAAATGCTGGGAAGTACTCTTGTCATAGCTTATGCTATTCTTCTTGGCGGTATTGTGTTGGTTTTTGTAGATCAATTTTTTAAACACCCTGTCATACGTTCCGAAAAACAGGTTTCTTATTTTAATTCATTTACTATCGGTATCTGGCAATGTCTTGCTATGATACCGGGAATGAGTCGTAGTGCTGCTTCTATAATCGGCGGAATGCAGCAAAAACTGACAAGAAGCGCTGCTGCTGAATTTTCCTTTTTTCTTGCGGTGCCAACAATGGTGGCCGCTACGGGGTATAAATTATTCAAACATTACCAGGTAAATGGAGGCTTTTCGCACGAAGAAATAAAATTACTTCTTGTAGGGAATGTCGTTGCTTTTGTAGTAGCGTTGCTGGCTATCAAATTTTTTATTGAATTTTTAAAAAAACATGGATTCCGTGTTTGGGGAATATACAGGACTATTGTTGGCGTGATCTTATTAATTCTTATCTATAGCGGTTATATTCAGAGGTAAATATAAAATAAGGAATAAAAAATAATAAACGCGAAATGAATTGACTATTCAATAAACGGACAAATCGTTCAAATTCCTGTTTTCTTTTTTTTGCGTGAGCCAATGTTTTTTTACAAAACAATTTAACAATGCAACAATTAAACACAGGAAACAAATAATCAACAATTCTATTTTTATATTTTCAACTTTTCCCGGAATTTTTTTATTATTTTGAGCCATTATTATTTTTTAAATGCAGACTGCTTCTAAAAAAGTTATCAATGGATGGGCCATGTATGATTGGGCCAATTCCGTTTACAGCCTTGTAATCACATCAACTATTTTTCCTGCCTATTACGAAAGTGTCACCAAAAATAATGGAAGTAATGAAGTTATTTTTATGGGAAGAAAATTTGTAAACTCTGCATTATATAATTATGCATTAGGTATAGCTTTTCTGATTGTAGCGGTAATGTCGCCCATTCTCTCTTCTATTGCTGATTACAAAGGCAACAAAAAAAGTTTTCTTCGTTTTTTTTGTTTCATAGGAAGTTTGTCATGCAGCCTTCTTTATTTTTTTAAAGGAAATGATTCTCTTTGGGTGGCCATTGTTTGTACTATAATTGCCTGTATTGGTTTTTGGAGCAGCCTCGTATTTTACAATTCTTATCTACCTGAGATAGCTGCGCCTGAAGACCGTGACCGTGTAAGCGCCAAAGGATTCGCCATGGGCTACATCGGAAGCGTAATACTTCAATTGGTATGTTTCGTTTTCGTTTTCAAGCCTGAATGGTTTGGGATGCAGAATGACGCTACATTACCTGCGCGTTTTTCTTTTTTATTAGTTGGTATATGGTGGTTTGGGTTTGCCCAACTCACTCTTTTTCGTATGCCAAAAGGCTTACCCGCCGCTTTGAGGCCGGAGCATAATATTCTGTCCAATGGATTTATAGAACTTAAAAAAGTGTTTATTCAGTTAAACCATCTTTTAATCTTAAAAAGATATCTTTTGGCATTTTTCTTTTATAATACGGGCGTTCAAACCATCATTCTTGTAGCAGCTCTTTTTGGAAGTAAGGAATTAAAATTGCCAACCGATAAACTCATTATTACTATTTTGATCATTCAAATTGTAGCTATTGCGGGTGCTTATATTATGGCAAAACTTTCCGAGAAATTTGGCAACTTTCAAACCTTGTTAGGTGTAGTGATAATCTGGATACTGATTTGCATAAGCGCTTATCAAATAGCCAACATAAGCGATGAAGGAAAAGATGCGGAAATGTATTTTTATGCATTAGCTGTAGCTGTTGGATTAGTAATGGGAGGCATACAATCTCTAAGCAGATCTACTTATTCCAAATTAATGCCGATAACAAAAGACACCACTTCTTTTTTTAGTTTTTATGATGTCACCGAAAAAATAGGAATCGTTATTGGAATGTTCAGTTTTGGTTTGATAGAAGAACTGACCGGAAGTATGAAAAATTCAGTTTTAGTAGTAATGTGTTTTTTTATTATCGGCTTTGTGATTTTATATTTTACACTATTGAAGGAAAAACAACTTTCCATTAGCACAAAAGACGTGCATACCATTTAATAAATAAAGGCCAATACTAATTTCCTTTGACCTCTGCGTATCTGGTATATTTCCTTTTTCTCCACCATTGATAGATCAAACCAAAAATGATGATCAGGCATACAGGAAGAAAAAGATTCAGCATTTCCCAAAAACCTCTTTGTTCACTTGTTTTTTTAGAGTCAAGAAGACGAAGTTTATAATCTTTGGATTTGGCTTCACTCAATCCTGCATTATTGATGAGATATTCTAAACAATTTTCTACAAATTGCCTGTTGGCAAACTGGTATTCATATTGGGTACCTACAGTATAGGAATTTACTCCCATAGGAATGGGCTCTCCTTTGTAACCGCCATTCAAAACAATATCTCCATCAGAAACGATGATCATCTTATTATCATTGACATCCTGGCTCAGGAAAGGAGTTCCATAAAAATTTAAAGAATCCATTTCGTCCTGGCCAATCCTGTTTTTATATAAAGAAGTAAATTTTCCTTCGAGCAACACGCCGGCAATAATATCTTTTCTATTATAAGCCGCATCCACCGGGGAATTTCTGTTTTCGTCACCGCTTATTAATGCAGGAGTTTCAATTGTTCTTGAATTGGGTGAGGAACTTAATAAAATTGTTTTTTTTATTCCAGGTGCGCTTACAGTATCTATAGAATTTACAAACCTGCCCGCTACCAGGCCTAAGTTTTTATTGATCACACTATTTTGTTTGGATTCAAATAATGGGAAATAATTCCAATGTAAAAAATCAAACTGGTCTTTTCCGTTGACACTGAAAGGCAAAAAATCGCATTGCAGATCCATCAAAAGATCAGGATTGATGCGTATTCCATATTTGAAAAAAAGATCACTGAGATTCAAATTCCTGTCATAGGCAATCACCTGATTTTTCATTTGCAGACTATCTACTTCAGCATTCAGGCGGTCAATAAAGCAAAGGAGTTTGCCGCCATGCATTACATACTGATCTATTTTTAATTTTTCTGCATCGGTAAAAGTGAGTGTCGGCTTTACAATGATCAAAACTTTAAAAGTATCCGGTATTACAGGCTCTTTAGTAAGATCCATCATGAAAAGGCTGTAATTTTTTTTCAATACATTTTCTACCAGGTCATATACATTAGGACCGGTAGGTTCGCCGTTTCCTACTGCATAAGCTACCATTGGTTTATTATGCTCCTTAATTTTTTCAATCGCATCGGCGAATTTGAATTCGAGCAAAGCCTCGGCACTGTTGAGTTCCGGCGCTGTAATGAAGGTGCTGGAACCTGAATATAGATTTACCGGCTGCATCTTATTTTCATAATTTACGATAGCTGCCGGATAAATATATTGCGATTGCTCGCCCTCTTTTAATTGCACTTTTAAATTGATAGGAACTATTCCCATGGATGAAAGCGTATCAGAATAAGTTCTTTCTGTTCCAGGCATTTTTTCATCGGCAGAAATTATTTTATAATGAATATTTCCGTTTGAATATTGGGTAAAATTCTGTAAAAGTTCCTGTGCCGAAACAGATAATTTCTTAAATCCGGCTGGTATATCGCCTCTTAAAAAAATATTGATTTCCATTCTTTGGTCAATAGTTTTCAATATTTTTTTTACCGGTGCCGAGATGGTAAATCTTTTTTCATTGGTAAGATCAATACGTTTATGAAAAATAGAAGCGAGATAATTTATTACAACAATTGCAATGATAAGAATAAGCCACCACCATTTTTTAGATAAAGAAGATTTCATTTTTTTCAGGGCTTATTTTTTATTGAGATTTTTTTGAGTAGCAAATAGAAACAGAAATATTATACTGAGAAAATAAATAACATCCCTTGAATCTACCACACCACGGCTGATGCTTTGGTAATGAAAATTGATCCCTAACATTTCTATATAGTAGTCTGCATTACCCGTAAATACTGGGAGCTTACTTATAGCTCCAAATCCAAAATATAAAATGATACATGCAAAAGCGCTTAACAAAAATGCGATTACAGCATTGGAAGTAAGGCTCGAACACCATGTGCTTATTGCTGCAAATACTGATGCTAACAGAAATAATCCAATATAGGACCCCATGATGGCGCCGCTGTCAATATCTCCGGCGGAAGATAAGGAATGAATGGTAATCACATACAGGATGGTGGGTAATAGCGCAATAACGATTACTACTACAATTGCAACATATTTGCCCAATACAATTTGCCAATTGGTAAGTGGCCTTGTTTGTAGTGTTTCAAAGGTCCCTGTTTTAAATTCATCTGCGAAACTGCGCATGGCCAGTGCGGGAATTAAAAAAATAAATATCCATGGCGCCAAATCGAAAAATGGACTAAGCGTTGCATATCCAAAATCAAAGATATTACTGTCTTTTAGTACAAAAAGATACAGCGCATTTACTATCAGGAATAAAATAATAGTAATATATCCTGTAAGACTACTGAAAAACTGGTGCAATTCCTTTTTGGCTATAAATATCATGAGTTTTAAAAAGTGCAATTTAAGCGAAGAAAAATAATTAGAAGGCACTCAATAATTGAAAATAGGTTAAAATGATTGCTATTTCACCATCAATTAAGCTAATTGGAAAATTTTTTTAAAAAAATCATAAAATGATGCAGCGTTTTTAAGGATGTATCTGTCTTTATTATTTATTATTGCGACCTGTAGTATTTTTTGTAAAGCACCCATCAACAATTCCGGAAATTTTTTTGAAAAGCAATCTTTCATGGATTTTTTGTTTTTAAAATATTTACCAAAACAAACTGCATGAAAACCTCCCGGAAAAGGAGGTTTTTTTGTAAGTATATCTAACGGCTCGAACTCTTGCCATTTTGATGTAGGGATTTTTGAAAATTATTTTGGATAGAAAACTATCATATTTGTTTGTTTACTGAAGACCGATAATACAGTATTCATTGTCATAAAAAAACCGACAAAAACCGGCTCCTCTTTTATATTTATTATTTACTATCACTTATCTCAACTTATGTAAATAATCATTGTTCTCAAATTGTTTTTTAACATCGTGAAGGTTTCTGCGGATGCTGTTATCAATCAGTTTCCCTTCCATTTCCAAAATAAACCCGCCAATAATTTTATCATCCACCACGGTTTCTAACTGAACATGATCATAGGAGGTAGATGCTTTAATTTTTGAAACAAAAGAATTAATAAGTTCTTTGGTAATGGTAGTGGCAGTAGTAAGTTTGGCGGTATGTAAACCCCTGATGGTATTGAATTGTTCAACAAATGAGGCAACAATCCCCGGTAAATTAGCCTCCCTGTTTTTATTACAAAGTAACTTTATAAATGTATCAGTGATCTTTGAAATATTTCCCTTGGTTATCGCACTGATTACTTTATATTTTTTATCAGGATTAATAATAGGACTTTCGAGCATTAAAACAAATTCACGGCTTTTTTTTACAACAGAATTTAAAAACAGGATATCCTCATGTACCACGTCAAGTTGTTTTAAATCCGCAGAAATGTCTATCAGACTCTTGGCATATCTCTGTGCTAAACGTGGATTGTTCATAGCTTTTAGTTTAATTCAACTCAACATTTTGAGTAAGTTGCTGAATATATTTTTCCTGCTCTTCTTTATCTTTCAATTCTCTACGCAGCACTTTTTCGCTTACTTCCAGAACAAGATTTCCTACCTGGTTTTTTAGATCAGTAATAGCTGCCATTTTTTGTTGATTTATTACAACTTGCGCATCAGCAACTATTTTACTGGTTTCTTGGCGTGCCTGTTCTTTTGCTTCCTGTATTATTTTATCGCGTGTTTCTTTTGCTTCCCTCATCATTTGAGATCTTTCTTCACGTGCCTTTGCAAGCAATGCTTCATTCTCACTTTTCATTGCAGCCATTTCTTTTCTCACATTATCTGCCGAAAGAATTGAATCATTAATATTTTTTTCTCTTTCGTCTAATGATTTTAAAATCGGTTTCCAGGCATATTTACCTAACAAATAAAGGACGATGATAAATGCAACCAGCGTCCAGAGAATCAGGCCCAACTTTGGAAGTAAAAGTTCCATACTTTATCGTTTAAATTAATAGAATTATTTTCAAAAAAAATTAAAAAATACTGTATCCTCCGCCCTGTGCTTTGGATACAGTAATAAATTCGTGGTTTACTCTGGTCTTAATACACCTTTCGTAAACACACATGCGATAACATCCGGTAGTTTATGCTCCCGATGCCGTTTTCAACACAGCCAGCAATCCGGCAATAACTGCGAAAAGGGCAACCCCTTCTACCAATGCAGCTGCAAGGATCATGTTAGCGCGAATTTCATTAGCTGCTTCCGGTTGGCGGGCAATTCCTTCAACTGCTCCTTTACCTATCTGGCCAATTCCGATGCCTGCTCCAATAGCAGCTAAACCGGCGCCGATAGCTCCACCCATGTGTGAGAATCCAGCTTCAAATAAAAAAGTCATTAGTGACATAATTCTGGGTTTTGATATGAATAAAAAATTTAAACAAATGCGTGGTCATTTTGTGGTACATCATGATCACTTCCTTCAAAGCCCTGGCCGATGAATATAGCGGTAAGAACTGTGAAAATAAATGCCTGGATGAAGGCCACTAATATTTCTATAAAATAATCGAATACTACAAACAATACAGAGAATGGCGAAAATCCGACGCCTGCCGTAGTACTCATGGCGCCAAAAATAAAAATAAGAGAAATGAAAGCCAATACTACAATATGCCCGGCTACCATGTTGGCAAAAAGACGAATGATTAATGCACCTGGTTTGATAACAAACAAACCAAAAAGCTCAACCGGAACTAAGATTACCTTAACCAGGAAAGGAACGTCCGGAGGCCACAAGATATGTTTCCAAAAATGAGGAGTAGTACTGCACAAGATTACTACGAGTGAAATAAGTCCTAAAATAAGTGTAAAAGCAATATTGCCGGCAACATTGGCCGCACCAGGTATCATTCCAAAAAGTGCGTTGATCAAAATAAAGAAAAATACAGTAAGAAGATAAGGCATATATCTTTCCCACCTATTCCCTAAATTGTTTTTACCTACGTTATCCCTGATAAAAATAATAATAGGCTCCATAAACCCCTGTGCACCTGAAGGCGCTGAAATTACTCCATGTCCTTTTTTGTATTTATTGCCAATTTTTATCATCAGTATGGTAAATAAGGCTAGCGCAAGCAAAGTTTGAATTACATTTCTCGTAAGGGAAAAATCATACATCTGCTCACCAGCTTTCACCGGTACAATAGCGTTTTCACCTTTCATGCGGTATCCGTCATAAGTTTGGTCATAATCGGGGCCAAATCTTTTGGATGAAAAAATTGAAAGCCCTTTCTGAGGCGAGTATAAAATAACGGGTAAGTAAATAGAAGCGTGAAAATTGCCCACTGAAAAGAAGTGGAATTCATAAGCATCCTGCACATGATTAAGGATAGCAGTGGTAGGATCAAATTTTTCTTCAGTGGTTTTATGTTCAGCAGGTTTTTCCTGCGAAAAAGCAGTATACGAAAATGACAATAAAAAAAGGCTGAAAACCGCTACCAATAAAGATTTCATGCTTTTGGAACCCATACTGCTTCTAAATTTTGCGCAAAGATAAGGAGTTTGTGCGATGATTTTAAAGAGTAGTGGGATAATTTTTATTGCTGACCGCTTTTTTATAATTTTTTAAGACACTTTCCTAAGGCTACAGGAAAAAATTACGATCTTAAAATGATTTTAAAGAATAAAATCACAAAATAAAATAAATTGTTTGTAACCTCAATGAATAATTAGAGCTTTTTAGTATTTGTCCCCGATATTATTAATATCGTCATCGAGGCCCTCATCCGGCAATTTATTTAATTGAGCTTTTATGATAAAATAACTGGTAACAGCAAAAGCAATCCCGACCAGAATAACAGAAAAAAGATTATTCTGTCCAAAAATCATTACACCTACAACAATTCCAATGATCTCTGAAATGATCCATCCAAACACTGTGTAGATTTTCCATGTAGAAGGCTTTACGCCTTTTCTGTCGGCTAATCTACCAATTTCCCGGGTTAGAAAAATAAGGGCAATTATTTCAAGCATTCTTCAACAGATTAAAAATTCTTTTATGAATCCAACCATTTATTTACACAAGTGCAATATTAAAATTTGATAATTGTACAAATTCAGCCAGGCGTGAATCTATATCTTTTCGGGTAATTTCCTTTAACCGCTGAGGACCGAATTTTTCGACACAAAAACTTGCCATAGCAGAACCTACGATGATGGCGGTTTTCATATTTTCAAAACTTGTATTTTTAGTGTGCGCTATATGACCAATGAATCCCCCGGCAAAGGCGTCACCCGCCCCTGTTGGATCAAACACTTCATCCAAAGGCAGTGCAGGTGCAAAGAAAACATGTTCTTTATGAAACAACAGAGCTCCATGTTCGCCTTTTTTTATGATGAGGTATTCTGGGCCCATTTGTAATATTTTTTTTGCAGCTCTTACCAAAGAATATTCATCACTTAATTGCCGTGCTTCGCTATCATTTATCATAAGCACGTCCACTTTTAACAGTACTTTTTTCAGATCTGCCATTGCAGTTGTCATCCAGTAATTCATGGTGTCGAGCACTATCAGTTTTGGTTTTTTTCTAAGTTGTTCTATCACACTCAATTGCAGGCGGGGCATTAGATTTCCAAGCATTAAGTATTCTGCGCCCTGGTATTCTTCCGGCACTTTCGGGTTAAAATTTGCCAATACATTCAAGTCTGTAATTAAGGTATCTCTCGTATTCATATCAAGGTGGTACTTGCCGCTCCAGAAAAAAGATTTTTGATCTGGAACTATTTCCACACCCGTCAGTTGTATGCCGCGTTTTTTTAGTTCATTCATTTCATCTTCAGGAAAGTCGTTTCCTACAATAGAAATTTGCTGAACAGGCTGGGTAAAATGACTGGAAGCATACGCAACATAGATGCCTGAACCTCCTACAATTTTATCTATTTTGCCAAAAGGAGTTTCAATAGCATCAAAAGCCATAGAACCCAAAGAAATTATCGCCATAATGATTTTATATTTTTAAACGGTGCAAATGTAAAAGATAATGGTGGAATAATTGATTATCCATTCGGCCGAATTCTGTTCGGGCAGGATTAAATAGCTCATTGAGAATCTCTCGAATTTGTTTGTTTGCTGATCAGTATTTTTTATTCTTTTTGAATGGAGGTATCAGATTGAATTCAAATTATCTTTGCATCCTTTAATTTTTTTAGATATGCTTTTATCAATTCATCCTATCAATCCACAGGCAAGGCTGATAAAGCAGGTAACGGAATGCTTGCGCGACGGAGGTGTAATTATATATCCTACTGATACTATTTATGGATTGGGTTGTGACATTCATCATCCAAAGGCAATAGAGCGGATTTGCAGAATAAAAAATATAGAACCTAAAAAATCTCAATTGTCTTTTATCTGCAGAGATCTCAGCCATTTGAGCGATTTTACTAAAAGCATTGACACACCACTTTACAGGGTTCTTAAAGCGTGCCTGCCCGGTCCGTTTACTTTTATTTTGCCGGCAAGCAAACAAGTACCTAAAATATTAAAAAGCAAAAAAGAAACCATTGGTTTGCGTGTACCCGATAACGTTATATGCCATTCTATTCTTGTAGATTTGGACGATCCCATTTTGAGTGCTTCACTTCCCGGCGAAATGGTAGAAGAATTTACTGATCCTGAAATAATTTACGAAACTTTTGGTAACCAGGTGGATTTTGTAATTGACGGTGGCCCCGGTGGAATTATACCTTCCACAGTTATTGATTGCACTACCGATGAATGGACTGTATTGCGCCAGGGGCTTGGAGAATGGGCCGCATAGAAAATTAGTTGCTTGGTAATCCTGGTACATTCAAGATCTATCTTATTCGTTTCTTCCTCATACTTTTTTATTCTTTGTTTGTATATAATGATCTTCATTGGCAAGATCCTTACCCAGGTTATTGCTCATCTAATAATTCATTTCATTAACCGAAAAATTGGATTCATTTATCGAAAATAAGAAAAAAAAGGAGCCTTCTTGCTCATATTTGTACCCGTGAATACCCAAAACAGAAAACAAAACTAAAACCTATGAAATTTAATTTTATTGAAATATTAATATTCGGGTTGTCTGTTTTATTTCTTATTTTTTCTCTTATACTATGGTTTGGAAGGCCAAAAATAGATTCAACTAAAAAAGATAAACCACCCAAAAATGCCACCAAAAGGGATCGAAAAAATAAGGCCCCATAGAAATGAAACAAAAACTTTTTAACGAATTAAAAGACCCTGTTCACAGCCCTTTTTAAGTTTAAAGAACTAAATAAATGGAAAGCTATCAAAACTGTATATTAATAAAAATACCTCGTTCGTTTATTGTTTTAATGCTTTATCGAAAAGTTGAGCAGTTTCATCGAAAAAATGAATTCATTCACCGAAAAAGATAAAATGGCAGGCATCTATGATACATCTTTGTATCAGCAAAACGATAATCATACAATCCAAATCCTTAAAAAAATCAAATCCACAAAAACAGATTATTAAAACAAAATCCACATCCTAACGAAAACCAAAAGATCCGAAATCCAAACAGAACCGAATCCATATCCTGGGGAAAAATTAAAAAATAACTATCCGAAAAATCGAAATTAACCAACCCCAAAAAAACTAAAACACATTCAGCAAATGCAAATGTGATGACCCAAAAGATCAAAAAGATTGAGTGAAAACCTTTGTTAAAGGATCCAAAAAGCCCCAGTTAACCCGGGACTTTTTGTGTAAATATATTCCATCACACTTCCAAAATGCTTTTAGAGTTTTTTTTAAAAGATTATTTTATTATAAAATACCCAACTACAAGCCAAACAAGTCCTTTTATAAGAAAGAATAAAAATCCCCAAAACCCTATTCTCCTGATCCAGGCGATTATTGTTTTTTTGTTTTTTTCTACTGTTATCATACTAATTAATTTTTAGCGGGCGATTACCTCGTATGTTTTAAAATCACTTTTCATGGGAGGTTCTTTTCCTTCTGCCCTGGCTTTTGCTATATCTGCAAAACCACGCTTGTGCCCTTCCAGGAAAGTTTCAGATTTTGTCCATCCTTTAAACGATTTCTCATTTTCCCAATGACTTACTATTAAATATGCATCGCCGTCTTTGGATGGACGTAGCACCTGCATATCTACAAAACCGGGCATAGTATCAATTTGCTTTGCTCTTGAGCCAAATAATTCTTCAAAACGTTCACGGTATTCAGGCTTGCAATCAATATAATTTACTGCAACGAAGTTTTTATTATTCATTTGTCATTTTTAGGTCACGAAAATAAAGTTGTTGAAAATATATAGTATTATCTAAATCGGGAAAAGTATTTTCAAAAACGTTAAATGCGTAAATAGTTTTGCTTTGGATTATAAGGATTGAACGAATTCAGAGAATAATTTGTTTTCTGAAAAATTTACAGTAAACAAACTTTTACGCGATATTATCGAATGGAGATTTTAATTTTATGAAAGTACTGGCTTGCTTTGGAGTGAGGGCTGATTCAATTCTTCCCCAACAAAATACATGTCTATTTCTCCAATATTTTTTGCAAATATTTTGCCGCGGTGAGTACATGCATACTTATCTTTTATCATTTCATAGGTAGCTTCAGAAATATTCACACGTCCTGGTTCGCCATTGCTTTCCATCCGGCTGGCAACATTTACAGTAGATCCCCAGATGTCATACGCATATTTCTTTTTGCCAACCACACCGGCTACTAAAGGCCCTGTGTTAATACCAATTCTTATATTCCATTCGGGCATTTTAGAGTCTATTCTTTTCTTATTGCGCGATAAAATAAACTGTTGCATCTCAAGGCCGGCTTTTACAATATTTATATAATGGGAATCATTTTCTGTAGGAATTCCTCCCGCACACATGTAGGAGTCGCCGATGGTTTTTATTTTTTCCAATTCGTATTTTTCAATGATATCATCAAAGGCTATAAAATAATCGTTTAATTCTGATACTACTTCCCATGGTGTTAGGTTTTCCGCAAGTTTTGTAAACCCTTTAAAGTCGGTAAAAAGCACTGAGGCTTTCTCATAATAGCGGGGTGTAGCATTCCCGTTTTTTTGTAATTCCTGTGCTACTTCTGCCGGCAATATATTTAATAATAAATGTTGGATTTGTGCATTGCGGCTATCGAGGATCTTATTGGTTTTTAATTTGTTTCTGTAATTCCTGTATATAATAATGGCTATTAAAGATAGAAGCGCTATTCCGATTAAAAGTGCATTTTTTACTAATTTTTGCCTGTTCAGATCTAATTCCTGTAACACCTGATCCTTCTTTAATAAATCAATCTGGTTTTGCTTTTTTTGAATATCAAAGTTGAACTGGAGGCTTGATAACTTTTTCGCAATATCTAAAGTGTATAGTGAATCTTTGACTCCGGTAAACTTAGATTCATAATTAAAAGCATTTTTGAAATCCGACAAATCGGAATAGGCAATTGCGAGTCCCTTGTACGCTCTTTCTAATTCATAATTAGCATTACTAACCTTTAAAGCAATGCTTTCTGCCTTCTTGTAATAACCTATAGCTGTTGACGCATCTCCTTGTTGACTATAAGAATCGCCAAGACCAAGCAATGATTGGGCCATGTCAACTTTTGCATCTAATTTTTGAGAAATATCTAATGCTTCCTGGTGATATTTTATAGCCGTTTCATAATCTTTTCTATTTTGATATACTTTTCCAATATCGTTCAAAGTATAAGGAACATTTTCAGACCCCTCATAGGCTTTCAATGATTTTTGAAAATAGATGAGCGCCGAATCATCATTTCCTTTCTTTAAATAAATTTCTCCAACATTAACAGTAATGGTACCAATGGCATCTTTGTTCTTAAGTGATTCACTCATCGGTAATGCTCTTAAATAATATTCCAATGACTGATTGATAGTTGATGGTTTATTAAAATACACAGCCCCTATATTTTGCAATGCGGTCAATATTCTTAGCGTATCTCCTATTTGTTCTGCAATACTCAGAGACTTTAAATTCAATTCCAGTGCTTTTTCATCATCGGCCTTGTTGAAATATACGGAGGCTTCATTGCTCAGGATGTTGGCAACTCCTGCTCTATCTTTCAAAGAATCAAACATTGCCAAAGATTTATCATAATTACCAAGCGATTCTACATAATTGGCCTGCATGTAATACACTATTCCTATATTTTTATAAGAATAGGCAATTCCTTCTTTATAATCAATTTTCTGAGCCAACTCCTTGGCTTCAATGGCATAGTTGATTGCCTCCTGTGGGGAAATGCTAAAAAATTCTCTGCTTAGCGACAATAAAGAATTCACTTTATAACTATCTTCTTTAGCACCGGATAATACTTTTTTTATACTATCAATGTGTGGATTCTGTGCAATACATTTTGTGGAAAGAAAAAAAACAAGAAAGCAGAATAAAAAATCTTTTTTGTTCATGAAATAAAAAATCTTTTCGGGCTCAAGGTAAATATTTAATACCAAAAAGATTTTGAAATTAAGCTATTTAATGTTTAAATTTTAAATGTTCTTTATTTATTTTCGTTGATTAAGGATTAAAAAAAGGAAGAAATTTTTTAGGTTTCTTCCTTGATAGTTTTTGTTTCAATTAAATTTTAAAATCTATAGCCTGATCACTCTGAATATTTTAAAAGTATCATCCACTTTTATTTTTATAAAATATATCCCACTTTTCATGTTCGACAAATCTAATTGTACAGTATTTGAATATATCTTTTTTACAACACTATTTGAATAAGTACGGCCAAGCACATCTGTTATAATAATTCCATCGGCTGAGAAACTTGCGTTATTTATCCGGATGGTAACATTTCCACTGGTAGGATTAGGATAAGCAGATGTATTTTCCTGCATTTCATTTTCAAGAATTTCATCTGTTAACTCAGCCATTATATTTCCCTTGTTTGAATTTTGATATGCTATACTCTTTTGACCCACGGTTAATTGATTTGTTGCCAAAGTAGTGGTGTTCATATTGTAAGACTGCAATGGAACCAATGGTTGATTGTAAATCCCAATACGTGAATTGTTGTTTGAAGTAGGAGGACAATACCACCATACAACTGCTAATGTGCCTTGGACATATACTATGTTATAATTATTTGGAGAAGCAAGGTTTAATCCGGAAGGAGTGATGCTATAAACTCCAGGGATCCAGTTACAAAATTTCGGGCTTATTTTGTAAACAGGGCCACTAATAATATTTTTTGCGTCATTATTTTTAAATCCGGTGATTGTAGAAGTAAAGTTGGGTAAAGAACAAAATAAGGAAATGGTCTTGTTATCTGCTTTCACTGTTAAAGATGCTGGTGTAATGTTAAGAATTCCGCCATTATTTACAATGGTGTAATTGGTCGAAGAACCTCCTGTTAAAGAGATGGGGTATGCACCCACACCCGATGTTACTGAAGCTGCAGATGAGGCTACAGGAGGAGTAATATTAGCAGGGCCGTCTCCATTTACAAAACCTGTATAGGTAATTCTGAATACAGGATTATTATCACCATAAATCCTGGAAGTATCTACGGCATTTGCTGTCAGTACACTCTTATTTACAGTGAGTAATCCATTTACATATTGAACAGTATAGTTGGAAGGCTGAATAATAGAACCTGTTGGAACAATATTAAATATGCCTGCAGGAACATTTGTAGCCGATACTATTTTATTGGCAGTGTCTAATAAACTGTAGCTGAGCGCTCCATTTGTAAATACAGAATCTGCATTGTCCTGGTATTGATAACCCGTAATATTTGAAGTAAAAGGCGGCGGCTGAACATTATAAGAAATAATGGAACTATCGGTTCTCACGGTAAGAGGAGCGGGCAGAATAGTTAGTTTGCCCAGGCCATAAGTTATATCAAAATTATTCGATAAAAATGCCCCCGGCACTATAGTATTGGTTCCTGCAGTAATACCGGTTATTAAATCAATGGATTTAAAAACGGTTAATGTATCTGTGGCTGGCGCTGTTACATCGGTCTGGTCTATGATAGCTGCCACATTTGAATTGCTCGTGTCGCCAACAGTAGCGCTGTTAACCAAGGCAGATCCATTTACCAAGGCACGGGAATTTACCAAAGCTCTTGAATTTACTAATGCTCTTGAATTTACCAAAGCGCGGGCGTTTACTAATGCTCTTGCACTCACCAGGGTCGTAGTATCGGGAGAAACCTCGTAATTAAATACGGATGCAGTTGCCACATCTACTATATTGGTGGTATCGTTTGTAACAAGTCCATTTACCAAAGCTCTGCTATTTACGAGTGCACGGGAATTTACCAGAGCCCTTGCACTTACCAAAAAGCTAAGGTTTGCAAGGTCAGAATTTACTAAGGCACGGGAATTTACCAATGCGCGTGCATCTACCAATGCGATAGCATTAGTTACTAAATTTTGCTGATAAGAAGATTGTAGAGAATTTAAAAATGCACTTTTATCTGAGTTGGCAATGAGAGAATCACCATAAATATAGTTATAGTTGATACTGGCAATTTTATCTCCATAAGTGAGTGTAGTATCTCTCGGAGTAATTAAGAGCGGCATCTGATTTACTGAAAGTATGCTATTGTTAAATACGTATATGTAATCCTCGTTTAATGCAACCAAAACTGAATCATCGCCCGTTGTAAAATTTTTCATTGCTGGTTTAATAACATATAATCCTACATTACTCATATTAGTAGCAGTAGTTGTATAATTAATAGTATCAAGCCCTAATTGCTGCAAGGTCAATCCTGTTTGTGCCAGGGGTAAACTATCCACTAAAATAGTAGAAGTAAATGATGGTATCTGTTCGCCATATTTTTTCGCTTGATTGGCTGCAGTGATTGTTATTACTTTTTTTATCGGAGAAAAGAAGAACAATGAATCTGAAGCTCCACCATCTAATCCGCTTGATGAAACCGGCGGGGTATAAACATGGATAGCTGGGTTACCGATGAAAGTAGGAATACTGGCCGTAGCTTCAGTACTACTGATCACGGTAGTGCTAAGCGTATCCGCTCTGAAAATAACTTTAGAATTAGGGTCTAGAAAATTTCCTTGTACCGTGATGTTGATTGGTTGTGTTCCGGGTTTAATCGTTGTATCTGCTAAAACTAATTTAGTAATTAAGGGTTTTGGCGTAGCGAAGGTGTGCATAGCGGCATCTGCCTGTATCAATCCATAACCTGTAATGTAATCAAAACCGGGAGTTGCCATATCAATGGAAGTACGCTCCAATATTGACCTTATGCTATCAGGAATTGCTACCTGGTTAGCAAATTTTTTCTTTCCTTCAATTAATAAAGCGGCTACTCCGGCTGCATGTGGAGCAGCCGCAGAGGTTCCGAAGAAATTAGGGAAAGCATCACCATCAATATTTACACCACCCATATTTACTGTAGTGTTTACCCCGTCAGGAGCACAAAATTCAGGTTTGTTTCTTACTACTCCGTTTACCAAAGTTCCTCCCGTAGAAGAGAACGAAGCTATGGTTGGCGGATTTACTCCATAGGCTGGAGTATTGCTATACAGTACAGCGCCTACAGCCATTGCACCGTCTGCATCTGCCTGACCTACAATAGTAGAGGTGCCTGAATTAAATTCACTGATAACTCCATTTCCACGGAAAAAAACATATTTGAATCTTACATTACCTGTTCCGGATGCCCTCACTATCATAATATTGGTCTGCGTATTTTGAGTTACAGTAAATGGAAGAACTTCTATCGGGTCACCGCCAATATTATTCCTGTTAAAGCCAAATAAAGCATTTCCATTATTATCAGTTAAATAAATATCAAGGTCATTTACAGTTCCAGTTTGAGTTTGCCCGGAAGAATAGATACCATCCTGCCATTGAAGTACAATAGTATAAGTTCCAGGAGTAAGTGTAATAGTTTGATAAATATCCCCACCACCAAAATTGTGAGCGGTTCCTGTAATTCCGTTTGGTGCAGGTGCCGGATTAAATATCCCCTCATAAGATTGGCTTCCATAATTACCTGCTGCTGAAAAGTAAGCAACCCCTTTAGCCGCGGCAGAATCCACAGCCTGAGCTACAACTCCATCCTGGTAAAAAGGTTCTGTAATATAGGTAACATCATCTACAATAACATTGCAACTATCCTGTTGTAATTGTTTAATGCCCAGTGCAAAATCGCTTGCATTAATAAACCCTGTCCTGAAAGCAAGTTTTGCACCCGGAGCTACATCATGTACAATTTGTAACATAGCTCTTCCTTCGTCGGATGCCTGGCCATAAGGGTAATCTTCCAAAACATCTACAGGGGTAGGGTAATCTGGGTTCCCAATCCCCGGAAGGTCACCATTTAAGACATCGGTTTGTGCCGGATTTCCCGGAATCGTGTTGTAGCTGTTTGATATTACTCCAACTTTTACACCAGCGCCCGAAAGCCCATATCCCTGTCTCGCCAAATAAGAATGAATAGAGGTATCACCCTGACTGGTAACAATTCCCACATTACTTATAGATGGAAAAAGAGGTCGGCAATAATCAATCAAAGTCGTTAAACTGTTTAATTTTAATAAATTGCTTATGGGATATTCTCCGGAAATAATTAAAGTATTTGGGCCGTTATTGATTAGATTAGTCATGCCATAAGAAGCCGTTTGCAAAAGTGATAGCAATGTTTGATATTGACCCTGGAGAGCAATTACTTCTATCATCACACTATCATTTTTCAGAATAAAAATATTCTGTGTTGTATCTGTAACGTTACCAAAATTTTCAGCAAGGGAATTTAACTCTGCTCCAATAAGATTTTTTATTTTACCACCCTCTGGCGGAGGATAATAAGGTAAAATGCAATTATTAAAACTCACCAAAGCGGTATCTGTTGAAGAACATCCACCATTAGGATTTGTAACTGTTAATACGTAAGTGCCTACAGCATCTACAGTTGGAGTCAATGTAGTTGCGCCTGACGCGATATGGCCGTTATTAATGGCAATCCAGTTATATTGCAATCCAGCTGATGAAGCAGTTCCATCCAATTGGACTGTAGAAGTTGAGCAGTCTAAAATTTTATCACTTCCTGCGTTGGCAACTGGTGTGCTACATTGAATAAAAGGAGCATAATTTATGGTAACATTATTTTGAATATTAACCTGGGTTCCACTATAAAAGGCACCGGTATAAGTGCTTTGACCTGAGCCTGAGCCCAAATTAATTCCACCATAAGGAGCCCATACGGTTCCCATCCAATTGGAAGAAGCACCCCATGTAGGTATGTTCGCAATATTCCAGGCATATTTTCCAAACAAGCATGTTGACCCGTTTCCATGAGTTTCAGAATAAATTCTTGTGGCATCTCCGCCATTTATGATACTTGTATTTACTTTATTCAAATCCACATCTCCATAAACATAAATTTTTATAGTTCCCGAAGGATCATTCTTAAAATCAAAAACAAAATTGTTATTGCCGATACTTTTAATAGAATTAAAAATATATATTCCTGTACCGGATAAAGTAATGGTTTGATTATTCCCTATCGAAATATTTCCATAAGCCCCCGGCGCCAAGGTTCGGGAAGAATAAATGTTATTATTCCCCACTGCCGGAAAGTTAGTAATATCAGGCATCGCAGGAAGAACAGGCAAGTCAGGTGCTCCGGTGATATTACCACCTCCGGGTGTGGGTCCTAAATAATAAGTGCCGGAAGGATGAGTAACTACCCCGTTTACTTTTCCACTGTTGATTTTTGTATTACCATTTACATCAATATTTCCGCTAATCAAAGTATTGTTTCCGGCAGAAATAATCATACTTTTTAATGATTGCGAATTTGCTGAAGTGATATTTCCGGAAATGGAATTATTGTTGGCTAATTGTATGATGCCTCCACTATAAATATTTCCATTAATAGTTGTACTGGTACTTGTTTTCACAAATGAATTGCTACCTACCGAGCCCCCCTGTATATCGGGAGATGAGTGTCTTAGAAAGGAACAGCTGGTTCCAATATTAGTTCCACTACTACCAAATAGAGCAAAATCGCTTATTTTTAAATTTTGTCCGGAGGACACTGCTGGAATTTGAAAAATTGCAAAAAGAATAAATACCCATTTGCAAATCATATTAGTTGGTAAATTTTTTTTCATAAATCAAGCTTTAAACGTACAAAAGGAAGTACCTGAAGAATTTATTTTAAAGGATCGTAAGATTGCTATTTGATTTGAGTATTAAACAAATTAATATCAATCCTATGCGATTGTTTTATAATTCAATAATGAAACAATAAAATTCTTTAGGATTTACAGAAAGTCTTAGAGATAGATATTGGAGGCGTAAAAGTAAAAACAAAAAAGATATAGGCCAAAAATTTTTATTCTATAATCTTTTATACTAAAGGAGAATTCAAAAATAAATAGAAATTCTTATAATGAATCAATGCGCCTCCAGCCAATTTTCGCCTATGCCCATTTCTGCGTCAACGGGTACTTCATTAGGAAGCTTCATTGCATTTTTCATTGATTCGAGAATGATCGGTTTTATAATTTCTATTTCCGGTTTCCAGGCATCAAAAACCAGTTCATCATGTACCTGCAAAATCATTTTTGATTTAAAATTATGCATTGCAAATTGCCTGTGTACTTCTATCATGGCCAGTTTGATCATGTCGGCTGCCGTACCCTGTATGGGAGAGTTAATGGCGTTTCTTTCGGCAAAGCCCCGTACGGTCCAGTTTGAAGAGTTGATATCTTTGAGCCAACGTTTTCGTCCCATGAGCGTTTGTACATAACCGTTAATTTTGCAAAACTGAATGGTATCGTCCATATATTTCTGGATATTGGCGAATTCTTTTTTATAAGCATCTATGATTTCTTTGGCTTCCGTTCTGCTTACACCAATATTTTCAGCAAGACCGAATGCGCTTTGGCCATAAATGATTCCGAAGTTGACACTTTTGGCTTTGTAACGCATTTCTTTAGTTACTTCTTCTTCGCCTACATTAAATACTTTGGCCGCTGTGGCAGTATGAATATCTTTTCCAAGCTTGAAGGCTTCACCCATAGCGGGATCGCCACTAATGCCTGCCACAATCCGCAATTCTATCTGGGAATAATCTGCAGAAATAATTACATGATCTTTATCACGCGGTATAAATGCTTTTCTTATTTCACGGCCCCTTGCTGTTCTCACAGGAATATTCTGCAGGTTAGGGTTGTTGCTGCTTAGCCTTCCTGTAACGGCGATCGCTTGTCCATAATTTGTATGTACACGCCCGGTTTTTTTATTGATCAGTTGAGGAAGTGCATCTACATAAGTTGATTTCAGTTTAGTAAGCTCCCGGAAACTCAAAATATCTTCCACTATAGGATTTTCTTTCGCTAATTTCAAAAGCACATCTTCACCGGTGGCATGCTGACCACCTTTTGTTTTTTTTGTTTTAGAATCAATCTGCATTTTTTCAAACAACACTTCGCCTACCTGTTTTGGAGATGCCAGGTTAAATTTGATCCCTGCCTGCTTATATACACTTTCTTCACTTTTTTTTGCTTCCGATTCCAACTCTTTTGAATAGTGATTCAGGAATTCAGTATCTACATTTACGCCCTCAAACTCCATATCCATCAATACTTTAACCAAAGGAATTTCCACTTTGTCAAAAACTTTTTGTACTTCTTTGGTTTTCAATAAAGGAACAAACGCCTCTTTTAATTGGAGGGTAATATCTGCATCTTCTGCCGCGTACTCTTTGGCATTTTCCACCTCCACGTCACGCATATTTCCCTGGGACTTTCCTTTCTTACCAATTAATTCTGAAATAGATACAGGTACATAGCCAAGATATTGCGCACTCAGCAAATCCATATTTCTTCTTCCCTCGCTTTCTATAACATAATGCGCAAGCATCGTGTCAAACAATTTTCCTCTTACTTCTATTCCATACCATTTTAAAATTATCAAATCGTATTTTATATTTTGACCCACCCATATTTTTGATTCATCGTTAAAAAGCGATACGAAATGTTGCAAAATATTTTTTGTTTCTTCCTGGTTGGCAGGGCAGGGAATATAATAGCCTTCGCTTTTTTTGTAAGAAAAGCTAAGACCAACTAATTCTGCCTCGTTAGGGTCAATATGAGTGGTTTCAGTATCGAATGAAATTTCTGTCTGAGCAGATAATTTTTTTATCAAATCCTTTATTGCTTCTTCACCTTTTATTAATTCATAATTATGCGGAGTGTTATTAATATTTTTATCAGCCGCTAGGCCGGGTTTCTCTTCGGCCACCGTCGCCTCTAAAGGTTTGGCCGATATTACTTCTGTGGTTTTACCAAACAGATCTCCCTGCACCATGGTTTTTTCAACTGCGTGCACGCTATATTCTTCACCCAATATTCGTTTGCCCAAATTTTTAAATTCTAATTCAGAAAAAATTTCTTTGAGCATCTCTTTATTAAATGGTTTTATTTTAAAATTTTCTTCATGAAATTCACAGGGAACTTCCGTAATGATGGTTGCTAATTTTTTACTTAGCACCGCCATTTCTTTTCCTTCTCTTATTTTATTTCCCAGGGCGCCTTTAATATTTTCTGCATCGGCCAGCACATTCTCAAGGGTTTCGTATTGCGCTAATAATTTAGCTGCTGTTTTTTCTCCTACACCTGCAATACCGGGAATATTATCTGCAGCGTCTCCCATTAAACCCAATATGTCAATGACCTGTTTTACATTCCTGATCCCCCATTTTTCACATACTTCTTTTTCTCCCATTATCTCTACGTTCCCACCCTGGTAACCGGGTTTATAAATCTTTATTTTTTCAGTAACCAATTGGCCAAAATCTTTATCCGGAGTTACCATAAAAACTTCATAACCCTGTTTTTCAGCCTGCTGTGCCAGCGCACCAATGATATCATCGGCTTCATATCCATCACATTCTACCACGGGTAAATTAAAACCTTCAATTATTTCTTTTATATCCGGAATGGCGGCTAACAGATCTTCCGGAGCTTCCTGGCGCTGGGCTTTATAGGCAGCAAAATCTATATGCCTTTCGGTGGGTGCGTGTGTGTCAAAAGCTACTGCAAGATGAGTAGGATTTTCTTTTTTTATTAAGTCAAATAAGGTATTGGTAAAGCCAAATTGCGCATTGGTATTTTTTCCTTTGGTCGTAATGATCGGGCTGCGTATTAAGGAATAATAAGCGCGATAAATGAGCGCCATCGCATCCAATAGAAATAATTTTTTGTCCATTTTGTAAAAATACCAAAAAGGATTTTGGCAGCAAAAAGGAGGATTTCGACAATAATTTGTTTTGAGATTAGAGGGATATTAAAATTCCCGTGAAGAATTTTTCTCAATTCAGTAAAAGAACGAATATTGCATATTCCTGTTTTATAGTTAGATCGTTTTTACAATTTATTTATTAGCTTCAGCCACTTTCTCCGCCGCCATTACCATTCTTATCTCTCCGTAACTAATACCTTCCGGTAATTTTTCTTTTAATATTTTAAAGCCTTCTTTCCCATAAATTTTTGCGGCTTCTTTAATCAATAATTGTTTTTCCACTGAGACCAAATCATCAATATTTATTTGTTTACTGGCAACAAAGGAGGCCAAATGCCCTTCAATAGTGCCAACGGAAAAATTTCTTTCTTTGGCAATTTCGGCGATAGATTTTCCTTCTTTAAATAAATTGAATGAAGTGATATTAGTAGGCGTTTTTTCTTCAATTGGTTTCGCTTTGCGCTCCCTTTTCGGATTTTCTTCTTTAGCCATAATATTACTTTCCAAATTATTTCTGTCGCAATAATCCCTTACTGCTTCTAAAATATCATCGCCATATTTTTCTGCTTTTGCCTTCCCAAATCCGCTTAATTGGGTTAAGTCTTTTTTTGTGGAGGGCAGATAAGTGGCTACTTCTTTCAAAGTATTTTGGTTTGCAACCATATAAATTGGTATTCCGCTTTCTTCGCAAATCATATCGCGCCAGCGTTTGAGTGTATCGTATAATTCCGGATTTGCCACATCTGAAGAAGATTGTTTTTTGCCGCTGGCATAACAGGAAATGTTTATTCTCGGCTGCGCAAATTTTATTTTATGCTGTAAAAAAGTAGTAACAGAAAATGGCTCTTTACAATATTTTAAAAAATAATTTTGAGCGTCTAAAGCTAAAAATAACTGGTTCAGGTATTCATTAATGATATTAGCAGTTTCCCTGTGTTCTGTTATTAAGGGATGATTTTTTATTGCCTCCTGGAATGCTGAAAATTTCGGTTCGAAATGATTGGCGGCATCATTAATTCTTTTTTGCAGGTCAATATTTTTTTCAATCACCGGTTCCTGTTTCATGAATGAACTAATATGACTTATAAATTTTAAGCCAACGGCCTTATCTGCAACAAAATTATTTTTCAAATGGGTGATCCATGGCAACGCTTCCTTATTTAATTTTCCTTGTTGCTCATTTATTCTGAAATGCAAAACATCTACCAGCGTATTTACCTCGTTAAAAGAAAAAATTTCTTCTAATAATTGTTGTGTATAAATTTGCCTCGCTCCCGCGAATCTTTCAGCCAAAGAACCTTTGGGTGTAAGCGTTTGTTGTCCTTTTATTACATTCTGATTACTATAAATAGCGGCTGCTGGTATTTTTGATAAAAGCACAATTCCGGCAAGACTGGTACAGCGGCTCAGCGCTACATATACCTGTCCACTGCTGAAAGACGCACCGGCGTCTATCATTACTTTTTCAAATGTAAGTCCCTGGCTTTTATGAATCGTAATGGCCCACGCGAGTCTCAATGGAAATTGCGTAAAGGTTCCCAAAGTTTCCTGTGCCAGTTTTCCATCAGCCCTGTTTAAAGTATAACGTAAATTTTCCCAGGTTTCCTGCGAAACCAAAATATCCGTTCCATCACATTCCACCACTATTTCATCCAGCTTTAGTGATTTTACAATACCTATTTTCCCATTAAAATACCTTTTACTTACCAAATCATTTTTTAAAAACATCACCTGCGCTCCGGTTTTTAAAACCAAAGAGCCTTCGGCAGGATAGTTTTTTTCGGGAAAATCATCTTCTATAATTGCTTCATACGAAACGGAAGAAGTTGATAACTTTTGCAATTCACGGTAATTAATCTGATCTGCCTGGTTATTATGAGAAGTGAGGATGATGTATTTTTCTTCGGGCGAAGGCCTGAAATTCGGATGAAATCTCTGATGCAAGTCTTCAAAATCATCAGCTTCCATATTATTATTGCGCACTTTATTAAGAATGTCAACAAATGAATTTTCTTTTTGTCGGTAGATTTTATTGAGTTCGATCAGCATTGGCATTTGCTCTTTGATAACATTACTGTCGAAGAAGAATTCTGAGGAATAATATTCCTGTAAAATACTCCACTCATCTCTTTTCGCTACCGGGGGTAATTGATACAAATCGCCAATGCATAATAATTGTACTCCTCCAAAAGGTACATCGTGTTTTCTGCGAACAGACCTTAAAATTGTATCAATGGCATCCATCGTATCGCAGCGCACCATACTTATTTCATCAATCACCAGCAGTTCCATTTTGCGTATAAGATCCTGGCGTTGGCGATTAAATTTCAATTTTCCCAACAATTCACTTTTGTTGGCAGAAGTGGGCAAAAATGGGTTAAAAGGCAATTGAAATAAACTATGAAGCGTAACGCCACCGGCATTGATCGCGGCTACTCCGGTTGGCGCAGCTACAATAATATTTTTAGAACAGGTTTCTTTTAAATATTTTAAAAAAGTTGTTTTACCTGTGCCCGCTTTCCCGGTAAGAAAAATATTCTCGCTTGTTTCGGTGACGAAGCGATAGGCAAGGTCGAATATTTCGTTATGTTCTATTTCGTTTTGATCTTGCATCTCAATTTATAATTTGTGCTGAATTATTTGTAAAGATAACTACTCATCACTCAGGTGAAATCAATTAATGAAATGTTTGCCACAGTTTTCCTGCCTGCTTCACTCTTCACTTTTTCTAAATAAATTTCGCAGGCAGGAACGGTGGCAAAAAAACTAAACCGAAGCTTTACCTATCAACAACAATTCATTCACATGCACATCGGTTGAGTACTTTTTATTACCATCTTTATCAATATAATTGTTATTTATCAACTTCCCATCAATGGCCACTTCGGTTCCCTTTGATAAATATTTTTCGGCAATATCTGCTACTTTTCCCCAGGCTATTAAATTGTGCCATTGGGTTTCTTTAACTTTTTCACCGTTGGCGTTTTTGTAAACTTCATTTGTTGCCATGGAAAAACGAACCATCTTTTTGCCATTTTTGGTAGTGCGTACTTCAGGAGCATTTCCTAAATTACCAATCAATTGAACCTTGTTTTTTAATGTGTACATAATCTTGAAATTTGTGCCTGCCGTTTTGCGGCAAACTTGTTTTAAAATGTTTTTTATTTCAGCTGATGATATTTTTTGTTTCATCAACACCGCAAAGATGCATTCATGAAAAAGCGTTATTCGGTTTTTATTCGTTTATAGTTGTATATAACCATTTGTAAACGATTGTACTTAAAAATATTTATTGTATCTTCCTTTTTCAAAATCAATAGCAATAAGCATGACAGCCGAAAACCAAACTTCAAATTGTCTTACATGCGACAAAGCTTTAAAAGGGCGCACTGATAAAAAATTTTGTAACGATTATTGCAGAAACTCCTTCAATAACCAATTAAAGGCTGCAAAAAATAATTTGGTGAGAAACATCAATAATGCCCTGGGGAAAAACCGCCGGATTTTAGAAAGTTTTTTTACCCCGAAAGAAGATATTGCGAAAACCCATAAAGACAAATTAATTCATAAGGGATTTCATTTCAAATATATCACGCACACTTATACTAATAAGAAGGGAAATGTTTACTTTTTCTGTTACGATTTAGGTTACATGCCATTAGAAAATGACTGGTATTTATTGGTGAAGAGAAGAGAGTTGTAAGTTACTTTATGACAGAAAAAAGAAATACATACAAGGCACGAAAACCGACCGCGCATTGGAGAGATTTCCCCCACGCTCGTATAAACTACCATGCAAATTAATGATGAGATATTACACGCATTTATTCATTGCCCTTACAAAGCATACAGGAAAAGCAAAGGACAAACTGGAATTACAAGCGATTATCAAATGCTTTACAATCAGTTAAAGCAAACTCAAAAAGTAAATTTTGGAAAACAACTGTCAGAGAATATCAAGTTGGTTTCTTCTAATACAACTTTTGATGGTATCCTGCCAAAAGAAGGAGTTGCTCTCAGCCTGAATTTCAAAAACGCAAATATTGACTTTACGCTTGACGGAGTGGAATTTACAGGAAGAAAAAGTATCATCCCGATTTTTATAACGCCATTTGAAAAAGTAATAAGAACAGATAAATTGTTTGTTGCCCTGCAAGCCACACTCATTCAAAACGAATTTAACCTTCGGGCAGAATATTGTAAAATTGCTTTCGGGGAAAATATCCGTCAACCAAAATTCGGATTACTCTCTTTTGCAAAACAATTAAAAAATCAATAGCTGAACTAAATAAAATTTTATCAAGTTCCAATGCACCTGCTTTCTACAAAAATGTTCATTGTCCGGTGTGTGAATTTCAAAATAGCTGCCTCGAAAAGCTTATTGAAAGAGATGATTTGAGCCTTTTGACTTCATTAAAATCAAAAGAGATTATTCAAAGAAATAACCGGGGCATTTTTTCCGTGAAACAATTATCATACACATTCCGACCAAAGAAAAATCCATATCGTAAAAGAAAATTTTTACCTGAACTAAAAGCATTGGCAATAAGAGAAGGGAAAACTTTTATCCAGGAAATCCCCGATATTCCTGCATCCCGGAACGAAATTTTTTTAGATATTGAAGGATTACCCGACAGGAATTTTTATTATTTAATCGGCATAATTATCAAAGCAAATGATTCGGAAAAAACTTATTCCTTTTGGGCCAATAACAAAGATGAAGAAGAAAAAATATTTATCGAACTAATAGGACTTTTGCAAACCTTAGATGAGTTTGTTATTTATCATTACGGCACTTATGAAATACAAGCTTTAAAAATAATTTCAAAAAAGGTATCTCCAAAGCACCAAGAATTTTTAAAGAAAGTGATTGATAGCTCATTCAATGTGCTGGATATTTTCACACACAACATTTGTCCGCCAACTTATTCAAACAGTTTGAAAGACATTGCAAGGCTTTTAAAATTTGAATGGACAGAAAAAGACGCATCAGGATTGCAGAGCATTAAAAAACAGTCTTGCTATATATGGGTGTTTACGAATGTTGACACTGTTTTTTATCTTTTTAAACCCACAAGAGAAGCAGAATTTTTAAAAGAATTGCTTGTTAATTTCAAAGGGGTATTAATTAGCGATTTTTACGCCGGTTATGATTCTATGAGTTGCCCAAAACAAAGATGTTTAATCCATTTAATTCGTGACCTTAATGACGATTTGGTCAAACATCAGTTGAATAGTGAATTAAAAATAATTGTATTGAATTTCTCGAAATTACTAACTGGTATTATGAATACAGTAAACAGATTCGGACTTAAAAAAAGAAATTTAAATAAGCATAAAAAATCAGTTGAATCTTTTTTTAAGTCTTTATCTAAAATGGATTTTGAAACAGAAGTTTGTTCAACGTGGCAAAAAAGATTTAACTCAATCAAAAATGAACTTTTTACATTCCTAAATTATGATGGTGTGCCTTGGAATAATAATAATGCTGAAACCGCAATCAAAGCATTTGCTGTTTATAGAAAACAAACGGATGGCTTACCAACTCAAAAAGGAATTGAAGAATATTTAACGCTATTGAGTATTCAACAAACTTGCAAATACAGAGGTATCAATTTTTTTGAATTTCTCAAATCAGGTGAAACAAGCATTTCAGCGTATTCAGGAAAGCATAAGCAAGACTATAAACCAAATAATTATTTGTGTAAATTCGTTTCATGAGCAACATCAAACTTTTTGAGAATAAAAAGGTTCGTTCCGAATGGAATGAAAAGAAACAGCAATGGTTTTTCTCTATCATTGATGTAGTTGAAGTTTTGACGGGCAGTCCAAGACCCCGAAAGTACTGGAATGCTCTTAAAACTAAACTATTAGAGGAGGGTTATGAGGAGTTGTCCCAAAATTTGGGACAACTGAAAATGCAATCATCCGATGGTAAATCTTACCTGACAGATGTTGCAAATGCCAAAACTCTGCTTCGCATTATTCAAAGTATTCCATCACCTAAAGCAGAACCGTTCAAGCGTTGGCTGGCACAAGTTGGCTCAGACAGACTGGACGAAATCGAAAACCCTGAATTGGCAACGCAACGGACAAGGGAACTTTACAAACTGAAAGGCTATCCTGACGATTGGATTGAAAAACGAATGAGGAGTATTGCCATTCGTGAAGAACTGACGGATGAATGGAAAAACAGGGGTGTAAAAGAACAAATTGAATATGCTATCCTCACGGCAGAAATTTCTAAGGCAACTTTTGGGTTGACACCTTCCGAATACAAGAAAGTGAAAGGGACTAAAAAGCCAGAACCTGCGAGACCACATGAATGACCTTGAACTGATTTTTTCAATGCTGGGCGAAGCATCAACAACGGAAATTGTGAAAAAGAAAAATCCTGTGGGCTTTGTTGAAAATAAAAAAGCTGCCAATCAAGGAGGAAAAATTGCGGGAGATGCAAGAAAGGCGCTGGAATTAGAAACAGGAGATAAAGTAGTATCCTCCAAAAATTATTTACCGGAAAATAAGAAGAAGAAAGAACTGAAGAAATAAAACTTCACATTGATTTTAAAGTCATTAGAAGTTACAAAAATTACCAAGGACAAACTATTGCAAAACTGAGTTCAATTCAAGTATATTGCCCACGCCTATGCCAACAAAAAAGGTAACATTTATTTTTTCTGTTATGATTTGGGATATCTTCCTTTGGAAAATGATTGGTATTTATTGGTAAAAAGAAGGGAAGGGAAACAGGTTTAAGGTAAAAAAAATCATTAAAATTTATTTGTTTACTATAAAACAGTAAATCCACTTATTTTATAGATTCTTAATTCATCATTTCCTTCGCCCGTTCGAGTTTTGTGTCTATCTCTTTTAGGATATCGCGCCAGTTAGGACCAACATAAATATCAGGAATGACTCCGGTTCCTTTTACAGAAATATGCTGATATTGTACTAATCTGAAAACGGGAAGCCTTACCCTTATTTTAGTATTAGGTAAGGTTATATCAGGGATCATAATTCCGGAATTCCCATACCATCCTCCGCCGGTTTCTTCTCCTACCAATTTAATATTGCTTTGCCCTTTTACGTCATTGCAAAACAGTGCGGATGCTGAAAAGGTAAGCCCGTTAATCAGAACAAATATTTTTCCGTTAAAATGATTTTTCCGTTTAGGCCTGAACGTATGTCTTTCCCAATAACCAAAATGATATTTACCATCTTTCTTTTTATGAGTTACAAAAGCTAAACCGATATTATTAAAAAAACCAGAAGAAATATATTTGGTATATGGCCGCAGATTGTCACTTACCGAATAAGCTGTATCAGCCACTTTAAAAGGAGTATCGCGTAAAAATCTTGTAAGAAAAGCAGATTTAATAATATCGCCGCCGCCATTGGCTCTTATATCTATTACCAAATTCTTTGTTTTATTTTTTCTCATTTCGCGAAATGACCTTCTGAAAAAATTCTTTAAATGGCCATTCGAAAATCCATTTACCGTCATGAGTGCAAAAGCAGAATCAAATTCTAATGAACGGATATTTTGTAATTTTTGGAAGTGCGTTATTTTATTTTTCATCAGTTTTAATTCTTTCTGATTTTTTTTTACACTATCTGCATGCAGAGCAAAATAAGGAATGCTTATACTATTGGCAATGCCATTGCTATCGGTATAGTCCACCTGGTAATTGTTATACAATCCAAAAATATTACGATGAAAATAGGGAAAGTCTGCGCTTAACCGGATATAATTTACATTTTCAGAGTACCCGTCTTCCCCAAGAAAATGAAACATATAATTTATGATATCGGCGCTTTTTATTCCATTAATAGCCGTAATAAAATACCCTGTTTTAATTACAGTATCATTTCGGTTTAGATTGGAAAGTACCATCATCGTGTCTTTCCATACTTTTAAATAAAGAGGAAAGGAAGGAATGGTTTTATTTTTTATGAAATGATTCCATCCTTTGCTCATGCTAAAACTTGTGTGGCCACAATGAATAGCTGAAGTAAGAGGGGCTAATATTTGCCAGCCAAACTGGAGTTCCGTCATGGAATCGGAAATAGCCTGGTATCCTTTATTAAAATAATAATCCATACTGTCTTCCGGTGTGTACCAATAAAGAGAAGGATGTTTTTTTTCAAGAATATTTCTTAATAACGTGTAGTCCTGTTGTAATTCAGCTTTCGAATATTTTTTATTCGGATTATAATTTCGAGAAACCGAGCAGGAGAAAAGCAATGGCAAAAGTAAGAGTGAGAGTAACCGCCTCATGATTTTAATTCCGTATAAAAAATGTAATAATATTATTTTTTTAAATAAAAGATTATTGAAGCGCATTCCATCCCTGTGCAGTAAGCGGGTATTTATTTCCTCCCTTGGTAATAATAATTGAACCAGCTTCCTTCTCTGTAATATTGCCTACAATCGTGATTTCTGCATTTGAAGATACTTTGTCAAAATCCTTTTGATCTATTGTAAAAAGTAATTCATAATCTTCACCGCCGCTCAATGCGCAGGCTGTAGGATCCAGCTCAAGCTTATAAGCAAATTGGCGTGCCAGGTCATTCACAGGAATTTTTTCTTCATATAAAATACAACCTGCTTCACTTTGTCTGCAAATATGCAAAAGCTCGCTACTCAGCCCATCGCTTATGTCAATCATAGAAGTAGGCATCATTTCCTTTTCAGCAAAAAAATCAATGATATCTTTCCTGGCTTCCGGTTTTAATATTCTTCTTATAATATAATCCTGATTTTCCAGGTCGGGCTGTACGCCTTTGGTTTCAAGGAAAATTTTCTTTTCTCTTTCCAATAAAGTTAATCCTAAATAGGCACCCCCCAAATCTCCGCTTACGCATATCAGATCATTTTTTTTTGCACCACTTCTTGTTACAAATTTATCCGGTGCTACTTCGCCAATTGCGGTAACAGAAATAATAAATCCTTTTTGAGAAGAAGTAGTATCTCCGCCTACGAGATCCACATTGTATTTATCACATGCTGCATATACACCTTCATAAAATTCATCCAGCGCTTCTACACTGAAGCGATTGCTAAAAGCTACGCTCATGGTGATTTGCGAAGGACTGGCATTCATTGCATAAACATCACTGAGATTTACGATCACACTTTTATAACCTAAATGTTTCAAAGGCATATACATCAGATCAAAATGAATTCCTTCCACAAGCATATCAGTAGTCACTACTGTTTGTTTTCCAAAATGATCCATTACAGCGGCATCATCGCCAACGGATAAAATGGTGGAAGCGTTTCTGATTTCATTATTTTTGGTAAGATGTCTTATAAGCCCAAACTCTCCTAGAGAGGAAACTTCTGTTCTTTCAGGGTTCATTTTGATGAATTAAACTTTTATAATTAAGTTGGCAAAGTTAATTCCATTTTGGAGAAGGAAAAGGGTAAGTATTTTTCAAATTCTTTGATCTCATTAAAGTGATTGTTTTATGAAATTAGTTGTTTGTGAATCATCCGGGTATTAAAAGTTGCCAATAATTCTATCGTCAAATAAGTAATTCTGATTATTTGTGCTTTTACTGCAAGTAGTTTTTTTAAAATACATAAAATGATTTATCCTGTTTTTAAAAGAACTTTGTTCCCGTATTAAAAAATAATTTTTAACATGGATAAACTTCTCCATAGTGAACAGGAAAAATTCAAGGCTGTTTTTCAAAACGCTTCTCTTGGAATTCTTGTGATCAATGAATCGGGAATTATCACACTTGCCAATGATTTTTTATTGACTCAGTTTGGGTATTCTGAAGCGGAAGAATTGATTGGGAAAACAATGGAAATACTCATTCCAAAGCGATATCATCACCAGCATGTGTCGGACCGGAAACATTATATGGAACATCCTGTAACAAGGCCAATGGGAATGGGAAGAGATCTTTATGGCGTAAAAAAAGACAGTTCTGAAATGCCATTGGAAATAAGCCTGAGCAGCTATACCAATAATGAAGGTGTTTTTTCAATTGCTTTTATAAGTGATATTTCCCAAAGAATAGAAGTGCAAAATAAATTGCAGGAACAGAGGCTGGCACTTGCTTCTATGAATAAAAAAATGGAAGCATTGAATGAAGAGTTAGAAAAAAAAGTGGAGGTGCGTACTTCAAAACTGCAGGAAACCTTGAAAAAATTAGAAGCATCTAAGGATGAACTATCAAAAGCACTGAACAAAGAAAAGGATTTGGGTGACATGAAAAGTGCATTTGTTTCAATGGCCTCCCACGAATTCAGAACTCCTTTAAGTACTATACTTTCTTCGGCATCGCTTCTTGCAAAATATAAACTAACTGAAGAACAATCAAAAAGGGATAAACATATTCAGCGTATCAAATCTTCGGTAATAAACCTGAATAATATTCTTAATGAATTTCTTTCTTTGGGAAAAATCGAAGATGGCAAGATTACCGCGCACGAAACTGAATTTGATATTGAAGAATTTATTTCTTCGCAAATAAATGAAATGGCAGAGATATTCCAGGCCGGGCAGATTGTAAATTATTCCCATGCAGGCAGGAAGGAAGTTACGCTTGATGAAGTTTTGTTTAAGAATATTTTAATCAATTTACTTTCTAATGCGGCAAAATTTTCCGGAGAAAATAAACCCATTTATATTACCACAAAAGCAAGTGCTAATAAATTTCAATTCATTATAAGAGATGAAGGAATGGGTATTTCAAAAAAAGACCAGGAACATTTGTGCGAAATATTTTTCCGCGCGAGCAATGCAACCAATATACCCGGAACCGGCCTTGGGCTTCATATTGTATCCAAATATGCAGAAATGATGCATGGAAAAATAGAAATAAAAAGCGAACTGGATGAAGGAACCGAAATAAGTTTAATCTTTGCGCAATGACAAAAATATTATTAGTAGAAGATAATAATGAAATAAGAGAAAATACTGCCGAAATACTTGAGTTGGCCAATTATGAAGTATTTGCCGCAGCCAATGGGAAAGATGGGTATGCATTGGCATTGAAAGAAACCCCTGATCTGATCATCTGCGATATAATGATGCCTGTGCTGGACGGATATGGTCTTTTGCACCTTGTTAGTAAAAACGAAAGTTTAAAAGGAATTCCTTTTATTTTTCTGACTGCCAAAACAGAACGCGGCGATTTCAGAAAAGGAATGGAAATGGGCGCTGATGATTATATTACCAAACCTTTTACCGACATTGAATTATTGAATGCTATAGAAAGCAGGTTGCAAAAAATAAAATTTCAAAACGAACGGGCCAATGCCTCAGAAACTTTGAATGATTTTTACAACGAAATAAAAAATGAAGATGCGCTGGAAAAATTAACCGAGTCTAATATTATTAATTCCTATAAAAAGAAACAGCGTATATATGCGGAAGGAAATCACCCACACAGTTTGTATTATATAAACACCGGAAAAATAAGAACCTTTAAAACCAATGAAAAGGGCAAGGAACTTACAATTGGACTATTTAATGCAGGCGATTTCCTTGGGTATAACGACCTTTTGGAAAATACTGTCTATAAAGAGACTGCTGAAACTTTGGAGGAATGTGAAGTAAACATTATTGGCCGGGAAGATTTTGAAATACTGATTAATAATAATAAAAAAGTGGCACAGAAATTTATCAAAATGCTTGCCCAAAATGTAACTGAAAAAGAAGAGCTACTGGTGAATCTTGTTTATAATTCTTTACGCAAAAGAGTAGCAGATGCCATTATAATCCTGTCCAAAAAATATAAAGAAGAAAGTAATCCTGATTTTAGCATTCATATTTCAAGAGAAGACATGGCACACATTGCAGGTACCACTACCGAATCTCTGATAAGAACGCTCAGCGATTTTAAAAATGAAAAACTCATTGAAGCAGAAGCGGGTTATGTAAAAGTACTGGATGAAAAAAAATTACTTGAAATGATAAATTAATGTTCCCCTATTTTGTAGCATTTTCTCATTAAATTTTTAGGATTAGGTAGATTAAGCGCAAATCTTTTATGGAATTAAATTTAGAAGGATATGATTTTCAAATGAATTGCCACTTGCTTTAGCATGTGGACAATATTAATAAGAATTGACAGGCTTTAGCCAAATTCTTATA
>DATCFT010000060.1:0-16954 GCA_036509335.1 Hanamia sp.
ACATAACTTATTGGTCTTCAGACAAATATAAAATTTCAAGGCTGAAAAAAATCAAGTCGTCTTAGGCATCAAATCCGCTGTAACTCAATATTGACAATATTTTCAAAGAACTATTTGTTACTTCAACGCAACGCTAATGATCTTTTATAAAGAATAAGTTTTTCTTTTTCTGCCTGTATTTTTATGCTTGGAAAAAATAAGTGTGTTTCCACCATGTCAACTTTTTTATTTAAAGATTTTTCGATTCCCAATTGCAACTTGATAAAATCAAACAAACTCATTCTCTTATTCGTATCATCAATATCCACTATCAAATCCACATCACTATTTGCATTAGCATCTCCACGTGCATAGCTCCCAAACAAATAAACATTCTTTACAGGTTTATCTTTAAAATAATCCTGCACAATCTTTTTAATATTTTCCTGTTTTAAAATCATTCGCTGCAAAAATATTGTATAAGTTTAGAAATGCCAGTGATTTTGTTTTAATAAAATTAATGCGCCAGTTACCAACATATTAAAAAGTGATAAGGGCAATAATATCTTCCAGCCCAAATTCATCAATTGATCATATCTGAATCTTGGCACTGTCCATCTTACCCACATAAACAGGAAAATAAAACAAAGTATTTTTGCAAAAAATACAGCGCCTTCAATTACCGCAACCCAATTCATACCGATGGAATGAACAAGATTTGCATCATTTACAAAGGGAATATCGTAACCACCAAAATAAAGAGTAGTCATTACTGCGCCACTCAAAAACATATTTACATATTCGGCAAATAAATAGAACCCAAGTTTCATTGATGAATACTCCGAATGATAACCGCCAATTAATTCATTTTCTGCTTCAGGCAAATCAAAAGGTGTGCGATTGGTTTCAGCAAAAGCACAAATAAGAAAGATTACAAATCCCAGGGGTTGTTTGAATATATTCCACAAATGATCTTTTTGCTGACCAACCATATCATTCAGGCTAAGCGTGCCCGTTATCATTAATAAACCAATCAGTGCAATTCCCAGTGCCAACTCATAGCTTATGATCTGAGAAGCGGCACGCATGGCACCCAACAAAGAAAATTTATTATTACTTGCCCACCCGCCTATCATGATCCCATACACTCCGAGGCTTACCACTCCAAAAATGTATAAAATTCCAATGTTAATATCCGCAATCTGCAAAGAAACATCTCTATTAAAAATATGAAATTTATCTCCCCAGGGAATTACCGCGCTCACCATTATTGCAGTTAGCATAGCGAGAATAGGACCAAGGACAAATAAAAATTTGGAGGAAAAACTTGGAACAATCTCTTCTTTAAAAAATAATTTTAATCCATCGGCCAGGGGTTGAAGAATGCCAAAAGGCCCCGCTCTGTTGGGGCCGCGCCTGTCTTGCATGAATGCGGCCACTTTACGCTCTGCATAAGTAGAATACATGGCTACAAATAACGATACCATTACTACAATTATAATTAAAACAAGTTTCTCTGTGAATAAAGCCCAGTCAATGTTTAAAAGTATTTGGTTTAGATACATGTTGTTAAAACTAAATTTTAATTATACTTATTTATGATCATTAATAGATAATCTTTCAGCATCTGTTTCTTCAATTTCCTTCTTTTCGTTCCGTTCAATAAATGTAGTGGAAGTAGCAGGGCCGGGAAGAATACTTAGATCAATATCTGAAGTATTTACGCCACTTACCTCATTAATATCCATTAATAATAAAGGGTTACGTCCAAAGAGAACTTTATTTAACGGATCAGGTGGAACTACTTTCTCTACATAATGATTGGTAGAAATAACTGAATGTCTGCTTATTTTAGTAGGGCCTTCAATTACCCAATCAGAAGAATTTTTCTTTTCAAAACGGCATGTATTGCAAATCCATGCTGCTTTTCCGTCAATCTCCTGCACCTCACCCCACGGATCTTTCCGTGATGTAACCCTGAACACTTCTTCGCCACGATTCCATAAAGTAACTTTTCCGCAACACTTATCACAATCTCTGTGGGCATCCACAGGTTTCAGGAACCACACACGGTTTTTAAACCGATAGGTACGGTCTGTCAGCGCGCCAACCGGACAAACATCAATCACATTTCCGCTGAAATCATTATCAATTGCTTTGGAAATATAAGTGGATATTTCAGATACATCGCCTCTGAGCAAAATACCTTGTGAACGCGAATTTGTCAATTGATCAGCCACCATCAAACAACGATAACATAATATGCATCTTGTCATGTGGAGCTGAATATATGGGCCAATATCTTCTCTTACGAATGTTCTTCTTTTAAATTCATAGCGGGTACCTTCTGTTCCATGATCATAGCTGAGGTCCTGCAAATAACACTCACCGGCCTGATCACAAATCGGACAATCCAAAGGATGATTGATCAATAAATATTCGACGATACCCTTCCTGGCATCAAGTGCCTTTTCGCTTGTAACATTTTTTACAACCATCCCATCCATCACTTCTGTTCTGCATGAGGCTACTAATTTTGGCATTGGGCGCGGGTCTTTGGTAGAACCGGCGGCTACTTCCACCAGGCAGGTACGGCATTTACCGCCACTACCCTCCAGCTTGCTATAATAGCACATCGTTGGCGGCGCTACTTGCGGACCTATTTTGCGTGCAGCATTCAAAATAGTAGTTCCCGGCGGTACCTCTATTGTGATACCGTCTATTGTTACTTTAAATAGTTGTTGTTGTTCAGGCATTACAATTTAGTTTTTCAAATTCAACTCTGTTTTTTAAGAAGCTGCTACTTCCATCGGATCTGCATAATGTGCCAATCCATAATTTCTTACCAGGCATTCTTCGGGATTTAAAACATGCCATTCAAATTCATCCCTGAAATGCCTGATAGCAGCAGCAACCGGCCATGCAGCAGCATCTCCAAAAGGACAAATCGTATTTCCTTCAATTCTCCTCTGCACATCCCAAAGAAGATCGATATCTTTCATCTTACCTTTTCCATATTCAATGTTGTGAAATATTTTTTCAAGCCATCCTGTTCCTTCGCGGCATGGCGAGCATTGCCCACAGCTTTCATGATGATAAAATCTTGATATTGTATAAGTATGCCGAACCACACATTGGTCTTCATCCAATACAATAAAGCCACCGGAACCCATCGAACTTCCGGTAATAAAACCTCCGTCAGCAAGGCTTTCGTAATTCATCAAACGTGGTTCGCCTTTTGCCGTTTTTAATAAAAGATTAGCTGGTAAAATAGGAACAGATGAACCTCCGGGAATGCAGGCTTTCAATCTTTTTCCATTTGCAATTCCTCCACAATACTCATCGCTGTAAATAAATTCTTCAACAGTAATGGTCATGTCTATTTCGTAAACTCCGGGCTTATTAATATTTCCACAGGCAGAAATTAATTTGGTACCTGTTGATTTTCCAATTCCAATTTTTGAATAGGCTTCTCCGCCTTCGTTTATTATTGGAACCACTGCACAAATTGTCTCTACATTATTTACAACAGTAGGACATCCCCATACTCCTTTCACCGCGGGGAAAGGCGGCTTTATTCTTGGTAATCCTCTTTTGCCTTCCAAACTTTCCAGCAGTGCTGTTTCTTCACCACAGATGTAAGCCCCGGCTCCGCGATAAAGATATATTTCGCAATTGAATCCACTTCCCAAAATGTTTTTACCGAGAAAGCCATTTTGTTTTGCTTCATCAAGCGCTGTTTGAAGAATATCTGCAACCCAATCATATTCACCACGGATATAGATATACGAAACATTACTTCCCAAAGCAAAAGAAGAAACAATCATTCCTTCTACCAAAAGATGAGGAATAAATTCCATCAAATAACGATCTTTAAAAGTACCCGGTTCACTTTCATCAGCATTACATACCAGGTAACGCGCAATTCCTTCGGGCTTTGCAAGGAAACTCCATTTTAATCCTGTAGGGAAACCCGCGCCACCACGGCCGCGAAGCCCACTCTTCTTCATTTCTTCTACAATATCCCCTGGTTGCATTTTTAAAGCTTTCTCTACACTTTGATAACCTCCTTCGCGGCGATACACTTCAAAGCTTTTTATGCCGGGAACATTTATTTTGTCTAATAATAATTTTTTTGTCATATTCTATTCTTCCTAAACGGAAATTTAATTACTCTTTGGACAATTTTTATTTTAATGGCTCAATCTTCTTAAATAACCCATTTCCTTCTTTGCTTAAATTAGAAATCTGGGCCGAAAATTCCGCGTACTCAGCATGAAAATGCGGGGGCAAATGATCACCAAAATACATTTTAATCAGAATACCGTAAAAGCTGCTTATCACGGGCATACTCAAAAAAGGTTCTATTAATAATCTCTAAATAAAATGCATCCGGATCCATATCAATATCTTCACTCCATTTTATTTTTTTATCTCCCGTAATTTCAAAATTTTAAAATTTTTTTTCATCATTCCAAAATTCAAAAACACCTTTCCCTTTCCATTTATTTAAATCAACAATGCCTTTTATTCCATCTTCATATTCCACCGACAACCGATAACCGGATAGTACCTTTGCTTTTTTTAAATATGGTATTATTTTATTCATTATCAGTTATTCCTTTCTTATTTTGATACTTCATATAATCATGATTGAACATCCAGTTAAATCAATATTTATCCGTCAGCATTCCAAACTTTGCTCCCAAAAGGTATCCTGCAATTCCATGGTGATTTTTGCACCCCTCAGATAAAAGTCAAGTGCTTCTGAAGCATTTCCATTAAAAGTTAAATAGGGTACGATTGCTTCCATGTAAATTGCATTTATTTTTGTTTGCTGCTAATTATTTCTTGCACTGTTATTCATGCATTCCTCAATTATCTGATCCACTTTTGCCGGCGTCAAATGCTCCTTATAAAATTTACCCATTTGCATCATTGGAGCATATCCACATGCACCCAGGCATTCAACCGTTTTTAAAGTAAACATTCCGTCTTTAGTAGTTTCTCCCACACCTACGTTTAATTTCTGTTTAATATAATCAATTATCTGATCGCTTCCATTCAACATACAAGGCCCTGTCTGGCAAACTTCAAAAACGTATTTGCCCACAGGTTTTAAATTGAACATCGAATAAAACGAAGCCACTTCATAAACCTCAATTGGCTGAAGATTTAATAAAGAAGCCACATAATCCATCGTGTTTACATTAAGCCAGCCGAATTCTTCCTCAGCTAAATGAAGCACACCCAATAAAGCGCTTTTTTGTTTGCCTTCAGGATAATGACTGACGAGTTCGTTTACTTTGTTTAATTTTTCGGGTGAAAATTGCATGCTCATTTATTATTCTTATTTCTTTTTTTTAAATTATCAACATCTGCAATATCCTGCGTCCTACCTGCTTTTTGTTTTACTTTTATTAGATCATTATAGCCAATAAAATTAACAGGTACCTTTTCAAAGTCCACTATTTTTTTATTATTCCAGGCCTCTTCAAAACCTACTCCATCAAGGTCATTCAAAATATCAATTCTTAATGGTGGAAAACCTAATTGAGTTATGGAATCCTTTTTTAAAAAATCTTCTTTACCTAATTTTAAAGAACCAAACCCAAAATCATTTATAACCTGAACCATTTTTGAAGCATTCTTTTCCGACATCTCAATACAAACATCAATATCTTTTGTTGTTCTCGGATAACCATGAACACTTACTGCATAACCGCCAATTACCAGATATCTTACATCATGCTTATTGCATAATTCTATGAACTCAATAATATCTTTTTCAAGGCTAATTTTCTTCATCATAAATGCTTCGTTTAGAAACCACCTTCTTTATTCTTCCATCAGCATCTCCAAAGACCGTTTTCCTTAGCTCTGTTAACTCCTTCAATCTTTCCTCAGCGCTTGCTTTTGCCCAATACTCATCATCAGCAATCTCCGCTTCTGCAAAAGTCACTTTTCTTACTACTTTTTTTATTTTTCTTTCTTTTTCCATAGAAACCTATCCTTTTATATTCTCACGCATCCAACTCTCCGGCAATCAAATTCAAACTACTCATTGTGATGATTGCATCGCTTAATAAACCACCTTTTGTCAATTCAGAATAGGCCTGGTAATAAATAAAACATGGCCTTCTGAAATGCAGGCGATATGGAGACCGGCCACCATCGCTTATCAAATAAAATCCCAGCTCTCCGTTAGCGCCTTCTACGGCAGAATAAATTTCACCCACCGGCATCTTAGTTTCTCCCATGATAATTTTAAAATGATAGATGAGCGCTTCCATTTTTGAATAAACGTCCTTCTTATCGGGCAAATAAAAATCAGGAACATCGGCATGGAAAACATCTGCTTCTGCTCCTTTAAATTCCTGCACTTTTTGATAAGCTTGTTTTATAAGTTCCAGACTTTGCCACATCTCCTGGTCGCGAACTAAAAACCGATCATAACAATCTCCCGTAGTACCCACAGGAATGGTGAAATCGAAATCTTCATAACTACTATAGGGAGTATGTACTCTTACATCATAGTCAACACCAGCTGCTCTAAGGTTTGGGCCTGAGAAACCGTAATTCAAAGCCCGCTCTGCAGAAATGGGACCTACACCTTTTGTTCGGTCTATGAATATCCTGTTGCGAATAAAAAGCTCATTAAATTCTTTTAAAACCGGTGGCCACTCTTTTATAAACTTTTCTAATTTTTCAAATGCCTGGTTGGTAAAATTTCTTTCAAAACCTCCGATGCGCCCCATATTAGTTGTTAAACGCGACCCGCAAATTTCTTCATATATTTCATAAATCAATTCGCGATACTGCATCAGGTAAAGGAAACCTGAGAATGCTCCTGAATCAACTCCTACAATAGAATTACAAATCAAATGATCAGAAATTCTTGAAAGCTCCATGATAATCACGCGCAAATAATCTACCCTTTTTGGAATTTTTACACCAAGCAATCTTTCGCAGGTAATGTGCCAGCCAAAATTATTTATCGGTGCCGAACAATAATTTAATCTGTCTGTGAGTGTGGTTATCTGATAGGGTATTCTGTGTTCAGAAATTTTTTCAAAGGCACGATGAATATAACCCACCGTTTGTTCGGCGCTTACTATTGTTTCACCATCAAGTTCCACAATATTCTGAAACACGCCATGAGTAGCAGGATGCGTAGGCCCTATATTTATTGTAGTGGTTTGCTTTTCAACATTCCCTTCCGGTAAAGTTACATGTTCACTCATTGTATTTTACTTTTATTACCGCAATCCTTATATATTTCGATTGGTTTCATCACTGTGTTTATTATACTTTTACTTTTTAGTTTCAAATTCTTGTTTCAAATTCAATAAAACAAGCACAATCCCCATCCCACCCAATATATACTTTGAAAGATTATCAGATGAAAAAAGAGAATAGAGTAAAATAAAAATTATAGTTATATTCCGAATGATCATTTTATTCTTGTAATAAAAAACTGTCATTGTTTTAATTTATTTTAGAAATCAAATTGACGTATTATTTTTTACAGCTAATAAACAAATAATAAAGATTCTTGTTTTATTTTTATCAAACTTTTTTAGTTGTTTACGCCTAGATTCAAATTCCTTGTTATTTGTTCTTTTACTGAATCATTTGCAAACACAGGGTTTGCAAATGATTGGTCAACCGTGAAGGTTGCCCCTACGAACGCCCAAACATTTCATCATCTTTATCTGTACGCTTTTGGTCTTCCAATGGATATTCTTTTCTCATTGGGAAATATTCCATTTCATCTACATTTAAAATCCTTTTCAAATTAGGATGCCCTATAAAATTCACTCCATAAAAATCGTATGTTTCCCGCTCCATCCAATTGGCTGCTGAATACAAAGCATACGCACTAAATACATCCGGCTTTTTAATATCGGTGAAAATTTTATAACGAATACGAACATTCTCTTTGAGATTGTGCAAATGATATACTACTGCCAATTCCATTCCCGGGTTATCTGGATAATGAACTGCACACAGATCAGTCATGAATTGAAAACCTAAAGAAGGCTCATCAAAAAGATATTGAAGCACTTTCAGATTCAAATTTTTATCTGAAATAAAAGTAAGCATCCCATAAGGCTCTTCCCATCCGGTAAGTTGTTCACCAAATTTTTCAGTAAGTTTCAGCCTTATTATTTCGTTCGTTAGAGCCATATTTCAAGCCTTATTTCATATTTTTTATTCCTTATTCTTCATTTCTTATTTCTTACTGAATGCCGTACGTTTCCATTAATTCTCTATATCGCTCAGAATTTCTTCTTCTCAGGCTTTCATTTTCTACCAGTTCCTGTACTCTTAAAAATCCATCAATAACAGCCTCAGGCCGCGGCGGGCAACCCGGTACATATACATCTACAGGAATGATCTGATCAATTCCCTGGAGAACAGAATAGGTATCAAAAATACCTCCGCTGCTTGCACAGGCTCCCATCGCCAACACCCAACGTGGCTCAGCCATCTGTAAATAAACCTGTTTTACAACCGGTGCCATTTTTTTTGCAATCGTTCCCATCACCATTAAAAGATCACATTGGCGCGGAGTAAAACTTACCCTTTCAGAACCGAAGCGGGCAAGGTCATAATGCGATGCCATCAGCGCCATGAATTCGATACCGCAACAACTTGTAGCAAAAGGTAAAGGCCAGATAGAATTTTTTCTTGCAAGACCTACCACCTCACTAAGCCTTGACGCGAAAAATCCTTCACCCATAAAACCATCAGGACCCGATACCACAGATATCGGTTTCTCCAAAGGCTTTTGAGTAATATTATATTGAACCGGACGTGCCATAATTTTTTTTTATTTACTAATTAGCCGTTATGCTAATTAAATAATTTATTTTTTAATTTTTATTTTTTAATAATTCTTCATTTTCAAATTGGCTCATTATCGAATTATCACATCAGCCAATCAGTTCTCATCTTCCCAGTTTAAACCACCTTTTTTGATGATATAAATAAAGCCGGCAAGAAAAAAACCAACAAACATAGAAATAGCTCCAAAGCCACTCCATCCCAATTCTCTGAAGTTAACTGCATAGGGGTAAAAGAAAATAACTTCTACATCAAAAAGAACAAACATGATAGCTACTAAAAAATATTTAACTGCTATTGGCTTTCTTGCATTTCCCTGTGATTCTATTCCGCTTTCAAAGTTGACTAGCTTATCAGATGTTTTTCTTTTAGGACCTAAAACATTGGTACCATAAATCATCAATGACAGCAAACCAGCAGCAAATATGAGTTGTATGCCAACAGGGAAATAATTAGATGTGCTATTTATACTATGAACCTGTAAAAAAAAGTGTAACAAGATTAAAATATTTTCCGCAAAAGTAAGATAGCAACGTCAATTATCCATAAGAGAAATCAACTATAAACAAAGTTTTATTTTTCTTTATTAAACTCTAAATTATTTTAATAAAAAACTCCCGCTAATGCAGGAGTTTTTTATTGATCAATTCTTTATTTTATCACTTCTTGCCTTTCGAAGGTTCAGAAGGTCTGTTTGCAGCATCCTGTTCCTGCTTTTTCACAGCAGCCAAAGCATCTTTGGTTTTCAAAGCAGTTGCATCCGCAGGATCTACCACTAATATTTTATCGTTATAAATAATCGCAGTATCTGTACTATGTTTTATATTATAATAATATGCCACCATATATCTTAAAGCAGGTATCAATTTATCTTTAATAGAACCTTTATCTGCAGTAGTATCTCCAATGGCAATTACTTTATCATAATCGGGTTTTGCCAAACCTAATGCGCCCGAAGTATCAATTCCTTCCTCTGCGCGCCCACCCAGGTACCATCCATATATATCATCAGGATATTTTTGTTGATACAATTTAAAAACAGAATCTGCAGTAACATAATTACCTCCACGGTAATCATTGTAACCGGCATAAAACAAGTCCGTTTTCCCATAATTAGAATCAAGGCTTAAAATTTTACCATACCATTTACCTGCTTCGGTATAATTTTTACTATCTACATAACTTATAGCAATATCCTTTACAAAGCCAATCTTATCTGCAAAAACAGTATCCATTGCAACTGCTTTATCAATATTTGATTCGGCTAATGCTTCCTGACCTGGGAATTTTAATAATACTTTCCCATAAGTAGCATAATCTTTAGGCCCGATAATTTCAGGATTCACTTTAGCAAAATACTCTTCGAAAGAATTTTTAGCGTTGAGAGAATCTCCCATTTTATCATATGCATACGCTTTCAATCCAAATAATTTAGGATATGCCTTATCTCCTGCTGAGGCTATACAAGCATCTGCCTGCGAAATAGTTTCAGGATATTTTTTAGAAACAAGCATAAGAGAAGCCTGTGCGTAACAGTTTTTAGAATTATTATCTGCAACGGCTATATATTTATTCAGATATTCTGATGCTACATTTACATCGCGATTGTAATAATATCCATACAGCCAATAATAGACAGGAGCAAAATTAGGATCTTCACTAATGGCATCCAGGTAATGTTTCATATAAACAGCTTCCTGGCCATATCCCTGGGTTTCATAAATTCTGCCTATCATCCATTCAGCCCTGGCATCATGCGGATCGAGCGCCAAAGCATTCTGATAATTGGTAGTAGCATTGCTGCCGTCATTTAATTTCCAATATCCTTCACCAATCAGATTAAATATCTCCGCATTTTTTTTATCTTTATCCGCAGCTTGTTTCAGTTTGTCAATTCCATATAAAATATCCCCGTTTTTAGCTTCTACATTTGCCCTGCCAACTGCAATGAGGATATCAGTGAGTTCTTTCTTTTTGGTTAAACTAATAGCAGTTTCAAAACGATTCCTGGCATCGGCCTTATTCCCTTCCCTCAATTCTACCTGGCCTATTCCTACCATCATCAATGCAGAATTAGGATTGGCCTGAAGGGTTTTTTGATACAAATTCTTAGCTTTTACGGTATCTACAATATCCTGATCTTGCAGATAAGTTTGCCCCAGCCAATAAGCTGCTTCTATATTATTAGGATCAGAGGCCAACATTTTTTGAAATACGCCTTCGGCGCTTTGATTTCTTTCGTAGTTGAGAAACTTTTTCCCTTCGTCCATACTTTGAGCAAATAAAATATGACACATTAGAATTAAAGAAGCGAAGAGTCCGATTTTTTTCATGTTTACAATTTTTACTTTTTATAAATAACAGGTTAAGGTTTAAAAATTAATTTATCGTTGCCGAACGAATGGAAAAATTCATTTGTGCCGGCCATAAATAAGCTCGTCTGAAAATCAATTGTCCTTTTTCAAATTGCATAAAATGAGCAAATCCGCTGGCAAGCCCGTTGTATTCTTCTTTGATAATATAATACAAAGCCCGTACCATAGGGTAGCGTCTCAGCATAATATTGGCCTGGTAGGGTTTTACAAAAGCTTCTTCAGGACAACTACATCCCAAAGATGCAATTCGCACTTTCGTTAAAAAACTTAATTGTGAAGTATCCTCAGGATTTCCAATCCAGCTCACTCCCACAAAACCAATTGCGTTTTGATGATTGGCCACATAATTAATCACCCCATCGCTGTTTTTTTCTGCAAATACACTTTTTCGATCCAACGTATCCCCCCTTAAAACAGAATCTATCACATAACGAACTGTACTTGTTTCCTTTAATCCGTCAAATACAGCTGTCAACTTACTTTCAGAAGTTCCATCAAGAATACTCTTAAGTTCACTCATCTGAAAAATGGAATCAGGTGAATTTCTGTTTACTATTACCGCGATTGCATCGTAAGCTATCCGGGCCCAGGTAGGTGAAATTGAAATACTGTCTTTATAATACTGTTCCTCCTGCGGAGTAAGGCCGCGGGTAACAATTATCATTTTGGTGCTATCTTTTATCAGGTCTTTAAAACATTCAGATTCTGGTTTGTAATCGGCAATGATTTTGGTACCAGGATGTAAGGCTTCATATACCTGGATTTCAGAATCAATCACCGGTTCAAAGGATTCATCTACACTTATATGAATGGTTCCTCTGTCAGGTGTATCAAGGTCGGGTCTTGTATTTTCATGGCATCCGGTAAAAAAAAACCAAAGAAGGACAGTCATAAAAATGATGATCAAAGGGTTCTGTATTATTTGATGTCTAAAGTAAATCATTCTTTATAATATTTTTTTTTGAATCCTCTGTAAACTCTCCAGGATCCATATATCATTACTACAACTGCAAATATTTTTGCTAGAGTTCCGCCGGCAAAATCCGAATATAAATTTAATTGTTTTGCAAACAAAATAAGAATACCCACTGCTAAATATATAAATCCCATACCAAGATCCGTGATACTTCTCATCAGAATATAACGCTTGGTTTTGTTATCCGGAGTATTCTCAAATTCTTCAAGGCTCATATTCTACATTTTTACAGACAGGTGGCAAGATAAAATAAAATAGAGAAATTGCCATATTTACTGAAACACTTTTTTTTGTCTTTTATCATCTCATTCATTTATCCGCCTGCAATATATTAATACTACTTTTAAAGATTGTAATAATTTAATAATTGATGCAATTGATTTGTTAATTCCTCTATCTGTTTCGTTTATACTTACGAAGATGCAACTGTCATTATTTTCCATATCAATTTGATTGCCAAATTAATTAAGAATTCTTTTTTATGGGGCAGTCAACTGATAAAACAATACCTTTTCCAATAATTAAATAATAGTTTTGCGAAGCGAAAAAATGAATAGCAACGGAGAAAAAATTATGAAGCCATCATTACCACAGGGAACCAGGGATTTTGCTGCGGAAACATTGCGTAGGCGAAGATATATTGTTGATACTATCAAAGAGGTATTTGAACTTTATGGATTCGAGCCTTTGGAAACTCCGGCAATAGAAAACCTGGAAACGCTCATGGGGAAATATGGTGAGGAAGGCGATAAACTGATTTTTAAAATTTTGAATAATGGCCTTGATAATCCTGCAAAAAGAGAGAATGCAATAAAAGATTTTGAGAATATTCTTGCCGGTAAAAATGACAAAAATATTACCGAAAGGGCTTTGAGATACGACCTCACTATCCCCTTTGCAAGATACATGGCCATGAATTACGGAAAACTTACTCTTCCCTTTAAGCGATACCAGATACAACCTGTATGGCGCGCCGACAGGCCACAAAAAGGAAGGTACCGCGAGTTTCTTCAATGTGATGCAGATATAGCCGGCACTTATTCATTAATAAGTGATGTAGAACTTGCCGAAATTTATGTGGACGTTTTTAAAAGATTACAAATTGAGGTAGATATAAAAATCAACAGCCGGAAAATTCTTTACGCCCTGGCAGAAGTTTGCAACAGCATTGAAAACATGAATGCAATTACTATTGCAATTGATAAACTTGAAAAAACAGGAATTGAAAAAGTAAAAGAGGAATTGAAAACTACCGGATTATCAGATACCAACATTTCGGTGATTGAAAATTATATAAATATTGAAGGTTCTAATTCCGAAAAATTAGAAAAAATTTCTGCAATCATAGGCGATTCCCAAACCGGAAAAAAAGGAATAGAAGAATTAAAATACATTTTAGGGTTCTTGAAAAATGAAGACAGTAAACAAACAATTATCATTGATTTCACCTTAGCCCGCGGGCTTAATTATTACACCGGAATCATTTACGAAGTGAAAGCAAAGAATGTACAAATGGGAAGTATCGGCGGCGGTGGACGCTATGATAATTTAACAGGACTATTCGGTGTTCCTGATATTCCCGGAGTAGGCATCAGTTTCGGATTGGACAGGATTTATGATGTAATAAAGGAACTAAATCTTTTTCCGGAAAATATCAATCAATCCACGCATGTTTTATTTTTCAATCTTGGCGAAAAAGAAAGCAGGTACGCCTTTGGTCTTATGCAAAAACTCAGGTATAATGGAATCAGTTGTGAATTATTTTATGATAATTCCAAATTGGATAAGCAATTCAAATATGCAGCAAAGAAAAATATTGAATTCGCGGTAATTATTGGCTCTAATGAAATGGAGCAACAGAACTGTATAATAAAAAATCTTGCAATAGGCGAGCAGCAAACCATTCCTGCACACCAGCTTATTGCCTATTTTAAAAAATGAAAGGTTACTTTCCGAAAATTTCGGGATATATAGAATAAAACTTACTTTTAATCAACTTATTTTTACAAAATAAATTTTTATCCATCCAAAATAAATTTTTTATGAAATCTTTTTTGAAACTATGTTTTCCATTAAGTGTATTAATACTCTTATTTTCTTCGTGTGGAAAAAATAATGAAACCGGGAAAATGATCCCTTCCAATGCGCTTTTTGTGGCACAGGTAAATATGAAATCTCTCAACAGCAAGCTATCGTGGGACGATTTAAAAAAATCAAGTTGGTACCAAAAAGCCTATTCGGATCCTTCTACTCCTGATTGGAGAAAAAAAATTCTCGACAATCCCTCTGCCAGCGGAATTGACTTTGATAACGGGTTAATCTTTTTTGTGGCAAAAAATACCGGCACAGATTATTACGTCGCTTCAGAAGGGAAACTAAAAAGTGAAAAAGATTTTGAGCAATTCAATAAGAATTTTGACAGTTCACAAACTGTAAAAAACGAAGACGGCATTAATTTACTTACGTTGAAAGATAAAAACATAGTTGGCTGGAACGATGACCATTTTGTGTATGTAATGAATCCCGAAACCACTTCTTCTGAAATGTACAAATGGAAAGATTCTACCAGCATACAACAAGGCGCTCCACCGGCCGACAGAAGCGCAGAACTTGCTGAAATATGCAAAAAACTTTTCTCTTTAAAATCGGATAGCTCACTCGAAAAAAGCGACAAATTCAGTGCACTCTTAAAAGAAACCGGAGATATACATGTATGGCAAAATAACGAAGCAATTGTACAAAGTTCTTCAATGGGAATGTTAAGCATGCTGAAATTAGATGCCTTTACCAAAGATAATATCAGTACTTATACAGTTGATTTTGATAATGGCAAAATTGAGGTTGATCAAAAAGGATATGTTAGCAAAGAACTTTCTGATGTATTAAAAAAATACATGGGAAATTCCATAAACATGGATATGATCAAAAATATTCCATCACAAAATGTATTCGGAATATTAGCATTCAATTTTAAACCGGAAGGATTGACAGAACTTATCAAACTTACCGGCGCAGACGGCCTGGTAAATACCTATTCACAGAAAATGGGATTCACTCTTGATGATTTTTCAAAATCCACAAACGGTGATTTCCTGTTAGCTTTCAGCGATTTTAAAATGACTAAAAGCTTATTTAATAACAATGATTCCTCAGGAGGTAATTTGAATCCGGGAAATTTCAATAAGCCTGATTTTAATTTTATTTTTTCTTTAGGTGTAGGAGATAAAGCAAGCCTTCAAAAAATAATTGATGCAGTAAAACAAATGGGATCGCAAATGGGCAAAGATTCATTGGTAAATGATTATGTAATGAATGATAAAACATTTGCAATAGGCAGTTCCAATACTTTCGTCAATCAATATCTTGCCGGTAACAATAGCAAATATGATTTCACTGACAAATTTTCTGGGCATCCGGTAGGATTTTTTCTTGACATTCATAAAATACTTTCCGAATTTGATGCGGTACAATCAGGCAGCCAGGATCACAAAGCCATGCTGGATCAAAGCCTCAATATGTGGAACAATATTATCTCTGAAGGTGGAGAATTTAAAGACGGCGCATTTGCATTTCATACAGAAATCAATCTAATAAACAAAGACACCAACAGCCTTAAACAACTGAACAACTATGTAAATGAAATGTATAAAATAAAAGAAGCAAAAAAAAATGATACTAACCACAGGCTCGATTCATTATTAGTGCCTCCGCCAATTGATACAGTTAAAGTAAAATAAATTGTTTTAAACAAGAATGATGCAGATACAACTGCGCGGGATAACGCCGGATTATATTGAAAAAGAAAAAAGAAATGCTTCGCAAATCTGGGAGCAAAATATCTTAATAAACAAAGGTGAGCATTTGCATATTGTAGCGCCCTCCGGAAGTGGAAAAACTTCTCTGATGCATTTTATTTATGGTTTAAGAAAAGATTTTTCCGGTTCCATTTTTTATGATGATACAGATATAAAAAAACTTTCTACGGAAAGCTTTTCTGCATTCCGGCAAAATAAAATAAGCATCATTTTCCAGGATTTGAGACTTTTTGAAAATCATACTGTAAGAGAGAATATCGAAATAAAAAGAATTCTCAACCCTTACCATCAACCTGAAGCCATTACTGAAATGGCAAATAAACTTGGCATAGAAAGCAAATTAAATCAAAAGGTAAAAACGTGCAGCTATGGCGAACAACAGCGTATATCTATCATTCGAGCTTTGATGCAGCCTTTTGATTTTTTATTATTGGATGAACCTTATAGCCACCTCGATGAAGTGAATAGAAAAAAAGCAATGGAACTTATTTACGAAGAATGTGGGAAACGAAATGCCGCAATGATCTTCGCGGATTTAAAACCTCTCGATTTTTTAAAAGAAGAGAAGATTGTTTATTTGTAAGAGATAAGAAGTTTATTAGTTTATTGGGTTATTGGGTTATTGGTTCATTAGTAGGGCTGCCCTGAAAGCCTGTCGGGACTCTTCAGTCAAACGGCGCGCGTAAAATATAAGCATTGAGAAACACAAAATAAAAATATGGGAATCTCGCAATTCGCGTAATTCGTTTAAAAAATTGGTGTTATTAATCCCTAATTCGTGTTATTAATTCGTAAAATAAATGCCATTATCATATAAAAATATATAGGGGGTATTCTTAAATATTAATATAGATATAATGATAAAAAAAAGTGCGAAAATTGCACAACCATTACTGGTATTGAGTTTTAGAAAATATTATAACCAATTTATTACGGAATAAAGTTACTCTTTAAATATT
>DATCFT010000061.1:0-11651 GCA_036509335.1 Hanamia sp.
CTCCTGCTTTGGAGAATCCTGCTTTTTGCCTGAGCGTATCAATTTTATAATGCCTTCCATAATGTTTGGCTACCATGCGCAGGCAGGTGGGGCCGCAGTCCATAGCATTTAGCTGTTTATAAAAATGGAAAGGCATAAGGGTGAGTAAATATTGAGTCTATATAATTCCTGATTCGCTTTTGAATATATTTAGATCACCCTGAGAACAAATATAATCCATTTTTAATAATGGAACATGCATATCCCTTTTATATAAAATACGGTACTTGAAGTGTGCAAAAAGTATTCGATAAAAAATTTTTGAAAGCGCTCGGTAAGCACATTGCTTTACTTCGAAAAGCCAAAGGCTTTACTCAACTTGATTTGGCAGTAAAGATGGACAACCATGCCGAACAAATTGGCCGGATAGAAAGGGGGCAATTAAATGTAACTATATGTACATTAAAGAAAATTGCTGAGGCTTTGGAATTGCCTTTGGGGGAGTTATTTATTTTTTGAAGGATTATAGAAAAGGGAGAAATAATAATGATAAAGAAAGAGGTTGGGGGTAAAAAACTCTTGTTCATAATTGTCTTTACTGCTCCAGGTATATTTTTAATTGATCCATCAATGCCTCACCGGAACTTGGCCTCTTTGCATTATTTTCAACAATTTGGCCTTTTTTATTTATTATCAAATATCTTGGGATACTGTACCTGGTACTCCCTCCGTATATCTTATCTATAATATCATCAAAAAGTTTTTTATTTAATAATAGATGTTTCCCATATAATTTAAATGAATAAATATTTTTTAACACAGCCTCACGGTTTCCGGGAGAATCGAATGAAACATACAAACGTTCAATATCATTTTTCAGAAAAAAACTATCCAATGAGCCATTAAAGCTAAATTCTTCCTTACAAGGCAGGCACCAGGTCGCCCAAAAATCTACATATACAAGTTTGTTTTTGAAAAAAACATTAAAAACCTCATTAAATGAATTCAGGCTATCTGTATTTAGCACGAATATTTTAGATGAATCCACATATGAGTTATGATCCGAGGGATTCGTATAATTTTTTCTTTCAAAATTTATAGTATGCCTTAACCACGAATCAGGAAATTTACTAAAATAGGGCGCCAAATCTGTTTCTTTGAACCTGTCCGGGAAAAAGGCTTTATATAGATAAAGCGACATTCCCCATTCAAATTTCATTACATCTCCTTTTAAATAAATAAAGGGAACAAAATTCTTTGCAATCTTATAATTAGAAGTGTCTATTCGAATGGTTGTATCTTCCGGCAGCGAACCCGAGTTAAATGAAGATGTATTTTTATAAATTCCGTAGCTATAGCAATAAGGTCCATTGAAAAACCCCTGTAGGTTTTTCTCATTTTCAGGATTATAAACTACGTATAATGAATCAATTATTGTGCATTTACTTTTGTAGTCTGTTTTCGATTGTAATAAGCCAATTCCAAATTCTCGCAGGTAGGATAAATCGAGATCATTCGTAACCAGTTTGTAAAACGTGGGGGTTATTAGTTTTTTACTTTTCAATCTTTTTAAATAGGCAAATGATGAATCAACTTTTTGCTCATAATATTTTATCGTTTTTAAAGGATTCTTATCGTCAAAGGATAATAAAATGTCGTCTGTTAGTTTAAATTTTCTAGCAGGCTGGAAATTGAAGTCATTAAAATATTCATTTCCTCTTGCATTCGGGCCTATTATTTTCAGTCCTCCATTTGTGCTTTTACCAGTAAAAAGATTTAAATTAATGTCTATCAAAATATTTTGCCCAGGTTCAATGTATAACCATAAGGGTTGATATCCAAAATGTATTTGGATAGCAACCGGTTCTGTGATTCTTATTCTTCTTTTAAAAGTGAATTCATTGGAGCTATTATTTTTGATACTATACGTTGGGATCCATGTGTTTGCATGGCCTTCTATTGGTTCACAAAACACAATCGGCCTTTTTAATGAATCTTTTACTTTAAATGACAGGGTGGCATATTGACCAAGTGCCTGGTTAAAACAGAACACAACTAGTAACGTCAAATATCTCATGATTCTTATTAAAAAAATGAAAGGCTGGTATTACCAGCCTTCTTAAAATTATTCAGCAGGCATGAGTGACGCTCCATTCGTACATGAACCATAACCAGAACTGCAATAGGTCGCGATATCATCAAGAGATTGCATACCCGTCGGTGTTGAAGTGTATGTCCATGCCCCCACACTTCCGGAGCATGTACAACTAACAGCTGCGTCTTTACCCCCCATTACTTTTTTCATTTCTTCTTTACTTAATTTTTTCATGATCTTAAAAAATTTAAAGTTAATTAATAATTCCAACTCTTTTTTAAACAGGTTCGTATCATCTCCTGCATTTTTTGCAAAAAATATTTTTAGAAAATATATTTCAATTCATCAATACTATAATTTTCATGCAACGGGTGCCCATTAATAACTCCATTTGCTGCGCATTTTTTTTCACTAATTGCTAATAAATGCCCTACGACATCACATTCATCATTTATGCTATGCTTGTAGTGGATGTCAATTAGCTATCAGGTACTTTTAGCAACTCTCAATAACCAAAAGCTATTTTTCTAAGATTGGTAGTAAAGCCCTATGGCATATATTTAGGAATTTTGTCGAAATATGCATGAAAAGACAGGTGGAACTGATTCTCCCATCTGTCTTTAAATGTTAAAAAACGCAAGTCCCATTTTGACAAAAAGTACCTCCACAACAAATACTAGGGTTATACAAACAAATTTCCCCAAGACAAGTGTACTTTCCTCCTACAATTCTCTTCATCTCTTCTTTTGAAAGTTTTGTAATTTCTTTTTTCGAATCTTTTTTCATTGTAATAAATTTAAATTAATAAAATAATGAGTAACTCTTTTTTAAACAGGTTCGTATCATCTCCTGCATTTTTTGCAAAAATGTTTTTATAAAATGTATTTCAATTCATCAATCTTATAAGTTTCCGGCAATCGCTTTCCATTAATAAAAAATGTAGGCGTTCCCGTTATCTCAGCTTCCTTGCACCATACTTTCATTTTTTCAATTTCATTTTCCTGTTGTTTTATTTCACCATTCAGAGGATACTTAGATGCAAAAGCATCATAGTCTTTCTTAGGAGCCAAATACCAGTCATCCAATGCCTGCTCGGTTTGTAAAGGTTCATTCCTTTTATTAATTGCCAGTAAATGCTTTGCCACAATCCCCCGCTTATCATTTGTATCATTGCTTGCAGTAAATATTAATTTCAGTTTTACATTTTTATTATTGTGTATTATTTCTTCAATAACAGGATGTGCCTTCGCGCATGGCCCGCAGTAAGGATTACACACTTTAATAATGGTATTCACTGCATCAGGGTTCCCAATTTCAATTCCCATATTTTGATAGCCGTCAGGTGCGCTTGCCTGTTGTTGCAATAAATTATCAAATGTTTCAGGATTGTACAAAAGCCTTTTGTAAGCAGCTTTGTAAACAGGTTCGTCTTTTGCTTTTAAAAGAAGTGGTTTTATAATATACCATAATATAATAGGCAATGAGAGGCAATATGCGATGGGCAATATAATAATATGCAAAGAGGCAATGGGTAAAAAGGGATGATGCCAAAAATTGATAACAGACCATACAAGTTCTAAAAACAAAACTGCCTGCACTGTCAAACATAGTGGGCACCATTGTTTTACTACCTTCCATTGGTAATATACGCTAAACAAAATATAGGGAGCGGCAATACAATTCGCGATAGCCAATACAAAAATTTTACTGACAAAATTGATTCCAGGGAAAAGCAGGAATAAAAAAGAAGCGGCAAAATAAAAGAATCCCGCTTCACTCCAACTCATCCCCATTATTTTGGAGGCCTTGCTTTGTAATACCGTGCCACAGTTGGTTTGCTTTCCGGCAGTACATATACCTTTTACAAAAGCATTGGATTTGTCAGTTTCATAAACCAACAATAAAACGGTAGTTGCAAGTCCCAACATTTTTATTAAAAGCAAAACAGTTGCGCTAAAAATAAAATCAGCAAGCAAAGAATGTAGAAAAAAATACAGTGTAGAAAAAAATACAAGGATGGCAGCAGTAATAATCGCCGTTGTTTTATTGGTTGCAGATATTTCCTTTTTCCTGTTTAAAGCATAATCTTTTTCTCCGCTTTTATCGTTAGGCTCTGCCTGCAATACAATGCTCTCCCAATTCTTCAAAAAATCTTCTTTGGTTGTTTTCTTTGGCTTTTTATTTTCAGCAATATATTTTACTTCCTTATCTGTAACAGATGTAACCAGTACAAAATCTTTCCCCGTTTTCTGGTTTTTTAAATAAGCAATAAAAGGAGATGTAAGGTTATTAAAATTTTCTTTTTCAATTTTAAACGCTGTATGATCTATTTGAAATCTTTCGAAAATATTGCTCAATGAATAAAGGCTTGGGAAATAAGGATTTTCCAGCAGGCTTTCTTCTAGTGTAGTTTTGGTTATTGGGATTTGTAACCGCTCAACATAGCAGGCCGCAACATTCAAAAGATTTGTATTGTAACTCTCAGCCATAAAAAATGAATTCGCTAGTAATAATTAAAATACAAAGTTATTAGCCGAAAGTTAACTATAAGTATAGTCTGCAAATAATTTGAAAAAACCTTTGCCGTCAGTAATTAGTTTCATTTGCTAAAAAGTCAAATACTAAGCCAAGGTTTGATGAATTATCGTCATGGATTTAATAATTCCTATTTTTTGACCGATAAGGCCACCAATGTCCCTTATAAAATATCCTTTAATTTTTCTCTGACAAATTCAATATCTCCAGCGCATTTAAGAATTATTTTTCGATTCTGATCAAATAAAATATGGAGAAAAAGTTTATTTATTTTTTTTATTCCTTAGATAATTTGCAATTATTGTTAACCCATCAATTCCTGATTCTCTAAACAAAATTCTATGATGAGAATCAACTAAAATATAAGTTGGGAATTTAGTTATGTTAAATTTTTGCTTTAACCCATCAACATCGTTTTCATTATCAAAAATTATTGGCCAGGAAATTTGATTGTTAATAACAAATTTTTTTAAATTTTCTTCATCTTTTTCATATGCGACACCTAAACTCTGTAAAAAATCTTTAGATGAATTTACAAGATATTTGAATTCAGGTAGATTTGCAAGGCACGGTCCACACCATGTTCCCCAAAAATCAATTAATAAATATCCCTTCTGTAAATTTCTCGTTGAAATTAATTTGCCAAAAATATCCTTCACATCCATATCTGATAAAAGCTGATTTTTATAATAACCATAAATCTTATTCGTAATTTTTATAAGATTAAGTTCATTCGTTTTACTATCAAAATTATCCAGAATAAATGTTGAATGCCGTAGAGTTATAGTATCGCCTATTTTGAAAATCATTTGCGCCTTGTCAATTTTATTGCTCTTTTGAACGGTATCATATAAAGCAGGAATAAAAACAAATTTTAAATTTTTACCAGATGGAGCGGGCGAATATTTGTTAAGTATATATACATTAAAATCTAAGTCATCTATTTTCCCAAAATAATAGTCGGGGTTTGAAATCATAATAAAATAACTTTCAGCTATTTTGTCATCGAAAATAAGAAAGCTTGGTTTGTTTAAGGTATATTTAAATTTATACCATTTATCGATATACAATAGGCTATCGAAATGAATTTGGTTTTTATTTTGTTTTACAAAAGCCGGTAGAAGGCTGTCAGAATCATAAACTACAGCTTTATCATCTTTAAAATTTTTATTTAAATTTCTATCAAAGATTATTGTCGTTTTATGTGACATTGAATCCTTTATATAAAGCACGCTGAAAATTTTATCATTCGTACTTAAAATTTTAAATGTCTTATTTCCCAATACAGGTAAAATATATTTTTCCGGCGAGACTATATTGTAAACAATATAACCTTGAGATATTTCATCACTAAAACTTTTAGTAGGGATTTTTAATGTTTGAGAAAAGCAATTAATTTGAAATATTATAATAAAAGCCTGAATCCAGAACATCCTTTTCATATAAATATATTTATTAAATATTATAAAGTTGCCTTCAAGAGGCAACTTTATAAAAGTGAAATTTAAGAAGGACAGGTTACAGTTGTTATAGTACCATTACAGTTACACTCTGCAGCATTATCACTTGCTCCACAAGCATTAGTTCCGGAACCACTACAACTACAAGATGCAGAATCGCAATCTGTAGCTTGGGCTGAACAACTTGAAGGCGACGCCACCCCACCTATCACTTTTTTCATTTCATCTTTACTTAATTTTTGCATGATCTTAAAAATTTAAAGTTAATTTAAAAAAGCCAACTCTTTTTTAAACAGGTTCGTATCATCTCCTGCATTTTTTGGCCAAAAAATATCTTTATAAAATATATTTCTATTTTATGCATTTCAAAAATATTACTCAAGGAAAATAAACTTGGGTAATAAGCATTTTCCGAAAGTCTTTCCTTTAATGTAGTGTGGGTAATAGGTATTTCTAATTGCTTCACATAGCAGGAGGCCACGTTCAAAAGATTTGTATTGTAACTCTCAGCCATAAAAAATGAATTTTCCTGTGATAATTAAAATACAAAGTTATTAGCCGAAAGTTAACTATAATTATAGTCTGCAAATAATTTAAAAAAACTTCTGCCGCCGGTTATTGGTTTCATTTCGTCATCACTCAATTCTTCGCCTAATAGAAAGTTGGACAAATTGCCAACTTTGGTGTAATAATAATTCTTATCTTTTTTAGAATAGGCAATAGGAAAACCTTCCTCTTTTAATTCATTGATAAATTTATAGGTTCCTACTTTGGAGAGATTTAATTTTTTTGCAAGGGTTTTTGCATTTCCCGTGGCTTTCTTTCTGATGAGGCTATCAGTGAATCTGATGCGATCAAGATATTTATGGATAGACATAGTTGGAGTTTTTTGATAATCAAATGTAGATAGAAATGTTTGATTAAAAAAATTGCCCACATCGTTCCTCACCAAATTTGAATGTTTGAATATCTTTTAATGCAGGAAATAATGATTGCTACAAAAAAATTGTTCTCCAAACGCAAGTCGCAATCATCCCCCCTATCGCAAGTTTTGTAGCAAAGATTGTGTGAGGTAGTCATGCTATGTTCCAATTCAATCCAATTTTCGTTTAACCTTAATAGTTACACAACAATAAAAAAATAGAAAACGATTTATTCCTTCATTTACTGCCCAACCTCTTTCTTCCAAACCCCCGGCTTAAGTTTTTCAATCGGTTTTGTTTCCGGGCAGAAAATCATAAATGCCGGCACATCGCCCTGAACGTAAGCCATTCGGACAAAATCCTTTAATTTTATAAAATGGACAAGAGAAACAGAGTCAGGTCAGGACTGTATTTCGGAATTGCAATGACCATATTTTTCATTCTTCAAAACCTGCTGACACATGATAATCTGACAACAAAACATATAATTGCAATAATTATTTCCGCACTGATTGGAGGTGCTGTAGGAGGACTTTTATTTGGATGGTTAATCGGACTGTTTGCTAATTCTAAACTTGTAACGCAAGTCACAAAAATTGACACTGACTCAGATGAGAATATTTTATTTGAAACAGGTGCCAATCATTTTAAAGGCGTTGAAAGTGTAGGTGGAAAATTATACTTAACAAGCAAACGACTGGTATTTAAATCTCATAAATTCAATATCCAAAATCATGAACTATCAATCAGTTTGTCACATATTGACAAAGTTGCCAGGCATAAAACGCTTGGATTGGTGAATAATGGTTTATGGGTGACAACTACAGACAATAAAATTGAAAAATTTGTAGTTCAGCAGATTGATGAATGGATTAATCAACTGACAGAAAAGAACGGTTTACAAGTGCATTTGTAAAAGCATGACTTGACCAGCAGCACTGGTACAACAGTAATTAGTATCATCTTTTGTTCAAGCATGACATTAAGTATTTAGCAATTGTACTTATCTTCAACTTCAGTTTTTCAATTTAGCATTTGTGTCAGTCTGACAAAGTTCTATTTACATGCCTGCACAAATGCTTCAACATTATTCGTCATGCCTGGCAGCAGTGCTAACCTGGAACTTTATGCAAGAAACGAACAGAAAAAAAATAATTACAATTAAAAACAAAATATGAGAAAACTAATTGCAGCAATCAATATGACACTTGACGGGTTTTGCGACCACACGGCATTAATTGCAGATGAAGAAATACATCAACATTATAATGAGCTATTAAGTAATGCAGACACGCTTATATACGGAAGGATAACATATCAACTTATGGAAAGTTATTGGCCACCGATTGTAAAAAATCCTACTGGTAACAAACCAATAGATGAATTTGCAGTACTAATAGATAATATTTCAAAGATTGTTTTTTCCCGCACGCTGAAAAATGTGGATTGGAAAAATACAAAATTGAAAAAGGAAATTATTAAAGAAGAAGTTTTAGAGCTCAGGCAATCCCGCAATGGCGGCAGTAAACCCATTTTAGTTGGCAGCCGGAGTTTAATTGTAACCTTAATGAATCTTAATTTAATTGATGAATTCCAACTCTGTGTAAAGCCAATTGTTTTGGGTAGTGGCTTACCATTATTTAAAAACGTCAGGGATATAATTAATCTTAAACTCTTAAAAACAAAAACATTTGGTTGTGGTGCAGTAACTCTTTACTACGAGCCGACAAAAAAATGAGTGCATAGTTAAAACGGCAGATCTTCGTGATGACAGTAGCCATGTTTTCGTTTATCCTTATCTGTTACACAACAATAAAAAATAGAAAAACGATTTATTTCTTCTTTTCCTGGGCGGCCTTGTCATCTGCAACACCTGCTTCAATTTCTCCGGGTAATACAAACATCTCAAAACAATCCCGATAGCAAAAAAAATATTTTAGTCACCAGCGGGGACGCCGGCCCCAACAAGGGGAATTAAGAAGATAATATTAGGATGGAAGCTGCGAATTGGAAAGCCTTATGCTAATTCGTTTATTTAATTTACTATCATCACTTACAAAAGTAATATCACCCGCCTGCCCTTTTTTAGAAGTTATTTTGATATGGCCATTGCTTGCAATCATATCATCTTTCTGGCGGGCAAAAATCCTGTTTATGTACCTGGTATAGTCAAGTTTTTGTTCATCCTGCAACGAGTTGTCACCCTCAAATCTTATATTAATAATATTTTCCACAATGTAATATAAGCAATTATGTTGTAATGAACTAAATTAACAATTAACTTTCATCCCCATTAGCGCAGCATTCCTCTATTTTAGCGCACCTTTTCCAGCAAAGATTCTGGCCTTACCACATAGGGCCTTTCTATTTTCGTATAACCTTACCTGCCAGATAACAATAAAAAAATAGAAAAACGATTTATTTGTTTATTTACTGTATCATCATGCACCTCATTGCGGGGTGCATGAACAAAGCCAAAGATGTACCTTATAAATCTCAAAACGATTACGGGTTCCCGGATCAGAAACGAAAAAGAAAAGTACAGGAAATGAAAAAATTAATTCATAAGTTTGATATTAAAATAAATGACTTGTGATTGCAGGCTCGATTCTGAGCGGCTTGCAAAAACGTTAGTCAGAATTGTAAACAGACATCCAATAAATAAAAAGCAGCCAGACAAAAATGAAGAGACTTACAGTATTTTGTGGTTCAAGTTTTGGGACAGAGGACATTTATAAATCGCAAGCGACTTTACTTGGACAAACATTAGCCAAACGAAACATTGAATTAGTTTATGGAGGTGCAAACGTTGGACTTATGGGTGCTGTTGCAGACGGAGTTTTGAGCGAAGGAGGAAAAGTTATTGGGGTATTACCTGATTTTTTAAAATTAAAAGAAATTGCACACGAACAGTTAACCGAATTAATACTGGTTGACAGTATGCACGAAAGGAAAACCAAAATGAATGAGCTCTGTGACGGAGTAATTGCTTTGCCGGGAGGTTTTGGAACATTAGAAGAATTTTTTGAAATGATTACCTGGGCTCAACTTGGTCTTCATAAAAAACCAATTGCGATTTTAAACATTGACGGTTTTTATGACTCACTACATGTTTTGGTACAGACAATGGTTGACAAAGGGTTTTTAAAAGAAGCAAACCAACAAATGCTTTTGGTCAGTGACAATATTGACGATCTCCTTGACAAAATGAAAAATTATGTAGCACCCACAGTTGGAAAATGGATTTCAAAAGAAACAGTTTGACAACCAAATTTATGGTTACGTTACTTCTTTCGACACACTCCAACTTTATGGACATTTATCTTATATTGATACCATTAAAAAAAGGCTGGCAATAACGAGTACGGCAAATTGATAGATTCTGTGAGGTAGCTACGCTTTTGCTTTCAATCTAATCCAATTCCCGTTTATCCTTATCAGTTACACAACAATAAAAAATAGAAAAACGATTTATTTCTTCGTTTACTGTCTGGTCTTTGCCACCGGCAAAGGGTGACTTAAATTTCTCCAGTTAATACAAATATCTCAAAACAATGCCGACAGCAAAAAAACAAAAGCAACGTCCACATTAGTGAGACGTTGCTTATAAATCAAATTAAAGTATTTTTCTTCCTGGCAACGTCTCAACTTTAGTGAAGTTGCGTGCACAAGGAGTCTGTTTTAATTAATGGTTACCGTGTTGATCGTTCTTTTTGTGGTTTCCATCGTCACCATGGCTATTCTTAAACCGGTTATTCTGCCAGTTGTTCTTGTTGTTTTTGTATTTATCATCGTGGCTGTCTCTCAACGATGTCTGGTCATTTTTACCCCGATATTGGGAATATTTTACTTTGTCGCTTTTATGATTCCTATATGCGTTCGGGGTGTTTTCAGCCACTTTATGTATTTTATACAGATCAAAATGCCTATACTGTGAAGGAAGAACTGATGTACGTATCCAATGCCTGTTGTTCAGGTATAAAAACTGGTGATGATATACATCATAATATACGTCCATATCAGGTATGTAGTAGTATTGAGCGTTGTCGGCGCCTACAGGTGCCCAGGCGGGCTGGTCGCCAATACTTATACTAAAACTAACCTGTGCATGCGCTTTGCTGGTATATATTAAACCACCAAAAACGAATAAAGCCATAATCATTAATTTTTTCATTGTGTTGTTTTTAATTTTTTAATAATTGCTTCAAAATGCAAATAACGTGCCTGTATTCTTAACATGTTCCTACCCGCCATCTTAGCGCAAGCTTTGTAGCAAAGATTCTGTGAGGTAGGAATGCTTGTGCTTTAATTCAATCCAATTTTCGTTTATTCTTCACAGTTCCACAACGATAAAAAATAGAAAAACGATTTATTTCTTTCTGCCCGAATGATTCCTGCCGAACTGGTTCACCCAGGCGGACGTTCAGGCGGGTGTTTGCTGGCACTTGGTAATGAATGATCTGTTGCTTGGGGGATTCCTCGCTGAAAAATGTTTGTTCAATGATAGTAGTAACAATGATTTTTAGGATTAGGTAGAATAGTCGCAATCGTGCTATGCTTTTAATTGCGCCGGGTTTAAACCCGGTGTTTAAAGAAATCTTTATTCGGCTTTAGCCTAAAACTCTTATAAGAATTTGGCTAAAGCCTGTCAATTCTTAT
>DATCFT010000062.1:0-15137 GCA_036509335.1 Hanamia sp.
AATAAATATAAATCCGGCGGCGGAGATGAAGAGGTGATGTTGAGCCTGTTTAGCGGAAAAAGTATTTCAGTAAACAGAAAGAGTTCAGAACCTATTTTTATTGAGAAGCCATTCATTAGTATTATAGGCAGCATACAACCACAGGTATTAATCAATCTCCTCGGCAATAATAAGATTGACAATGGGCTTACTCATCGTTTTTTATTTGCCTTCCCTGATCATGTTATTCGCGAAGATCTTTCTGATGATGATGTGCCTGAATATATTGAAGAACTATATCAAACATGTATCAATCGAATTTTGATTTCCGATTTTTTCCAAGCTGATGGTTATCCTGCCCACAAAATAACTCTTTCAAAAGAGGGGTATGAAGCCTACAAGATTTTCCGCAGAAGAATCAATGAAACAATTAATAATGAAAAGAGTGATGCCATCTCAGGTATCTATGCAAAATTAGACACCTATAGTTTGCGGATAGCGTTGATACTCCATGTAATCCGCACCGGATGCAAAGAACCGGAAATAAATCCTTACCAGGTTTCTGCAGAGACTTTTCGAAAGGCGGCAGAAGTGATTGAATATTTTGAACATAACGCTCTCAAGGTTTTTAAATTGATGGAAAAGTTCCGTGATCCATTGAAAGATTATCCGATGGAACACAAAATTATCTACTATCAATTACCCTATTCATTTACCACAAGCGCTGCCTGGGAAATCGCTAAAGAAAAAGTGAGCAGGCGAACTCTGTTTAATATCCTTTCAGACGAATACTTATTCACTAAGCTTAAGCATGGTATCTATGAAAAGATTTGGTAAATCACTTTATATAATCATGCACTATCTGCATTATTTGCACTTTGAGAAAGGGAAACCAGTTCGTAATGCACAAAGTGCAAATAGTGCAGGCATTTTCTTCACTATAAAAAATATATCAGAATGACACCCAAGAAAATAAACTGTAATGAAGCCAAAAGAATGGACATAGTTACCTATCTGGAAAGCCTCTCCATAAAACCTGAAAAAGTAAATGGTAATGACTATTGGTATCTATCTCCATTAAGAGATGAAAAGACACCCTCTTTTAAAATAAACCGAAAGCTAAATGTCTGGTATGATCACGGCATAGGAAAAGGTGGCAAATTGGTTGATTTAGGAATTTTGTTACATCATTGTAGCGTGCAGGAATTTTTAGAAAAACTAAATACCCGGGAGCAATTTTTTTCTTTTCACCAGCAGACAATGCCACTACAAAAACCGGAGGAGGTTGTAGAAAAGAAAATAAAATTAATAGCGGCAGATCCACTCACTGATCCCATCCTTTGTCACTATCTTGAAACAAGAAACATACCTGTGGAGATTGCCAAAAACTATTGCCGGCAAATTACTTACCTAAATGGTCAAAAAGAGTTTTATGCTATCGGATTTAAAAATAATTCTGGTGGCTTTGAACTTCGTTCACCCAATTTCAAAAGTACCGTTTCGCCCAAAGATTTTACATTTTTGAATACTCAGAAATGGGATGCTGTTGCAGTTTTTGAAGGGTTCACTGATTTCCTTTCTTTGATAGCTTCGGGTAAACAAATACTTCCCGAGCTGACAAATTTTCTGGTCCTTAATTCCCTTTCCTTTTTTGAAAAAGCAAAGCCTGTCATGGAGCAACATGAGCGCGTTTACTTGTTACTGGACAATGATGATGCAGGAAAAAATTGCGTAAAGCGTGCTCTTGGGTTGTCTCATAAATACAATGATTTATCTAACAAATACCAACAAGACAAAGACATTAATGAGTGGCTGATGAAAGAAAAAAAATCAGAGCAGCAGCAAGTCCGCCGAAGTGGAAGAAGGCTTTAAGTTTTAGGAGCCAGCTATGTTTCTCCTTCGTCGAAACGCTGGCTTTCATTCATCCGCCGGGCGGATTCATGAAAGAAGCTTCGCTCATGCTGAAGCATTCACGAAGCATAAAAGACCATGGAAAGATCAATTGACCATATATACAAAAAAAGAGGGGGACGCCCGAAACAAGCGGTTACAAAAAACCAGCAGCTTGCGGTAATGTGTACCCTTACAGAAAGAAAAGGGATAGAAGAAAAAGCCAAAACTGCCAATATGAGTAAATCGGAATATTTAAGAACGATTGGGCTTTCCGGAAAAATTGACATGAAAATTAAAGTGCTTCCCAAAGAGGTTTTATTCTTTACTGCCACCTTAAACCACGTGGCAGCAAACATGAATCAGATTGCTCATAAACGAAATTGTAATGATGAACTAACTGCTATAGAAAGGGCAGAACTAAACTTCTTATCGCAACAGGTAAAACAATTAGTAAACGATATTAAATCTTATTTACAATGATTGGAAAAGTGATTATCGGAAAATCTTTTGGCGGCTGCCTGCGGTATTGTTTAGAAGATAAAAAGATGAAAAAGGATATAGATAAAATGATCATGAAAAACCGCGCGGAAATTTTACAATACAATTTATGCTTTGGCGATAAAGTAGAATTGATACAACAGTTTAATGAGGTGAGAAGATTAAATGCAAAGCAATCAAAACCGGTTATGCATATTACTTTAAGTTTTGCTCCTGGCGAGCAATTAAGTAAGCAACAACTTTCACAAATAGCCAACCATTGTGCGGAAGATTTTGGTTTTGATAAAAATCAATTTATTGCAGTAGAACATAGCGACACAGAACACCAACATTTTCATATTGTTGTTAATCGCATCAATTTCGATGGCAAAACATTGCCGGATAGTAATAGTTATAAAAGAATTTCGGATTTCTGCCGCAAAATGGAAAAACGTTTTCAACTGATCCAGGTATTAAGCCCAACTAAATTTTTACCCGGAGATCAAAAGAACGTAGCAAGACATGATCAACGAAAAGAAAGGTTGAGAACGGTTATTGCCCAATCACTAAAAAGTTCAAAGGATTTTGATGAGTTTGCAGGAAAAATAAAAGCAAATAGTTATCAGATCATAAAAGGGCGGGGTATTTCTTTTATTGATAAACAGGCAGTAAAAGTAAAAGGTAGTGAATTAGGATTTTCTATGGAAAGGATCAACGAACAACTTAAGCGGAATCTCATTCAAGCGCCAAAACAAACTACCTACATCAACCTTCAACAACGCAAAAAAAGTTTACATCTATGAACGAAGAAATTTTAAAAGCAGTTCTTACTGAAATACTGGAAGAACAGAAAATGTTCAGTACCAATAATGGATTACTTACAAAAGCTATTGAAGATTTTTCTGAAAAGTTATCAGATTTTGACAATAAATTATCCAACAACCACGTCAGTACAGAGGAAGAGGCAAAGCTCGTAATTACAAATTTGCAAAGGCTTAAAACTATTATAGAAGCACAACCTACACAGATGATCCATGAAAAACGGGTCCTGCTTTTCCCAGAAACGTATAAACAGGAATTTTATAAAATTATATTTGGCAAAGTTGTAAAATTATTAGCTATAGTTACTGTTACTTTATTTGCTTTCTTCTTCCTAAAAGATCTATTGATTCAACATGAAAATGAAAAATTTAAGAATGCCTGGGGATGGTTATACCAACATCAAAGTAATAAAGGAAAGGCCGTGATGGATAGTGTTTTTTTACTACAATAAGATATGCAAAATAAAATTACAACTTTGCAAAATTGCGTTGTATTACTTTGTAATACATTTTATAATATACTTACTATAGTCAATAAACTACTGCTGAAAACAAATATAAACATACATTTAATCATGTCTGACTTGCTTTCCGCAATATCTGCTTTTGCTGCAAAATTTTTGTATAATACATCCCTTAATATTGAAATATCTTTTGTAATAATCCAATGTTTTTCACCAACCTCTTTTTCAATTTCATTTTTTATCAAAGCAACAAACTGTTCTTCTTCTTTATCACAAAATTTTGATTTAAGCAAATTGAACAGTTGGATATCTGAAATAAATATTGGTAGAATTTTTCTGGGGCTAATATTTCATTAACAGGCATCGACCGTTGTAAGCGATGATGGGTGCTGGTCTTTATTAGTTTGCTTCAAAATCTTTATTTAAAAATTTATATTTACATTTGATTATCAAAAACACCCCCTATGCCTATCCATAAATATCTCGAACGCATCCGTTTTATTGATTCTTTAATTTGTAAAAAAGCTACTGGTAACACAAAAATTCTGGCGAAAAAATTGAATCTGTCCGTATCAGGAACAGAAAAGTTTATCCATGAAATGAAAGAAGCGGGATTTCCCATCTCTTACAGCAAAAAAAGAAAATCCTATTTCTACAACCGGGATGGAAAAATGGTTGAAAGGTTATTTACCGAAGAAATGGACAAAGATGAAATGAAAAAGATTACCGGCGGAAGAACTTTTTTTCACCTTTTTTTAAACCGTAATTATAGTACGGTTTAGGCTAATAACTTTGTATTTTAATTATCACCAGAAATTCATTTTTTATGGCTGAGAGTTACAATACAAATCTTTTAATGAAAGTGCCATTTTTACAAAAGATTTTTAATCCTATGCACAATTGTGAGATGGTGGTTAACCAAATTTGCAAATTGCATAATGTTTCTGTAACAAGAAGTTCTATCAAAAAAGATATAGAAGAGCATCCTGATTTTGCGAGTTTGCTTTCGGTAAGTGATGTCTTAAATAATTTTGGAGTTGAAACTTTATCCATAAAAATCAGTATAGAGCAATTAAAAGAGTTGCCAACACCTTTTATTGCACAGGTAAAAAGAAAGCAAGAATTATTTACTGTAATAAAAGAGATAAATGGCTCTAATATAAACTTATTAAACCCTGATACGCTTAAAGCCGAAACCACTGATTTTAAAACCTTTGAATCGCAATTTACAGGCGTTGTCCTTCTTGTAGAAGCCAGAGAAAATGCCGGCGAGAAAGATTACAGAAAGCATTTGCGGGAAGAAAAAATAAAAATGCTAACAAACCTACTAACGGTAACGGCTATTCCAATTTTTACTTTACTTATTTGTTTTCTCATCTTTTTCAAGTATGGAACAGCTTCGATCGCTGCTATTATTTATACTTTAATAACATTAGCGGGGACGCTGGTAGGTACCTTATTACTTTGGTATGAAGTGGATCAACACTATCCCGCTTTACAGAAAATTTGTTCAGCGGGTAAAAAGATAAACTGTGGAGCAATACTACATTCAAAAGCATCCAAAATCTTTGGTATTAGTTGGATTGTTATAGGCTTTACTTATTTTGCGGGAAGCCTTTTGAGCCTGTTGGTTACTGGAATTTATAATTTACCTGTATTATTTGTTTTATCATGGATGAATATAATTGCATTGCCTTACATTATTTTTTCAATTTATTACCAGGCAAGGATTGCGAAACAATGGTGCGTTATGTGCCTCGCAGTGCAGGTAATTTTAGGGCTGCAATTTATCGTTGCGCTGTTTGGAGGATTATATATGAGTCCGGTTGAAGCAATCACTTCTTTTAATATCTTAACTATTGCTGTTTGTTTTATTATTCCATTTTTGGTTATAAGCCTTTTGCTGCCTGCTTTACGAAAAGCAAAAGAAAGCAAAGAAAATAAAATTGCCTTGCAGCGTTTAAAGCATAATCCACAGATATTTGAAGCGTTGCTGGCAAAACAAAAGATAATTACAGAATCCACAGATGGTTTGGGAATTACTATTGGCAACTACGATGCAAAGTATAAATTAATTAAAGCTTGCAATCCTTATTGCGGGCCTTGTGCTAAGGCACATCCTGTAATTGAAGAACTCATACATAACAATCCAGACGTTCAGGTTCAAATCATATTTAATGTTACTTGTAAAGAAGGAGATGTACTCACTCCGCCTGTAAAACATTTATTGGCTATTGCAGAAAAGGGAGATGAAGAACGAACAAAACAGGCATTGGATGACTGGTATCTTGCCGAGAAAAAAGATTATGCAGTTTTTGCAAGTAAATATCCATTGAATGGGGAATTAAAGTTACAAGGTGATAAAATAAAAGCAATGCGTGAATGGTGTGATAAAACAGGAATTTCTTTTACGCCCACTTTTTTTGTAAATGGTTACCAGTTACCAGAAATATACAGTGTAGCTGATTTAAAATATTTTCTTTCAGTTTAATTCGCGGCAAAATTGAAAGAAATATCCTTTATCTACAATTGATAAAGCCTTATTTTTGTTAATCATCTAAAAATTAAAAAGATGAAAAAATTCAAATTAAATCTTCAGCATTTAGGTAATGCTGAAGTATTGACAAGAAGTCAATTGAAAAATGTTCTGGGTGGCGGAGCTTTAGAAACCACTAACAAAGGTGGCAATTATAAGTGCTGCCCAACAGGCCAGTCCGATAGCCAGTTCTGTAGCTCATGTGTATATGTTCCCGCGGGTTCCCATCCAGTATGTGCAAATGGAAGTCCATATTTGTGTTAATTTTATGCAATAGCTACTTTTAACAAGCTTTATTCAATTTTATTACATCAAGATAAGGCTTGTTTTTTAATTGAGATCGATTGAAAAAGGATTTAGAAAGGAAGCTTTAAAGTACAATCTATTCTTGTATATTATAAAATCAATTTTATGAGGCTTGTTTGTTTTATTTTTTTATTAATAACTAATGCTTCTTGCATAGCTCAACAAGCCGTTGGGATTAAGTTTGAAAAAGGACTTAACTGGGTAGAAATTAAGCAAAAAGCCAGGAAAGAGAATAAATTTATATTCCTGGATGCTTATACAACATGGTGTGCTCCGTGTAGATATATGGCAAAATATATTTTCCCGCAGCCGCAAGTAGGTGATTTTTTCAATAAACATTTCATCAATATTGCGGTACAAATTGACACCACAAAAAAAGATAACAAATATGTAAAAAGCTGGTATAACGATGCAAAAATGATTTCCAATCTTTATAAGATTGATGCGTATCCAACCTATTTATTTTTTAACCAGGATGGAATTCTTGTTCATATTATAAAAGGAGCAAGTAATAGTGCAAATAATTTTATTTCAAAAGCTAAAGATGCTTTTGATCCTAAAACTCAGTATCTAAATTTAAAAAATGAATATGAAAAAGGCAACAGAGATTCAGTTTTCCTGCTTTCACTAATCAAAGCTGCTAAAGATGCAAATGATGATTCTTTAGACGTTTTTATAAATACTTATTTGAAAACACAAGGCAATTTACTTACGCAACAAAATATCAATTTCATTGCCAGGGGAACCAGAAAGATAAATGATATTGGCTTTTACATATTACTGAACTATCCAAAGGAAGTGAATGCTGTTATTGGCAAATCAGAAAGGATAAAAATATTGAGTAATATAGTATTTAATGAACAGATATATCCTTTATTAAGTAATAATGCTAAGATAACATACATGGGTGGTGGGATGATTATATACAAAACAGATTCACTAAAGAAAAATGTTAACTGGACTGATATTGGGAACAAAATAGCTGTCAAATATAAGGATATAACCAAGCCAATAGTTTTGCATGCCCAACTTGAATATTATGAATGGCTTAATGATTGGGGCAATTTTAATAACTGTTTAATAAACTACACATCAAATGGAAATGAAATTGATACTGATTTTATAGACACAAAAGCCTGGAATTTCGTAACATTTTGTGACGATAAAAAATATTTTAAAGACGCAATAAAATGGGCTTCTGTTTTAGTGGAAAACGAAACACATCCATATTATTTCCAAACCTTTAGCCGATTGTTATACAAGGCAGGAGAAAAAGAATCAGCTATAAAGTATATGCAAAAATGTGCTTTACTTTTAAAAGCTCCTAATAAATCAATAAATGAAACGATAGAAAAAATGAGAAAGGGTGAAAAGATTGAATGAATATTTACTCTTGTGCGTTTAAAAATTAAGCAGTTATTGCTCCAGGGAACAATTAAATTGATGAAATTAATCTAAACTTATAACGAGTGTAATCATGTCATTTAGTAAAATGATATTAAGCCAGATTCTTTGGAAGATTTCTTGAAAATGAATTCATAACGTTCACAGTAAATGAACAGATATAAGTATTTCTGTTTTAAGGTAATTAGCGGTAATAACCGGAAGAAATATTTTTTATCTAGGCTTGATAAAGCCTTACATTTATTAATCACCTAAAAATTCAAAGATGAAAAAAATCAAATTAAATCTTCAGCAATTAGTTAATGCTGAAGTATTGACAAGAAGTCAATTGAAAAATGTTTTGGGTGGATCTGCTGTACAAACTACAGTGGGAGGTGATGGTACTTGTAATTGTAATAGCGCAGATGATTGCAAGGCCTGGAACGAGGATTGTATGAATAGTTGTGGTGGAAAAATTGGTGATACATACCAGGGAAAGTGTGGTTGCCCTTGAGTTATATTTAAATTTTGAAATCATTAAGAAGCTTTCTAAAAATGAGAAAATGAATTTGCAGAGTATCAAAAGTTGGACAGTAACCAGTGGAACACTGGTTACTGTCGCCAACGTTAGTGTAACAGGAACGACTTAAATGGGATACGAGAATTCTATTTTTAGGCAGATTCTAATTAAACTATTTATTCGTTACTTGAGTTATCGAAAAGTGACCTTGTATATATTTTATGTTATTGCATGTATGTAAGAGGAAGTAATAATTAAAGATAAATAGTTTGCTTAATTTTCTAACACACCAGGAATGAGACATATTTATTTTATTATTTTTTCATTTACACTGCTTTCAACGAATATCGTTTTTAGCCAATCTTCCGATAGCAGCACATTTAATATTACCGGAAAAATAATTGGCCAGGATACCGGTATTGTTGTTTTATATTATACTGATCCTGAAAATAACAATGTTATCGATTCCTCTACTTTAAAAAAAGGTAAATTCGAATTTACAGGAAAAGTTAACCGTGTTTCAGATGCATATTTATGGACTGATACAAGCAATCATAATTTTAGTGACCGTACAGTGGTTCGTTTTTTATTAGAGCCAAAAAATATTGTTATCATTTATAATAATGGAATTGCCACCATAACTGGTTCAAAATCGCAAGTAGAAAAAGAAAATTTTGAAAAAGAAAAATCCAATTTAGTTGTTCCAATAAATCAATTTCGATTTGAAATTGATTCACTGTGTAAGATATCTAAAGTTAATCCGGGTATAAGAAAGAAAATAGATGAGCTATATGCAAAGATTGCTTTTATGAATGCACGTATGAAACCAGTAGATATGGAATATATACGCATGCATCCTGATTCTTATCTGAGCGGATTTCTGCTTTCGTCCTATAAACGGGTTTTATCTATGGACACGTTGGAGGCATATTATAGTTCACTAAGTGCTGAGGTCAAAAGCAGCAGTGAAGGTAAAAAAGTAATAGAGTATATATACCCCTTAACCGATGATATTGACTTTAGGAATAAAAATCCAATATTTGGTTTGGAATTTAATAAAAAATTAAATGAATCGAAATCTATTTATGATTTAAGCTCAAATGATACATCCGGAAACTTGATAAGTTTTAAGGCTTTTAAAGGGCAATATTTATTAATTGATTTTTGGGCTAGCTGGTGTGGTCCATGTATAGATAATTTCTCATTTCAGGAAAAGCTAATGGAGGAATATAAATCAGATCCAATTCAATTCATTTCCGTGTCATTAGATACGGATAAAGATAGGTGGAAAGGGGCTATCAAAAAATACAACCTTCACGGTGTTCAGCTTTCTGATTTAAAGGGATTTAATGGAGTACTCCCTGTATTTTATAAAGTTGTAACGAGCATTCCCCGTTATGTTTTAATTAATAAAGATGGAAAAATTATTAACCTTGACACCCCTCATCCAATGGATCCAAGATTAAAAATATTAATTGACAACTTATTAAGAAAGGCTGATTGACATTCGTTACAAACAATGAATAAAAGGCAAAATAGGCAGCAAACTTAACAGCCGTTTATTACTGATACCTAGGATTGAGAAAGAATAAATAAAATCGGTTTTTGCAAAATATCCTATGAATGGAGAATTGAAAATGTTAAAAGATAAAATAAAAACGATGTATGAAGAAGGGTGTGATAAGACAGAAATTGTTTTTACCCCAACGTTCTTTATAAATGATTATCAGTTACCAGAAATATACAACGTAGCTGATTTAAAATATTTTCTTTCTGTTTAATTCGCGATAATAACCGGAAGAAATATCCTTTATCTACAATTGATAAAGCCTTATTTTTTAAAAACATCTTAAAAAAACTTAAAGATGAAAAAATTAAAATTGAACTTGCAGCATTTAGAAAATGCTGAAGTATTGACAAGAAGTCAATTGAAAAATGTCTTGGGAGGATCTGCTGTGTCTACGACAGGTAATTGTCAAACAGATGGTCAAGCATGTTCAACTAGGTCACAAGTGAATTGTTGCAGTGGTTTACAATGTACTGATTATAAATGTGGCTATCCAACAGTTTAAAGGCTTAGTTTTTCGGTAGGATTATTTAAAACTGCTTATTTTAAAAAATAAGCAGTTTTACAAATTATTAGTATTTTCAAGTTCAAATGTGAATTATATGAAAATAATATTTTTGGCAATTTTTTTATTAGCTACTTATTTTACAAGGGCGCAATTAAAAATAATAAACAAGCAATTTCATTTTAGTGGAAAAATAATTGGGCAGAAAAATGGTACTGTTTCTCTTTCATATATTAATAATGAAGGTAAACAGGTAAAGGATAGTTGTTTTCTGCAAAATGGTAATTTTTATTTTAAGGGGGAAATTATTGAACCTACATTGGCAGTTTTAAGGGGGGCTATAAAATCTTTGGCGGATGATGATCCTAACTCTGCAGGTTTTTATTTGGAACCTGGAAATATTACTGCAATAGTAGAGAAAAATCATTTTAATAAAATAAGAATAAGGGGCTCGAAAACACAGAGAGAATTTGAAATGCTTCAAAAAAAATATGAGGTTATAGACAATACAAATACAGCAGATTCAGCTTATGAAAAAATTGCTAAAATAAATTATGAATTCATAACCATTCATCCAGATTCATATATAAGTGCTTTTCAATTGGCATTATATAAAACACGTTGGTCTATAGATTCTGTATGCATGCTTTATGATAAGCTTAACCCCAAAATACAAGAAAGTTTTTATGGAAAAGATGTTGCAGAAACAATTAATGCGATTAAAAATAACACACCAGGAAAAATGGCCAAACCATTTACTTCTATAGATATAAATGGAGAGTCTGTTAGTCTGTCAAATTTTCGGGGTAGATATGTTTTGCTCGATTTTTGGGCAAGCTGGTGCGCGCCTTGCAGGCAGGGTAACCCGCATCTTATAGAACTTTTTAAAAAATATCATGACAAAGGTTTTAATATCCTTGGGGTATCAGAGGATTATAATACTGGCGCGTGGAAGACAGCTATAAGGAAAGATGGAATTGATATTTGGCATAATATGCTTGGGTTAAAAAAGGATAGAAACGGGAAAATAGATGACAAAAAAGGAATCGACAAAATATATGGTGTGCAGACCTTACCTACTAAAATATTAATTGACCCTAATGGAATTATTATAGGAAGATATGGTGGCACCGGAGGTGAAGATGAGAGTAATTTGGATATAAGGCTGAAGGAAATATTCCAATGATTTTTTTTCTTTTGTGGCAGGTTATTATAAAGATTAATACCGAGAGTTTGTGGATGTTGTAAATCCTATAATCAAGAATCTATTAGCGACAGCACCAGTTTAAGTAATACAATATTTAATATTTTCAAATATACTAATGCTCTACCTTTCTGCTCAACCTGATGATTATTATTTTATTTGGCAATTGGAAATCCAATTAATGAATTTTAAAAATTTGGGAATCAAAAAAGAGGATATCCATATTCTGATTGGAGTAAATTCTGTCATTGGTGCAAGGCATTATTTTTCAGACTTCATTGAGGATAATGTTGAAAATGCATGTTTCTTTATTTATGAGGATAAAAGAGAAAGTAAGAACTATTTATCGTCAATTCGCCCGCATATTATTAAACAACATTTTGAAAAGTTTCCGGAATTAGAAAAGGAAAATATTTTCTATCATGATTCGGATATTATTTTTCGCGAATTGCCGGATTTTGGATTGTTATGTATGAGTAACACCTGGTACGTCTCTGATGCAAGAAATTATCTTGATTCAAGATATATCATCAGTTCTTCTAACGATATGCTATTTAAAAAAATGTGCCGGCAAGTTGGGCTTTCAACCGAATTAGTTATTTCTAAAGATGAGGATGCTGGTGGTGCCCAATATTTATTGAAAAACACAAACTATACCTTCTGGGATAAGGCAGAACGAGATAGTGAGGTACTTTATAACCTAATGCAGGATCACAATTATAATGGAGCAGAATATGAATATATCAAAAATGGCAAAAAAAGAAGTGAATACAAGGGCATACAGTCGTGGTGTGCAGATATGTGGGCAATATTGTGGAATGCCTGGTATTTTAATTATGAAGTAAAGATTCATCCGGAATTGGATTTTTGCTGGCCTTTCGATTTGTTGGAAGCATGGAACAGAAAAAAAATTCTTCATTATTCTGGAATTATACCCAAAGAAAATAAAAGCATTTTCCGTAAAGGAAATTATTTAAAGTTTGGGCCTTTTTATGAAAAAGAATTAGAAAATATTTCGGCCAGTAATTGCTCTTATGCTTTGGTTCAATTAATCCATGAATATAAAAAAGCGCTTGATTCGAAAAGGATATCTTTAAAGGAAGTAACCTTTTTAATCCCGGTAAGAATAGATTCGGAAGGTAGATTAGAGAATTTATATTTTGTTACATGGTATCTGGAAAAATATTTTGATACGAACATTATCATCGTAGAATCTGACGGCACCCAAAAAGTTGATACCTCATTATTGCCGCAAAATTGTGAGTATCATTTTTTCTACGATGGCAGCCCATTATTTTTTCATACAAAAATAAATAATTGGCTTATCAAGAAAGCAATGACGAAGATTATTGCCGTTTATGATACGGATGTTATTATACCTGTAGAACAGATAACACAGTCGGTTGATTTAATCAAAAATAATTATTGCGAGATGGTATCTCCTTACGATGGGTCGTTTACAAGCGTTGATAGCCTTTTTAAAGAAATGTTTGGAAAAATTTTAGACCCACAACTTTTTTGCTTAAATAAAAATAAATTTATAACCGGTGTAAAACGTTCGTATGGAGGTGCTGTTTTCATAAAAAGTGATGTGTATTTGAATTCGGGAATGGAAAATGAATATTTCAAAAGCTGGGGGCCTGAAGATATTGAAAGGCAGAAGCGAATGAGGAATTTAGGATATACTGTCAAAAGAATAAATGGGCCATTGTTTCACCTGCCACACGAGCGCCTGGCTAACTCTGCCTATAATAATACGCAATTAAGAGAAGAATATATGAATGAATATTTGAAAATTTGCAGGATGAAAAAAAAAGAGCTAAAAAATTATATCGCAACCTGGCCATGGTCTAAAAAAATAGCTATTGCAAATGATAACTGAAAAAATTAATCATTCCGCTCTGGTAAAAAAGATTATTTATTCAAAAGATAATGATTCCTGTGGGCTTTACAATGGAAAATCAGGGAAGGCGATTCTCTTGTACTTAATGTGTAAGTCATCATCTGACAATCAATTTGGTGAATCCGCATTAGAAATGTTGAACAGCGTTAGTAACTCTATTGCTGGTGAAGAACAGTTGAGTTTTGAAAATGGACTTACAGGAATTGGTTGGGCTATTGAATGGATTGCTCAAAATGGGTTTTTGAAAATAAATACTAATGATATATTGGAGGAAATTGATGACGCAATATACAAATCGGTGGTATTTGGAAGCGACAAAAATATCTCTCTATCTGATGGTACACTGGGTAAATTGTTATTTTTTTTAAGCCGATACAAAAGCAGAAATCCCGATACGCACAGACTAAAAAATATTTTTCATGAAGAATGTTTAGTTCTTCTATCAGATGACTTGCACGAAAAATTATTAGGGGATGGAGGAGTTTTTAAAAAGGAAACTTTAGACGAAAATGATTTATTAAATCTTGGCCATACTATTTACTTTATAAGTACTTTTCTTTGGACAAGAATTAATGAGCCTACTGTTGAAGATACACTTTATGGGGTAGTTAAATTTGTAGATAATTACGTTGATAAATCTATTAACGGAAATATTGCCAACCATGCTTTAGTATTCCTTTCATGCTGCTATTACCTGGCAGGTAAAAACCATAAGCAAAATTATTGGCAGGAAAGAGCGGAAAAGTTTATAAGAAGGCTAAATTCAAATTTAGCAATATCAGAAAATATAATTCATCGTGATAAATTAATAGTAAGTAATAAAATATTGTCCAATTTTATTTTAGAAGAAACCATTATTGAAAATCCCAACTTTGAGAATGATGATAAAATAACAATGACAAATTCAAATGGGAAGTTTTTAATTTATAGTTTATTCAGAAATACGGATCCTACAGATTTATATATACCTCTGTTGTTATTTGTTTGAGTAAAGACGTCTTTTAAGAATAATTTTCCAATAATTTTTTTATCATCTTTTATAAAACATTAAAATCATCTTATTTCTCAATCTACCCTTTCAGACCAAAATCAAACAACTCCCCTAAAAGCAATTCCAACGATTCAGCAATTTCTTTAAAGTGCATATAGTTACATTCAATTGTCCTCTTTCTATCCGGCCAATTTGTTCGGCATGATTATCCATCTTTACTGCTAAATCCAATTTGGTTAATCCTTTCGTTTTCCGGAGTAAAGCAATCTGTTTTCCGAGCGCTATCAAAAATTTTTTACCGAATTCTTTTTGCACACTGCAAGTGCCGTATTTTATATGAAAGGGATATGCATGTTCCATTATTAAAAATGGAGTATATTTGTTCTCAGGGTGATCTAAATATATTAAAAAGCGAATCAGGAATTATTTAGACTCAATATTTACTCGCCCTTATGCCTTTCCATTTTTATAAACAGCTAAATGCTATGGACTGCGGCCCCACCTGCCTGCGCATGGTAGCCAAACATTATGGAAGGCATTATAAAATTGATACGCTCAGGCAAAAAGCAGGATTCTCCAAAGCAGGAG
>DATCFT010000063.1:0-4400 GCA_036509335.1 Hanamia sp.
GACTTGTCGGTTTATACCGATGCGGGCGTTGCTATTGACCGCACCAATTATCCAAACATATTTACCACTTATTATTATTATGGTGCGGTTACCGCTTTGGCGCTCGATTTCAGGCTGCGCAATGATTACCATCTTTCATTAGATGATTACATGCAGGCCGTTTGGAAAAAATTTGGCAAGCCTTATATTCCTTATACTAATGACGGATTGGAAAAAGTGCTGGGCGAGGTAACAAAGGACACAGCGTTTGCCAACAGCTTTTTTCGCCAATATATTTATGGAACTGCAAAAAATAATTATACAGATTTATTGGAGAAAGCAGGCCTGGATCTAAAAACGACAAATCCCGGCAAAGCATGGTTAGGAAATTTCAGAACGGAAGCTGCTGAAAGCGGGTTGCAAATTAAAACCAATACATTAATTGGCCAGCCGGCTTACAATGCCGGACTTGATTTCGACGATGTAATCACCGAACTCGATGGCAAACCGGTTGCAAGTCAGGAAGACATTCAATCAGTGTTAGCGGCTCACCAACCCGGTGATAAAATTGATGTCAAATACATTCAGCGCGAAGTATTAAACGACGCCGAAATTATTTTACAGGAAGATCCTTCACTAAAAGTAGTGAGTTATGAAGAAGAAGGAAAACCAATAACGCAAGCAATTCAACAGTATAGGAAAGCATGGCTGGGGAGTAAAGTTTCCAGGTGATATTGATGTGTGAGTAGTTCGAAAAGATATGATCATGAATGGCTCAAAGACCATTTACCTTATGGCTCATAATCAGTAAACTAACTTATAATGCCGATTTCTATTTTATTATTTAACAGGTTCAGAGATGACACCTTTCAAAAAAGGTGTCATCTCTCATTTAAAGAGATAAGAACCCGCAATTCAAACAAATGGAAACATATTATGGCCAATCTCAAAAGCAGTAAACCAACTTATAATACCAATTTGGATTTTCCTATTTCACGATTTTTTTTAGTGCTCCACCAGAAAGAACAATTGCAGAACTATCTGCTACAGTAAGTTGTAAAGATTGAATCTGGGCATGGCCAACATCCAATATAGAATATCCTTTCAGATTTGCGTTGACTGAATTAATGTTCATTGCCTCATCGCTTTTTATGCCGTTCGAACTGGTAAAAAGCGGAGTTGATTTATAATCAAGCGACATTTCAAATTCTACAGAAGAAGAATCTTTCTGAACTACATTAATAGAATCCATACCAGGAATCATACTTTCCACCTCAAATTTAGATTTACCTGACATATTCACTGCTATGCTTTTTTGTTTCAGATTAAACATTTCGAAGTTGGTATTAAAACCTTCTACAGATAGAAGCTCCGGCGAAAAAATACGGACGGCAGTGATACCTTTCATCCAGAATTTTTCATAAAGATTTGCCGGAACAAAATCAAAGTTAATAATCAGCGTGTCATTGGTTACATGCGCTTTTATCTCGCCGCCATAATATCTTTTCCATTCCTGTAGAATGCGAACAGAATATTTAGGGCTTTGCTCAAATGCAATCTTGGTACCGTTTCCACCGGTTATTTTCAAGTATTTAAAAGGTTGCTGTAAAACTCTTTCGTAATTCCAATAGATGTCCGATTTATCTATTTTATCATATTCTCTTTTCAGAATTATATTTGAAGAAAGCAAACCACCGATTAAAACAACCAGCAATACCAGCAAAACCTTTGAAGTAAATTTCATAACTTATTTTTTAAAATTGTCTTTTATAAATTGGTCAAACGATGATTTTATTTCTTTAAAATCTATTTTTAAAAGATATAGGTTTCGCATAAACACAGGCAATTCATTCTCCATAAACTGCTCTCTTCTGAAACTGAGAATTCTTTCCATCGCATCATCTTCAATAAAATATCCGATGCCTCTTTTATTAGTAATAATATCCCGTTGCTGTAAAAAATCATACGCTCTTTGCACAGTGTTGGGATTTACTTCCATGCTCACAGCAAGATCCCTTATACTGATAATTTTATCGCCCAGCTTCCATTTTTTTAATAGAATCTGTTCGCAGGCGTATTCCGCTATCTGAATATATATTGCTGGGTTCTCTTTAAATTCCATTTAATTAATTTAAAATTCTTTCTCACGTAAACGCGAAAACGAAAGTATCCATAACAGGCCCGGAATAACAAACCAGAGGCAATTATTAAAAACTTTGCCAACAACCTCAGGCAATTCAATAATGCCCTCCTGTTTTCCAATAGGTATGGTTACATAATTGAAGGCCCCGGCCTTATTAAAGTTTCCGAAAAATAACTTAGCCATTAACCAGTTTAGTCCCACAATACCGATTGCAAGAATACAAATGCCTATTGCTGTTTTAATAAAAGGTATTTTATTAAAATATAGCGAGCCAACCAACATAGCACCCGTGAAGAAAAAGAATGTTTGGTAAGTTTTCCAGGCAAGGATTCCATTAAAGCTAAGAATATAAACTGACTCATACCTCTCTTTGTAAAACGGTGACGATACATCTAAACTGCTATGATAAAACGAGACAAAGGTGGCATCCATAATTCTATAAAAAATTAAGAATATCGCGGGATATAAAACGCAGGCTATTAAAATACCACAAAGCCATTTTTCAAAATTGGATACCGGCAACGTCAGAAAGGAAGACCCCATAGCATTTGAAGAAAAATATCCAAATACCATTGAAGCCAAAAAACAACTGCTAATGGGAAGTCCATAGTTGAAAGACATGATCTGTGCCCTTCCATATCCTGCGAATATTTTTGCAACATAATAAAGTATGAAAACAAGCGTAAGTTGTAAGCCAGTGAATCCGAATAGCTGTGCCGGCCTTTCCAGCAAAGTTTTTTTCATTAGCCAACTAAATCGTTTTACATTAAATATGTTATTCATATTGGGTCTTTTTAAAACTCTTTTTCACGTAAACGTGTAAACGAAAGCAACCACAGAATAGTTGGAAAAACAAATACAATGGCATAAAGAAAAATTTTACCAACCCGTGAAGGCAATTCAAGCGAACCGATTTCTTTTCCTGCACGAATAGCAACATGATTAAATGGTGCTGCATCTTCTATACTTCCAAAAAGTCCAATGGCCATTAACCAGTTCAGGCCGAACGTGAAAATAAAAATGGCGCATAAAACAAGGGCTACTTTTATCACCGCCGCCTTATTAAAATATAGTGACCCGAGCAACATGGCACCAGTGTAAATAAAAAACATTACATAAATGTTTCTTGCTATAATACCATTCAAATCGAAATTGTAAACCCGCTCGTATTGCTCTTTATAAAAAGGAGAGGCCGTGTCCAAACTATTATGATAGATTGCAACAAAGCTGCTATCCATTATTCGGTAGAATATTAAAAAGATAAGCGGATATAAAACCCCGGTAATTAGTATAGCGCATAACCATTTTTCGAAGGTGGATGCGGGGAGTGTAAGGAACGACGATCCGCTAGCATTCGAAGAAAAATATCCAAATACAAACGAAGCCAGGAAAAAACTGCCACCAATGAGGCCGCCAAAAAAGGTAATTGTTTGAGCCATGCCGATGTGCGGAGCCATGCCAAGGTGTGAAAATGTTTTTATGACGAAATATAGCAGCAGCGATATTACCAGCATCAGGCCGGTAAATCCAAAAGTATGCATCGGCCTTTCCAGCAACGTCTTTTTCAGGAGCTTCCCAAACCTTGTTAGATTGAAAGTATTATTCATATCGGGAATTAATATTCAAAAATTGATTTGGCTATTGCCGGGTTTTCGGTTATCGCATTGAATAAATGTTCGAGATTTATTTTTGAATCTTCATGTGCTGTATTCTCAATTACTATTGCATGGCCTTTCAGGGAATCTTCAGTGTATAACACTTTGCCTGTTGAAGGGATGTCACTTACCGATTTAAAGCAAAGCTTATCAGCTATTTCAGATATAGAAGCATTTAAAAGCAGTTCACCGTTATCTACTATAATAACGCGATCGATGAGGTTATCCAGGTCCCGTATTTGGTGAGTAGAAATAAAGATGATCTTATCATCGGTAAATACGCCCGATATCAGCTTACGAAATTTTATCTTGGAAGGAATATCAAGACCATTGGTAGGTTCATCCAATAATAATACCCTTGTATTACAGGCAAGCGCAAACGCAATAATGAATTTTTTTTGTTGACCAAAAGAGAGGCTATTCAATTTCCCTTTATCATGCACATCTAATTGCTCAAGATAACTTTGAAATTGTTCTTCGTTGAATAAAGGATAAAAAGGCGCGAATAAGTTTTTATATCGCTCAACCGTTAATGCCGGCACATATACTTCCTCAGGAATAAAATAAATAGTTTCCAAAAATGAGGGCCATCTTTTTTTTGGTTCAAATCCATTTACTGAAAT
>DATCFT010000064.1:0-93477 GCA_036509335.1 Hanamia sp.
TTTCGGTTTAATAGAAAACTATCAACATATAGAGGAAAGTTGTTTTATCGGCTAATGCAGCAAGCTGTAGATACTCCTCCACAACCGTTTAAAGAAATTACAAAAGGAACTTGACCGAAAGGGATAGGCAGTAAAAAATAAAAATTATTTGAAAGGAATAGGATTGTTATCATATTGGCTTAAAACGGCAAAAAATCACTCAAAAAATGGTATCTTCGCAGCATTATATTTTCAAATATGGATTCTGCTCAAAATATATTATCAATTGCCCTGAACCGTCCTCTAATGCAGGAAGAGATGGAATTGGTACAACATAGTTCTCAGACGATTCCCGGTTCTGTTCATTATGTAATTAACCGCTATCGCAAGCCTGCTGATTTAAATATTGAAGAAACCGGAATGCTGATTTATAATTATAATAAACAAGATCAAAAATCCAGAAATCTGGAACTGGTCTTTTGTATGGAAGGCAACAGGTATTGCAAGGCAAAAGATGAGGAATGTAATTTTTGTAAACATTCCCTTTCGCATCATTGTGAAGAACTGGTTGATACCATCGATGTAGCTTGCTTTCGTTTTAACAGCGATCATCTTTCTCAATTTGTGAAAGGATTAAAAACTACCACTTTTTCAGAAGATATTTTAAACTTTAAACACACCTCTTCCTTTTCAAAGACGCTGCCCCTATGTGGTAAGACCAGAACTGTACTTAATTCTTTAATGAATCACAATTACAGTGATAGCATGGAAAATATTTTTATCAATGCACAAACACAAATGCTTTTGTTGTACAGCATTGAATGTATGGGCGGTGAAGGCGAGGATGATTTTTCCTGTAAATTTCTTGCAAATGAAGCTGATCGCGAAAAAATATCTCTTGCGCGTGATGTCTTATTACAACATATCGGGGAACCACTTACAATTAAAGAGTTAAGCCGTAAAGCTGCTATCAACGAATGTTATTTGAAGAAAGGATTCAAGGAAATGTATGGCACTACTATCTTTGATTTTTTCCAGAGCCAGCGCATGGAGCATGCAAAGTATTTACTTTATGAAAAAGGATTAACTGTCACCGAGGTCTCCGCTTCACTTGGTTATTCTTCTATTTCTCATTTTTCTACTGCTTTTAAAAAACACACAGGCATAAAACCTTGCGAATTATTATTCCGGTAATGGTGAAGATTGAAATTCTGAACAATTAGGAAGTTCTTTGTACCATAGGAATAAGTATGGAAAATAATAGTTTTCAATATTGCCTAAATCATTTTTCTTTCCTTTTTCCGGTAACATTTATAATTCAAGAAATTTATGGCTCATTTTGGGTAAAATAAAATTTACGAATCACGAAAATACTATTTCCCGATTTTAAAAAATATTTAATGAAATACCCTATTAATTAGTCGCTATCCTTCTTTTGACGCTTACTTTAAACAGTATTCTATGTCAAATCCTTATGACATTTGCGTGATAAAAATGAAAACAAATTTGAGCAAATTTGCGTGAACAGGCATGGTAAAAAATTTACTAAATATCTTTATTTTCACAATAGCTTTTTTTTCATCAGTTTCGGCACAACTAAAGCCTTCTCAGGATTCAACAGGAAAGTTACTTGACGAGATTGTGGTAACCGCTACCAGAACAGAAAATAAAGTTTCCAATATTCCTTTGCCTATCCAGGTTATTTCAGCTAAAAATATTCAACTTTCAGGATCACAAAAATTAATAGATATTTTGCAAATGCAAACCGGGTTGGTTATTGCCAATAATCCCCTTGGCACAGCCTTGCAGGGATATCCAAATCCTTTTGGCGATGGCATACAAATGCAGGGTCTCGATCCTGCCTACACGCTGATATTAGTAGATGGAGAACCCCTCATAGGCCGTAATGCAGGAATTATTAACCTCGCGAGAATTGCCATAGGAAATATAAAGCAAATTGAAATTATTAGAGGCCCTGCCACTTGTTTATATGGTTCCGATGCCTTAGCTGGAGTTATCAATATCATTACAGAAGAACCTGTAAAAAATTCAGCCAGTTTTCAAACACATTATGCTACTAACAACACTTTAGGTCTGACGGGTGAGGCTAATATTGTTCATAAAAATATGGCTTTGGAGCTTTTTGCAAACAGATACAGTAGTGACGGATATGATCTTGATAAAACCATTTATGGAAAAACAGTTGACCCTTTCATAGACTACACCGCCAACGCAAAACTTTCTTATAAAATAAATGATAAGAATAAATTCACTTTATCAACAAGATTTTTTACAGAAACACAATTCAATAATTACCAGATCTTTCCTGAATCTCAACCGGAAATAGTGAAGGGGAATACCGTAGAAACTGATGCAAGTTTATTCGGCCGCCTGGAGCACAAAGTAAATGACAGACTCACTTTTATCGGGTCCGTTTATACCACTTCCTATAGTAACAATGCATCGGTTTTTCTCCAAAAAAATGATTCATTGTATGAAAAAATTCAACTTGCCGATTTTCTTTTGAGGCCTGAATTGCAGGTAAATATTGGGAAAAATCCATCCTCACTTTTTGTAACCGGCGCCGGTTACAATTATGAAAACATAAATTCTACCAGGTATGCTCCTGTAAGTGGAATGAGCTCAGGGTATATTTTTGTTCAGAAACAAATACAATTGAAAGGAAAAACCAATATTATTGCCGGCGCCAGGTATGATAAAAATACTTTGTATCCTGGTCAATTAAGTCCTAAAATAGCTATTGCCTATAAACTGAAGCCCAATTTTATCCTGAAAGGAAGTGTAGGCGCAGGCTATAAAGCGCCCGATTTCAGACAGCAGTTTTTGAATTTTACTAATTCACTTGTGGGTTATACTTTGTTAGGCGCAGATGAACTGAGCCAGGGATTGTACATGCTTCAAAAAACCGGACAAATAGATCCTGGGATCAATATCGCTCCTTATGCGCATAATCTCCAGTTGTCTCCCGAAAAATCCATCGGTGTCAATGCCGGATTTGATTATACTATCAATACTCATGCTGTATTCATGGTGAATTTTTTCAGAAATGATATCAGTAATCTAATAGAGACTTATAATCTTCCTTTTAATAAAACAAATAACCAGGCCATCTTTTCTTATATGAATCTTGATAAAGTTTTTACGGAAGGAATGGAAACTAATTTATCTTATAATTTCAACAGGAATTTTTCTTTATCTGCCGGTTATCAATACCTGGCTGCAAAAGATAAAGAGGTACTTCAGCAAATCAAAGATGGAAAATTGTATAAGCGTGATCCGGTTACATATGTTACTACTTTGGTTACAAAAAGCGAATACAAAGGATTGTATAACAGAAGTAAGGAAAATGCAAATTTGCGTTTTCAGTATCATAATATTTTTTATAAAACAACTGTATTCATTACTGCCAAATACAGGGGCAGCTATGGATATAGCGGTTTGAATGGTTTTCAGGACGGAAGTAGTGTATATGATGATGACAGGGAAACAGTAAATGGCTTTGTACTTTTGAATGCCACTGTTTCTAAAAAAATTGACAGTCGCTGGGAAATACAAGGTGGTATTGAAAACATTTTGAACTATACCAACAAACTGCTGATGCCAAACATATTTGGCCGAACTTATTTTATCAATGTAAATTTTAAACTCAAAAAATAAAACAAAATGAAAATGACAACTCTGAAATTAAGCGTGCTGGCGTGTGCAGCAATTGTCACGGGGCTGATGTCTTGTGGAAAAGAAGAAGTACCTGCTCCACCACCTAATCCTTCTGTCACCGTTACAGATTCTATAGAAGTTCCTTTTAGTTCAACAGCTTCATATACACTTTTTAGTTTTAAAAATGGAGCAGTTGTTGCAAACAGTGATTCCATAAGTACTGATTGGGATTTTGGTCTCACATACGTAAATTTTATAGTTAATAGTCATGCAAGTGGCCCTGGAAATGGGGGTGTAATCACTGAAATAGGTCTTTATGATACATTAAGCTTGGCTCCTGCTACTGGTTATGCATATGATACTACTACTAACGCTACACAGCTCGCAATAAATAACGGTCTTACTACTGGCTGGTATAATTATGATCTTACAACTCACAATCTTAGTCCAAAAGCAGGCCTTTATTTTGTATTTAGAACTGCAGATAATCATTATGCAAAAATGGAAGTATTATCTGTAGGATATTCAGGATATAATGGACCAAATTCACCTCCAACTACATTAATTTATAAATTTCAATATTCTTATCAATCAGACGGATCAGGAAATTTCTAATTAATTTTAATAATTAAAAAATGGCTTTCTCAAAAATTGGGAAAGCCATTTTTTTGTGTATTTCCATCGGGATTTTCTTTAAAAAATGGAGGAAATCTTCGCCACCTAAATCATTCGCTGTAAACACATTTAACATAAATCTACATTAAATGAGCCATTAAAAAAGGTGTTTATCATAACTGCAACGGCCCAGGTCCTGATAAATTTTTTGTGGCTGTAATTCTTATCTATGTTATAAATATTATGCCAAAGGTGAAAAATGTGAATAATAAAAATGTGAAAATTAAATCCGGTGCTGCAGTAACCAAACAAATAACGGGGATTTTTCATTTATGAATTTTATAAAACACAGCCAACGAACAAATAAAGCAGAATCTTTACCTTTGCATCCTTTTATTTTATCCCGAAGGTTAATAAATAATGAAGCAGAAATATCGTGAATACAAGCATTTGAGCCTTACTGAAATAGCAGAAGAAATTCTTTCTTCGTGGAATAAAGAAAAATCTTTTGAAAAAAGCATTTCAAACAGGGAAGGCAAAACTCCTTTCGTTTTTTATGAAGGGCCCCCAAGCGCCAATGGCATGCCCGGTATTCATCACGTAATTTCGAGGACTCTAAAAGATTTGGTTTGCCGGTATAAAACCATGCAGGGTTTCCAGGTAAAACGCAAAGGCGGATGGGATACGCATGGATTACCTGTAGAACTGGGTGTTGAAAAATTATTGGGAATTACGAAAGAGGATATTGGTAAATCTATTTCTGTAGAGGAATATAATGCCACCTGCCGCAGGGAAGTATTGAAGTATAAAGATAAATGGGATGAAGTAACACAGAAAATGGGCTATTGGGTTGATTTGGAACACCCTTATATTACTTTTGAAAATAATTATATTGAAACTCTTTGGTGGTGTCTTAAAGAATTATATAAGAAAGGTTATTTGTACGAAAGTGTAAGCATTCAGCCTTATTCTCCTGCAGCGGGAACCGGATTAAGTTCGCATGAATTAAATCAACCAGGAACTTATAAAGATGTAAAGGATACGAGTGCGACGGTGATGTTTAAGGTACTAAAGAATGAAAAAAGTGAATTTCTTTTTGATACTGCTAAAAATAATGAGGAACTTTTTTCCCTTGCCTGGACAACCACACCTTGGACATTGCCTTCCAATCTCGGATTGACAGTTGGGGCTAATATTGACTATTCATTGGTTAAAACTTTCAATCCTTATACACATTTATTAATAAATGTGGTTCTCGCAACTTCTTTGATATCAAAATATTTTAAGCAGGAAGGCGAAAACGGAGATTTTACCATATACAAAAATGATGATAAAATTATCCCCTGGAAAATTTTATCTTCTTTCAAAGGAAAAGATATCGAAGGAATTTCTTACGAACAACTTCTACCTTCCGAAGCAAATACCTTAGAAAAAATCAGAGAAATAACTCCGGGCGCCCAACCGTTCAAAGTGGTAGCGGGAGATTTTGTTACCACAGAAGACGGAACAGGGATTGTTCATACTGCGCCTGCTTTCGGCGCTGACGATTTTAAAATTGGACAAAAAGAAAACCTTGGTATTTTAACGCTTGTTGATAAAGAAGGAAAGTTTGTGGACGGTGTTGGGGAATTTAGTGGACGTTTTGTAAAAGATTATAAAGATGATCCCCACTACGTGGATGTGAACGTTGATATTTCCGTAAAATTAAAGAAAGAAAACCGCGCTTTTAAGGTAGAAAAATACGAGCACAATTATCCTCATTGCTGGCGTACCGATAAACCTGTCATATATTATCCGCTGGATGCATGGTTTATAAAAACGACTGCTGTAAAAGACCGGATGATAGAATTGAATAAAACCATTAACTGGAAACCCGCTTCTACAGGAACGGGCAGATTTGGGAACTGGTTAGAAAATATGGTGGACTGGAATCTGAGCAGAAGCCGTTTCTGGGGAACTCCTTTACCAATCTGGCGTACAGAAGATGGCAAAGAAGAAAAATGTATTGGTTCTATAGATGAATTAAAAAAGGAAATAAAAAAATCTTTTGATGCCGGAATACTAATCAAGGATAAAAAAACTGATTTGCAACCGCAGATAGATCAAATGGTATCTGATCTGCACAAACCTTTTGTGGATAATATTATCCTTACCTCTTCGGAAGGGAAGCCGATGAAACGCATACCAGATCTGATTGATGTTTGGTTCGATAGCGGTGCAATGCCGTATGCGCAATGGCATTTTCCATTTGAAAACAAAGAACAATTTGAGAAGAATTTTCCTGCTGATTTTATTTGTGAAGGAGTAGATCAAACCCGTGGCTGGTTTTATACTTTACATTCTCTTGCCGTTTTGTTATTTGACAGCGTAGCTTATAAAAACGTAGTTAGCAATGGTCTTGTGCTCGATAAGAATGGAAACAAAATGAGCAAGCGTATTGGCAATGTGGTGGATCCGTTTGAAACACTGGAAGTTTTTGGTCCGGATGCTACCCGTTGGTATTTAATTACCAATGCATCGCCCTGGGATAGTTTGAAATTTGACACTGAAGGAATTAAAGAAGTTCAGCGAAAGTTTTTCGGCACGCTTTACAATACTTACCAGTTTTTTGCCCTTTATGCCAATGTTGACGGCTTTTCTTTTGAAGAAGAATCAATTCCGGTAAATGAAAGATCAGAAATAGATCAATGGATTCTCTCTGCATTAAATTCATTAATAAAGGATGTAACCCAAAGCCTTGATGATTATGAACCTACACAAGCCGGAAGGGCAATAGAATATTTTTTGGGTGAACAATTAAGTAATTGGTATGTAAGACTTTGCCGTCGCAGGTTCTGGAAACCAATTAATAAAAATAACAAGGGAGGAGAAAAAGATAAAATTTCTGCTTATCAAACCTTGTATGAATGTCTTCTGACAATTAGTGGGTTAATAGCTCCTATAGCTCCCTTTTTTGCAGACTGGTTATTTAAAAATCTAAATGAGATTACCCAAAAAATAAAAGCAGATTCAATTCACTTAACGGATTTTCCCTTATCTGACGAAACATTGATCAATTCAGCGCTTGAAGAAAGGATGAAACTGGCTCAAGATGTCTCTTCATTGATATTATCGCTTCGCAAAAAAGTAAATATTAAAGTAAGGCAACCTCTTCAAAAGGTGATCATTCCCGCTATAGATGATAATTTTGAAAAAAATATCCGAAAAGTTGAAAATATTATTAAATCCGAAACGAATATAAAAGAGATTGAAATTCTGAGTGCAGGCAATAATTTCATAAAAAAGAAAGCAAAAGCAAATTTTAAAACCCTTGGGAAAAAACTTGGGACAAAAATGAAATGGGCCGCTGAAAAAATTCAGAATCTTGATGATAAGGCGATCAACCAAATTCAATTGGGAGAATTCTTATTAAATCCTGGTTTTGAAAAATCAGCTGAAGAACCCATTTTAATTTCACAAGAAGATATTGAAGTAAGCACCAACGAAATTCCGGGTTTTGAAGTGGCAGTAAAAGGTAACCTGACCATCGCCCTTGACCTGATCGTTTCGGATCAGCTAAAGAAGGAAGGATTTGCGAGAGAATTTGTTAACAGGATTCAAAATATCCGGAAAGAAAAAGATTTTGAATTAATTGATAAAATAGTGCTAATTATAGAAGAAAAAGAGGGCCTTAAAGATATAATTACAGAATTTAATGAGTATATTTGCGCCGAAATTTTGGCAGAAAAAATTGAATTTATTGCTAAAATTTCAAATGGAAGCAAAATAGATGTCAATAATGGCATTTTTTTAGTAAATATTACAAAAAGTATTTAAGTATGGCGACAAAGAATAAAAAAGCAACTGCAGTTGCAAAAAAATCTAAAACAGGTAAATCAGTAACGAAAAAACCAACTGCAAAAAAAGTAGCTGCAATTAAAAAGCCATCTGCAAAGAAAACGGCAGTAAAAGCAATTGCGAAAAAAACGACATCGCCTAAAAAAACGGCATTGAAATTGAATAAAACTCAAAAATCAGCCGGCACAATTAATAAACATTCTCTGGTTAAAAAAGCTGCTAAGACCGGAGGGCAAAAAGCAGCACATAAAAAATTGACTACCCCTAAAAAGACTACCCTAAAAAAGGCATCAGTTGTTCCAAAGAAAACTACGCCTAAAAAAAACAAAATTGTCGCAAAGAAAATTCCTGTGGCTAAGAATAAAACTGTTGCTGCAAAACCTGTAAAGCAAAAGCCTATTGCAAAAGTAGCTGCCAAGGCTCCTTTAAAGCCACTGACTGACCATAAAGTTGAATTAAAAAAAGCATTAGCTAAAGTAAAAGCAAAAAAGAAGGAATTAGAAACGAAGCCTCAAAAAGTATTTGTAATGCCCAAAACGCATACAGAAAAGGCACGCAAATATGAGCCTGAATTTACTAAATCTGTTCTTGATCAGTCACCAGTAGAAAATAATGGACCCAGTATGCGCTATAGCGATAATGAATTGATGGAATTCAGAGAATTAATAACCCGTAAATTAGAGACTGCCAAAAAGGAATTAGGTTATTTACAAGGTCTTATTACCCGCAAAGACCAAATGGGCGGTGATGAAAGCGATAATCGTTATATGACAATGGAAGATGGCAGCCTGAGCATGGAAAGAGAGCAATTGAGCCAAATGGCCAGTCGCCAGATCACCTTTATTGATCATCTCGAAAAAGCGATGATGCGTATTGAAAATAAAACTTATGGTATCTGCCGTGTTACAGGAAAATTAATAGACAAAGCAAGATTAAGAGCAGTACCTCACGCTACACTTTCTATAGAAGCAAAAATGGGAATTGCTAAATAAATTTCAATTACTTTTTTTGTAACCATTCAATCCCAATTTCGCAATACATGAAAGAGTATTGTTTATAGAAGTGTGTTTTCTTTTCCTTTTTAAAAGTTATTGATTCAAATTAAAAAAGGCTGAAACTTTTTCAGCCTTAAATTGGTTTTTCAAATCAGGAAGTAATCTTTTATTTTATCTATTTTTTTAAAACATTCCTTTAAAATTAATTAAATGAAATTGATTTCTTCACTGGTTCGTTGTGTCAATTTCCTTTTGCCGGTATCAGGTGAGATTTTTATAGGATGGTGAAAATCAATATTAAAGTATCAGTGTAAAATTAACACTTAATAGAATCTAAAATAAAAAAGTATTGATTCATTTTTATCAGATCATAATGATATTTTAACATATCTTATTTTTAAAAGGCATAACCAATGCCTATGGTAGCATTAAAATTTTCATAGCGCCACAACCGGTTATCATAAGAAGATCCAAACAGGTTTTTAAAATTAATATCAGGTAATTGCCAGCCGTCATCCTCCAATATATCAGGGCGCTTAAATCTGAAGGCAACATCAAATCTTATTAGAAAATAACCGAAGTCGAACCGGAAACCTACACCTGAAGAAACTCCCAATTGTTTATAGAGATTATCAAATTTGAATTGCGTAGTATCATAACCACCATCAGGTCTTGTATTTTTAAAATTCCAAATATTGCCAACATCTGTGAAAAGAGCCATTTTAAAAAGTACGGCATTTGAAAAAAGTGGTGCTACGTCAAAGCGGTATTCAACATTCCCTTCCAGTTGGATATCACCTGTACGGTCGTTAAATAAAATTCCTGTTGTTTGATACGGTGCTAATTGCTGGCCGCCCACTCCTATTCCTCTCACAGGCCAGCCACGCATACTGTTTGGACCACCTCCAAAATATTGTTTGAAAAATGGCAGCGTAGTATCACTTTTTGTTAAAGGAATTCCCACGCCGGCAAAGGTGCGGAAAGCAATTGCTGACTTGGGATGATTGATTGTATAAACATAGTCTGCATCCATTTTAATAAATTCTTTCAAATATTTATTAAAAAAGTTACCATTCTGCGCGTTTTTATTATTTTCTTTTAATATGCCCCACAACAATCCTGACTCTTCAAAATTGGCTTTTAAGGAATTAGTAAGATTGGGTTTGCGCGGATTCGCTTTTGCAAGAGAGTAACTCAATCCGGATCCCATAACTAAAGCAGTATTAAAAGAATATTTAAGAAAAGGATATTCTTCCAAAGTGCTGTCGAAACTTGTAGAACGATTGTATAAACGGTGATAATCAAAATTGAAAATTTTCAGACTCCATAAATGTTTTTCATTGTTGGTCCAGTTAAAACCATAAGCCACGTTAAAAACCTGCTGGTCAAAGAAATCAATTCTGTTGATGAGTGAAATATTGGTATTTATAAATGATTGGTCGGTTATTAAATTTTTATTATTGTATACCCCAAGAGGGAAAATGAATTTTGGAAACAATAAAGAATTGGAATAAGTTATTTCATTTGAATTGATAAAAGTACCGTTGCTGTTTCTGTGTGAGGTATTAAATTCTACTCCTACTTTTATTCCGTTTGTCATACGAATAGCAGATTTGGCAACGTTTCTATTCGTTACTGATACATTAGCTGACAATCCCAAAAGATTTCCGGAGGCAGCAGAAGTAAGATTGCTGGTGGCATTATTGGCAGAATAACTCATTTCAATATTTCCGTCAAAACCATATTTTTTAAGAGGAATTAATTTTACAACCATGTTCAGCAGATTGGTATCTTTTTGTTCCAGGATATCAATATTAGGAGTTTCCCATACGCCGAGTTTATAATAATCATTAATGGTTTTAAAATAATCATCCTGGCGAAAAACAACTCCTTTTTTTAGAGAAAGATTGCGGCGCAATAATGAATACCTGAAAAGTTTTCGATGGTATTTTACAGTGAAGTTTTTGAAGTCTCGTTCTTTAAGAGAAGTGTCTGAGTATTTATCTCCGGGAACATAATCGGGTAAAATATAAATCTGGCCGATAAAATATTTTTTAAGAGTCGAACTATCTGGTAATTTGTTTAATTGAAAGGCAAGCCTTATGGTTGGCTTATTTCTTTTTTCATTGGCTTCGGCCAGTAAGCGCAATTGCTCAAAAGGATCTTCTGAAACACTTGTCAATGCTGCAATTGAAGTATCCCCGATCGTTCTTATTTCATCCGAAGTAAATTTATAATAGCCATTATTTTTAAAAAGATTTACTAACCGGTTGGTTTCCTGCGTGATCCCGTTTTTTGTTACCGGGGTATTGGGTTGTAATACAGATTGCTTTTTTGTGGAGACCGCAAGTTCTTCGAGTTCGGGTTTGTCAAATACATACGCTACGGTATCTATCAGTGTGCGTTTTCCGGCATCCACATTGTAAGTAACAGTTACTCTTTCCTGGCCTTTTTTAGCGGCAACTGTATCAAATGAGTAATTAATTTCAGGATTATAAAACCCCTGGTTTCTTAGCGACAAACTCATGTTGGAAGCCGACTGTACCACTGCGTTTGTATCAAATGAAGGAGGGCTGGTTATATAATGAAAAATAAAAAATTTATCTTTTACATTTACTTTCGCGCTATCATCAAGTTGAGTATTTAGCTTTGATTTAATACTTGCCTGCTCGTCTTTGCTGGTTTTCTCTGCTTTAAGGTTGATAGTATTTTTAAAAACGAAGGGAATATTTTTATGATATTTTTGAACGACATAGCAACCGGGCAAAATCATTATTGCAAATAGTATGGATAAAAAAAAGGGTGCGGGTATTTTTACGGAGTTAATCCATTTCATAATATAAAACCATGTTGAGCAAAAAGATTGTCAAATATATTCAAAGTTTAAGCCATAAAAAATTCAGGGATGAAGAAGGTGCTTTTATTGCAGAAGGACCAAAGATAGTTTCAGAATTTCTTTTATCAGAAAAGATTCATTGTAATTTAATTTGTGGCGAAAAAGAATGGCTGTCAGAAAATGAGCCTTTGTTGAAAAGTATTGATTCCGGAAACATTTTTGAAACCGATGAACACTGGCTTCAAAGTATATCTCAACTGAAAACCTCGAATAAAGTAGTAGCGGTTTTTACCAAAAAAACGCCTGCAAATATCCCTGATATTTCCGGTAAAATATCCCTGATGCTCGATTACATGCAGGATCCTGGAAATTTAGGAACGATCATCCGGATTTCCGATTGGTTTGGGATAGAAAATATAATTTGCAGTGAAAATTGTGTGGATTGTTATAACCCTAAAGTAGTACAATCTACTATGGGCAGCCTTACCAGGGTAAATGTTTTTTATACAGATTTAATTTTATATGCTAAAGCAAATAAAAAGATAAATATTTATGCAACGGTTTTATCAGGAACCTCCATTTTTAAATTGCCAAAGATTAATGAAGGAATTATTCTAATAGGAAATGAAGCCCATGGTGTGCAGGAAGACCTTTTAAAATTATCTTATCAAAAAATAACTATTCCGCGATATGGCGATGCAGAATCTTTGAATGCAGCGGTGGCCGCGGGAATTATTTTATCGCACGTGGTTCAGGGTTAATTTTTGAAAGCTGATGGAAGAAGGGTGATTATTCAAAATAAGAATCCTGAATTTTTGTTCATTTACTGTGTATCTTCCTTACAGTCTCCGCGTGGCCCATAATTACAAATCTTTTTTAAGACTTCATTTACTCTTTGAAGTAAAAAATAATTAATAACCAGGGAATAGCACATAGTATTTCAGAAAAAAAACCTTGATTAAAAGTTGCTTTGCTGTAAAGAGTACAGGACTCACCATTTCCCATTGATCTTCAGCTCTCTTTATAAGAATAAATCCCATTTGCCTGTGCAATGCAGGTTATAGAAAGTTCATTGATACATACATTAGGCGGTAGTGAAGTGCAATAGAAAATAGAATCTGCAACATTTTCCGGTGTGAGTGGGATAAAACCATCGTAAGTTTTTGCAGCTTTTCCTTCATCTCCTTTAAACCGTACTAAAGAAAATTCTGTTTCTACCGCACCTGGTTTTATATTGGTCACTTTTATGTGATGTGGAAGCAAATCAATGCGCATAGAGCGACTAATGGCGGTAACAGCGCTTTTTGAAGCGCAGTAAATATTTCCTCTTTCGTACACATCGTCACCGGCTGTAGATCCCAGGTTGATAATGTGTCCGCTGTTTTTTTTTATCATAAAAGGAATTACAGCTTTACTTACATAGATCAATCCATTCACGTTTGTATTAATCATAGTTTCCCAGTCGGATATATTTGCTTTATCAAAAAGATCGCGTCCCAAAGCGAGGCCTGCACTGTTTATCAGAATATCTATTGATTTCCATTTTTCAGGGAAATGATTGATAGTATTAAAAACTTCCTCTTTATGCTGAACATCAAATGCAGCACGCAAAACTTTAATTTTATATTTTTTTTCAAGATCCGATTTTAATTCTTCCAGTCTTTCTTTTCTTCTTCCATTAATAATGAGGTCATCTCCATTGGCAGCAAATTTTTGTGCACAGGCTTTCCCGATTCCTGAAGTAGCTCCTGTAATAAAAATAATACGACTCATAATTTTTTTTGTAAAGTTCGGAATAAGAAAGAATAAAATTATTTTTTAGATCAGGTAGTTTCTTCAGATAGCATTTGCGTAACTAAATCATGAGAATAAATACAATCCATCATTTTTGTATAAAGATCAATAACATTAAAACAAATAAAATTAACTTTGAAAGGCCTTATCATTTTCTAATAAAATCCAATTCTTTATTTATGGATACACGCAGAGAATTTCTAAAAAAAACGATCATGCTTTCAGGCGCAACTGGTATCGCCACTGTAATACCTCCTTCTATTCAAAGAGCGCTGGCTATCAATCCTCCAACCGGTAGTACGTTTATGGATGCAGAGCATGTAGTCATATTGATGCAGGAAAACAGGTCTTTTGACCATTGCTTTGGCGCGCTGCGGGGAGTGCGGGGTTTTAATGATCCACGAACTGTGCATCTTCCCAATGAAAACTTAGTATGGCTTCAAAGTAATAAAAACGGAGACACCTATGCACCTTTTCGATTTAATATTCGTGATACTAAAATTACCTGGATGGGTTCCATACCTCATTCGCGTTCGAGCCAGGTAGATGCCTTCAACGATGGCAGGTATGATAAATGGCTGGATTCAAAAAGATCAGGAAATAAAAAATATGCTGATATGCCATTGACACTTGGACATTATACCCGTGAAGATCTTCCTTTTAATTATGCAATGGCTGATGCTTTCACTATTTGCGATCAGCATTTCTCTTCGGCGATGACGAGTACCTGGCCCAACCGCTTGTATCTGTGGGGAGGAACTATAAGACAGGAAAAAAATATTGATACAAAAGCTTTCATCAGAAATGATATTTCGTGGGGAGAAGCTACCTGGAAAACTTTACCGGAAAGGCTTGAAGAAAATGATATTTCATGGAAAGTATATCAGAATGAACTCAGCAATGGCGGTGGTTTTGTAGGCGAGGAAAGATCATGGTTAGATAATTTCGGATGCAACCCGATGGAGCAGCAGGCACAGTTTAATTCAAGATTTTCATCAAGGTATGTGAATACTTTGCGCAATCGTTCTGCAACTTTGCCAGATGAGATCAAAGGATTAGAAACACAATTTGCTGCAATGAATTCAGCTGATTCTAATTTTGGGAAACTACAAAAAGAAATTGCAAAGAAAAAAGAAGTGCTTGCTGATACCGATGAACAACTTTTAAAATGGAGTCCGGAAAATTTTGAAAAATTATCGCAACAACAAAAAAATCTTTTTCTAAAGGCATTTACTACTAATGTAGGCGATTCCGACTACCTTTCTTTGAGTACTTTAAACTATGAAGAAAAAGGAATAGAACGGCAACTCCCCATACCAAAAGGAGATGTTTTATACCAGTTTCGCAAAGACGTTGATTCAGGTAATTTGCCAACTGTTTCGTGGATTGTTCCTTCACAAAATTTATCAGATCACCCAAGCGCTCCGTGGTATGGCACATGGTACACTTCAGAAATACTGGATATTCTTACAAAAAATCCTGAGGTTTGGAAAAAAACAATTTTCATTCTTACTTATGATGAAAACGATGGCTATTACGATCATATACCGCCTTTTGTAGCGCCCGATCCTCGGGATCCTAATACAGGTAAATGTTCTGAAGGAGTAAATGTTACCGGGGTGGAATTTGTGAAACTTGAAAACGAACTGGCAGAAGGCATACATAAGAAAGAAGCACGCGGAGGTCCTATTGGCCTTGGTTTTCGTGTGCCAATGATTATAGCTTCACCGTGGAGCCGGGGAGGCAAAGTATGCTCGCAGGTTTTTGACCATACCTCATCTTTACAATTTTTAGAAGAATTTTTAAATAAAAAATTCAATAAGCAAATCAGGCAAACTAATATTAGCGAGTGGCGGCGTACTGTATGCGGAAATCTTACTTCTGCGTTCAGCTTGTATAATGGTGAGAAAACTGAAAGATTGCCATTTCTTTCCAAAGATCCTTTTATAGAAAAGATATACGATGCAAAATTTGAAAAGGAACCCACTTCTTATAAGAAATTATCTGATGAAGATATCGCAAAGATCAATCGTGATCCCGGCTCTTCTGACCTAATGCCACGCCAGGAAAAAGGGATACGTGTGGCGTCACCGCTTCCGTATCAATTGTATGCGGATGGAAAAATAAGTGACGATAAAAAAACAATTGTGATAAACATGAATGCAGGAAATGAAATCTTCGGGGCTTCCTCAGCAGGCGCTCCTTTCAATGTATATGCGGTGGGAAACTATCAAGGTGATCTTGCTTCAAAAAATGAATCTGCTGAAACCCGCCACGTTTGGCACTTTGCGGTAAAGGCCGGAGATACATTAAGCAATGAATGGCTACTCAGCGCTTTTGAAAATGAAAATTATCATTTGAGAATTTATGGTCCTAATGGTTTTTTGCGGGAAGTATTGGGAAATAAAAATGATCCTGCCTTACTGATTAATTGCGATTATCAGCACTACAGATTAATAAAATCAAAACTTACCGGGAATATTGATTTAAAAATTTCAAATACGGATAAGAATAAATCTGTTACAATAAAAATTGAAGATAATTCCTATAAAAACAGACCCATCGTAAAATTGATCCCACCACTGGGAAATGAAACCATTACACTTGACCTCAAAAAAAGTTTTGGCTGGTACGATTTTACGATCCTTGTGAAGGGTTATGAGAACTTTATAAAACGGTATTCCGGCAGAGTAGAAACCGGTATGGAATCCTATAGTGATCCGTTCATGGGTGGAGTGAGAGTATAACAGTAAACGAACAAAAATTTTGGATTTGTAATTTTTTCATAAGGTTTGAAATTGAAACGCAACCTTTTTTATTTTACAATAAGCAGCCAACCTTTTCCTTTCTCTACCGGAATTTTTTCATCCAATTTAAAAGTTCTTGCCGGTTGAAAGTTTTTTACTGCAGGTGCTGTGATAGTTGCTTTAGCCGGATCAATTCCTAATTTTTTCCAATCAATTTTCAGTGTTACTTCTGTATCATCATCTGCCCAACTGGCTATAGAAATTAATGCGGCTCCTTTCTTTTTATAAACAGTAGCAATTACATTTTCATTATCCGTTTTAACCGGGCAATTTTCACTCCAATATCCGATCATCTGTGTTCCCTGCATTCCGAATTGATCCCATAATTTCCAGATGGGACGCGGATCTGCATGATCACTCCACGGCATCCTGTTCGTCATTCCATAGATCATCCCACGCCACGGATTACCGCCTCCTTGTAACATTTCACCCATTAATCCGAAAGGAATTCCACTCACTTCTGTAAGAAAAAAATCCGGAGAATTATGTTCATAATCAAAATATTCTCCAAACCATAATCTGTTTAAATAAGGAAAGTGTTCCATGTACAAATTCGCACTGTTATTCCACCCATCAGCTTTATCATATTGATTGGCCGAATGTAAATCTATAATTCCGGGATGTCCGTCTTTTGTCAGCACACGCTTGATGCGTTTCATCGTAACGCGATCAAACGCTACGTCATCCAAATAAATTCCATCTATTCCTACATTTTGTGTAAGCCAGTTCATTCCTTCCACATAATAATTGTGCCAACGGTTCATGCCGCTGTTGATAATGGCGGCATCCTTTAATTCCGGAACAAACCAACCGGGAATATAACTGCTGTCCAAATGTTCCTGGAGCCAGCTAAAACCACCACCTTTTCCCGCAGAATAAATTTCATGATTCAGACTTCTCATTGCAAAAGTTTCATAAGCATGATCAGATAATTCGCGTATGGTATTGTAAATTTTCACTTTTAATCCCACGGCGTGAGCAGAATCAATATAGGCCTTCATTGCTTTCCAGGCGATGAACGGATAATTGATATAAGGATTGATAGCAGTGGCATGGTGAATATTAATGATCGTGGCTCCGGTAGCTTTGACGGTATCAATTGGCCTGTAAGCATGGTAAAACCTGGTAGCCCATTGAAAATCGGTATTGATCGGATGAAATGGCGTGATCAGTAAATTGAAATTATAATACAACACGTCACCCTTTTTCATACTCCTGGGCCCGCTGTAATTATCTGCCAGTATGGATTTCCCTTTTTCTCCGATATCGATACCACCGTTGGTTCCGTTGCCCCAGGAAGTTGGAAGCAACAAAGGTTTCAGTAAATAAAAATTAGTATTCAACGGGCGTACATAATTTTCATCGCGCAATGAATAATGCAATCCTGCATTTACATTTCCTATCCATCCGCCATCCTGGTTTTTATTTGCAACATCCCATTTCCATTTAAAATCTTCAGGCCGTTTTTCACCTTTCAGTCCAAGCCCCATGATGTATTTTGCTTCTTGTTTTTCAAAAGGAATGTGCATCGTAATATTGCTCAGATCAATATCATTGAGCGCTGTAACCTTTACTGTAAAAGAAACAAATCCATCAAATTCAAGCGAACCTTCTACTTCCATTTTCAAATCATCAGAAGTATTGATTGCAGTCCATTGTACTGTTCCGGACTGGCGTAGTGTGAATTTCACGCCGCCTTTTTTTAATTGAATATCTTTTGAATCCGATTTTTTGGTAAAATGAAAATGAATAGCTTCTGTTAAAAGATTGTTGGGTTGCGATTGGTAGCCTGTCATTTCAGGAGTAAAAAATGTCTGGATTTGTTTGGGCAGTCCATTATCATCAAGCATTACTTTTCTTCCCAATAAAGAAATGGTATTTCCTGATATTTTCAATGGAGTGTATGGTGCTATTACTGTGTTATCCTGTGCCATGGTAGAGTTCAGCCATGTAAGCCTGGTCATTTTCCAGGGTTCATTTACGCCATGATTTTTTGCTGTTTCATTTTTTATAACTAATTCTATGTTGATTTCTTTAGCAGAAGAATTATTGTCCGATGTTACATTTACTTTACCAAAATATTTTCCGGCAGTTGCATTCTGCGGCACATCAACGAGACACCACAAAGCCTGCACTTTTCCTTTTTCAATATCAACAATTTTTTGTAGCGGATGTCCTTCATAATCGGTTCCTTTTATATTCAGACACGATATTTTTTTTGAAGAAATTATATTTCCAGTGCTATTTTTCAGATCCGAGAAATTCAATTTTATATTTTTAATATCCTGCAAAGCAAAGACGCCTAATTGGTACGCAAAATTTTCTCCTTTCATCGCAGTATCTTTAAAAGAATTACTCAATCCTTTTTCAATCCATCTTTCAGGTAAAAAGCTGGCCATTCTTATAGAATGCAAACGGTCTTCAGGAAAAATTAAAAACGATTCATTTTTATTTTGCTCTATTAAATTATCGGTTTCTTTTTTTGTAGCAATTATTTCCATCGGGTAAAAGCTGTTAAATGCATTGATAGACTGAAATTGGGTAACATTCGCTGATGGAATATTTTTATCATTATCAATTGAATTGAGCCATTCTGCAGAAGCTGTATTTTCTGGTTTCAGGTAAATACCCTTCGGATAATTGGAGCGGCCTTCATTTTTGTAAGGCATATAGTACACATAATAAATACCCTTTCCTGAAACAGGTTGAAAATAAATTTCACCATATTCACGGTTAAGCGTACCCGATTTTACATTGTCTACTTTCTGATGCGTTTTTGCATCCTCTACGATAATGCGTTTTTCCCCAGGATCGGTGTCTCTTCTTCTCCACGGAATAATTGCTTTGGCAATGTTTCCCGAACCATTAAATTTCAATACGGCTCTATGGTTACCAAGCGAATCGGGATTCCAGCAATCGTTGCAATTGCTGTAAGTAATTTTTTGTGCCAGAAGAGACACAGAGAAAAACAGTAAAAGAAAAGTAAGCGATTGTTTTTTCATCATCAGTATATTTTTATAATTCATTTTATTGATAGCTAAAGTGTATGAATATTTAAAACTACGTTTTTACTCTTTTAAACAAACAGTCAAACGTTTGCATAAAAATTGGAAGTTATCGGTTACAACCACCATTTAGAACCAGAGGGTCCTGGCAGCAAATAATTTTTTTCTACCGCTTGCAGTTTCTTTATTTAATTTATCAGCAATTTTATTTTTTCAAATAATACTCCCCAGGATGCTAAATCAGGATTATTTGTTGGTTTACTGAAAATAAATGGACTGAAAATTACAACTAAGAAATGGGCTTTTTTGGGTTAATGATAATTTCTTGATTAAGGCTTAATAATATTTCATAAAAGCTAATAGAAGAAATCAATTGAAGATAGATCCTGGTATTATAATTAATATTTTAAAAATAAATATCTAATTAATATTATTTTTATTTTAAAAGTAATTAATCGATATTTCTTACTTAAATGTATTATAATCAATGATTTATTTACTTTTAGTATTAACATAATGAATATGTGTAATATCTATATTAAAAAAAATTATTTATTCTTAAAAAAATTATTATTAAATATAAATTATTAATCATCAAGCAGTTAGTTATTATTACTATTAAATTAAAAAAAAATATCTATTAAAATAGTAGTTTTTTATTAAAATTAAATATTTTTGATAAAATTATTATTGGATATGAAAAAAATTCATTTAAATCAATCTGCTCCTTTTATTGCTTTAATACTGGTTGCTCTTATAGCATTGTTTGTTCCTTCAGTTGCTAGCTTCGAGGGAAGTAAAGTGTATAATTCAGCGGATATCTCGTGGATACTTGTAGCAACCGCGCTGGTATTTTTAATGACGCCCGGGCTTGCATTTTTTTATGGTGGCATGGTGCATAGGAAAAATATCCTTTCTACAATGATCAAAAGTTTTGTAGCTACGGGGGTTGTGAGTGTTTTATGGATAACTGTTGGTTTCAGTTTGGCCTTTGGAGATTCCATCGGTGGTTTTATTGGAAATCCGTTTACCCATCTTTTCTTTAAGGGGGTAAGTTCAGGCGCTCCGTGGAGTTTGGCGCCCACTATTCCTTTAATGCTTTTTGCACTTTTTCAATTGATGTTCGCCATCATCACGCCGAGTCTTGTTGTGGGAGCAGTAGCGGAAAGAATTCGTTTTTCTTCTTATATACTTTTCATCGTGATGTTTAGTCTTTTAGTTTATGCGCCTATTGCACATTGGACGTGGAATCCAGAAGGATTTTTATTTAAAATGGGTATCCTGGATTTTGCCGGTGGCACTGTAGTTCATATTTCTGCAGGATGTGCTGCACTTGCCGGAGCTATGGTTTTGAAAAGAAGAAAATCTCATATCCTGCATAAAGAAATGCCGCCTTCCAATATTCCGTATGTATTAATTGGTACAGGATTACTTTGGTTTGGTTGGTTTGGATTCAATGCCGGTTCAGCATTGGCTGCAAATGGGTTGGCAGTTTCTGCATTTGCTACAACAAATACTGCAGCTGCAGCAGCCGGTTTGTCGTGGATGTTTTTCGATGTATTAAAAGGAAAGAAGCCTTCTGTATTGGGATTTTGTATTGGCGCAGTTGTAGGCCTTGTGGCTATTACACCGGGAGCTGGTTATGTAGCTATTCCACAAAGTATTTTTATCGGAGTAGTCGCAGCCATTATTTCAAATGTGGCTGTTTATTACAAATCAAAATCAGTTTTAGATGATACACTCGATGTATTTCCATGTCATGGCATTGGTGGAATTGTGGGAATGATCCTAACCGGTGTTTTTGCGACCAAAGCTATCAATGCAGGGGGTAATAATGGATTATTTTATGGAAATCCGGCCTTCTTTTTTACTCAATTAAAAGGAATAGGAATTGTGGTGACATATAGTTTCTCCGTTTCTTACGGCATTTTCAAATTTATCAATTGGGTAATGCCTATGAGAGTGAGTGAAGCTGACGAAGAAATAGGATTGGATGCCTCTCAGCATGATGAGAAATATGTGCAAGGCACTTTATTAGTTGAGCAAAGCGGGTCTTTTTCTGAGCAGGAAAATAGAATGGATGCAATAATTCGCATGCAAAAATATTTGCAGGGAAAAGTGTTGTTAAATGATAATGGCTCTCTTACTGAAGAAGAAATGGAAATGGAAGAGTCACAGCATAATAATGAAAAATATATACGAGAAAAAACACTAAAAAAACACAATGACTCTTTTATATAACAAGAAAGGGAATAGCTGAAAAAATTAACTTCTGAGAAAAGTTAATAAGCTACACCCTTTCCATTTTTAAACTTTAATTCTACAACAATGTTAAGAAAAATTTTCTTAGGAATACTACTATTTTTTGCTTTTAATTCCTCAGATGCACAAACAGATTCTGCAAACTTATCAAAACCTGTTGCCGATACAACAACAGATCCAAAACCTTCACTTGCAATAACTGGCGCTGTAGATGCTTACTACAGATACGATTTTAATAATCCAACCGCAAATCCGTACAACAGTTTTACAAGTTTCACCAAAACACAAAATTCCTTTGCATTAGGAATGGCAAATGTGAAATTTGAGTTGCAAACCAAAAAAATAGATATGGTTGCGGACTTAGGTTTCGGGCAAAGAGAAAAAGAGTTTGCCTATAATGATGATGGCATCTCCCAGGCTATAAAGCAATTATATATTTCTTATTCACCCAACTCCTGGCTGAAACTAACAGCAGGAAACTGGGCTACACATCTTAATTATGAATTGGCCGATGCATTTGCAAACCGGAATTATAGTATGAGCTATTCTTTTACGTTCGGGCCTTTTTCTCATACAGGCGTTAGAGCAGATTTTACCACAAGTAAAAAAACTGCTTTTATGATTGGCGTTGCCAACGCAACAGATTACAGAATTCCTCCGGATGGCCAGATCAACAAGAAATTTTTACTTGCTCAGTTTACTTATACGCCAAGCGACAATTTGCAATTGCTCCTGAATTATGTTGGAGGGCAAGCACCCGATACTTCAAAATCGAGTATTGGAAATCTTATAATAACAGACAAGATTTGCTCTAAATTTAATATTGTTTACAATGGTATTCTTGCCAGTGTAAAACTTTGGGATGGCGCAAAAAACATTAGCAGCAAAACCTGGTGGGGCTCTGCATTATATTTCAATTACGATCCTGAAAGCTGGTTTGGCTTAACGCTGCGTAGCGAATATTTTAATGACGATAAACAGTTAAATCTTTACTCAACGCTGCCTACCGGTGGTAATGTTTTTTCAAATACTTTATCGGCAAATTTTAAAGTGGAAGGCCTCACATTCATTCCTGAATTCAGGCTTGATAATGCAAGCGCTCCTCTTTTTGCAAATCATTCAGGAAACCTTATTAAAAATGATGCAAGTTTTATTGCGGCAGTAGTTTATAAATTTTAATTCAATCAAATTATTTTTAAATTTTAAAATTCAAACACATGTTAGTAAAAAAATTGGTTAATCATCTGAAGAACAGAAATTCAGAAACCTCAACTCCGATGGTAAGATTAACAAAAGCAGAAAAATGGCAAATGGGCCTTACTATTTTTATGGGTAAAATTATCGGCGTCTTTCTGGTAATTATTGCAATGAAAATGATACCGGCTATGATCGCATCTCCGGCTTCCGCACAGGATACTTTTACTCCTCATGAAACAATATTAATGAATACTGCAAATACTATCTGGACTTTAATTGCGGCGTTTTTAGTGTTTGGTATGCAAGCCGGATTTGTAATGCTTGAAGCAGGGTTTGCCCGAAAAAGAGAAACGGTAAATGTATTAATGGAGTGCATTTTTGATACTTGCCTTTGCGGGGTTCTTTTTTGGGCTATTGGCTACGCATTTATGTTTAGCGAAGGAAATGGTTTCATTGGTTATCATTGGTTTTTCTTAATAGGGGCGCCTGCCACTTATATGACAACAGGCATTCCTATTCTTGCTCATTGGATATTTCAATATGCATTTGCAGATACTTGTTCTACAATTGTTTCAGGCGCTATGATTGGACGTACAGGATTCAGAGGTGATATTCTTTATAGCATTGGAATAACAGGATTTATTTATCCGATTGTGGGTCATTGGGCTTGGGGACCGGATGGATTCCTGGCCTTGATGGGAACTCCTGGCCGTTTGTTTGCTTCATTAGGGCAAGGGTTCAGGGATTTTGCTGGTTCTACGGTGGTTCATACAATTGGAGGGATTGCATCTCTGGCCGGCGCGATCGTTTTGGGGCCGCGGTTAGGAAGAGTTTTTAAAAGAGACGGAGGAGGAATGCCCGCGCCTCATAATCTTACTGTGGCTGCAGTTGGTGGATTTATTCTGTGGTTTGGCTGGTATGGTTTCAATCCTGGAAGCACTCTTTCCGCAGTGGATATGCAAGGTATTGGCAGGGTTGCAGCCAATACAACTTTGGCGGCATGTGGTGGCGGTATTTCCGCAATGTTTTTTGCTCTTTGGTTTGGCGACACAAAAGGAAAATTCGACCTCGGTTATACAATAAATGGATTTCTTGCCGGGCTTGTAGCCATTACATGTCCTTGTTATTGGGTATCGCCTTTAGGAGCCGTAATATTAGGTTCCGTTGCGGGTTTGGTTGTGTTCGCGGGTGTCAATTTGCTCGAATGGCTTCGGATTGATGATCCTATTGGAGCAGTTCCTGTGCATGGACTGGCTGGTATTTGGGGCACTTTGTCCTTGGGTTTTTTTGCCTCCGGACAATTCGGGGCCACCGGACCAACAGGCGCAGATAATTCTTCACCGGTAGCCGGGCTTTTTTACGGAGGGGGCACATCAGTTTTAAAGGCACAGTTAATTGGTAGCGCAACTATTACCATAGCTACTTTTGTCATTGCTTTTGTGTTAATGTGGGTGGTTAAACAATTGCCTCATCCATGGAATTTAAGAGTGAAAGAAGAAGGTGAAATTATTGGCCTTGATTTGTATGAGCATGGAACCGAAGCCTATTCAGAGCAGAAAGGTGAAATGTCTTATTTGACAAGTAAAGAGCTAATAGATCAGTCGTAGCTATAAAGATTATAAATACAGTTAGTGAAATGCTAACTGTATTTTTTTAATTTAGTTTTATAGCAAATAAAAATTCCAATTATTTATTGGTTTACTGTATGTTGATTTTTTTCTCATTCACATTGAAGTCTTTCAAGGTGCGAACATTCTTTTATCTTTTATCTTTTATCCTTTATCCTTTATCCTTTTCTTAATTGGAAATCTTGATTATTTATTGTTTTACTAATTGATTTCTTATTCCAGGGCTTCATCTAATTGCTTTTCCATTTTTAATATAGATTCCATTAATTCATTACTTATTGATCCGGTGTTGTTCTCTTTAGGTTGTGTTGCATACCAGATCAGCACCATCGAAATATAATCCTGCATATCTTTTCCGGCGAACTGGGTTTTAAATTCAATAATTTTATCGTTAATAGTCTTTAGTGTTTTTCGTACCATTTCTTCATCAGAAGGTGTTATTTTTATACGGTAATTTCTATCGCCGATTACTATATTAAGTGGTATAAGTGGTTCATTCGCCATCGTTATTTATTTAACATTGTTATACATTTATCAATGGATCTAATATAACGGTTAATACTTTTTTCAAAATCATTTTTTTCTTTTCCTTCAAGTTGTCCCGCAGATGCTTTTAAAATATTTACCTGTTGTTCTAAAAGTTCTGTTTTTTCACTAAGCTCTTTTTCTTTTGATTTAAAGTATTTGATTTCTTTTAGTATCTGTTCATTTTCCTTCACCACCACTGCATATTTCTTCAACAGCAACTGCAGTTTCAATTTTAGATTGTTTATATGTGTATCAATAATATCAGGCATTACGTCTTATTACTGCATTGAGTTTTATTTCAAGGAGATTAATAATTTTATTCATCCAATTTTCAATTTCTTTATCGGTAAGTGTTTTCTCTTTATCAAGAAAAGTGAAATTAAAAGCGAGCGATTTTTTATTCTCCCCTAATTTTTCATTTTCAAATACATCGAACAACAGAATACTTTCCAGCTTAGATAACTGCAAAGACTTTACCAAATCTTCCACTTCCAGGTATGAAACCTTTTTATCTGTAATTATGGAAAGATCTCTGTGCACCAGGGGAAACCTGGCTATTGGCTCAAAAATGATATTTTGATCGCGTGTAAGTGAAATTAATTTTTCCCAATCAATACAAAGAAAAAATACCGGTTGTTTTATGGAAAATTCTTCCAAATTCAATTTGTTAACGCTCCCTGCTATGGCAATTTCTACCCCGTTTGAAGTAGCTTTAAAACTATCATTCAATTGCTCATTTTTTGAAATTTCAAAACGAAAATTATTAATTCCTGTTAAAGAAAAAATTGCGTTGCTAATTCCCTTTACAAAATAGATATCCATTATTTTAGAAGGAATATTCCAGTTTGCTTCATTTCTGCTTCCGGTAAAATAAATTGCCAGGTTTTGATTTTCTCTATATGTTTTCTCAATCTTTGAATAAGTTTTTCCGAACTCAAAAAATAGCAGATTATTGTTTTTTCTGTTCAGGTTATAGGCAATTGTTTCCAGTCCGGTTGGCAACATAGATGGCCGCATTACATTCAGCTCCTCGCTCAGACTGTTTATTATTTTTACAGTAGTAGAAAGGATCTCATCTTTGAAATATTTACTGTTTGTAATGGAGTTGGTAAAAATTTCCCTAAAACCGTTTCCTGTTAGCCAGTTAGTTATTTTTTCTTTATATGAAGCGTCATTTAGACCATTATCTATAGCGGCCGACATTTTAATGGAGGAAGGGATATCAATATTGTCCAGCCCGTCTATCCTCATAATTTCTTCAATAATATCAGCCGGAATGGTGATATCCGGATTGCTGTAAGGTACAGACACCTGTATGTCGTCTAACCCTTCCCGTGATATAGAGAAATTTAATGACCTCAGGATATTTTTTACAGTATCCGAATGATAATTTTTCCCGCTTATTTTTTTAAGATAATGATTTGATAAAGTAATTTCCTTTTTCTTGCGCTCCTTAGGATATTCATCTACAATTTCGGAAGTAATTTTTCCGCCTGCAATTTCTTTAATCAAAGAGGCGGCACGTTTCAGTACCTCAACAGTGTTGCCAATGTTGATCCCTTTTTCAAATCGAACGGCGGCTTCAGTCCTCAAATTATGCAGCAGCATAGATCTCCTGATAGATACCGGATTAAACACGGCACTTTCCAAAAATACATTTGTTGTTTTCTCAGACACGCCACTTTCCAAACCACCAAAAACACCTGCAATACACATCGGCTCATTATTACCATTGCAAATCATAATATCATTGCTGCTTAACTTACGTTCCTTTTCATCAAGTGTGGTAAAAGGTGTACCTTCAGGAAGTGTTTCAACAACAATCTTTCCCTTCACTTTTTCTGCGTCAAAGGCATGAAGCGGCTGACCTGTTTCGTGCAAAATAAAGTTGGTAATGTCAACGATATTATTCACTGGGCGCAGTCCTATACTTCTTAATTTATTTTGCAGCCACAAAGGCGATTTGTCCACTGTAATGCCTGAAATGCTTACGCCTGCATATCGTTCACAATCGCCTGGATTTTTTATTTGAACTTTTACAAGCTGCGAATTATTATCTGATTTGAAATTATTTTTAAAAGGAGATATAACTTTTAAGTCCCGGTTGTAATGATGTGAAATATAAGCACACACATCTTTGGCTACCCCCAGATGGCTCATTGCATCCATCCTGTTGGGTGTCAGACCTATTTCAAATACCCAATCATTATATAAATTATAGTACTCACAGACCAACGTTCCGGTTTTTGCGTCATTTGCCAAAACTATAATTCCTTCATGACTGCGACCCAAGCCAATCTCATCTTCAGCGCATAGCATCCCATTACTTTCTACACCGCGAATCTTAGCTTTTTTAATAGTAAAGGGATCGCCTGAAACCGGGTACAACTTTGAGCCAACTGGAGCCATAATAACTTTTTGTCCTGCTGTCACGTTGGAGGCACCACACACAATCTGAAGCGTTTCGCCTTTACCGTTATCTACTGTTGTGATTTTCAATTTATCCGCATCCGGATGTTTTTCACAGGTAATTACTTCTCCTACTATCAATCCTTTGAGGCCGTTTTTTACCTCTTCGTATTTTTCCAGGTTCTCCACTTCGAGCCCCACGGAAGTCAATATCTCTGCTATTTTTTGAGGGTTTTCCATTACTTTGGAGGTTGCCTCATCTTTTGGTAAATATTCTTTAAGCCAATTGTAACTAATCTTCATGTAATTTTTTGTAAAATCTTCTTTTTAATTATTTAAGAAGCCCAAAAATAAGAAAGAAGTAGTTAGGAATTGGCTTTGTATTTTTTGTAAAGTATATGCAGCCTTAGTTTCATCAAAAAATGATCTGCCTATTCTAAAAAACCGCAGTTTTTTTTTAAAAATTATGTAATCATTTTAAATGATAAGTGACTCTAAAGTGACTAAATATTTTCTTCACAGCCAATTGTGAATTTAACAAATAAAAAATGGGAAATATTTTTTAAATTGTGGAAAATGAGAAAAAAATGTGGAAAACAGTTAATATATGTGTGTTTTAATGTGAATTCAGTATGTATAAATATTAGCACTTAACAATGCTTTTTGTCCTTTATCTTAGCCGCCCGCTTATGAAAAATCAAAAAAAATTATTGTTTAAAAAATAAAAAGTAATACTTAGTAAGAGGAAAGAAAAATGGAATTTACCAATATAAATAAAGACAGAAAAAACAGGAGAAAGACAAGTTCGCTGGAACTGGGAACTATGGCTTTTGGCAAATTACCTCCCCAGGCTAAAGAGTTGGAAGAAGCAGTGCTTGGCGCAATATTACTTGAGAAAAATGCTTTTGATGTCATAGTAGAAATTTTAACCCCGGAATGTTTTTACGTAGAAGCTCACCAAAGGATTTTTCGCACTATGCAGGGATTGCAGCAAAAAAATTCCCCGATAGATTTGTTGACTGTTGTAGAAGAATTGAAATTCAGGGAAGAGCTTGATTTGGTAGGAGGCCCGTTTTATATCACTAAATTGACCAACGCGGTTTTTTCTTCTGCAAATATTGAGATACATGCAAGGATCATTCTTCAAAAATTTATACAAAGAGAATTGATAAAAATAAGCAGCGAGATTATTGGCGATGCTTACGAAGATAGTACCGATGTTTTTGAATTGCTTGATATGGCAGAGTCGAAACTTTTTGAAATTACCAATAAACATTTGAAAAGAGATTACGCCAGCATTGATTCTGTGTTGGTAAAGACCATTCAGAGAATTGAAGATCTCCGAACCCGCCAGGATGAGATTACTGGTGTACCTACGGGTTTTGAAACCATAGATCGTATTACCTATGGATGGCAGCCAAGTGATTTAATTGTGCTTGCAGCAAGGCCTTCTGTTGGTAAAACCGCATTTGCGCTTAACCTTGCCCGTAATGCGGCGCTTCATCCAACAAAGCCTACAGCAGTTGGTTTCTTTTCTTTGGAAATGAGCGCCAGCCAGCTTGTACAAAGAATACTGAGTGCTGAAAGTGGGATTCTTTTAGAAAAGATTGCCCGTGGAAGATTGGAGCAGCACGAAATGGAAGAACTTTATAAAAAAGGAATTAACAGGCTGTCATCAGCCCCCATCCACATTGATGATACGGCCGCTTTAAATATTTTTGAATTACGTGCAAAATGCCGGAGATTGAAAAATAAGCACAATGTTGGGTTAATCATTATTGATTATTTACAATTAATGAGCGGCACCGGCGAAAACCGGAACAGCAACCGTGAGCAGGAGATCAGCCGTATTTCGAGAGATCTAAAAGGACTTGCCAAAGAATTGCAGATACCCATTATTGCTCTTAGCCAGTTGAGTCGCGAGGTAGAAAAAAGAAAAGAAGGTAGCAAAATTCCGCAGTTGAGCGATCTGAGAGAATCGGGTGCCATTGAACAGGATGCAGATATGGTAATATTTTTATATCGTCCGGAATACTATGATGTTAATACCAATGAAATGGGCGAATCAACAAAAGGAGATACCGAAGTACGCATTGCCAAGCACAGAAACGGTCAATTGGATACTATCAAATTAAAAGCATTATTGCATATTCAGAAATTCGTAGAAAAAGATGATGATGACTTTGGAACCGGCTTGCCTCCGGGGAATTTTAAACCTGTTAGTGATATTGATGGAAAGGGTGGGGCAAAGTTGTATTTCCAGGCTGGAAGTAAAATGAATAATGAAGAATTTGATGAAAATGGACCATTTTGAGTATCAATTTTCTAAATATTATTTCTGTTGAACCGGTAAAGCAATACTACTAATGTCGCTTCCATTTTTTTTTGAAGAAAATCTACCGGCTTCCGATCCCTTTATTTTAAGTGAAGAAAGCTCCCGGCACATTTCGCAGGTATTGCGCATGAAAGACGGAGATCAACTTTTGATTACTAACGGGAAGGGCTATACGCTTACGACGAAAATTATATCAGCCCATAAAAAAAAGACCGAAGTAAATATTCTCGCCAGGGAATTTTTGCCACCTCAAAAGCCAAAGGTTGCCATTGCCATTTCACCCATTAAAAATACAAACCGGTTTGAATGGTTTATAGAAAAAGCTACAGAAATTGGAGTTTCCGCAATCATTCCTTTACTATGCCAGCGAACCGAAAAAACTCATTTTCGAAGCGGGAGAATTCAGTCTATTTTAAAAAGCGCTATGCTGCAAAGCAGACAGGTATGGCTTCCTGAACTTTGGGAACCAATGAAATTGAATGAATTAATGAATAATAAGGACTACGATCAAAAATTTATCGCCCATTGTCTTAAAGAAAAAAAAACAGACCTGAAAAATAGTGCAATCAATAAATCCAATTCCAAAATAATTTTGATAGGACCTGAAGGAGATTTTACTGAGGAAGAAATCCGGATGGCTATGCTTCAAAATTATATCCCGGTTAGTCTGGGAGAAACCCGGCTAAGAACGGAAACCGCCGGAATAGTAGCAGCGGTTCTTTTAAAATAAAAACAGAAATCCTGAATATTTGTTTGTTTACTGAGAGCATATATCATCCAGGTTTTTGAAACCCGGAAAGTCTTGTTGAAAAAATGGGTGTAACCTATAGCAAAAAAATTAAATAGAAATTACTTTTATTTGTTCTTTTATTGTCTAAATCCTCTAAAGGCCACAAAGAACTTCTATAGAGAGTCCTGAACGGATTCCTGTTTGGATTATCCCCGGACGGAGCAGGCGCAGCACAAAAAAACCGCAGCTGTGAAAATGCGGTTTCGTAAAAATGAAAAAACTAAAATGATTGAAAATAATTATTCATTAACCACGAGCCTGAATCCATTTCCATGAATGTTTACAATTTCAATATTAGTATCTCCCTTTAAATATTTTCTAAGTTTAGCAATATATACATCCATGCTGCGGCCATTAAAATAAGTGTCGCTTCCCCATATTTTTTTGAGGGCAGCTTCGCGGGGCAATAGATCATTTTTATATTCACTCAGCATTTTCAATAATTCATTTTCTTTCGGCGACAGGGTTTGTACATCTTTATCAATACCTAATTGACGAAGTCTTGGATTAAAATGATATTTACCCAAATCATATTCTGCATTGGCTTCTTCGCGGTGTAATTCTTCATTACGTTTCAAAATAGCCTTTATTTTATGTAGCAATACATCACTATCAAAAGGTTTGGTGATATAATCATCGGCGCCCAACTTATAACCTTTAATAATATCCTCTTTCATTGTTTTAGCAGAAAGGAAAAATAGCGGCATATCGGGATCCACATTCCTGATTTCTTCGGCTACAGTGAAACCATCCATATTGGGCATCATTACATCGAGCAGGCAAAGGTCAAATTTTTCACGTTGAAAGGCAGCTAGCCCAAGTCTTCCATCTCTTTCAAGAACTACATCATAATCATTGAGTTCCAGATAATTCTTTAAAACCATCCCAAGATTGGGATCATCTTCGCAAATAAGGATTTTAGGTTTACTATTTTCCATAATTTATTATTTTTTTAATTGAGAATAAAGGTATTTAGTTTTTATGAAATTTGTTTTACATATTTAATGCCACAAAATATGAACGATAAATGTATTTAGTAAAAAGTTAAGGCAATCTTATGATTTTTTTAATTTGATCTTGTCATTTTCCAAAAATAAATTCATGGGTAATAGATAATAATATAGATACTTTTATCGCAATAACCAAAAACGATTACGCATGTATGGGTAAAACAATTAAAATATAAGGAATGTTGAATTGACAAGTAATTTCGAAAGCTGAATTTTTCTACCCCTCCTTTCTACCGAATGTCGCGGCCGAGTATAAGTTTTCCCATTTCCATGATGATTTGCTTTCCCTTCCCATTAACCAGGGAGTAAAGTTCAGAGTGACTTTTTCTGAATTTGATAACAAACTTCCTTCATTAATCTAAAGGATTTTATAAAAGTATTACAAAATGCATAAAATGAAGTGGACTCCAACTTTAAACTTCTTATGGAAATATTTCAACAACTCCACAAGTTCCAATATGCTAAATATACAAATGTTTGATTATAAATGTATTATATCGAATATTCTTAAAATTGAACAATGGCATCCTTAATAAAAGATGAATAATTCCTTTAAGCCGCATAATCAATTTACTTCGCCGCTTACTAAATAGAACTGTTTTTTAATAGTATAAATAGGGGACTTTTAGGAATATGGGAATAAAATTATTGGGTAATCATGAATTTCGCTTTATATTTGTGACGGTTTTTCATAGGATATTGGATTTTAAAGCGGGACTAGATTTCTATCTGGGTCCCCTTTTTTTTGTAGCTGCTCTTCTTGAAATAATGATATGTGTATTGTATACATATCTAAATATATTAATATCATTTTTCGGAAAATTAAAAAAAATACATTACTTTCGCCTCGGTTTTTCATAGGATATTGGATTAAAACTGGGGCTGGATTTCTATCCTGGCTCCTTTTTTTATCTCTTCTTTATCAAACCATCACGATTTACTACAATTATATCTTCTTCCTGTAAAAAAATCAAGACTTTCCAAACGTTATTTTCTTTAAAAGAAGATAATTTTTTAAAAAGATCGGAGGGAGCAACCAACTCTCCGGAAATTGTTTTCTTTATCCCAGCAGAAATCAAATCAAATTCTTCTTTTGATAGGAATATCTTTTTATTTCTCAGGCAATTATCGCAAACCCCACATTGTTTTACGCTGTTATCATTAAAATAAAAAGCTATCATTTTACTCCTACATTGACTTTTATTGGTTGCAAAATGTATCATTGCATCAAGTCTTTTTTCAAAAGCCTGTTTTCGTTTAAGGATATTTTTTTCATTAATAAAAAGATCATCCGCCTTCTCTCTGTTTTGAAGAAAATATATTTGAGGTTTTTCTTTTTGGGGTATGTAATCAATAATTCCCATTCCTTTCAATTCAATCAGGTTTTGCAATAGTTTTTCCTTTTTTATGGAAATAAATTTGGCAAGTTGGGTTTCATTAATAAAAGCGGGGAAATCGAATATTCCATCGTAAGAACGTAAAAGTCCTTTTACCACATCGTCATATTGAGGATAGCTTTGTTCAAAAGAATTTAATGTTTTTTTATCTGTGGTAAATACTACCGTGAGTGGAGAAAAAAACTGTTCACTATAATTTATCAATCCCTCCTGCTCCAATATTTTTAAAACACTATTAACAGTAAAAGTATCCAGTTTAAAGTTTTTTATAAATGTGTTGATATCAAAATCGTAAGAAAGCCCTTCGCCGCTTCCCGAGGGTAACTGGAAAAAATTGCACAAGGCTCCATATACTTTTCTGATCACTTCTTTTGAGGGGAATCTGATATTTACTTTCTTTTTTAATTCATTTATCTCACCCTCATTATAAAATAATACCGCATACGATTTTTTCCCATCTCTGCCAGCACGTCCCGCTTCCTGGTAATAATTTTCCAATGCATCCGGCACATCATAGTGGATTACCGTTCGCACATCCGGTTTATCAATCCCCATTCCAAAAGCATTCGTACAAGCTATTATCCTGGTTTTATTATTGATCCATTCTTCCTGCTTTTTATTACGGTCTTCATTAGAAAGTCCGGCATGATAATAATCTGCTTTGATGTCGTTTAGATGTAGCATCTCAGCAATTTCCTTTGTTCTTTTCCTGGTTTTACAATATACAATTCCACTACCGGGAACTCTATTCAGAATGGCAATCAATTTATTCTGCTTTGAAGAAAGTTCGAAAGCACTGTAAGAAAGATTAGCTCTTTCAAAAGAGGTATGAAAAGTTTGATATCCCTTTTTAAATTGTAATTTTTCGCAAATATCATTTTGAACTTCTAAAGTGGCAGATGCAGTAAGCGCTAAAACCGGAATGTCAGGGAAATATTCCCTTATAGCAGCTATGCGGAGGTACGGTGGCCTGAAATCATAACCCCATTGCGAAATGCAATGCGCTTCATCCACCGCAATTAAATTAAATTTTATAATTGGCAGATATTCCAAAAATAATTCGGTTTCTAATCTTTCCGGTGATACATACAGAAATTTAAAATTGCCATAGGCAGCATTTTGCAAAGTTTTTTTTACTTCTATAAAACTCATTCCCGAATAAATAGAAAGCGCAGAAATACCTTTCTTTTTCAAATTGGCTACCTGGTCTTTCATCAAAGCAATTAATGGACTTACCACCAGGCAAAGTCCTTCATTTAAGAGTGAAGGCACCTGGAAACAAATTGATTTCCCCCCACCTGTGGGCATGATAGCAAGAGTGTCTTTGGAAGATAAAATCGAACTAATAATTTCTTCCTGAAACGGACGAAAAGCATCATAACCCCAATTCTCTTTCAAAATTTCTATAGGTTCTTTCATTATTTAATTATCGTTTAATTGCTGATTGCCTTATCGCTAATTTATTATTTGAGAAATTCAAAAGTAAGAATCTTGCCTATTTGTTTGTTTACTACATTATCAAATTACTGAATTAACGAATTAGCACATCAGCTAATTAATCTAATTTTACGCAAATCAATATTAATAATGGAGATTATTTTTGAACTGGATAAAATTGAAGAGGCAGCTAAAGAATTTTTGCAAATGATCAAAAAGACTAAAGTATTTGCTTTCAGCGGTGAATTAGGAGCAGGCAAAACCACCTTTATTAATGCACTTTGTAAACAAATGGGGGTAAAAGATACGGTAACCAGCCCTACTTATTCTATTATACAGGAATATGCGCTGCCCGATAATGAAATAATATTTCATATTGACCTATACCGGATAAAAAGCGAAGCAGAAGCAATGGATGCCGGTGTGGAGGATTGCCTGAATAGTAATGATGTTTGCATGGTGGAATGGCCCGAAATGTCACCAGGTATTTTCCCTGAAAACACCGTTTTCACAACTATCCAAATACTTTCACACAATAAAAGAAAATTGATAGTTTCCTTTCATGCACCTGAAATAGAGATGTAAAAATAATTCTACATTTAATAGTGAATAAAAAAATTAAATCTACATTTCAACTCCTTCGTTTTCATTTCTCCTTTTTTTTAATGCCTGTTTTTTGGTTTTCCCTGAGCCAGGTAAAAAATATTAATTGGACGGACGCTGTGCTCGTTTTTATAATTCTGCATGTGCTTGTTTATCCTGCCAGCAATGGGTACAACAGTTTTATGGATCGTGATACATCACCGGTTGGAGGATTAAAAAACCCAATGTTGCCAACCAGGCAATTGTTTGTTGTAACTGTAATAATGGATATTATATCTCTTATCCTGAGTTTTTTTATTTCATTCATTTTTGCAATAGGAATATTTTTCTACATTATAGCTTCAAGGTCGTATAGCTACAGGAAAATCCGATTAAAGAAATATCCCTTGATTGGATATATGACCGTAATTATTTTCCAGGGTGCAATTACTTTTTTTCTCGTCTATCATGCAAGCGACAGCAACCACACTTTAGATGTTCCCGTTTTATCTATGGTAGCTTCCAGTTTACTGATAGGTGGCTTTTATCCGCTTACACAGATTTACCAACATAATGAAGACTATAATGACGGAGTGGTTACAATCAGTTATTTATTGGGATACAAGGGCACTTTTATTTTTTCCGGCATTGTATATGCCTTAGCTTTTATTACATTGGGTTTGTATTTTTATTTTCAATCAGAAATAATGCATTTTATTATTCTTCAAATCTTTATGATTCCGGTTATCGTATATTTTTTTATATGGTTTGGTAAAGTATGTAAAAATAATAATGAAGCGGATTATCAAAATACCATGCGAATGAATATTCTGGCTTCAGTATGCACCAACCTGGGATTTATCACTCTTTTAATTTTGAAATGTATTGAGTAAAATCGTTTCCATATCCACGGCGTTACCTCCTTTTAAACACAGGCAAAATGATATTCTTCATTTTATGCAAAAGGTATATGCTATGAATGAAGCGGAAAAAAGAAAACTCAAATTCTTGTATCATCAAAGCGCTATTGAAACAAGATATTCTGTATTGCCCGATTATAGCCTGGACGCCGGTGAGTGGCAATTTTATCCCGCCACAGAAAATCTTGAACCCTTTCCTGATCTTGAACTCAGGATGAAATGGTATTATAAAAATGCTCCTGCACTTTCTGTCAATGCTGTAGAAAAATGCATTTCTCAAAAAATAAAAAAAGAAGAAATTACTCATTTAATAACGGTAAGTTGTACCGGGATGAGCGCTCCGGGCCTTGATTTGCAAATAATGGAAATAATGGATTTGCCAAAAAATATATTCAGGACTTCTGTCAATTTTATGGGTTGTTATGCCGCGATACATGGAATGAAACTCGCTGATTCATTTTGCAAAAATGATAAAAATGCAAAAGTGCTTGTAGTATGCACTGAACTTTGTACGCTGCATTTCCAAAAAGAACCAACAATAGATAATATCGCTTCCGGACTTTTATTTGGTGATGGCGCTGCGGCGGTTTTAGTAACTCATGATGAAAATGGCCTGGAAGGATTAAAGATGAAAAATTTTTACAGTGAGGTAGAGTTTGATGGCAAGGAACACATGAGCTGGGAGATTTCTTCATCGGGTTTTTTGATGACTCTTTCCGGGTATGTTCCGGAATTAATTGAACAGGATTTTAATCAACTTTTACAAAATGCACTGCAAAATGCAAATATGAAAGAAGCTGATATTTCACATTGGTGTATTCATCCCGGAGGCAAAAGGATTTTGACTTCAATCGAAAAATGCACTTCTGTTTCTGAAGATGATTTGCAATATTCCTTTCGCGTTTTAAATGATTATGGCAATATGTCGTCGCCAACTATTTTATTTGTGTTGAAAGAAATTATGAATTCATTAGAGGGAAGGAAAGAAAAGCAAACCAATATTTTCGGCGCTGCATTTGGTCCCGGGCTTACAATGGAGACATTCATTTTATCTGGTGATGGATTATAAAAAACGCTCATTAAAAAAAGAACTTCTTGATCAGAATAATATTCCTTTTCAGGATATTGTTTTGAATATGAAAGAGCTTGACTTTATCAATTCTCATCTTGGCGGCCATTCCATTACTATCAAAGGATTTAAAAAATTGTTGCAAAACAGAAAAACAATTTCTGTGTGTGAAATAGGCTGTGGTGGCGGAGATAACTTAAAGACGATTGATACTTTTTGCAGAAGAAAACACATTATTTGTTCGTTTATTGGTATTGATATCAACAAAGATTGTATCGCTTTCGCAAAAGAAAATTCACAAATAGAAAATGTGAATTTTATTGTTTCTGATTATAAAAATATTGATTTTAAAGATGGAAAGCCGGACATTATTTTCTCCTCGCTTTTTTGTCATCATTTTTCAAATATTGAATTAATAGAAATGTTACATTGGATGAAGAACAATTCATCAGTCGGTTTTTTTATTAATGATTTACATCGTCACCCGGTTGCTTATCATTTTATAAAAATTGCAACAAGGATATTTTCAAAATCATATTTAGTGAAAAATGACGCGCCACTTTCTGTATTAAGAGGATTTAAGAAAAATGAATGGGAACTTCTGTTTGAAAAATCAGGCATTAAAAATTATACCATTCAGTGGAAATGGGCATTCAGATATTTAATTATATCAACTAACACCTAAAGGGGAAAATAGTCAGGCATTTCAAAAAAATACTGCGGAATTAAAAAAGCCTAATGAAAAAGGAGATAATGAAAAATGAAAATAATTCGTCCTTAAGTCCCCCTTCAGGGGTCAGGGGTGTATCTATTATCGGAGGCGGATTAGCAGGGCTTTCATTATCCATTCTTCTTGCCAGATCTGGTTACAAAGTCATTCTCTTTGAAAAAGAGAAATATCCGTTTCACAAAGTTTGCGGTGAATATATCAGTATGGAAAGTTGGAATTTTATTGAAAGTTTGGGACTGAATCTTTCAGAACTTAATTTGCCTATAATAAAAAATTTAATTGTCTCATCGCCTGATGGAAATTTTCTTAAAACAAAATTAGATTTAGGCGGATTTGGAATCAGTCGTTATTTTTTAGATAATGAATTGAAAGAGATCGCTATTAAAAACGGTGTAATTATCTATGAGCAAACCAAAGTGAATGAAGTTGTTTTTCGTGACGAAATATTTACAGTAAAATATAATGGAGGGGAAATTAATTCTTTAATTGTTGCAGGAACTTTTGGGAAAAGAAGTAATCTCGATGTAAAGTGGCAACGCAGTTTTATAAAACAAAAACCAGGAAAGCTCAATAATTATACAGGAGTGAAATATCATATTAAAACTGAATTTCCTTTTGATACGATTGCTTTGCACAATTTTAAAAATGGCTATTGCGGTATTTCAAAAATTGAAAATGATAAATATTGTTTGTGTTATTTAACCTCTGCGCAAAATTTAAAGGAGAATAATAATTCTATAAAAGAAATGGAGAGAAATGTTTTGTACAAAAATCCTTTTCTAAAAAAAATATTTTCGGAATCTGAATTTTTATTCTCTGAACCTGTTACTATTTCTCAATTAAGTTTTGATAAAAAATCACAGGTAGAAGATCATGTAATATTGTTGGGTGATGCAGCAGGCATGATAACACCGCTTTGCGGAAACGGCATGAGCATGGCATTCCATTCTGCTAAAATTGCTTTTGAAAGTATAAATTCTTTTCTTGCGCAAAATATCGACAGAGAAAAAATGGAACTTCAATATGTTCTTCAATGGCAAAGACTTTTTAAAAAGCGTTTGAGAAATGGAAGGTTCATTCAAAAATTATTTGGTAAAGAACGAAGCACGGATATATTTATCCGAATTATAAAACACTTTCCTTTTGTAGTTCGCAGAATGATAAAAATGACACGTGGTAAAGAGTTTTAGTAAATTTGCGTTTGAATGAAAGTCTGATTTTTTATTATTTAAAGATTTTGAATTCGTTGTAACAACGCAATGAATTTTATTAAGAAAAGATAAAAGATCTTTCCTGGCTTAAAGCAAAAGTTTTTTAATCACATCAGTATGATCAATAAAAAAACCCTTGTGTTGGGCGCCTCTCCCAATCCTTCACGATATAGTTATCTCGCAATAAATAAACTTCGTGAAAAAGGGCATGATGTAGTTGCGATTGGTAAACATAGTGGCAAAGTGTGTGATGTAGAAATAGGTACCGAAGAAAAGCCAATCGAAAATTTAGACACTGTAACTCTTTACCTGAATGCAGATCATCAGAAAGAGCACTATAATTTTATCTTCTCTCAAAAGCCAAAACGCATCATCTTCAATCCTGGCGCTGAAAATGAGGAACTATCCTCTCTTGCAAGCAAGAATGGAATTCCTGTAATGGAAGCCTGCACGTTGGTTTTACTAAGTACCGGACAGTACTAATACTTTTAACTGCGTACTTTCCCCCAAAATTTTATTTTCAATAACTTTTTCACTTGTAATGTGAAATATTTTTATTAGTTCCTCGTTTTATAAGTGTCCGAAATTTATAAAAAACTAAAATCCGATCTATGAAAATCATGTACAAAGTGATGGCACTGTGCATTGTTATAACGTGCTCTTTTGCTGCTCAGGCTCAGATACTTTCTTCCAACAGACAAAATTATTTTAATAGATACTCTAATAAATTACCTACTTCGGTGACGGAGCTTGATAAAGCATTCACCACACCTGAAGGCAGCAAAGTGAAAATTAATTTTGCTGATTTTTCGTTCAATGGTATTGTAACTTCTTCAATTAAGCGCTGTGATAGTTTGTATAGTGTTATAGTACAATCGCCTGGATTAGATAATACCATATTATCTATCTCCAGAAGAATTAATTCTGATAATTCTGTTTTATATATAGGCCGTATCATTAATCAAAAATATGCGGATGGCTTTGAATTGAGCAGAGGAAGTGATGGGGCTTATGCAATGAATAAAATTAAAACAGTTTCGCTTATAGAAGATTATTAATTGCAAAATCAACCAAACCCGTTCTCCTAAAACGGAATATCCTTAAATCCAAAAACCATGAAAACGAATCTATCTGTCATCTTTCTCTCATTGATAATGATAATGACTTTTCAATCATATAGCCAGGTAATGTTAAGCAGCCTTCCTTCTGCCAAAGCAACTATATTTCTTGATTTCGATGGCGAAACAGTTGCGGGAACCGCGTGGAATAGTAATGGTCCCCTTTATTGCGCACCATCGGGAATGACTGATGACCAGATAACAGAAATATTTAATCTTGTATCTGAAGACTACCGTCCTTTTAATGTTAATATTACTACTGATTCGACAGTTTATTACGCAGCGCCATTAGCTCAAAGGACCAGAATTATTATAACTCCTACCAACGCCTGGTACCAGGGAGTAGGAGGTGTGGCATTTACGGGTTCATTTATTTGGGGCGATGAGACACCAGCATTTGTGTTCTCTAATATGCTGGACTATGATACAAAAGATGTAGCGGAATGTTGCACCCATGAAAGCGGCCATACTCTTGGCCTTATTCATCAGTCGACTTATAATGGAAGTTGTACTTTATTAGACACCTATAATGAAGGTTTGGGCGTTGGTCAAACAAGTTGGGCGCCAGTTATGGGGAACAGTTATTATAGAAATTTGACGGGATGGAATAATGGTCCTACGCCAAGTGGATGCGCAGACAATCAGGATAACTTATCTATGATAACATCCAGAAATGGTTTTACTTATCGCACTGATGATTATAGTGATGATCCGAAGGTAAATCCTGCAGAGATAAATGTAGTGAATACTCAATTTTCTGAAGATGGAATAATATCTACCAATACAGACAAGGACGCATTCAAAATAAATTTATCTCAGGATGCAGCTCTGCAATTGAATGCTGCACCTTATTCTGTAGGCCCGGATAATGAAGGTGCAGATTTGGATGTGCAGGTTACTTTACTTGATTCTTCTTATAATGTTGTACAAAATTATGATCCTGAAGATAAATTGGATGTGTCAATAGATACAACTTTAATGGCCGGGAATTATTATTTGGTGGTGCAAGGTGCAGGAAATGCAAACACAACTAATTATGGTAGTTTGGGTTCCTACAGAATAAGCGGTACACTTTCTCCATTAAGCATTTTACCCATCGAAAATGTTTTGCTTACAGGAGATAATAATGACGGAAAACATGATTTAAGCTGGAGTATTATTTCGAATTCCCCACTGCAAAGCCTCTCTATAGAAAGTTCTTTTAATGGCTCTATTTTCACCAATCTTACATCATTGCCACCAGGAGCAAAAAGTTTTGATTATGTGCCAATTGTAAATGATATTATTTTTTATCGTTTAAAAGCAATTTCCTTTAGTGGTCAGGTGATTTACTCAAATGTTATTGCTTTAAAACCAGTGGGAGCAGTAAATGGCAAGTTCACAATTTCATCATTAGTAAGTTCAGAAATAACAGTGAATGCTTCGCAAAATTATAATTACTTTATAGCCGATATGAGCGGACGTATTATCAAATCCGGTAATGCTGATGCGGGGTTGACAAATATAAATATTAGCAATTCTCCTAACGGAATTTATGTAATGCAAATCATAAGTAACTCCCAAACAACAACACAAAGAATTGTAAAACTGTAAGGTAGATTCATGTGTAAGTTAGGGGTCAGCGTTAGGGGCTGGCCCCTTTTGTTTTTTATAGAGCTGATCATTGAATATTTATCATTGAATATTGAATATTGCCTGTTGATCATTGAATATTTTACCTGAACAAGAATCCCTATTATTTGTTTGTTTACTGAAAAATGCAAATCCCGGATCTGTCATTTCAAATTTTTTTCGCATTTTTTCCAAAATATCGGTACTTTTAAAAAACCTTATTTTATGTTATGGAGAAGATTTAACGGAGACATTATTGATTTGCCAATAAAAAATGCAGTAGAAAATGCCATCCAAAAAGAAACCGAAGCAGGCAACAAATTAAAAGTTTGTATCGGCACCGACAGCCAGGTAAAAAGCCACGAAACAGAATTTGCTACAGTGATTGTTTTCCTTCGCGAAGGCCGCGGAGGCTTTATGTTTATTCATAATGAAAAGACTACAACAAAGTACAGTATCAAAGAACGTATGCTGGTAGAAGTAGCCAGGAGTATTGAGATTGCTTATGAACTTTGCGATTTATTTACTCAATATGATGTGGACATGGAAGTACATGCAGACATCAATACCAATCCTCATTTTAAGAGTAATGAAGCTTTGCGCGAAGCTATGGGTTACATTCTCGGAATGGGCTTTGCTTTCAAAGCCAAGCCGGAGGCCTTTGCCAGCAGTTGTTGTGCAGATAAGATGGTGAATTGATGGCATCGCCAACTCCTCCCCAAAGGAGAGAGAAATGCTTTATTAAAATCCAACTTTAATAAAGATTGAACATCCATCTCCGTAACTTAGTAATCGGAAGCAATGATTCAAAAATCTTTTGGAAGGTTCAATTGAGAGCTTAAACCGGATTGAAGATTTTGATAAACTTTCCAAAGTTAGCCATTGCAGCAGGCAAACAAATTTTCAGAATTCTTATTCAGATTATTCAAAAAATTTTTTGGAAAGTTTATTGTAGAGTTTGAACTGAATTGAAATGCTTGCTAACTTTCCAAAAGTTGAACAGTCAAAAATCTTTTGAAAAATACATTTTAGAGTTTGAACTGAATTGAAGTGTTTGCTAACTTTCCAAAAGTTAGCCATTGCAGCAGGCAAACAAATTTTCAGAATTTTTATTCAGATGTTTCAAAAACCTTTTTGAAAGTTTATTGTAGAGTTTGAACTGAATTAAAGTGTTTGCTAATTTTCCAAAAGTTAGGCATTGCAGCAGGTAAACAAATATCCCCGATTTAGATTATTTCATTTATACTTTCAAAAGAAATTTTAAAAATTGAACTCCTTAAATTTTATTCTTTATAAATCAGGCAACCATCGCCATAACTCAAAAACCTGAATTCATGCGTCAATGCATACTCATAAATATTTTTCCATTCCCCGCCAATCATCGCCGCAACTAAAAGTAATAAAGTAGATTTTGGCTGATGAAAATTAGTGATGATTCCATTTACGATTTTAAAAGAATAGCCGGGCGCAATAATAATTTGTGTCTGAATAAAAAGCCTTCCTGTTTTTTTATTTTGAAGATAAGTTAAAAGAGATTGTAAAGATTTCTCAACAGAACAGTTATTATTTTTCAAAATATCTTCATACACATCCCATTGATTTATTTTTAAATCATCATATTCAATCCCGGGATTCATCAAGGTCTTTAATCCCATCCAGTAAAGGCTTTCAATGGTTCTTACCGAAGTAGTACCCACACAAAATACGCCGTGAGAAATATTTAGAATTAATTGCTGAATAAATTGCGTAGAAACATCTATCCATTCAGCGTGCATTTCATGGCCTTCCATGTGTTCGAATTTTACCGGTTTAAAAGTGCCTGCGCCTACATGCAGCGTTACAAAACCGGTATCAATATTTATTTTCTTCAGAGAAGAAAATATTTCTTTGGTAAAATGCAAACCAGCTGTGGGGGCAGCCACAGACCCTTCATGCGCCGAATAAATTGTCTGGTAAGTTTCTGAATCGCTTTCTTCTGCTTTTCTTTTTATGTAGGGTGGCAATGGCGTTTCTCCTGCATGTTCTATAATTTCTGCAAAAGAATAATTTTCGGGATCCCAACTTAATTCTACCACGTAAGCATCACTTAGTTTTTCTACCAAAGCAGCTCTGAGCGTTATTTTATTTCTCTCAATTACAATTTCTTTTTCAAGAAACTTTTCTTTCCATTTTCCGGCGCCGCCAATCATGCACTTCCATCTTGTAGATTTTTTTTGAGAAAGTATAATGGCATAATCGTTTATTTTTTCATGCGGCTCTAAGCAAAATATTTCTATTATTCCACCAGTTGCTTTCTGAAATAAAATCCTTGCTTTAATTACCCTGGTATCATTAAAAACCAGAAAAGATTTTTTGGGTAAATGATCAGCAATATTTATATAAATATCCTGGGAAATATGACCATCTTTATAAATCAATAATTTAGACTGATCTCTTTGTGGCAAAGGATAAGCGGCGATTTTTTCTTCAGGCAAAGAATAATCAAAATCGCTGATGGATAAATTTTTAGGATGCATGATGCAAAGGAAAGAAAATAACTTTTGGAAAGTCTCAAACTTTCCAAAAGTTTGGGATCATCTAAAGAATATTTTTTGGCATTTTTTACACTTTATTTTTCTTTATTTCATCCACTATTCCGGGATCCAGTAAAGTAGTAGTATCACCCAGGTTTTCCATTTCACCTTCAGCAATTTTACGAAGTATGCGGCGCATTATTTTTCCGCTTCTTGTTTTCGGAAGGCCATTTACAAATTGTATTTTATCAGGCTTGGCAATAGGCCCAATGATTCTTGAAACCGTTTCCAGGATATCCTGTTTGGATCGTTCGTCTTCAGGATGTTTCTTTTCAGTGATTACAAATGCGTAAACACCCTGCCCTTTTATGGGATGAGGATAGCCTACCACAGCACTTTCTACCACGCTTGCATGCATGTTGATCGCATTTTCAATTTCAGCAGTTCCAATGCGGTGGCCACTCACATTTAATACATCATCCACGCGGCCCGTAATCCGGTAATTGCCTTTTTCATCTCTTAAAGCGCCATCGCCACTAAAATACAATCCGGGGTAAGCTGCAAAATAGTTCTTGCGGAAACGTTCATGATCGCCATAAGTGGTTCGCAAAATTCCCGGCCACGGAGCCTTCATACAAAGATTTCCTTTGATCAAACCATTCTCATCCTTTTCCGTTGCTTCCTTTCCATTTTCATCCATCAATACGGGTTGTACTCCTGGAAGTGGCAATGTAGCCCAGCTCGGTATTGCAGGTGTTACTCCGGCTAAAGTTGAAATTAATATCCCAGCCGTTTCTGTTTGCCACCATGTGTCAACTATCGGGCATTTCTTTTTCCCTATATTTTCATCATACCAATGCCATGCTTCTTCATTGATTGGCTCGCCCACACTTCCCAATACTTTTAATGTGGACATATCTTTTCCTTTCAATGGATCCAATCCATAACTCATCAAACTTCTGATTGCAGTCGGCGCTGTATATAAAATATTCACTTTGTACTTGTCAATAATATCCCAAAACCTTCCGGCATCCGGCCAGGTAGGAATTCCTTCAAACATAAGACTGGTGGCGCCTGCCGCCAATGGGCCATACACAATATAGCTGTGCCCCGTGATCCAGCCGATATCGGCTGTACAGAAATAAACATCGCCGGGCTTATATTGAAATGTATTTACAAATGTATAAGTAGTCCAAACCATGTAACCTGCATTAGTGTGTACCACGCCTTTGGGCTTGCCGGTAGATCCCGAAGTATATAAAATAAAAAGCGGGTCTTCGGCATCCATCTCAACGGCCGGAAATTCTACTTCATTATTTTTTTCTATTTGTGATAATGCAAATTCCATTTCATCTTCCCACCATACATCTCTGCCTTTTATCATGGAAACCGGCCGCCTGGTTCTTGTATAAACAATTACTTTTTTTATGGTTTTATTTCCGATCAAAGCATCGTCTATAACGCTTTTTAAAGGAATATCTTTTGCACCCCGATAAGCGCCATCACATGTTATTATAAATTCTGCTTTTGAATCATCAATGCGATCTGCAATACTTTGCGCCGAAAATCCTCCAAAGATTACATTATGAATCGCACCTATTCTCGCACAGCCCAAAACCGCGTAGGCCAACTCAGGAACCATTCCCATATAGATACAAATGCGGTCGCCTTTTTTTACTCCATTATTAATAAGCATTTGGGCAACCTGGCAAACTCTTTTGTGCAATCTTGTATAGGTTACAATTCTAGTGCGCTCCTCGGGATTATTAGGCTCCCAGATAATGGCGGGTTTTTCACCCATGTCTTGCAGATGGCGGTCAATACAATTTTCGGTGATGTTCAGTTTCGCTCCTTTGAACCATTCTATCTTCGGTTCTTTAAAGTTCCATTCTAAAACACTATCCCATTTTTTTCTCCAAAAAAAATTTTCAGCTATTTGCGCCCAGAATTCGTCAGGGTTTTCAACACTTTTTTTATAAGCTTCTTTGTATTCTTCTAACGTTTTTATTTGATAAGGATATTCCATGGCGTGTATGTTTATTGGTTAATTAGTTATTAGTGATTAGTTATAAGTTTAAAAGTACAAAAGAAATTAAAATTCTCTTTATTTGTTCGTTCACAGCTTTCATCTTTCATTTGGGTATTGATTATTTTTATTGAATATTAAATATTCTTCCTTCATTTCCCAAAAGCTTTCGGGACTTATTCCTTATTATTCTTTTTTCTTTTCCAATTCTTCTCTTTTCAATACTTCAGGAATCGCCGGTATCATCGCTTTGTAAACCGCATCTTCGATAGCTCCTCTTATATTGTATTTATATAAGTTCGTGCTTCTTGTAGGGTTCACCCGATTGCTTAAAAAAACATAAACCAGATCATATTTTGGATCTACCCAAATAGCAGTCCCTGTGTATCCCGTGTGGCCAAAGGTAAGTGGTGAAGCAAACCTCGACGGGTAAGGATGGGGATCTGTAATGGTATAATTATCTTTTTGAGGTTTGTCAAAAGCGATACCACGCCTGCTGATGCTTGAATTGTAAGCACTAAACAAATTAAGAGTTGAAGGTTTAATGTATTGTTTGCCATTGAATGAGCCGCCATCTAAAAACATTTGAAGGATAGCTCCGATATCTTCTGCATTACTGAATAGGCCTGCATGCCCGGCATCCCCGCCAAACATGGCGCTTCCCTCATCATGAACATCCGCATGTAAATGTTGAAACCGAAAATAAGTATCCAATTCTGTTGGTGCAACCAAATTGGTATCAAACCTGTTTCGTGGATTAAATCCGATCGAAGTTAGTCCCATTGGTTTGTAAAAATATTTGTCAGCATATTTGTCTATCCTCAATCCCGAAATAGCACGGACCACATCTGCCATTAAAATGAAATCATTGTCACTATAAATATATTTTTCAGTGGGAAGAAGCTTGCTGTCAACAATACTTTGGTTCATGATTTTATCATGACCTGTTCGCAAGTATAAATTCTGTGCAACTCTCACACTAAATTTAGCCGATGAATCCGGCTGAAAATATTGAGGAAGCGGCTTTCCTGTTACAGGATCAACGGTTTTCTTGTAGAAAACAACATCTGCAACCAGCCTTGCCTGGTGCAGCAGAATTTTTTCAATATTCAGGTTTGCTTTATCGCTTTTTCTTACCCAGGGTAAATAAGTTCCCAATGTTTTATCAAGTCTTAATTTTCCTTCATCGTACAATTTCATAACACCTAAAGTGGTAGCACAAATTTTTGTTACCGATGCCATATCATAAATGGAATTCAGGTTGACAGGCTCAGGTGTATCGTAATTGTAGGTGCCATACGCTTTTTCGAAAATAATTTTTCCATGACGGGCAATTAATACAACACAACCTGGATAGGCCTTGCCATTGATTCCCAAGGTAGCTATTGAATCAATATCGTGGGTCATTTGCAAACCATTAATCCCTTCTTCGTCAGGCGTTGCAACCGGCATAATTCTTTTGCTGATAATCCCGCTTCCGAATTTATATTCAGGACAAACCGTAACGGATAAAGTTCCCTTTGCGATTATTTTTCCTTCAAGGATATCTGCGGCGGTATTTTGTGTAATAGAATCATCTTCATAACATGCTATTAAATTTTTTGCATCGCAAAAGTTTTTAAGCGCGTAGGGATTTCCAAAATCAAACAGTATGGTTTTATAATTGGGTACATCCACGCCTTGTATTTTTTTTACAAGATCTAATGCATCATCGCTGATTCCAAAATTATTGTGGGGATACCGATTGTAATTGTGAACGCCTATTACTACTGCCTGGTAGTGGTTTTTTATTAATTCCACGGTTGAGGCGATTCTTGAGGCATCTTCTTTATAATCAAAATAAAAAGCATCCGCATGTAAATCATCTTTTAATCTGTTCGCAAAAGTGTTGGCGCTGTCAATACCAATTCCTACATAAGCAATTTTTTTATTTGCATCCGTAAGTGGAAAAAATTCGTTGTCCTTATTATTTAATACGGTGATGGCATTTTCTGCAACCAGTTTTTTCATCTCCGCAATTCCGTTATTCAAATCGAAAACCAGGTGGGCTGTATTTATTGGTTGCACATTTGCAACGCCATACATATATTTATAGGCAAGCACTTTTTTACATTTTTCATAAATATCATTCCAGCTTAATTGATTGCTATCAATAGCCTGCCTGATTTTGACAATGGCAGAATCCACATTTTCCGGAAGATCGAGAATGTCATTTCCCGCAATCAGCGACTGTACATCAATCTGGCCGCCGGGGAAATATTTTGCCACACCTTTCATACCAAGCGCATCCGTAAAAGTTAAACCATCATAATGAAGTTTATCGCGAAGCAAACCGGTAACATTTTTCTTTGATAAGGAAGTAGCCATATTTGGTGTGGAATCAATCGCAGGTACATAAAGATGCGCGATCATCACACTGGGCACGCCTGCTGCAAACATTCTTTTGAAAGGATACAATTCCAATGAATCTAACTGGGCCATTGATTTATTGATCACCGGAAGATCCAAATGTGAATCCACCGAAACATCTCCATGCCCGGGAAAATGTTTGGCGCATGACATCACGCCTTCAGCCTGCATCCCTTCCATATATGCAATTCCATATCGCGCAACTTTGTATTTATTTTCCCCAAAAGAACGGTCGTTAATTACCGGGTTATTGGGATTATTATTGATATCAACAACGGGTGCAAAATTTACCTGGATACCCATTCTTTTACATTGCCGCCCTACTAATTTTCCATATTGATACACCAAAGAAGAATCATTCATTGCGCCCAGCATCATCTGGTGATTGAGCGGAGTTACACTGTCCAAACGCATGCCCAGACCCCACTCTGCGTCTATGCAAACCATTAAAGGCGTTTTGACAATGCTTTGAAAATAATTAATAAAATCAGCCTGCTTTACAGGCGATCCCTGGAAAAGTACGATGCCGCCAATATTGTATTTTTTAATCGCTTCGGTAATTGCTGAATCATAATATACAGCCCCCTCCCGATTATAACTGCTTTCGCGTAATATGATTAACTGTGCAATTCTTTGATCATCATTTAAAGAATTAAAAACACTGTCAGCCCAATGAATGGCAGCATTTGGTGCCTGTGAAAATGCAATAAATTTAAGAGAGGTCAGCAGGAAAAAAGTTACCCAGATTTTTTTCATTAGAATCAATAAATTTAAAAAAGGAGAGTGCACAAGTTAAACAATTATGTTTTTTTGAAGAGCAGAAAAATGAAGAGTGGAATAATTTCAATGAAAAAGTTTATCATGTATAATGAATCACTGAAGAAAGACACTTAAAAATTTATATTATTTTTAAAATGACAAAACCTAAAACATAAATTTGCCCAATGAATATAGAAGAGATTTATAAAATTTATCAGCAGTTTCCTTCCATACAAACTGATTCAAGAAAATTACAAAAAGACGATTTTTTCTTTGCTTTAAAAGGGCCGAATTTTAATGGAAATCATTTTGCCAGGCAAGCGTTGGATTTAGGCGCAGCTTATGTTGTAGCAGATGAAAAATTAAACTTTGAAGATGAAAGAATAATACAGGTAGCAGATGCATTGGAAACTTTGCAGCAATTGGCAAAATATCACCGGCAACAATTTCATATTCCTTTTATAGCGATCACCGGCAGTAACGGGAAAACTACTACGAAAGAATTATTGCACGAAGTTCTTTCCACCACTTTTAAAACTTATACTACCAAAGGAAACCTGAATAATCATATCGGTATCCCGCTTACTATTTTAAAAATAAAACGTGATGCAGAAATAGCTGTTGTGGAAATGGGTGCCAATCATCTCAATGAAATTGCTGGTTACTGCGATTATGCGCAACCTACTCATGGATTAATAACCAATATTGGAAAGGCGCATTTGGAAGGATTCGGAAGCGTGGAAAATGTGAAAAAGGGGAAAGGCGAATTGTTTGATTATCTAAAAAATAATGAAGGAACTGCTTTTATAAATACTGATGACGAAGCTGTTTTTGATTTGGGCAGGCAATTGAAAAAAATTACTCTCTATGGAAGCAAAAGTGGAAATGTAAAGGGTAATATTTTAAAAAACGATCCTTTTATTGAAGTTGAAATTGAAGATAGAAAAAATGTAGATATTAAAACAAATTTGGTTGGAACTTATAATTTACCAAATATTCTCGCAGCATTTTGTGTAGGGAGATATTTTAAAATAGATGATAAAAATATAAAAGAGGCGATTGAAAATTACACACCTTCCAACAGCCGGTCACAGTTAATTCAAAAAGATTCCAATACTATTGTTCTTGATGCTTACAATGCCAATCCCGGAAGCATGAAAGCCGCGATAGAAAATTTCGCAAATATGAAAGGCGATAAAAAAGTGCTTTTACTGGGAAGTATGATGGAGTTGGGTGATGATAGCGAAAAAGAACATGCAGCTATTCTTTCATTAATTGACCAGCATAAATGGTATGCCGTGGTGCTGGTCGGAAAGAATTTCAAAGAAATTAAAAACAATTATATTAATTGCGAAAACTCTTTACAGGCAAGAGATTGGTATAAAACCTCCCATCTTCAAAACGCAAAAATCCTTATCAAAGGATCGCGAAGTATGAAAATGGAAAAAGTCTTGGAATGAAATAATTCTATTTATTTTCTCACCTGGCAATGACCACTAAAACGGAAATGTATTTACTGAAAGGTGCCCGGTAAAAGAACAAATTTTTCAGATTCTCATTTTTTCTAAAAACCCTCCTGCCTGTCAGAGACCTTTCAGCCCTTTACCAGGAAATTGCAAAAGCCTGCCAAAATCATGCAAGTGTAGATGAGTTGAAAAATATACTGGGAAAAGGCCGGGCTAAAAAAGGAATGTTTGAAGGAAATCCTGATGAAGGTGAGTTGGAAATAGGGCAAGTGAGCGCTCTGATTAATGAAATAAAACCTGCGGCAGAAATTGTTAAAGAAATCTGGCTGCAATTCAATGAGGCATTGAGCGCGCCACTAAAATAAAAACCTATATTTGAACGTTTCAATAGAATATTGCACATTAACCCCCTAACAATGAATCTTCTTAAAACAGGTTTTTCCTGTAAAAAAACCGTAATCCTATTATTCTTTTCTGTTTTTTTATCCCTATTTACTTTTCATTCTGTGTATGCACAAGTTCCTGCAGACCAAGGTGATGTACCCATTGATCCGAATGCCTTGAAAAATGCTTCTCCTTCTGATCTAATGAACTATTTAAAAGATTATAACCAGCAATCTCAAAAACCAGGAGAAGATATTCATAGATCTAACCCGGAAATAAGTAATAAAAATATAATATCTAAAGACAGTACCCAAAAAGATAATTTTAAAAGTACATTAGCAAGTCCTGAATCTGTTTATGGAAGTAATCTTTTTCAAAACAATCAGATACTTCAGCTTGCAGAACTTTCTACTCCGCCGTCAGATTATCCAATAGGAGTGGGAGATCACATCGTTGTTTCTCTTTGGGGTGGTGCTGATTTCGAACAGGATTATATTGTGGCCCGCGATGGCTCCATTTTCCCGCAGGGTTTGGGTAAAATTACTGTTCAGGGCTTAACTTTTGACAATGCACGCTCAATCATTTACGCACGTTTTAAAAAGGTAATCCCGGTTTCTACAAATATTTCTGTATCGTTAGGACAACCACGTTCCATAGTGGTGCAGGTCTCAGGTAATGTACAAACTCCGGGTCCGGTGGTAGTTTCCGCTTTTACTAATGCATTGAATGTTGTTGCAATGGCTGGCGGAGTTACTCAATACGGCAATATGCGCAATATTCTCATTTCGCGTAACGGAAGAATTATTGATTCGATAGATGTGTATAAATATTTAAGTACCGGCGATTTTGGGAAACATCTTTACCTGGAAAATAATGATTTTGTAATCGTTCCTTTTTATGACAAAAAAGTACTGGCAAGCGGGCAATTTAAAAGACCTATGTATTACCAGTTAAAAAAAGATGAAGGAATACTGTCTCTATTGAAATATACCGGTGGTTTTACTACTGATGCGTATGCTTCCGGTGGAATCATTATCAGGAATGTAAACGAAAAACAAACTATTAAAACAGTAAATCTTAATGCGATTGGTATCAAAGCAGATGGCCAGACAGTAGATGAACCTTTGTATGATGGGGATGTAGTAGTGGTAAATCCGATCAATTCAGGACTAAGTAATAAAGTAATTGTAAAAGGCGAAGTAGCCTATCCCAATGTATATGAAGTAAGAAAAGGAGACCGGTTGTTTGACGTGATTAACAGAGCCGGAGGTGTTACCCCGAATTCTTTTTTAGAACGAGCCTATGTTTTCAAAGGTGCAGGGGATTCTACCAATTTAAGATCCGATAAAATAGAAGTAAGTCTCTCTGATATGAATAAAAACATGGACAGCAAATACAATATTCCTATCGATCCCAATGATATTATAGAGGTCTTTAATAAAAATCAGTTTTCCGATCGCCAGTTTATTTCTATTGAAGGTGAAGTTCGCAAACCGGGAAGCTATCAGAAATATGGAGGAATGACATTAAAAGATCTTTTATATTTTGCCAATGGATTGAAACCTTCGGCAGAATATGGAAGTATTTTAGTATCCAGTATTGTGGATGTTGATTCATCTCAAAGGGGACTAAAACCTACCAAAACTATTGTGAGAAGTTATGCGATCAATCAAAATCTAGATTTGGATTCTAATATTGAAAAAATAATACTGAAGCCTTATGACCAGGTTTTTGTAAGAAAAAATCCCAAATTTCATTTGCAGCAAAACGTGCAAATTGAAGGACAGGTTTTTTATCCGGGGACTTATCCCAAATTAAATGAAGAAGAACATTTGTCTTCATTCATAATCAGGACCGGAGGTTTGAAGGAAAATTCAGATATTAATGGTGCTATCCTTTACCGCAAACGCGACACTACTTTACTTAATAAAATAAATGACAGCATTGCTCTTTCCAGCCCTACCGAAACGATAAGTATAGACCTCGATAAAGCTTTAAAAAATCCTGATTCCAAATATGATATGGTTTTGCAGGATGGCGATATTATTTATATTCCAAAATTAAACCCGGTGGTTTCGGTAAATGGCGCAGTTCAAAACCAATTGAAAATTTTCTTTGATAAAGAACATACCAGCCTTGGATATTATATCGACAAAGCAGGAGGTTTTGCCCAGAGGCCATGGAGAAGAAGAATTTACGTAACTCATGCAAATGGGAAAAGCCAGAGAACAAGAAATTTTGGATTTTTTCATTTCTATCCAAAAGTAGGAGAGGGAAGTGTAATAACGGTTCCTGTGAGGCCTGTAGGTGTAGGCAACGGAGTTTCTTCAATTATCACCCAATCTTTTGCTACAGCCGTACCGATTATGTTAATTTATTTTTTAACCAAAATAAAATAATTTGAATGACCTCTCAGGAACTGACCATAGGATTATTTAACAGGCTAAAAAAGAATAAATATTTTATTATCTGCATTTCATTGATCTGTGCGGCAGTACTATCTGTATATGCATTGAAAACTCCCGTTACGTTCACTTCAAAGGCTACTATTTTTCCTTTAACAGGTGGTGGTGATAATTCTTCAGCTTCTTCTGCACTCAGTGCTTTATTTAGCGGTGGCGGGGATTCAAAATCCTTTACAGACGACGCCTCTGTTAATATTGTTGAACTTGCTCAAAGCCGTACTACACGAGAGGAAGTGGCGGCAATGAAAGATTCGTCAAGAGGAAATAAAACGATTGCAGAGTTGTTATTAACTGACATCAATAATCACAGAAGTTTTCTCGAGACTAAAATAGAAATACCTGCTGATAAACAAAGATTAATTACAATCGCTGCAGGGATACTGGGAAGCGGTTTAAGTGCTTCCATTAATAAAAATAATAGTTTTGTTCTTACTTATACAGGCCGCAGCCCTGAACTTGTAAGAACCATCAGCTATGGCTTTATTGATAAAATTTCAGCATTCTATATTGATCTCAAACGTGAAAAGGCAAAACGGGATTTTGAATTCGCCACCAATAAGGTGGATTCTTTAGGCAAAGTGATCAATTCTAAGGATAACCAACTGATAGCCTTAGATAAAAGGACTTTGTTTACCAATACAGCTAAACTGGAATTCAGAGTTCCTACAGAGAATCTGATTACAGATAAACAAATGTTGCGTCAGCAATATGCCGTAGCAGTTGCCAACCAGCAAAATGCCGCGTACACATTGCAAAAAGCTACTCCCGTAATGAAAGTTCTGGATAATCCCGATCCTCCTTACGATGTTCAAAATAAATCGCCGCTTATTTACGGAATCATCGGTTTTTTTATTGGTCTTATCATTACTATTTTGTTTTCATCTTTAAAGCTTTTGGTAAAATATGCAAAAGAAGAAGCAAGCAAAGCTATTTATGGAGAAGAAATCCCTGAAAACAAAGAGGTAAGTACTGCTGCATAATTTGAAAAAAGAAATGTATTTAACTTTTGGAAAGTTATCAAAGTCTTCAAATTCCATTCAAACTCTCCAATGAACTTTCCAAAAGTTTTTTTGAATCGTAGTACTTTTGGAAAGTTTTTTTGAAACCTCTGAACCAAATAAAACGCGATCCAATTTTCCAAAAGTTTTTTTAAACGACTAAATACAAATCCTGTATATTTCTTGGTTTACTGTGCCGAACTTTTGGAAAGTTATCCGGCTCTTCATTTTTATTCAAACTCTCTAATAAACTTTCCAAAAGTTTTTTTTAAATCGAAGTGGCTTAATTTTTGGAAAGTTATCAAAGTCTTCAAATTCGATTAAACTCTCCAATGAACTCTTCCAAAGTTTTTAAACTTTTTTTTGATTTCAAGAAAATCCTTTTAAAAACTAAATACAAAATCCAGCATATTTGTTTGCCTGCTGCAATAATTTATTCACTTATTCATTCCCTGTTTTTTATTTCTTATTCTCCATTTATTCCTAAAATTTCAATGATCAATTCAAAAATGGATTTTCCTTTTTCTCTATTCCAATGGTAGTAGCAGGACCGTGACCAGGATACACTTTTACATCATCAGGTAAAGTAAAAAGTTTTCCTTTGATATTCTTTACCAGGTCTTCGTGACTTCCATAAGGCAAATCGGTGCGGCCAATACTATTTTGAAAGAGTACATCTCCGCCTATAATGAAATGCTGTTTTTCGCAATAAAAACAAATACTTCCGGGCGAATGCCCCGGTGCATGAATCACTTTTAATTGATCTTCCCTTAAAGAAATAATATCACCTTCTTCCAGAAAAATGACATCCCCCTGATAATTATCAAAAGGAAGATTAAACATTAATCCCGATGTAGGGGCCATTTCTAAAACCTGTTTTTCCAACAAATGCGTTTTTAACGTTACCTTATATTCATCTGCTATAAATTTATTGCCGAATACATGATCGAGATGGCAGTGAGTATTGAGCAAGATTTTGGGCTGAAATTTGTTAAGATTTATAAAAGATTTCAATTCTTCTTTTTCGGCGTCAAAATAACAACCAGGATCAATAATGATGCATTCAAGGTATTGGTTGTAGAGTACGTAGGTGTTTTCATGAACAGGATTAAATGTAAAAACTTTAATTTGAAACATATTTAATTTTTGTATCCTTTTAAATTCATTTCCCTGATTAATTGGAAACGATTAATTTTAGGCGTTTATAACATATAGCACATGCAAGATCATAAGAAACCAATGTACAAAAAAATATTTCTGTTTTCACTTTTTTTATTTGTCATTGCCGGCGTGGCAAGCGCCCAGGTAAGTTCTGTGGAGTATGGCAAAAGCCGGCTACAGTTTAAAAAAATGAAATGGCAATATTATCAGACACGCAATTTCAATTCTTATTTTAACCAGAATGGGCAGGAACTTGCTAAATACGTAGCCCAGGTGGCAGAAGAAGAACTTCCAGGAATTGAAAAATTTGTCGAATTCAATTTGCAACGCAGAGCTAATATTATTATCTACAATAGTTATGATGATATGAAGCAAAGCAATATAGGGCTGGAAACGGATTGGCAAAATGCGGGTGGTGTTACCAAATTGGTTAATAATAAAATGATTGTTTATTTCAATGGAAATCATGCTGACTTGCGCAGGCAGATAAGGGAAGGCATTGCAGGTATTTTGGTTCAAAATATTTTATTTGGTGAAGACCTGGGCGAAGTAGCCGGTAACGCAGCTTTATTAGATCTTCCGCAATGGCTCATTGATGGATATGTGGCTTATGTAGGCCAGAACTGGAGTACCAAACTTGATGATGATTTGAAAAATGAAATACTGAGTGATAAGTATAAAAACTTTTATCAGTTTGTTTACCAAAGACCTTTACTTGCGGGTCATGCCTTTTGGTATTACATTGAAGAAAAATACAAAAGGGAAAACACCACCTATCTTTTTTACCTGGCAAGAGTTTATAAGAGTTTAAAAAGAGCTTCGCAACAAGTAACCAAGCAAAAAAAATTTAAAGATGTTCTTGCAGATTTCATGCAGTTTGAAGATGATAAATACGAAAAGGATATTACGCGAAGAAAAAATTATCCCAAAGGAAGTGAAATCACCGATTATACCATAGGGAGGAGAGTTGATTATTTTCATTTTAATGTAAACCCCAATGTAAGGAATGGCTCTTTTGCGGTAGCGCAATACAAAAAAGGGCAATACAGGCTTATATTTAATGATGGTTATACAGACAAAATTTTATTAAAATTTGGCCCTAAAATGAAAGAAGATGCTATCAATCCAAATTATCCTATGATGGCATGGGATCCAAAAGGAACAAGGCTTTCTGTACTTTATGAACAGGATGGACGAATTCAACTTTTTGTGTATGATGTAATTACCAAATTAAAACCCTTCAAGAGAGATCTTTCAAAATATTTTGACCAGGTGCAGGATATGACGTACATGGTCAATAGCAAAACATTACTTTTTAGCGCTGTAAAAAACGGGCATTCTGATATTTACACTTACGATATTGAAAATGATAAAGTAAAACAAATTACCAACGATGTGTATGATGACCTGGATCCCTCTTTTGTAGCATTCCCACATAAGAACGGAATTATATTTTCCAGTAACCGTCCCTCTTCTGATGCGAAAGGTAGCGACACATCCCTGCTTAATAATCGTTTCAATATATTTTTAGTTACTGACTTTGAAACAGGGAAACCTGAATTGAACCAGATAACCCAATTAACCAGAATGAAATTTGGTGATGCACGCTATCCTATGCAATATAATGACAACCATTTCACTTTTGTAAGTGATCTCAATGGTATCGGTAACAGGTATGCAGGATTCTTTACTACAAAAAATGAAGGGTTGGATACTTTAGTTCTTATTAATGATGAGATCCTTCGTAATCCCACAAGAGAGGAAATAGATTCAACTTTGCAGGTTTATAAAAAAACCGATGTAGATTCTATTGCGGTTGTTTCGGTTTCCAAAGATTCTGCGTATGTATTTCCTCTTACCAACTATGCAAGCAGCTTGCTCGAAACCAGGGTAGCAGGCGATAATAACCAGGTGAGCGAAGTGACCAGGCAAGATGATGATAAGATTCTTTATAAATTGAAAATTGACCAGATTACTTTAAAGCGCAGAAACGTAAACGCAAGACCATCTACTTACCGGGAAGAACAAATGAAAAATAGCCGTATTGCCGGTGGTGAAGAGATTGCAAGCCCACCGCCGGTTGCTCCGGAAAATGATATTTTTCAGCATGAATTTAAACCTGAGAAAAGAGACAGTACTGATTCTGTAAGGCTATTAATGCCAAATGTAACAAACGAGTCTGCTGTATTATCTACAGCAAGATTGTATCCTTACAAACCACCAAAATTTGCTGCTGATTATATCATAGCGGGATTTAATGATAACGTACTCGGAACGCGCTACCAGCCTTATGAAGGCGGATCCGGTCCGGTTACACTTGCGTCTAATAATGGATTGAATGGTATACTGAATCTTGGTACAGCAGATCTTATGGAAGATCTTAAAGTATCCGGTGGTGTGCGACTGTCCACCAATTTAAAAGATAATGACTGGATATTTCAATTTAATAATTTAAGAAGACGAGTGGACTGGGGATTGATGTATTATAGGAGTATTCAGGAAGTAGGATTTTCTTCCTCTGATAGCATTGAATATCCAGGAAAAGTAGTTTCTAATTTATACCAGGGTAATGTTTCTTATCCTTTTGATGAAACAAAAAGTTTGCGATTAAACTTTGGCATAAGAAAAGATAATTTAGTGGTAGATGGAGAAGATCCGGCATCGGTTGCTGCACCTAACTTAGCCAATACCTATGCTTTAACACATCTGGAATACGTGTACGATAATACTTTGAACCCTGTACAGAATATATGGAATGGCATAAGGTATAAGGCTTATCTTGACTTCAACTCGCAGTTGAATCATCCAACATTTGCAGGGCGTACCACATTTAATTTTGGATTTGATGCCCGGGCATATTATCCTATTTACCGGAATTTTATCTGGGCTGGCAGAGTGGCGGGCGATTTCAGTTGGGGTTCTCAGAAATTAATTTATTACCTAGGTGGTATTGATAACTGGCTCATGTTTGCCGATAATCAAAAAACCAATAAAGATGGAAGTACTTCTTACAGGTATTTCAATCAAGCCAATCAACCGGCCCCAGACCAGTCTTATGCTTTTCAATCGCTGGCTGTAAACCTTCGCGGATTTATTCAAAACGCAGCAAATGGAAATAATGCAACTGTGATCAATAGTGAATTCAGACTACCGGTGTTTACTACTTTAATGAGTAAACCTATCAATAATGCTTTTGTCAGAAATTTTCAATTGATACAATTCATTGATCTGGGAAGTGCATGGAATGGCTCTTATGATAAGATCGGCCGTCCGTATATTACGTATTCTGATCCTTCGGATCAAACTGTTGCAGTAAAAATCAGAGCTCCGGGTATCGGTCCGTTTCTTGGCGGATATGGCTTTGGAGCAAGAAGTACACTGCTTGGGTATTTCCTGAAGTTTGATGCCGGATGGCCAATGAGTGGTTTCTTCCAGGGAAAACCGATTTTGTATTTAAGTATGGGAACCGATTTTTAATTTAGGTGTCAGTTACCAGGTTTCAGTTTTAAGCGTCTTTACGGAAATCAAAACAAAATAAGAATCCGTCTTTAAATTATTTAATAAATAACGCGTTTCTTCCCGGTTTTTTAAAGAGAGCCGTGTAAAGAGATTTAATCGAAAGCTATCTAAAAAGCATCCATTTTATTTTTGGTAAAAAAATAATACAGCCAATAACAAAAGTTATTATAGCAGAAAGCAATACTGCAGAAGCAGCCATGTCCTTTACTTTTTTTATCGTCAGGTTAAATTCAGGACAAACCAAATCACATAATTTTTCAATTGCAGAATTGATAATTTCAAAACTCAACACGACAGCAAAGCAAATTAAAATAATCATCCACTCTGTAGTACTTAATGAAAAAAAAATGCCTGCGCCGATTACCAATAATGCTACTACATATTGTATCTGAAAGTTTTTTTCGTGAGAAAGGCAATCTTTCAAACCACGAAATGCATTTAGAAATGATTTTATAACCCGCATAGTTATTCGAATTTAAATTTATAGATAAGAAACAACCTGGCATATAATTTTACACGCTTTTTGAATGTCCTCTTTTGAAATAGTAAGCGGCGGAACTATTCTTAAACATTGCGATGCAAATAAGAACCAATCAGTAAAAACTCCTTTTTCAATTAATGCGTCTATTACTTTTTTATTTTGGTCAAAATTATCAAACTCAATCGAAATCATCAATCCACAGCTTCTGATATTTTTTAATTTAGGATGATTACAATTTTCAAGAAATATTTTTTCTTTTTCAAAAACTTTTTCAATGATCTTTTCTTCTAATAAAAATTGCATTGACGCATGTCCTGCAGCACAACAAACAGGGTGGCCGCCAAATGTATTGATATGGCCGAGTACAGGATTGTTGGTAAAAGAATCCATTATCTTTTTATCAGCGATAAATGCACCTAATGGCATTCCGCCGCCAAGTGCTTTTCCTAATAATAATACATCCGGGATAATATCAAATTGTTCAAATGCCCACAAAGTTCGATTACGGCCAAAGCCACATTGTATCTCATCAAGTACTAATAATGTTCCCGAATCAGTGCATTTTTTTCTTAAAGCCTGCATCCATTTTTTATCCGGCACTATTACGCCTGCTTCTGCCTGAATAGTTTCTGCAATTACACAGGCAGTTTGGGTGGTTATCAATTCAAGGCTCTCAAAATTATTATAATCCAAATGCAAAATATCGGGTAATAAAGGACGAAAAGCATTGCGCCAATATTCATCACCAATGATACTCAAAGAGCCTTGTGTGCTTCCGTGATAAGAATTTTTAAATGCCGCAATTTGTGTTTTCCCGGTAAAACGTTTTGCTAATTTCATAGCGCCCTCGGTAGCTTCTGTACCCGATGTAGTAAAAAAAACACAATTAAGGGAAGAAGGCAAATGATCAATCAACAATTTTGCATAGGCAGTTTGCGGAGATAAGACCAGTTCCCCGTTTACCATCACGTGCATAAAATTATCTGCTTGTTTTTTTATCGCATCAATTACTTTTTTATTTCCATGCCCTGTGTTACAAACGCTGATGCCTCCAATAAGATCTATGTATTCTTTATTATTAATATCATAGAGCCTGCTTCCATCGGCTCGTATAATTTCCAGTGCAAGCGGGTTTGGCGATGTTTGTCCTGTGTGATTTAAAAATATCTGCCTGTTGGTCATTTGAAATGAAAAATAAGAAATAAAAAATAACGAATAAAAAAGTATCTAAATCCGAAATCAAAATCTTTAGTATTTCCTGCCCGAAAGACGCAGTCAGGCGGGGTTTGTTTACTGTCTCACATTGATGATTGAATATCGAACATTGAATATTGAACATTGAACATTGAATATTGAACATTAAATAGGAAATCTTTTATTTAGTACTATTTGAAATAAAAAATAAGAAATAAAAAAGTTATCTAAACTTTGAATCCGAAATCAAAATCTTAGATATTTGTGGGTTTACTGTGTTCGTCCTGATCAATTTAATGATTTTATTTTTTATTCCTATTTCTCCCTCAATACTTTTTCATATAAATCTTCATATTGAGGAACAATATTGGTAATATCAAATTTCATAGCCTGCGCTAATGCATTTTTTTTCATTTTTGCTAATGCTTTTTCATCAGAAAGTATTTTGATGATGTTATTGCTCATATCATCTACATCTCCTACATTGCTTAAGTATCCTGTAACGCCATTCATATTTATTTCAGGCAAGCCACCCACATTGGTAGAAATTACAGGAACCCCTGCAGCCATAGCTTCCAGGGCTACCAGACCAAAACTTTCGTATTCGCTTGGCAAAATAAACAGATCAGAGATTGCAAGAATTTCTTCCATTTCTTCCTGTCTTCCCAAAAATCTGATATCATTGCCGGCGCAGGTTTTTCTACACAGATCTTCAATAGATGAACGCTCAGGACCGTCGCCGACGAACAATAATTTGGTAGGGATTATTTTATTTACTTTAGAAAAAACTTTCACTACATCTTCCACTCTTTTTACTTTTCTAAAGTTGGAGGCATGCAATAATATTTTTTCATTATTAGGAGCGATTACCTGCCTGAAAGGAGTAACGGGTTTTTTATTAAAGCGTTTCGCATCCACAAAATTATAGATTACTTCTATCTCTTTTTCCATTTTAAAATTCTTATAAGTTTCATCCCTTAAATTCTTTGAAACAGCAGTAATAGCAGCACTTTCATTCATAGAAAATGTAACTACAGGCGAATAAGTTTTATCTCTTCCTACCAATGTAATATCTGTGCCATGCAATGTGGTGATTACGGGAACATTGATGCCTTCTTTTAAAAGTATTTGCCGTGCCATGTATGCTGCTGATGCGTGGGGTATCGCATAATGAACATGCAGAAGATCTATTTTGTGGTTGATGATTACGTCTACCATAGTACTCGCCAAAGCAGTTTCGTAAGGTGGGTAATCGAAGAGAGGATAGGTGGGTACGCTTACTTCATGATAAAAAATATTGGCATGAAACCCGCCGAGCCTTACGGGCTGATCGTAAGTGATGAAATGAATATTATGCCCTTTATCTGCTAACGCTTTCCCTAATTCTGTTGCTAATACACCACTTCCTCCAAAAGTGGGATAGCACACTATACCTATATTCATAAATTTTTCTTTTAAATTAAAATCTACGCAATTTACAACTTTAAGCCTTCAGCCTTGAGCCTTGAGCTCTCAGCTTTATGTCTTTAATTTTTAAGCGAAATGTTTATGTTTGCGAAAATATTTTCAATGAAAAAATTCCTATTGCCTTTTTTCGGGATCATTATTGTATTCCTGGTAATTTTTTTTGTGGCTCGTTACAGTTATACCTACAGCGAAGGGAACCGTGCGGGAAAATTGATTAAATTTTCAAAGCAGGGCTTCCTATTCAAAACTTATGAAGGGGAAATGAACCTGGGAGGCGTTACCAATGCCACCAATAATAGCATGATGATGAATTATATGTGGGATTTTTCTGTAACCAACCAGGCGGTAGCAGATACCTTATTAATGCTTGAAGGGAAAGATATCAGTATACATTATAAAGAAAAAATGGCTAAACTACCCTGGCGTGGTGATACAAAATATATTGTTGACAAAGTGGTGGAAGTTAGAAACGAAAATGGGAATTAAGTTTTTATAAATAGTAACTTTTTGGATGAGTCATTTATTAACAACTGATAGCATTATCAGTTTTTTTGTTCTTGTTATTCTCGAAATTATCCTGGGAGTAGATAATGTAATCTTTGTAAGCATTATTATCAACCGCCTACCCAGCCAAATGCACGAAAAAGCAAGACTGGCATGGGTAATAATGGGCTCAGTTGTGAGAAGTGGTTTATTACTCGGCTTAGGATGGTTACTGGCCCGGAAAGGGAAGCCAATATTAACTGTTTTTGATAAAGGATTTGATTTGGCAAGTATTGTAATGCTCGCGGGCGGTATATTTCTCATTTATAAATCGGTACATGAAATACATCAAAAATTAGAAGGTGAAGATCCAAACACTTTAAAACCCCCAAAAAAACAGCTGAATTTCCCGCAGGCTGTTTTTCAGATCGTATTAGTAGATATGGTATTTTCTTTTGACAGTGTGATTACTGCAGGCGGTACTGCAAAGCATGTGGAGATAATGATTGCTGCTGTGGTTATTGCTATGATCATCATGTTTGCTTTTAGCCCCTACATAGCTGCGTTTATTCAAAAACATCCTACTTTTAAAATGCTGGCGCTTTCATTTTTGGTAATGATTGGATTGAGCCTTGTCATAGAGGGTTGGGCGTCAGAAAAAGCAGAAGATCTTCATTTGAAAAATTATATTTATTTTGGAATGGCATTTTCATTTATTGTGGAAGTACTGAATATGATAATGATAAAAAAACAAAATAAAAAAGTAGTGCAGTTGGACGAACCTGAATATAAAAACGATTAAAGAACTATCTAAAAATATTTGTAATAAAATGTCAAAACATAAAGGAAAAAAAAGTAGCCAGGGAAATTTATCTCCTGAAAATTATATTAAAACAAGAGCAAGAGATTTACCAATAGGAAGATGTTATCTGAATGAAAGCTGGGAGGAGAGCGGGTTTGCAACAATAGTTGTCTCACGGAATCATTCAAATGGCAATTATACTTTTGGAGTATTTTTGGTTGATGTGTTTTGTCTTGGAGTAAAAGAGACGTTTTATTATTTTAATACTTATGCTGAATTTAATGAGTTATTAGACAAACTGAAAGAGCAGGAAGCATTTGTAGAAACTGAATATGCAATCGTCCATAATATTATTTATGGCGCTATAGATTATGCAGAATCTTATGGATTTAAACCGCACAAAGACTTTGAAGTTTCCCAATATTTATTGGAAGAAGATGATGACAGGATTGAGCTGATGGATATAGAATTTGGTTATAACGGCAAACCGGCAATATTCGTGGGAAAAGAAAAACATCCAACAAATATTATTGCCACTTTGGAACGAACTGCGGGAAAAGGAAATTTCACCATAATTACAGAAGAAGATTTAAATTATGAGGATAATTCAAATGAGAGCGATTTTGATGAAGATGATTTTGATGAAGATGATTTCGATGAAGAAGAACTTATCACAGAAAATATAACGGCAATATTTGAAGGTAAAAAAAAGTGTTCGCCAAAAAATATGACCAAGTTAGCTTTTGCGATGTATAAACAAGGATGCACAAAAAAAGAAATTGCGGAAATGGATGAAATTATTGATGAAGTGGATACATGGGAAATTGTAGATGAGGATGAGGCAGATGATCCGGTATTTTCAAGTGTGGAAAATGAATCTCTTTATAAATTATTGCATGAAAAAGCAGTTCAAAATCCAAATGATACTATTCCTGAAATTGAATCGCGGATTGCTGCAGATCCAAATGAATATTACTTTCATAATTTACTGGCTTTTGCTTATGATCTGCTTGGTGATAAGGAAAAAGAATATGAAACTCTTGTTTCAACGTACCAGAAGTTTTCTAATAAAATAATGGCTTTTGTCAATTACATTGTTTGTCAAACCGGGCGAAATAATTTTGAAGAATTAGAAAAATTGATAGGTTCAGAATTTGATATTCATCAATTTTTCCCGCATCGGCATAAATTATCTTTTGATGAATTTCTTTCTTTAACAGGTGCTTTGTTCATTTATTTTTCTGAATCTCTGCATGAACTTCACAAGGGGGCAGCCTATATGATAGCACTCACCCCTTTTATATTTTATGGCAGCAATAACGAAAAACTAAATCAAATGTATTTACTTGTTTCCAAACTGATGCTTGAGGAAATAGATAATAGAATTCTTTCTCAAAAATCAAGAAGTTAATTAGAAATAAAAGGAATTAATAATAGTAAAGGATTAATATAAAATTATTTTCTTTCGTTAACTGACAAAATCTTTTTCACTATTCCCGGGCCTTCATAAATAAAACCAGTCCATACCTGGATAAGGCTTGCGCCGTTTTCAAATTTTTCATTTGCATCATTAGCAGTAAAAATGCCGCCACTACTTATTATCGGAATCATTCCTTTTGTGCAGTTATGAATGTAACTGGTAATTCTTTTCGATTCTTCATTTAAAGGCTTTCCGCTTAATCCGCCCGCACCAATCGTTTCAATAGTTTTTTTATTGGTAATTAAATTGTTTCTGTTGATAGTTGTATTCGCTGCTACCAATCCATCTAATTGAATTTCCATTGCAAGATCAATAATATCATCCAAATCATTTTGATTGAGATCCGGCGAGATTTTTAAGAGCAAAGGTTTTGGATTTTTTTTAGTTTTATTGATTTGCTGAAGGTTGGTGAGAATTTTTTTTAAAGAATCTTTTTGTTGCAAATCTCTTAATCCCGGCGTGTTTGGCGAACTTACATTTACTACAAAATAATCTACTACATCATGTAATTCATTAAAACAGATCTCATAATCTTTCCACGCATCTTCGTTGGGTGTCGTTTTATTTTTCCCAATGTTGCCTCCGATGATCAAACCTGAATATTGAATATTGGATGTTGATAGCTGATTGCCGATAGCTGATTGCTGATAGCTGATAGCTGATAGTTGCTGCTTCCTGAATTTTCTAACCCGCTCTGCTGCTGCTTTTGCGCCGTCATTATTAAAACCCATCCTGTTTATTAATGCTTTATCTTTTGGTAAACGAAACAGCCTTGGTTTGGGATTTCCATCCTGTGGCAAAGGAGTTACAGTTCCTATTTCTATAAAACCAAAACCTAATGTTTCCAACTCATTCAGATATTTTGCATTCTTATCAAAACCTGCTGCAAGGCCTACAGGATTTGAAAATTTAATACCAAAAATTTCTTTTGAAAAATTTGAATTTGCAGGAGTAAATTTCTTTTTTAAATAATTTTTTATAAAAGAAAATTTACAAAAAAAAGAAAGCATATTCATTGAAAAATAATGTACTTCTTCTGCATCAAACCAAAATAATATTTTACGAAGTAGTTGGTACATTTTTGCGCGCGAAGATAATGATTGGATTTTTTTAAAATAGAAAACGCTTTTCAAATGATCATTGATTTAGTGTTTTTTCAAAACAAGAATCCGTAATATTTATTTGTTTACCGGATCAGCCTTTCAGCTATTCTTCTCCTAATCTATTTTGATAATTCTTTTTTTAATTCGATTTCCACTTGCTTATAATCTTCGGGAACTTTTGCAATTAAACCTTTTTTATCAACAATCATTTGCGTTGGGAACATCTGAATATTGAGCGTATCGGTAACATACAAACTTTTATCCAGAATTATTGCGTAAGCAAATGGTTTTTTTTCTAAAAAAGCTTTCAGTTCATTTTCATTATCAGGTGCAATACCCACAAAAAGCACATCATTGCGGTTTTTATATGAAGCAACAAGTTTATTAAGGAAGGGCATTTCTCTTTCGCAAGCAGTGCAGCCAATAAACCAGAAATTGAGAACCAGGATTTTTCCTTTGCAGGTATTGCTATCATAAACGTTTCCGTTTAAATCAACAAAGTGAAATCCGGGAAGCGGTTTACCTTCCATTTGAAAAAATTGATAATATAGTTCACCAAATCTTATGATATTTTCAGTGATTGCACTATCGCTAACCTTATTTATCTGATAAAGTTTATAGTAATTTAAAGAATCATTTGATTTTAATTTCAAGGGCAAATATTTACCTGATAAAATCTTTTTCAAAAAGAAATCTTTTGTAACAACAGAATCATTTTCATCATAAGAAATAAAATCTTCTGATAGCCTTACATCATTGTACCAATAAGTCCAAAAATTCGTAAAATTGCTTAAAATATATTTCGGGTCTTGTATTGGCCCTTCATGTCTTGCAGTAATAGAATTGTTGCACGACAGAAGAATAATGCTAAACAAACTGATAATATAAATGCAGATATTTCTCAAGAATCTTTATTTACTTTTTTTATTTTCCTAAAATCTAAAACCTGATACCTCACACCTATTTCCCCGTAAACTCATCCATCAATTGCATCACAATTGCGCCATCTTTTGCGCTGCATGGATTTGGCCCTTTGTCTAAAAAATAATCAACTATTTTTTGTATCAAAGGTTGTTGTACATGCTCAAGCGGTTCAAACAAAATGTTTTCTGTTTTTCCATTTTTGATAATCTCAATTTTTTTATGTTCAAAGATTGGGAAACGCATTTTTCCTTCAGACCCCTGAATTTCGCAAAGGTCTTTTACATTTTCTTCAGCTACATTAAAACACCACAAACCATTAAATACAACTCCCGATTTGAATAAAATATTTCCGGTAACAATATCGTCTGCATCATACATTTTTGTTTGACTGCCAGCATATCCTGATGCTTTTTCGATCGCTCCGAAAAACCAATACATTAAATCAATCTGATGTGGCGAAATATCGTGAAATAGGCCGCCACCGGCTATTTTCGGATTTACCCGCCATGCTACTTTTGGAATAGTAAGCGCTTCTTTAGGGAGTGGTTTTTTATAAAATTCTAATCGTGCAAAACGTACATCGCCAATAATTTTTTCTTCTAATAATTGTTTTACTTTATTAAAGAGTGGTTGCCCGCGGCGGTAATGTGCAACCGAAACTTTTATGTTTTTTTCTTCTGCAACTTTAGCAACCATATTTGCAGATTCAAAATTTAAAGCCATTGGTTTTTCAATATAAACCGGCTTTCCTGCATTGATGGCCGCGATTGCATATTCTTCATGAAAGGCAGGCGGCGTGGCAATATAAATTGCATTAACTTCTTCATCATTGATCAAATCATTGGCATCATTATACCATTTTGGAACACGATGCCGCGCTGCATAATCCTTTGCTTTATCTGCATCACGGCGCATTACAGCAACCAGTGAAGAATGATTTACTTTATTAAATGCAGGGCCGCTTTTCACTTCTGTAACATCACCGCAGCCAATGATTCCCCAACGAATGGTTTCCATTTTATTTTATTTTTTTTACCACGATTTTTTTTGCCACTAATTGCACGAATTTACACGAATTTGTTTTGCCACGGATTACACGGATTACACGGATTTTCACAGATTTTAGCCGCAGTAAACAAACAATTATTTCAGATTTCTATTTTTTGCGACGGATTTTTTTTGCCACTAATTACACAAATTTCCACGGATTTTTTAATAGAGCGTGTCCCTCTCCATCGGAGAGGGGTTGGGGTGAGGTATTTTTTGCTGGAAATTAAGAAGAAAATATTTTGCAGTAACTAGACAAATAATTGAGATTCCCGTTTCTATTTTATTCAACAATATAGAAGAATCCCCTGCGACAATAATATTTTACTGATAAAGTTTATATTTGTTACAGTTTATAAATTAATATGACTATTTCCACTACCAGATTATATGATTTACTTTCTACTAAAGTAGGAAAAGAAACGGCTGAAACGCATACTTCTTATATTGAAGAAAAGATTAAAGACAAATTTGAAGATAACACTAAAATATTAGCAACTAAAGAAGATATCCTAAATGTAAGAGAAATGGTGGCAAATACCAAAGCTGAAATCATCAAATGGATGTTCATCTTTTGGGTAGGGCAGGTAGCAGTTACGTTTGGTTTTATACTTTTATTTTTGAAGAAATAATTGGTTTTTTAATTTCTCAACTCTTCCTAAAGGCAAATTCCCGGATTTAAAAACTTCCTGAGACGCCAGATTTGATTTCAAAAAAAATTTGCTGGTATCACCTTTTCCCTACTATATTTGTAGGATATTATTAATGACACGCTCAATAACCATATTTCAATATTTTTTTCCAGGCAATATTATTTGCATGTACAACCGCTGTATGCCGTAAGGCATTCTATTTTACATATCATCCATTCTAAGGCTACGCCTTATCCTAAATAATAAATAATAATTTTTTAATTTTAATTGTATAAATCAACATTTATGAGCACTCAACATTTTGAAACATTACAACAACACGCAGGCCAGGAGCCTGATCCTACAACCGGTTCGAGGGCAGTACCCATTTATCAGACCACTTCTTTTAATTTCAAAAATTCTGAACATGGCGCCAATCTTTTTGCGCTGAAAGAATTTGGAAATATTTATACCCGCATCATGAATCCGACTACCGATGTTTTTGAGAAGCGCGTAGCGGCTTTGGAAGGCGGTGTTGCAGCTTTGGCAACCTCTTCAGGATTAGCAGCACAATTCCTCGCTTTAAATAATATTTTACAGGCAGGAGATAATTTTGTTACCAGCCCATTTCTTTATGGCGGTTCTCACAATCAATTTAAAGTAGCTTTTAAACGTTTAGGTATTGAAGCAAGATTTGCAAAAGACGATCATGCAGATAGTATTGAAAGTCTTATTGATGAAAAGACAAAAGCTATCTATACAGAAACAATCGGCAACCCGGATTTCAGTATTCCGGATTTTGATAAATTAGCAGCGGTTGCAAAAAAACATGATCTTCCTTTTATTGTAGATAATACTTTCGCTTGTGCAGGCTACCTTTTCCGTCCATTGGAACATGGAGCTAATGTTACCGTTCAGGCCGCTACCAAATGGATTGGCGGACATGGAAACAGCATTGGAGGCATTATCGTTGACGGAGGAAATTACAATTGGGGCAACGGAAAATTTCCTGTATTTTCTGAGCCATCAGAAGGATATCATGGTTTGGTTTTTAATGATGTCTTCGGCAGCAAAGGGCCATTCGGAAATATTCAATTTATCATCAGAGCAAGAGTAGAGGGATTAAGAGATTTCGGCCCGGCTATTTCTCCATTCAATTCATTTTTATTGATACAGGGATTGGAAACTTTATCATTGCGTGTAGAGCGCCATGTTCAAAATACTTTGGCATTGGCTCAATGGCTGGAAAAACATCCTCATGTATCAAAAGTAAGTTACCCGGGACTTGAAAGCAGTCCATATTATGCTAATGCAAAAAAATATCTTACAAAAGGAGCCGGCGCTGTACTTTCTTTTGAGGTGAAAGGTAGTAAAGAGAATACTTCAAAATTTGTTGATAATTTAAAAATGATCAGCAACCTCGCGAATGTAGGCGACACAAAAACACTCATCATTCAGCCATCAATAACTACACATCAGCAATTGAGCGATGCAGAACAATTATCTGCCGGCGTTACTCCGGGACTTTTAAGAGTTTCGGTAGGTATCGAACATATAGATGATATCAAAGCAGATATTGAACAGGCTTTTGAAAAGGTTTTTTCAAAATAAGCAATTTAAGATCAGATCATTATTTTTGCAGCAACATCCCTGAAATATTTCGGGGATGTTGTTTATTTGTTTTTTAAATACTGAAAATTTGGCTTACCATACTTTCTTTTCTGATAAATCTTTAACGCTCGAATCAGGAATTACTTTACACAGCTATCATTTGGCATATACCACTTATGGGTCTTTAAATCAATCCAAAGATAATGTAGTGTGGATCTTTCATGCGCTCACTGCCAATAGTGTAGCATCAGAATGGTGGCCCGGGTTAGTAGGCGAAGGAAAATTATTTGATCCGGATAAATATTTTATTATTTGTGTAAACATGCCGGGAAGTTGCTATGGGAGCCTTGGGCCGCTTGATAAAAATCCGGAGACCGGGAAAATTTATTATCATGATTTTCCTTTCTTTACGCCAAGAGATATGATACATGCTTATCAGCCTTTAAAAGATCATTTAGGAATTGAAAAAATAAAAATCGGTATTGGCGGATCCATGGGCGGACAACAATTATTGGAATGGGCGATTGAAGAACCTGACCTGTTTAAATATATTTTTCCTATCGCTACCAATGCACGGCATTCTGCATGGGGCATAGCTTTCAACGCTTCGCAAAGAATGTGTATCGAAGCTGATAATACGTGGAAAGAAAATAATCCGCAAGCGGGAATAGAAGGAATGAAAGCCGCGAGAAGTATTGCACTAATTTCTTACAGACATTATGAAACCTATCATGCCAGCCAGAGTGAACACAACATTGATAAGATTGAAAATTACAAAAGCGAATCGTATCAAAAATACCAGGGAGAAAAACTGAGCAAAAGATTCAATGCATTCAGTTATTATTTTTTGAGCAAAGGAATGGATGCGCAAAATGTGGGCCGTGAGCGCGGAAGTATTGAAAATGCTTTGCAGCAAATAAAAGCAAAAACAACAGCTATCGGCATTACAACCGATATTCTCTTTCCTGTAAATGAACAACAATTTATCGCAGAGAATATCCCCGGCGCTGAGTTTACAGCCATCAATTCTTTATACGGGCATGATGGTTTTTTATTGGAATATGAGCAGATAGAAAAAATTATTACTGCTGCCTGCATTGACGCCATCTAACTTTTGGAAAGTTAGCAAAGTCGCATTTAGAAATAAACTTTCGAGATAAACTTTCAAAAAGTTTCTTCAGATTCTAACTTTTGGAAAGTTAACAAAGCTGCATTTAGAAATAAACTTTCGAGATAAACTTTCCAAAAGTTTTCTAAGATTCTAACTTTTGGAAAGTTAGCAAAGCCGCATTTAGAAATAAACTTTGGAAATAAACTTTCCAAAAGTTTTTTCAACAGTAAACGAATAAAAAGTAGAGTTTCTGACTTTCTTTTAATTGTCTAAACGTGCCTTCTAATTTTTGAAAAGTTAGCAAACCCGCATTTCGAATTAGACTTTCGAAATAAACTTTCCAAAAGTTTCTGCATTATTTTTTATGCACTACCAATTGCCCTTCAATAATAATATTTTTGAAAGCAGTTTCTGTATCTGGTTTTTTTTGGTTTTTAAAAAGATCAAATAATATTTCTGTGGCTTTTTTTGCCTGTAGATAAGGGAATTGTTCTACCGATGCCAGGGGCGGGAATTCCAGGTAATTGGTAATAGGCAAATTGGCATAACTCACAAAACAGATATCCTTGTTAATTTTTAATTTTGATTTCCTGGCATACTGAATGGCATCTAAGGCTACATAATCATTAATAGTAACGATTGCCGTAGGGGGTTGTTTTAATTTCAGCAATTGTTCCATCGCTTCGTAAGTTTTTTCCTGCGTAAGATCGGTAGTTACTAAAAGTGACATATCAATTTTTATTTTTTTCTTTTGCAGTACTTCCATATAAGCATTGGTTCGTTCCATACAGGATTTCATTTCTGCAGGGCCATTGATTACCCCGATTCTTTTATGTCCTTTTTTAATCAAAAATTCTATGGCCTGTTTGGTACCTGATGATATATCCGATGAAACTTTGTGAACGGTTGGCAGGTCGGGGACACGGTCAAAAAAAACGATGGGAATATTATATTTACCCATGCCAGTCAGGTGGTCATAATTTTTGGTATGTTTTGAAATAGAAACGATCAGGCCATCTACGCGCTGATTTTTCATGGCGGTGATGATTTGTTTTTCACGCTCCACATCATCGTGGGATTGGCCAATAAGAACGCTGTATTTATTTTGTTTGGCTACATCTTCAATTCCATTGATGGCCTGCGAAAAAAATTCTTCTTTAAGATTGGGAAGAATAACCCCGATAGTATTCGTTTTTTGTTGCTTAAATAAAAGTGCAGTTTGATTGGGTTCATAATTTAATTCTTTGGCTAATTTTTGGACCTGCGCGGTAGTACGCAGCCCGATGCTCGGATGATTATGCAATGCCCTTGATACGGTTGAAACAGAAAATTTCAAACGGCTTGCAATTTCTTTGAGAGTGGTTATTTTATTGTCCATAAAAGCAGTGTGAGCACAAATTACGATAAAATGTTTTAAAATTTCCCCACACCTTCCTGGTTTTTCCCCACACCTTCCAGGTTTTTAAAACCTGGAAGGTGTTTATAGATTGGTATTTACTAAAATTTAAAACTGCGAACTATCCGATTAAAAGGAGTATAAAGGATCCTTAATCAAGAAAATAACTTTCAAGTTTTGCATAGTCAGTAAAAGATTTTCTTTTATCATCGTGTGACTGGAAATATTTTTTTTCATTTCCAAAAAGCACATTTAAAACCTTTGCGCGTTCCTGATGAAAATTATGGAATGATGACCATTCCCAATCTTTTGGATCTAAGGTAAAGCCATGCTTAACAGGGTTAAGATGAATATATAAAATGCAATCAATAAGATAATTCTCTGTTACAATTGATTTTTTCTTAAAGTTTTTCAGGAACAGAGAACCGCGGCGATCGTACATTTTATTAAAAGCTTTTGTATAGCCGTTGAAGAAATTAGAGAATTGTTTGCTTAATAAATTTGATACACCTTCCAGGTTTTTAAAACCTGGAAGGTGTAAAATAAGTTCTTCAACCGGTTTTATTCTAACCAACAGATGGAAATGGTTTGGCATCAGGCAAAACGAATAAGTATCTGCTATTTTATCAATATGCTTATGATATTGTTGTAAAAAGTACCGGTAATTTCCTTGCGTCCTGAAAAGATCCTCATCACCGTTAGCATGATTAAAAATGTGAAAGTAAGTAGATGGTTGAAATGTGTCCATTGCAGTTAATAGTTTTTTGTTTAAAATGAATTGCTGCAGTTTGCATCCTTACACCTTCCAGGTTTTTGAAACCTGGAAGGTGTAAAATATATTCTAAAAATAGGCAATTCTTTTTGAGTAAAAATATTCTTCAAAAACAATTTTAAATAAAGGTATAAACGCAGTCAGAATTTTCCCCACACACTTTCCATCTTCCCTCACACCTTCCAGGTTTTTAAAACCTGGAAGGTGTTTGTTAAAAACCAAACAAACGATTGCATTGATTCTTCAATTGAAAATGTTTAAAAATGGCGCAAACGATTGCATGAACAAATCAAACGATTGCGTAAGAGTTTTTTTGAAAACACAAAACCGGGGATGCGGCATTTTAAAAAATTTGTTGTCATCTTTATGGTAACAAATAGTTAATAGAAGCAAAATTTGTTGTTAAAAAAGAGATTGGTTATTTACCGAAATATATCCGGGCAGAACAAATCAAATAATTAAAAAATAAATTAAAAAATAGCAGATGAAAAAATCAAAACTACTTCAATTCAGTTTTGGACTGTTTGCCTTATTGTTGTTTTCGTCCACGTCCTTTGCTCAAAGAAAAATAACCGGCGTAGTAGAAGACGCTAAGACCAATTCGCCGATGGCGGGCGCGACGGTTTCTGTAAGAGGCAGTAAAACAAATACCATTTCTAAAGAAGGTGGCACTTTTGAGATAACTATACCGGCAGGGAAAAGTTCTCTTATAATATCTTTTGTGGGGTATCAGACAAAAACAGTGGCTGTAGGGGCAAGTGAAACGAGTATTCATGTAAATTTAACTGAATCAGCCAACCAGTTAAATGATGTGGTTATAGTCGGGATGCAAACACAATCAAGAAGAACATCTACTGCAGCCATTTCCACGGTTTTGTCTAAAGATATAGAAAACTTACCTGCCCCAAGTGTTGATCAATTATTACAGGGAAGAGTAGCGGGCCTTAATGTACAAATAACTTCAGGAGAACCTGGTGTTGCACCTACAGTAGTTGTTCGCGGCAATTCGACAGTTAATACCAGTATTGGTAATAGTCCTGACATTGCACAGGCACAAGCGCTTAGCGGACCTCTGTATGTTATTGACGGAGTGCCTACCAATCCGGATGATATTTCTAATGCAATGGATGCCACGGGGACCAATTATTTGGCCGGTATAAATATAAATGATATCGCGAGCGTGGATATACAGAAAGATGCTGCAGCCACTGCTGCATGGGGGTCGAGGGGATCTAACGGAGTGATTTATATTACAACCAAAAGAGGTACTTCTACTACTCCTGAATTTCGTGTAAATATGTATGGCGGCGTTACAAGGGTACCTCAATTATTACAAACCGCTACAGGAGCCGCAGAAAGAACACAGAAGATGGATATTATCAATCAATATGCAACGCCATCCCAACTAAACAATCTTCCGCAGATATTAACTGATATGTATAATCCATCCTTTAATAATGCTACCAATTGGCAGGGGTTATTTTACAGGCCAGGTGCTATTCAAAATGTGGATGCAACTGTATCTGCTGCTAATAAGGGAGTCAACTACCGTGTAAGTATGAACTATTATAATGACAAGGGAATAATTCAACAAACCGGATTTACACGTTATAGTGTAAGAGGTAACTTTGATTTTACCATTAGTCCTAAAATAAACAGCCAATTTATAGTAAGTTTAGTCAAAAACGATAGGCAAAAAGGTATGAAATATAATAACAGTGATGATAATACCCCGGTTAGCGGAGCCAACCAGCCTACTTCTTTTTACCCTTTAACTGCCTTCGATTCTTCCAATTTTACAGGTTTATATAGTAAATTGAGAAATAAGAATATTGATGATTATTACAATACATCCTTTACTTTAAATTATAAGGTATTATCCTTCCTGAAATATTCTTTCCTGGGATCTGCAAATATCACCGCATCCAGCAAGGATTATTTTCAGCCGTCTAATATTGATGCGGTAAGTGCATTGGGCGGTATCGCACAACCTTCGTATGCAGAATCAGATAAAGGATCGTATTCTACTTATTTTTTGACTAATTCATTGAATTTTAATAAGAGTATTACAACTGCAAATAATCATGTTCACAATTTTGTAGTAACCGGTTCACAACAATTTTCATCTGATGTATCCAATACTAATACTGTATCGGGATATAATGTTCCTTCTAACAACATACAGGTAGTAAGCGGGATTCCGCAAGCTAATCTTAGCGGCAGCAGCAGCTACGCAGCAGATGCCATGCTTTCTTTTTTAGGACAGGTACAATATGATTATGATAGTAAATATTTATTGTATGGTTCTTACAGGACTGATGCTTCTTCCCGTTTTGGGAATAATTCTAAGTGGGGGACCTTTCCTGCGGTAGGTTTAGGATGGATCATTTCTGATGAAAAGTTTATGGATAAGATCAAAAATGTAGTTTCATTTTTGAAAATCCGTGGAAGCTGGGGAATATCCGGAGGACAATCTTCTGATTTTTATGCTCCATATAATTCATATATCCAGCCTGGAACTTACAATGGCTCGGTTGCTATCCAACCAAATTATACAAACGGGTTGACAAAAAATGATCTTACCTGGAGCAGAATGTTCCAAAAAGATATCGGTATAGATGCCCAATTTTTTAATAGCAGGATTATTCTGGCTGTAGATGTGTATGATAAATTATCCAAGGGAGATTTTTATGATTTTCAACTTCCTTTTTTTACAGGATTTGGAAGCGTTAATTTTAATGCGAACGATCTTTGGGTAAGCAATAGGGGGGTTGATGTAACTATAAATACTCATAACTTTTCGCACAGTAGCTCTTTGCAATGGAATATGACGATTACGCTTTCAAATAATAAGAATCTCATTGCCAAGTTGCCTAATAATAACCGCACTTTTGAAATAGATGATTATTATGGCGTTGGGAGGATATATGCTGTAGGACAGCCTATTTATGAAATGTTTCAATTGAAATACGCGGGCGTTTATAATAACCAGAGCGAAATACCTTTTGATCCGCTAACGGGTAAATCTCTTACTTATTTTAAAGGAAACCACGTAGTTGTTCCGGGCGATCCTATTTTTGTTGACGTTAATAAGATTGGGGATGTATGGGACAATGAAGATAATGGAGCACAATATGGGGACCGTGTTCCAACAGGCGACCCCAATCCAAAGTTTACCGGGGGATGGGTAAATACTTTTTCTTATAAAAACTTTTCGCTAAGCATCCTCAGTGTTTTCACCTGGAAACGTACGGTGGTGAATACCTATTTTCAGCAGCAGATAAGTAGCGTGGTAGGGGGCTATTACAGCAATATTTATACTTTTGCCAATAGCAGGCTGCCTGACCTAAGCGGGCTAAATTACTGGACTCCCCAAAATGCTACAAAAGGGGGCTCTAATTACAAGGCAGGTTTCCCATCTATAAATCCATTTGGTCCAAGTTATTACCAATACATCCCTATTTCAAGTATGTTTAATGCAGACGGAAGTTATTTCAAGATTGGTAGTGTTTCGTTAGCATATAGTTTGCCTCATAGCTGGATTACTAAAGCAAAATTAAAAGGGGCCAGTATATACTGTACTATTGATAATATAGCCACTTTAAAAAACAGCACTATGCCTAACCCTGAATTAGTGGATCAGTTGGGAATATATACAGGAGGTGCTTATCCGACTCCTACAGATTTTACTTTGGGTGCTGATGTTAGGTTTTAACTTTTAAAATTATTTATTATGAATAAACAATATTCTTTTTTAAAAATTATAATGCCAGGTATAATATTAATGGCATTAATTGGGATTTCGTGTAAAAAATATATTTATCAGGCACCTATCACTTCTACTTATGATGCAGAATTCTGGACTTCACAGACCTCTGTAAACCAAGCTGCATTGGCTATGTATGGACAATTGCGTGCCGATCTTAACGACATCAACACCTCATCCGGTGTCGCTTCCTTTTTTGTAAATGGCGACTTATGTGCAGGAACATTTTTGCCTAATTCTACTCAATGGAATTATATGGCATTCACAGCAAATAATGATATTTATACCAGTAGCGGCCCATTCTTTTTCTCTTATGCGCCTTACTTAGAAGATTTACAAAATTGGTCTAGATTTTACGAGTTGATTGCACAGGCTAATCTAATTCTTGAGAATGTACCTCCAATGTCCTCTTCGCTCTTTACTAATAACAGCACAAAGAATGCCTTTTTGGGTGAAGCTTTGTTTATGAGGGCCTATACTTATTTTTATATGATCCGTATATGGGGCGATCCGGTTTATGTTACGAAAACTTATGATGGTGCAGATTATGGTAATATACCACCATTAGCGCGTACACCAGAAGCCACTGTTCTTGACAGTTGTATTGCTGATTTAAAAGTAGCTGCTGGGTACTTGAGTTTTACCGGTGGAAATCCTACTCTGGCTATACGTGCAAATGCAGGAAGTGTATATGCACTAATGGCCGATATTTATGCATGGCAACATGATTACACAGACGCACATACAGCTTGCCAACGAGTAATAAATAATGGAGGGTATTCTTTAGAGCCAATGGCTACCTACACTAATATCTGGAAAGGAGAATCTTCAGCAGAAAGCATATTTGAATTGCCCATGCAATATAACCCCAATGATCCTAATTTTACCAGTCAAAATAGCTGGGCTGAAGCTCAATTTGGTTTTTTTGGCACTTTTTTAAAGGGGCCCATAGTTGATAACCAGAATAGCAATTGTTGGGTTTCTCCTTCCGGTGGTTTCGTAGATCAGTTTTTTGATACTGCAAATGATGCACGTTACCATGCTATTTTGACTCCTATCCCTGCTTCTAATGGCGATGGAAGCGGTTATATGTTATTAAAATATACTAACTTTTCATTCCAACAGCCTGGTATAACACCAGGTACAGGCACGCTACCCTACATTAATAACAACCTTGTATTATACCGGCTTTCTGATATTTATTTGTTAGATGCGGAAGCATTGGCCTATACAGGTGACATTGAAGGCGCACGGGCAGACCTTGCCAAAACTGAAAACAGGGCAGGAATAACTTCGTATCTAACTCCTACAAACCAATATGATATGATAGATGAAGTGGTAACAGAAAGAGGACGCGAATTAATTGGCGAAGGACAATGGTATTATGATTTAATACGTACAGAGCCCACACAAGGATGGCTTGAATATGTAGGATATCAAGCCGGTGGAAGGGTAAATGCGACCAATAAGGGCTATTATTGGCCTTTGGATATGGCTACTTTATTTCCACAGGATAATTTACTAACCCAAAATCCTTGGTGGGCAGCTCATAAATAATCCATAGTTCATTTTAAATTGAATAAATCATTAGTATGAAAAAAATATTTTTAATAAATTTTGCAGCCTTTTTTACGATTGTTCTTGTATTTACCGCATGTAAAAAAGATGATTACATCACAGGAGGTACAATCGAAAATGTAAATACTTATAAAGACTCAACAACCTATGATGTGTTAAATAGCAATCCTTTGTACGATACCTTGGTGCAATTAATAAATGCTGCAGGTATAAAAGACAAAATAAATGCGCAGGGTACTACATTCTTTGCCCCGTCTAATACCGCTATATTAAGTTACCTTAATTTGCGTACTATATACGTGCAGAACTTTATTAACCAGAATTCAGCATTTGCTTTGGATTCTCTTATATATTATTTGCAAAATAATATTAACGGTACCGCCGATTCTATGTTGATGTATTTGATTGATACCCCATTACCTTATTCCGCTCTCACAAATACCGGGGCACTGTATCCTACAGAATTGGCAGGAGACACAGCGATTGTTTCTTATGAATTTACTAAAAGCACTTCTATTGGTTATTACAACTCTAATCCTAACGCTCCAAGCACCAGCACTCCCATAGTTTCAAGCTACCCGCAGGTAGTTTATTTTACACAGTTATGGTATCATTATAATTTAAGTGTAAATAATCCCGCGGGCCAAGTACCGGCAAACATTGGAGTACATGATTTAGTCAGGACTTCCGGCATTATTACGCAAAATGGTATTCTTAATGAGCTAGACTATGCCAACCCTTTATTCTTTTATGGTACAAAACAATAAAATTTTTACAAATGAAAAAATATAGAAAAATAAACTTAACTATTCTTTTATCGGCGATTGCTTTAATAGAAATTCTTCCCGGCTGTACAAAAATCGGGAATGGTTTTTTGAGCCCTTATGTAACGTATGCAGTAACCGATTTTTCTATTATAAGAGGGCGGACGGCTACTTCCTACTCAATTGTAACCGATGGTTCCAGTATTCCAATGAATATTAAATGGACAAACATTTATGACTCTACCGGTAAAATTGTAGATGATATTTTCTCAAAAGAATACCCGATAGCGGTATGGACTGCAGCTTATGATCCTACTACCGATAACACGTTTGCTTCCATTATCGCAAAACAAAAGATAGAAAATTTACCGCCCTTGGTAGTAAATGAAAATAATGGAACGATTGAGGCTAATGCCGGAACTCTTAATATTCCCTTAGGCACTTATACAATGGACCTGCAGGTGTCTAACAGTGCAGGAACAGAATCTTTGAAAAAAATAATGCAAATTGATATTGTGGATGGGCTTCAAGTGGAAACTGCACCTGGTTCAGGCGATTTTGCAAATGGACGTGCGGTAGCGGGTACTGCTCCTGTTACTTATTTCTTTAATGGGCAAAATAATCCATTTTCATATTATACTGTTACCAGATTTGCCGATACCCCTAACGTTTTTATCCTAAAATTTACGGATAGAAATGGAGTCCCTTTTGATCCGAAAACCGGTGAAATAATTAAGAGGCCCGCTGCAGGCCTTAATCCAGTTCCTCCCTACTTGCCAAATCTTCAGGATTATGCCCCTGATACTTATGTAGCGTTAGACACTGCAATGTACCTCAAATATCCTTTGGTGCCTTTTCCTATTGTATCAATAGCGGACGGTTTTAATATGTATTATAATATTAATACCGCTTTTGTGCAAATTGATAGCACTTCAGCCTGGTCTTCGAACTCAGCAGGGATATTTTACCAGGGAACTTCCGATAGCCATTACCTGGGTACTTATGTAAATGGAGAGTATGATTATTCTATTCGTGTGCCTATGCGAATCGAAGTACCCGGGTCTTACGAACTTACGGTTAAAATTTTGAATGTAACACATAGATAAACCTTAATTGATTAAAATTCATATAACCCTTTTATTATAAAATGAAAAAATTATCCGGAACAATTTATTTTTTAATCTTCTTTTTGGTATGCACAAAAGCACAAACGAATACTCTTGTTACAGACAATTTTGAAGTTACTTTATTTAGTAACGGATATGTGTATCCGCAATCAGAAAATTCGCAATCCGATCATATTTCAAAACAAGGATTGGTTAATTGGAAAGATGCAGGAGTTTTTACACGAACATTTTTTTATCCCCAACAAATAGGAAGAATCCAGGTAGCTTTAAAATTAAAATCATCTGATGGCGATAGTAAATTGAAAGTACAATTAGACAGTACCGGGAAAAGCTATGAAATAACTGTAAAGGAAAGTGCTGATTTTGTTACCGTCCCTGTTGGTACTTTTTCGATTCCTGATGCCCGTTATCATTGTATTCAAATAAACGGAATCAGTAAAACAGGTAGTAATTTTCCTGATATAGAATCTGTGGTTATTTCCGGCCCGGCGGCGCAAAATCTAAAATACAATCTGAGTGAATACAAAGGAGCGCCTTCTACGCATCTTTGGTATCAATATCCTAAAGACAGTACTGTCGCCTGGTTTTATAATGAAGTAAATGTACCTGTTGGCGTAAATTCTGTCAATGCCTATTATATGACCAATGGTTTCAGTGGAGGTTATATGGGCATTCAATTAAATTCTTCTACTGAAAGAAGAATTATTTTTTCTATTTGGAGCAATTACAGCACCAACGATCCCAAAAAAATTCCTGCTGACTATGCCGTAACATTGATTAAAAAAGGAAAAGACGTTTTTACTGGCGAGTTTGGCAACGAAGGCTCTGGCGGCCACAGCCATTTGGTATTTCCCTGGAAACAAGGAATGACTTATAAAATGTTGGTTGGCGCTAAACCCGCCGGCGATCATACTATTTATACAGCTTATTATTATGCTCCTGAAAACGGAAAATGGAATCTGATAGCCCAATGGGACAAAACCAAAACCGGTGGTAAATTACTTTCTGGGTTATATTCTTTTGTTGAAAATTTCGGGCCAAATGGAAACGATTTTTTCAAAGCAGATTATGGCAACCAGTGGATATGTACGCCATCTGGTTCATGGATAGAATTAACTAAATGCTCATTGACTACCACAGCAAGTCCTACCAAACACCAGCGTTATGATTATGGGGCAGGAGTAGAAAATAACCTTTTTTATATGTTTACTGGCGGTTTCAAAGAAATGAATAACCTCGCTCCAGGATCAGTTATTGAACGCAAAGCAAATGGAGTAGCGCCGGATATTGATTTTGCGGCTTTACCTGATAAGTAAATCTTCAAAACTTTTGGAAAGTTTAGAACTTTCCAAAAGTTAAACATCACCAGCGTTACGATTATGGCGCCGGAGTAGAAAATAACCTTTTTATATGTTTACTGGCGGATTTAGAGAAATGAATAACCTTGCCCCACATTCCATGATAGAATGCAAACCAAATGGAGTAGCGCCTGATATTGATTTTAATAATTTACCGCAATAATTTTTTATAGCATGAGGCGCTTTTGTGTTGTTTTTATTTTCATTTCGATTTTTAATGGCGCTTTCAGCCAATCAAGGATATCCGGGAATCAAGTTACGGATGGGCAGTTATCAAACTACAATCAGTCAGAACAACCTTTCATACAGGGAAATGCATATTCGGGTAATCTGGCGGAATCAGCCTACAATTATTCAAAGGAATACTTTCAACCTGGGGTAATTATTACAAAAGATGGAGATACCCTGAGCGGACTGGTTAAATACGATTATCCTGTGCCTTTAGATAAGGTTTCATACAAAGCAAACCTGCTCGGTCGGGATTCCATATTTTCCGTTCTGGAAATCAAAAGTATCATAACACAGTTTGTTTACCTAGCCAATATTCCATTTGCAGGAAAAGAAAAAATGATGCCTTGGCTGAGCGTGGGGAAAATCAACCTCTATTCTAATGTAAAATATTATGGAACCGGTTCTGCAGACATTACTTATGTGCTGGAGAAAAACAATCAATTTACCTATATCAATAAAAAAGATTTTAAGGTAATGATGAGGCATGTTTTTTTCGATGTTCCGGATCTGTTGGAAAAGATTGGAAGGAAAGGATATAGGTTTGATGACATGAGGGGAATTGTAAAGGAATACAATAAGAGGTTTCAGTAAAGAACCCCCGCCTGACTGTGTCCCCGTCCGACCGGATCATCCGGGCGGGTTTCGGGCAGGAAATAACCGCAATTCTTGTTTTAGAAAAATATTTTTCGGCAAGTTCAAAACTTTCCAAAAGTTGAACAATAAATTCATTCTCTTTTTTTCATTTAAAACCTGATTATATGAAACTAAAATGTTTACTATCCTTTTTGATCCTTGCATCATTTTTTACCGTAAATGCACAGAATCAAAATAACCAGGTAACACCTGCAAACATAATTATCACTCCCCAAAATCCTTTACCGGTAAAAGATTCAGCGCTTCGCGATGCCGTAGTTAAATGGTCTGAGGAACAATTAAAGAGTACTGATTATAAAAAAATAAAAGCGCATCCATCGTCAGATATTTTTCCGGGAAAAGTAAAGGATGGATATGAGTTTATTGGCAGAACCATAAAAATAGATCATAAAAAGATAAGTGATTCTTTATTGCCCATTGTATCAAAGCTTGATTATTCTGATCCCTGGACAAATACGATGTATAGTACCGGATTGTATGCTGTTCCGGGTCAGTACATAGAAATCGTTATCCCAAAAGATTTGAAGGATAAAGATTTAAGAGTTCAGATTGGTTGTCATTCTGATCGTCTCAATCAATGGGTGGCCTCTAAAGAAGCCTGGCGCAGAATGCCCATCATTATAAAGAATCAGAAATTAAAAAATGAGAAGACAAGATTGGCTTCTCCTTTTGGCGGATTAATTTATATAACCGCTTCCCCAAAATCGGATGACTGGAATGAAGATATTACCATTAACCATGCAGTATCTGCTTCATTGTATCAATTAGGAACCACGACCCAACAGGAATGGGAAGGCCAGTTAAAAAATAATAAAGCGCCATGGGGCGAGCTGGCAACAGATGATATTATAATATCCCTACCTGATTCTGTTTTACAGAAAGTAACAGATCCTGAAAAAGTAATGAAGCTCTGGAATCTCATTATTGGTGGAGAAATGGACTTGGCGCAAATTCCACAACCTTTTTACAGGGCACAACGACTTGTAGTTGATGAGCATATCGGCGGCGGATTTATGCATAGTGGTTATCCTATTATGGTGCATCATTCTCCTGTAAAAAAAATGTTTTCAGAGAATATCATTGCCAATCCGGAGTTGCTGATGCATCCAAGTAAGGGAGGAGCCAACTGGGGATTTTTTCATGAGATCGGTCATAATATGCAAAACCTGGATTGGGTATTCGGAGGAACAACAGAAGTAAGTTGTAATTTCTTTTCTATTTATATGTTCGATCGCCTGATGGGAGGAAGAGATGATGCGCACAATGGTATATCCAACACTTTTACACAGAAAGCAATGAAGAAATATTTAGAAGAAGGTGCGGATTATGATAAATGGAAGAAAGATCCCTTCCTCGGCTTGATCATGTTCCGTCAACTCCAGGAAGGTTTTGGATGGGAAACATTTAAAAAGTTTTTTCGTGAATACCAGGCAATGTCTGCAAAAGATCCTACTGGAAGTTATGCAGATACAGACCAGAAAAAAAGAGATTTATGGGTAAAAACATTTTCAACAATAACGAAAAGAAACATTGCTCCTTTTTTTGAGAAATGGGGAATACCTATCAGCGACGAAGTAAAAAATGAAGTAAGCAAATATGCTATATGGATGCCTTATAATTTTCCTCCGGTAAATTAGAATTCATGGAAATAGAAATCTTGAAAAATTGCCTGCTTACCGATAGTTTGATTTGCCTACTGTGTAGTACTTTTAAAAAAATTTCATTTTTAATGAAAAATATTCTTTGTTGCTTTTTTATTTTTCTAAGCTTCCATTCGCTTGCTCAATCTGATGCAACTATTCGCGAATATGATTCGAGTTTTGTTACCTACCCTTTCTCTAACCCCAATCCTGTTCTGGATCCTGCCTCACTTTTTTATCCTTATTTCCGGTACGATGGTTTTACAGATCATGCTGTAAGCAAAGAATGGAAAGTGGTGGAACTGGAAAATGATTTTATTAAATTGATAGTACTGCCACAGATTGGCGGTAAAATATGGACAGCCATTGATAAAATAAATGGCAAGCCTTTTATTTATGATAACGATGTCATCAAATTCAGGGATATCGCGATGCGCGGGCCATGGACAAGCGGCGGCCTGGAAGCTAACTTTGGAATTTTCGGCCACACTCCAGGTGTAGCCACTCCTGTAAATTATCTTATCCAAAAGAATGCGGATGGAAGTGTGAGTTGTATCATCAGCCTGCTTGATCTGCTTACTCAAACACGATGGAATATGGAAATAAATTTGCCCAAAGACAAAGCGTACTTTATCACACGGTTTTTCTGGCACAATGGTACTTCGCTTCCACAGCCCTATTATAGCTGGATGAACCTGGGAGAAAAAGTGGCTGACAGTCTTGAATATATTTTTCCCGGCAATCATTATATTTTTCACGATGGCAAACTCTATGACTTTCCTGTTAATCCGGAAAATCATAAAAATATTTCTATTTATGATCAGAATGATTTTGGGTCTTACAAGTCGTATCATGTAACCGGCGCTTACAGTAAATATTTTGGAGTATTATGGCAAAAAGAAAATTTTGGTATGATCCATTATGCGGAGCGGCAGGATAAGATTGGAAAAAAAATCTGGATTTGGGGTTTATCACGCCAGGGAATGATCTGGGAAAAATTATTAACCGATCACAGCGGCCAGTATTCTGAAATACAAAGCGGCAGGCTGTATAATCAAAACGCGCCCGAAAGTGTTTTAAGTCCTTTCAAACAATTTGATTTTGCACCATACAATACAGATACATGGAGCGAGTATTGGTATCCTTTTCAAAATACAGATGGTGTGATTCATGCTGATTTGAATGGAGTTATTAATCTTAAAATAAAAGATGGGAACGCGGTAATTTTTATTTCACCGGTGAGCTATATTAATGACACACTCAAAGTATGGGATGCCAAAGAAAATTTGATTGGAAACATACCTTTGAATTTGAAGCCACTTCAATCTTTTCAACAAAATGTTTCTCTTTTAAATGGCGAAGAGATTGGAAAGATAACTCTTGCAGGAAGTGAGATTCAATTGCATGACAGCGCTGCCAAAATATTAGACAGGCCATTAGAGCCATACAAAAATTTCGATTGGAATTCTGCTTACGGATTTTATCTCAAAGGGAAATACGAATCGGGTACACGACACTACGCACAGGCAGAAAATGATATTCGTGAATCTTTGTTTAAAGAACCTACGTTTATTTCTGCTTTGGATGAAATGGCGTTCCTGCAATTCAGGAAAATGAATTATGATTCTGCTTATTATTTTGCGAGAACTGCTTTAAGTGTAAATACGTATGATCCCGCTGCCAATTATTATTATGGACTTGCCTCATTAAAGCTCAGCAAAATATATGACGCAGAAGATGGTTTCGAAGTAGCGGCTATCACGCCTCAATATCGCTCTGCTGCTTACACTGAGCTGAGTAAAATAAAATTGCGTCAAAAGAATTACAAAGGTTCTTTTGAATATGCCACTAAAAGCCTCGTGAATAATTCAGAAAATATTTCAGCATTGCAATTGCGATATGTTTGTGCCAGGTCTATGGGAAATAGAGATGAACTTGAAAAAATAAAGGCAACTATTTTAAAGTTAGATCCTCTCAATCATTTTATAAGATTTGAAGAATATTGGCAAAATAAAAATCCGGCAAACAAACATTTATTTACTTTTCTTATTCGGGATGAATTGCCGCAGCAAACTTATCTTGACCTGGCAACCCGGTATTCCGATTTGAATTTAAATGAAGAAAGTAAAGCCGTATTGGAAGCCTGTCCGCAAAAGGATAATGAAATTTTGTATTGGCTTGCGTGGCTCCATAGGAACAATAAAGATGCAGATGAGTATCTGAAAGCAGCGAATAACGGCAATGCGTATATGGTCTTCCCTTTTCGCGAAGAAACTGTCCCTGTAATCGAATGGGCTGTCCAACAATCACCCGACTGGAAAAGCCGGTATTACCTTGCTATGATATATGCATTTCATGGTCAGAAAGCAAAAGCATTGCAATTGCTGATAGATGGAAGTGCGCCTGAAAACTTTGCGCCGTTTTATGTTTTGCGTTCCCGCTTGCGGGATTCTGCTGATCTTCAGCCTATTCAATCTGATTTAACCAAGGCACAACAGATTGATAAAGATGATTGGCGGTATGGTAAATACGTGGCTCAATTTTTATTATCCCAAAAACAATACAAAGCTGCGTTGCAGGTTATAGAACCTTATTACAAAAAAGATAAAGAAAATTATATGGCAGGTTTGTTATACATCAAATGCCTTATGCTGAACAATAATTATGAAGCTGCAGAAAAGATATTAGACAACATTAATATTCTACCTTATGAAGACGCCAAAGATGCACATAACTTTTATGCACAAACGAAATTGATGCTTGCTTTGCAATATTTGAAAAAGCATAATTATAAATTGGCCCTGCAAAAAGTAAAAGAAGCAAGAGAATGGCCGGAAAGGCTTGGTGCAGGCGCTCCTTATCCTGATATGGTAAATAATTCAGCGGAAGATAAAATTCAAAAACTGATTATTCAAACCAAAGAAGGAAAGAAATTATCGGAGGGCGTTATTGAAAATTATACTAAAGAAATAAATAATATTGGCAATCTGCATGGTAATTGAAAAATGTTCGGGAGCTGTTGATTTATTAAGCACGGAATTTTTTCCGCAATTCCTTTACAATATTGCCGTCATCAAGAATATCATCCCCACCCGGCTATTAATTTGTTTAAAAACCTGGTTTATTTTTTATCTTGAAATAAGAATGCAGCCTAAAAGTTTGTTTACTGCATTTCTAAAAAAATAAGAATTTATTGTAAGTGCCCTCCGATGGTAGTTAGGTTGGATGTGGCTGTAGCCGTTCTCTTTCCTTTGCTTTTTTCGGTAAAGCCAATAGTTCTTTTGTTTCTCTTTCCAGGTTGGCGAGAGAAAACATTGCAAGACGAAAAGTCTAATACCTCCATCCAATTTCTCGATAAAAACTTTAGTCAATAGCTAGACTGATGCGGGAACAAAAGAACACGCCGATCAAAAATTAAAAAACGAAGATGTTATTATGATGTAGGAAGTAATAATAATTCTTTATCAAATTAATATTCGATAAGCATAGATGTTATAAAACTAATTTTCAATACTTGCTGTACTGATCGTGGCCAAGTTGTTTTACTAATTTATTATAAACTCCAAAAAGCAAAAAAGTCGCAGCCCACTGTCCCAAAAATAAACTTTTATTTTTTTTGCCTGCAACCTGTAGTGACATTGAAACGGCCATTGAGCCAATAGCTGCCCATAAAAAAACATCAGAAGGTATTTTGGCTGTTTCGTTCTCAATTTTTTTTGCCAGGGAGCCTTCCCTGAATTCTGATTTTTGTGAATCTTCCATAAAATGTGTTTTTTAAATTTTTAAAAAACAAACTCAAATTTCATGCCTGTAATTTTTTTTTAAAAGTTAAGAATAGTAATGTTTTATTTGAATAAAAATAGTCTCAATAAAATGATTATATAAGTTGACGGAACGGCTTCAGGGCTCAATTTGTGGTTACGATCCCCAACAACTTTTATTTTATTCTGTTTTGTTTAAAACATCGCACAATAATCACAGAAGTGTATTAAATTTTGATTTCAAACAACTTTATTTGAAAACGGTAAATAGTACTAATTTTAATTTTATTAAAAGAAGAAGATGAAAAAGATTATTATTGGAATAAGCGAAGGTTCTAAATATACTAATTATGAAAATTGGATAAAGGATGAGTATGGTGTGGAAATCATTAAATTAAGTTATCAACTGGATAATTTAAAAGATACCGAAAAATGTGATGGCATTATTCTCACCGGAGGAAGTGATATCAATCCTCAATTATATCACCAGCCTGGATTCCTGGCTTACACTGACCCAAAAGAGATTGATGAAAAAAGAGATGAATTTGAGTGGAAAATAATTCAGCATACGGAGGAAAATAAAAAACCTTTGTTAGGTATTTGCCGGGGATTACAATTAGTAAATGTCTATTTCGGAGGTATTTTATTACCCGACATTCCATCATTTGGTAAATTTAATCATGCAAAATTTGAATCAGGGACGGACAGGGATCATGCTGTAGATATAGATCCTAATTCTCTTTTATGTAAAATTATCGGCGAAGGGAAAGGCCGCATCAACAGCGCTCATCATCAAAGCGCAGATATTCCGGGATATGGGCTTGTCGTAAATGCATTATCGCCGGATGGAGTTATAGAAGGAATGGAAAGAAAAGAGCCTGAAGGAAAATCATTCCTTATGCTGGTACAATGGCACCCCGAAAGAATGGCCAACCAGGAAAGTAATTTTGTAAAAAAAATAAAACAAAGTTTTTTAGACGCTGTTTGGGAAAGCATTCAATAAAAGATAGGTGCATTTCAAAATGTTGCACCATTTCTCCCTCTCATCACAGGGGGTTAAGAAGGTGAAGCAATAAAAAACAAAGCGGCATTTTGAAATCATCCTAAAAGATTGATCTTAAAATCTCTTTTTTTATATGCCATTCACTCACTAAGTATTGGCTGTCATTAATTGAATTTTTCTTTTTTGAAAAAATCACGCAAACAATTGATACAAAGTTTGATCTATAATTAAAATACCTTTAAAATCATACCTAATTAAATAATAAATTATTATTAAAATGAAATTAAAATTCCTCTTTTTTGTTAATTTACTGTGCTTTGTTTTCTCTTCTCACGCACAACCAATTCATAAAACCAAAAATGTGGTGGTCATATTAATAGATGGTTATCGCTGGCAGGAACTTTTCCATGGCGCCGATTTTGATTTGCTGAATAATAAAAAATATAATCCCAATGATTCATTGCAACGATTTAAAAAATTCTGGTCAGAAAATTTAGATGAACGAAGAAAAAAACTAATGCCATTTACATGGAATTATATTGCAAAGAATGGACAACTTTATGGTAACCGTGATTTGGGTAACGATGTAAATGTGATGAATCCTTATTGGTTTTCTTACCCGGGACGTGCAGAAATTTTAAGTGGCTTTGTTGACACTGCTATTAATTCAAATAGTTATCCCAGCAATCCCAATCCGAATGTGCTTGAATTTATCAATAACCAAAAAGGGTACGAAGGAAAAGTGGTTACTTTCGCCTGCTGGAGAGCAACAGGAAGGCGTCTTCATAAAGATAAAAGCAGTATGCTTATCAATGTTCCCTGGGAAGATATCAAGGGAAATCATTTGACCGAAACTGAAATTCTTGCTAACGAAATGCAGCACTATATTCCCCAGATATTTGGAGATGATGAACGGTTGGATGCCAATATATATGCTCTTGCAAAAGCTTATATACTTGCAAGCCATCCCAAAGTTACTTACATCGATTTTGGCGATACGGATGAATATGGGCATGAAGGCAAATATGAAAATTACTTAGATGATATTAATAACCTGGATGCAATGATTGAACAACTTTGGAAGATGATGCAACAGGATCCGTTTTATAAAAGCAATACTACTTTTTATATTGTTCCAGACCATGGAAGAGGGGTAGGGGCAGAATGGACAGACCATGGAAGCGGTACACTTCACAGCAACGAAACATGGTTTATGGCAATGGGACCAGATACCAAACCTTTAGGTGAAATGAAAACCAAAGAACAAATTTTTCAAACTCAATATGCAAAAACGATTGCAGCTTTATTAGGCTTTAATTATAATGTTCCGGGTAAAATCATAGGTAAAGAAATTAAAAGTGTGATAGATAAATAAAAGATAATATCGTTTCATTTTTTCTTCCAGGTCATGTATATCTGAAGTTTATAAAACATTTCGAAGAAGTAACAAAACACGTAGATAAAAAATCAACCCGGATTAATGCTTATGAAATGGAATGAGTAATTTTGAAATAAACAGGCTATTGATTTAAACATAGTAATCAGGAAAGCGGGAATTATCCTAAAAACTAAAAAAAATAATGAAATCATTCAATTATATTTTTCTTTTTACATTAATAGTTTCATTGAATGCATGTGACCACGCTGCAAAAAAAAGCACTTTAACTGCGGCTACAAAAGACACCACCACTTCGTGTATGATGGTTCCTTCAAGATTTGGAAATGCTTCATCCGACTCTTCAATGAAGTTTAACGGTGACACTTCCACGAAAGGAATGGTATTGATCAAAGGGGGAACTTTTATGATGGGAGGCGATAATTCGCAGGCAGCCGCAGATGAATATCCGAAGCATGAAGTAAAAGTAAATAGCTTTTATATGGACGCTACGGAAGTTACTAATTTAGAGTTTGCAAAGTTTGTGGATGCCACTCATTATATAACTACTGCCGAGAAAAAACCCGATTGGGATGAAATGAAACAAACACTTCCCCCGGGAACTCCCAAGCCGCCAGATAGCATGCTGGTAGCTGCGTCACTGGTATTTCATCAAACTGCCGGACCAGTACATCTAAATGATTATGGACAATGGTGGGGATGGGTAAAAGGTGCAGATTGGAAACATCCTGAAGGCCCTAACAGTAATCTCAAAGGAAAAGAAAATTACCCTGTGGTGCAGGTGAGTTGGTACGATGCAATGGCTTATTGTAAATGGGCAGGAAAGAGACTTCCCACCGAAGCAGAATGGGAATTTGCCGCGAGAGGTGGCTTACAAAATGATATTTATCCATGGGGAAATGAACCCATTAACCAGGGAAAACCTAAAGCCAATTCATGGGGTGGAAAATTTCCTTATTATAATGATGACAAAGATGGTTTTGTTGGTTTAGCTCCGGTGAAATCTTTTCCGTCAAATGGATACAAACTGTTTGACATGGCCGGCAATGTGTGGGAATGGTGTAGCGATTGGTATGATGTCAATTATTATAAATCCTTTGGAAACCAGGTGGCTGTTGATCCAAAAGGACCTGCAAAAAGTAATGATCCGATGGATCCTTATACTCCTAAAAGAAGCCTCCGCGGCGGAAGTTTTTTGTGCAACGACAGTTACTGCAGTGGTTACCGTGTCGCACGTCGTATGAAAAGCAGTCCCGATACGGGTTTGGAGCATACCGGCTTCCGATGCGTAAAAGATGCCAGTTAAAGAAACCATACATAGTTCCCAGGGAAATTATTAGAAAATTATTTCTATTTTAATACTTCGAAACAATCAAGACTCAACTATAAAATCATTTATGTTTTCTTGAATGTCTTTAATATTGTTTAACAATGGTTCTTGTGAATTGGAAGATTACATAAAATTTACGGGTGCTTTGAAAGTAATATCATGTGTAGGAGACTTTATCAGGAAACTTCGGTTAATTTAATATTATCTTAATAATACCGTAATGTTTACGTAATATATGAAGCTTTACTTTGTAGTGTGAATGCGGTCTGTTAATTACACATACCAATTTTATTATCTACAAATTCCATTTCATGAAAACAGTTTCTTATTTGATTCAGAAGCTTATCGTAAGAATTTTCCTCTCAAGATTGTCAGCCTTCTCTTCTCCTTTTAAGTTTTTTAAAGTGCATTTATAATGCAGAAAAAAAAACGCAGAATTGAGATATTAGTAATCAGTGACGTGCATTTGGGCACTTACGGCTGCCAGGCAAAACAACTTTTATCTTACCTGAAATCCATAAGTCCGAAAACGGTAATTCTAAACGGCGATATAATTGATATTTGGCAATTTAGTAAAAGGTATTGGCCTAAAAGCCACATGAAAGTTGTAAAGCACTTTATGAACTGGATAGGCAAGGGCGTAAAAATTTATTATATCACCGGCAACCATGACGAGATGTTACGAAAGTTTACAGGATTAAAAATGGGTTCATTACGTATCGTTAATAAAGTAGTGTTGCCACTGTCAAACAATAAGACAGCCTGGTTCTTTCATGGCGATGTATTTGATGTAACGATGCAGCATTCCAAATGGCTGGCAAAACTTGGCGCGATTGGTTACGATACATTAATACTCATCAACACATTTGCGAATTTTATTTCAGAA
>DATCFT010000065.1:0-63773 GCA_036509335.1 Hanamia sp.
TACTGAAGAAGGGAAAGGCTTATTGGAATTAATAAGATTAGATTGAGTATTTGTTGTAAATTAGTCTTGTATGATAGCGTTTTATTAAATGCGGGCAAAGTAACGCTCGTGCACAGGTCAGGAGACCTGCGGCAGAGCGGAGATTGAGGATTGTCATAAGATTTATTTTCAATGATAATGTTTTTAACAAAGAGATACTAAGTAACGCTCTTGCACAGGTCAGGAGACCTGCGCCAGAGCGGAGAGAAACCGGTACCTGAAAAAGCCCGGGTAAAATCATTGCACACTTTTATTTTCTCCCGCTGGTTTGTCCTCATAGGAGTATTCTTAATTTTCCGGCTTTGGCCGGCGACACGGACACCAGCGAAGCCATGACCCTTAGCCAATGCAGGTGTTCCATCTTTATCTTTCCAAAACTATCAATCCGCCAGTAGATGCCTCCGTTTGGTCTCTGACCAAATAAATCAGAAGATGCCATAATTTTCATAGATTGGCATGATGAATCAAGGGCAGCTTTAATGGTTGCCCGTTTTTACGCTTAAAAACTGACTCTAATGCAGATATTAGGGCGGCAAAAAGTTATTGAAATCTGAGAAATGTAAAGACATTTTAATAAACAGCCTTCAACCTCTTGCTGAGAATAAAGGACAAAACTCCAACTCCAAACTACTAAATCCGGAGCAGTAACTTTGAAATATGAACTTTCATCAATAGCGAAACTCTTTTTACATTTGCTTCAATCTTAACCCACATCAATGCTGAAAGAAAATATAAAAAAACTGGCAAAGAATTATTCAGATGAATTTATTCAAATCCGTCACCATTTGCATGCCCATCCTGAATTGAGCTATCATGAATTTGAGACTTCGCAATTTGTTCAAAAAAAATTAAAGGAATACGGAATTGTTTTTGAAGTGATGTCCACCACTGGTGTAATAGGAATTATAAAAGGCAACAGTCCGGAGAAAAAAGTAATTGCCCTGCGGGCAGACATGGATGCATTGCCCATAACAGAAAAAAATGAGGTACCCTATCGCTCCAAAAATGAAGGTGTGATGCATGCCTGCGGCCACGATGTACATACTACCTGTCTGCTTGGCGCAGCAAAGATTTTGAACGAATTAAAAGAGGAATGGGAAGGAACAGTCAAGTTAATTTTTCAACCCGGCGAAGAAAAAAATCCGGGAGGCGCAAGCCTTCTGATAAAAGAAGGTGTATTGGAAAATCCAAAGCCTGATATGATTTGTGCGCTGCATGTGCATCCTAACCTGGAAGTAGGTAAATTGAGTTTTCGTGGCGGAATGGTAATGGCAAGCGCAGATGAAATTTATATTACTGTAAAAGGAAAGGGAGGCCATGCAGCAGCGCCTCATCTTACCTCAGATACCATACTTGCCGCTTCACAATTGGTAGTGAATCTGCAACAGGTAGTAAGCCGCATGAACAATCCTTTTAATCCTTCAGTACTTTCCATCACTTCCTTCCAGGGCGGCAATACTACCAATGTAATTCCATCAGAAGTAAAACTGATGGGTACCTTCAGGGCAATGAATGAAGAATGGAGATTTAAAGCTCATACACTTATAAAAAATATTTGCCAAAAGACGGCGGAAATTTCAGGCGCTGAAATAGATGTGGAAATTGATATAGGCTATCCATTTGTTATCAACAATATAGAACTTACGGAGAAGGCTAGACGAAAAGCAGCTCAGTTTGCCGGTGAAGAAAATGTGGAAGAAACTGAAATGCGTATGGGCGCAGAGGATTTCGCTTTTTATTCCCATATTATTTCTGCCTGTTTTTTTAGATTGGGTGTAGGAAATATAAAAAAGAATATTACTTCGGGAGTACATACCCCTACTTTTAACATTGATGAAAAAGCCATTGAAAACGGAATGGGTATTATGGCCTGGCTCGCTGTTTCTCTCTAATGAATTGACTACTTTACCTATCTTTACTTCTCAATAAAATGAATTACAGTTTATTGTAAGGTTGTTAAACAAGTATCTATGCAAAAAAGTATTCGCAATCAGGAAGCGCTCGATTATCATTCAAAGGACAGGCCCGGCAAAATAGAAGTAATTCCCACAAAGGCGACTAAGACGCAAAGAGATTTGTCATTGGCTTATTCGCCGGGAGTGGCAGTACCGTGCCTTGAGATAAAAGAAAACCCCGAAAAAGCTTATGAATACACGGCAAAAGGAAATTTAGTAGGAGTTATCAGCAATGGAACTGCAGTTTTGGGTCTTGGCAATATTGGCGCTGTGGCGGGAAAACCGGTGATGGAGGGCAAAGGAGTTCTGTTTAAAATTTTTGCTGATATAGATGTTTTTGATATTGAAATTAATGAAACCGATCCTGAAAAATTTGTAGAGATCGTAGCGGCACTTGAACCTACTTTTGGTGGTATCAACCTGGAAGATATTAAAGCTCCGGAGTGTTTTTATATAGAACAAAAGCTAAAAGAGCGTTTACATATACCCGTTATGCATGACGATCAACATGGTACGGCTATCATCAGCGCCGCCGCTTTGTTGAATGCCCTTGAAATTCAAAAAAAGAAAATTGGCAAAGTTAAGTTTGTGGTAAATGGCGCAGGTGCTGCGGCTATGGCTTGTATCCAACTGTATGTAGCGCTTGGAGCCAACCCTGCCAATTTTGTAATGTTTGACCTCGTTGGTGTTATATATGCAGGAAGAGAAGATTTGGATGAAAAGAAAAAAATGTTTGCCATTACCAAAAATAAAGACCTCACTTTATCCGGCGCTATGAAAGATGCCGATGTGTTTATCGGATTAAGTGTAGGTGATGTGGTAACGCCCGAAATGGTAAAGAGTATGGCAAAAAATCCTATTGTTTTTGCTATGGCCAATCCTGATCCGGAAATTACTTATGATAAAGCAATCGCTGTTCGCAAAGATGTAATCATGGCGACCGGGAGAAGCGATTTTCCCAACCAGGTAAATAATGTGCTTGGCTTTCCTTATATCTTCAGAGGAGCGCTGGATGTGAGGGCCACACAAATTAATGAAGCCATGAAGCTTGCGGCAGTAAAGGCTTTAGCTGAAATTGCCAAATTGCCTGTGCCGGATATTGTAGCGATGGCTTACAATGAAAAAAACATTCTTTTTGGTCCCGAATACATTATTCCCAAACCTCTCGACAACCGGTTACTTACTTTTGTGGCTCCTGCGGTAGCAAAGGCAGCTATGGAAAGTGGCGTAGCAAGGCAGCCAATTACAGATTGGGAAACTTATAACGTAGAGTTAAATGAAAGATTAGGAATTGACAATCATTTATTACGAATGTTGGGAGCCAAAGCGAGAAAAGAACCAAAGCGCGTTGTCTTTGCAGAAGCAGAAAATCAAAAAGTTTTAAAGACTGCCCAATTGGTGCAGGACGAGGGGGTTGCTTTTCCTATTTTACTGGGCGATCGCGAAAAGATAAAACAAATTTCTATAGAAAGTGGTATTGATATTTCAGGAATGGCAATTATAGATCCCAAGAGTAATGATACTCATCAAAAAAGAATGGAATACGGAAATTTATTTTTCGCCAAGCGGCAGCGAAAGGGATATAATGTATATGAAGCTAAAAAAGCGATGAGGGATAGAAATTATTTTGGATGTATGATGGTAGAAACAGGCGAGGCAGACGCAATGATATCAGGGCTTACGAAGAATTATCCCAATACGATTCGTCCTGCTTTGCAGGTGATAGGTACTGAAGGCAATTCTAAAAAAGTTGCAGGGATGTATATTATGATGACTAAAAAAGGTCCTTTATTTTTGGCAGATACTACTGTTAATTTTAATCCTACTGCTGATGAACTTGCAGACATAGCTATCATGGTGGCGGAAGAAGTAAAAAATTTTGGAATCACCCCATGTATCGCCATGTTAAGTTATTCTAATTTCGGAAGCAGTGATTCTCCGGAAGCCAGATTGGTGGCACGCGCCCGGGAGATCGTAAAGCAAAAAGATCCCTCATTGACAATTGATGGAGAAATGCAGGCCAACGTTGCCTTTAACAAAGAAATATTAAAAGATAATTATCCTTTTTGCGAATTGGTAAATAAAGATGTGAACGTGCTTATTTTCCCCAATCTTGCCGCCGGAAATGTAACTTATAATCTGCTGCAGGAAGTAGGGGGTGCTGAAGCCATCGGGCCTATTTTATTAGGACTTAATAAGCCGGTACATATCCTTCAATTGGGAAGCCCGGTACGTAGTATTTATAATATGGTATTAATAGCCGTAGTGGATGCACAGCTTAAATGTAAAAGTAAAAAAGAAGAAAGTTTAACTTCACCATCAAGATGGAGGAAATCCAAATCATAAGCTAATCAAAATTCATAAAATAATTTTTTAATTAAAAAAGATGAAACTATTTTCTTCCATTGGCGCCTATCTTTTGATGATGAAAGGTATGTTTACCAAGCCGGAAAATTTTAAGATGTATTGGAAAGAACTCATGCACCAATCAGTAGAAATAGGCATGGGCTCACTTTGGATTGTAACGGTCATTTCCATTTTTATGGGCGCGGTAAGCGCAATACAAACGGCTTATCAATTGGTGAGCCCTGTAATTCAAAAAGAAACGATAGCGCAAGTCGTGCGTGATACAGTTATACTGGAATTTGCTCCTACACTGGTTTGTATCGTTCTCGCCGGTGTAGTAGGCAGTAAAATTGCCGGCGAACTGGGAAATATGAGAGTAAGCGAACAAATTGACGCGTTGGAAATTATGGGGATCAATACCAGGTCATATTTAGTGGCACCTAAAATTCTGGGTGCGCTTATTACCATTCCGTTATTGGTAATTCTTGCCATGGCGCTGGGCATCTATGGCGGCAGGCTGGCAGGAAGCTTCGGTGGTATTTTACCAGCCGAAACTTATGACAGAGGTTTACTTATGAATTTTATACCAAAAAATGTATGGTTTGCCCTGGTAAAAGCGTACACCTTCGCATTTATCATCAGCAGTGTGTCTTGTTTTTACGGCTACAATGTAAAAGGAGGCGCGTTGGAAATTGGAAGAGCAAGCACTACAGCAGTTATTACCAGTTGTGTGCTCATCCTGTTTGCAGATTATATACTCGCGTTCTTTTTGTTATAAAGTGCGCAAATTCTCTGAAAATTGAATTTATTATGATTGAGATTAAAAATGTTTCTAAATCCTTTGGGGATAAACAAATATTGAAAAACATAAGCGCTGTGATGGAAACGGGTAAGACCAATCTTATCATAGGTACCAGCGGTAGCGGCAAAACAGTGCTGCAAAAATGTATGGTTGGCCTTTTTGAGGTGAATAGTGGTGATATAATTTTTGATGGCAAAGATTTGACTACTATGCATGAAGAAGAGCGGAAAGAATTGAGGCAGCAAATTGGAATGCTCTTCCAGGGATCTGCTCTTTTTGATAGCATGACTGTGCAGCGGAATATAAAATTTCCGTTAGACATGTTTACCAAATGGAGTCATCAAAAAAAAATTGCAAGGGTAAATGACGTGCTGGATAGGGTAAATTTAAAAGATACCAATAAAAAATTTCCTTCCGAAATAAGTGGAGGTATGAAAAAAAGAGTAGGTATCGCAAGAGCCATAGTTTTGAAACCAAAATATTTATTTTGCGATGAGCCTAATTCCGGCCTCGATCCGCAAACCTCAATGGTTATTGATAAATTGATTCATGAGATCACCATCGAGAATAATATTACCACTATCATTAATACCCATGATATGAATAGTGTAATGGAAATAGGTGAAAATATTCTCTATCTCTATAACGGAGAAAAAGAATGGGAAGGAACCAACAAAGAAATTATTTTCAATAAAAATCAAAAATTAAATGAATTTATTTTTGCTTCCGAATTTTTAAGAGATGCCAAAGATATGAGGATGCTCGAGCAAAAAGGTATCATTGATAATGACAGAAACATGGAACAGATCATGCGCGAGGGAGGAGCCAACCTGGTGTTGGGGGATGATGATAAAAAAGATAAGGAATAATTTTAAGCCATAATTTTTTTTGCCATACCTGCCTGGATGTCCGCCTGGTCGCCCGTTCCGGTTCGGACTGGGATGAACGAGCTCAGAGAGGAAGACGTTCAGGCGGCAATTGCACGAATTCAGACACGAATAAAAAAAATATTTAACTCCGAAGAAGTTTCTTATACAGCAAACAAAAAAATATTTGAGATTTTCATTTCCCTGAAATAGTGAAGTGCCTAATAAATATTGGTCTTACCTGAATGGGAAGTCAGCCTGCTTTACGTAAACCTTCTTTTCACCAATTGATCAAATTGCTTTACAACCTGGTCATTTTCAAGCCAGCCTATTTTTACTTTCAATTCTCTTCTTATCCAGAATTCTGCTTCAGCATAAATAGAAAAATTCTGAATCGTTTTGATACTGCGTTCATACATGGCCTCATCGCCTCTGAATAATTCATTGATAAAAAGAAAACGATCATTAACCCCGATGGCTTTTTTTAAATCCTTTATTGGCGCAGAAGTGAGCGATTGTGAAAGTTCGATCTTGCTTTCTTTTAACCGGTCATTCAGAGATTCCGGATATTCAAAAGGAAGTTCTGCAGAGGCTGATTTTTTTTCGGGATGGTATTGGTGTGCCAGTGTAGGTAGATCTTCTATTGGGTCATAAAGCAAAGTGGGCCGGTTCTGAGAGCCTCTCGAATTGGCCGCATCCGCATTTCTTTTTATCTGCTCCAATTCGGCTTCTATTTCTTTTTCATCTACCTGCAGCACTTCTATTATTTTTTCTTCTTTGGCTTTTATATTGGCATTAGGAATATCATTTTTTGAAATGTAATAAACCGGCGGCATCAATACGGCGATCATGGGATTTGAAATGTTCTCTTTTTTCTCTACATTGTTGATTAATTCGGCGTGAAGAATTTGCACGGTTTGTAACATAGATTCTACAGATGAATTTTCATCGAGTTGCTTTTGCAGTTTTTTCAGGAGTGTTATCACTCTGTCCATTTTAAAAAAGTAATCGTTTTTTAGAAAAATATTGGAAAAAATCTTTGTTTTTGAATTAACAAAAAATCATTTTAACCTTGCAAATCCGGGCTAAGTTACAAATTGAAATTTAAAATTAAATACAAAAAATGTTTATTGAACCAAATTTCAGAGGAGAACGACGGGGTTGGATAGAGGTAATTTGCGGAAGCATGTTTAGTGGAAAAACAGAGGAACTGATCCGCCGTTTAAGAAGAGTTGAGATCGCTCATTTGAAAGCGGAAATATTTAAACCTTCTTTTGATACAAGATTTGATGAACAAAAAATTGTGAGTCATGATGCCAATAAAATTCAATCAACTCCTGTAGAAAATTCACAAACCATACTTTTGCTTGCGCAGAATGTGGATGTGGTAGGGATTGACGAAGCCCAGTTTTTTGATGACCAGATCCCTGTTGTTTGCGAGGCGCTTGCTTTGAAAGGGATGCGTGTGATTGTCGCCGGACTGGATATGGATTACACGGGAAAACCCTTTGGCCCAATGCCCAACCTGCTTGCAATAGCTGATTATATTACCAAGCTGCATGCTATATGTGCAGTATGTGGAAATATTGCAAATGTGAGTTATAGAAAAGTCAATGCCGGAGGACAACTTTTGCTGGGAGAAAAAGATATTTATGAGCCGCGATGCAGGGTGTGCGCAGGGTTGAATGGGGAAGTTGGGTAATTGATTTATTGGAAAATCCCAAGCCAAATTATAAGTGCGACAAGGAATCTTTGTTATTTATTGTTTTACAATAATTGGTCAAGCTGATACGTTTAATATTTCACCAACTTTCAATTCGTATTTTAAGAGTAAATTTGTAAACTTTAAAAAGTAGCAAAAAACGTTATTGATACTAAAAAACGAAGAGAGAAAAGCTTTTTTGGACATGGGAAATTTATAATCATTTAAAAAATAGAATGCAAAGATTAATAAAACTAACAGGTTTTTTCTTTATTACAGTATTTTGGATATTTTGTTTAATTTCCTGTAATAAACCGCATGAACCCTCTCCTCTTCAACCTAACCATCCAAATCCTCCTGACACCTCTGTTTTAGCTCCAGAATTTCAGGTTGATAATAGTTGGGAATGTGAAATAAATGGAGTAAAATATAGTGGTTACGTAGATACAAGTTTTTTACAAATTTATAATAATAGCGAACCTGATACTTTTGTAGTATGTAGTGGAACTACTAGTGATAGAAAGGCCAATATTCAATTCAGATTTCCTTTAAATAGAAGACAAGGCGAGAAGTATAATATTGAAATTCCTGCGTTTGAATCTCATTTAATTTTTGACACATTATCACTCGCTTTTTTAATTACCCCATTTAATACGCCGTATGCTCAAGTTCAATACACTATTGATACTGTAATATCAAATAAAATAAAGGGTCGATTTAGTGGCACTCTCCTATTAAATCCTGATATTAATACAAATGGGCCTCTTTATCCTGTTGTTAATGGAAAATTTAGTTTTCAGGTAGGGCATGGGACTAATGAACCCAAAACATTTTCGTTCCAAAACGATAATTCAACAGTCGCAGGTTATTTTCTCTCAGCGAGAATGATTTCAAATACCTTGATTCTTGATGGATTACCGTATGGCCCTTATGCTTGGCAAACTTTTAAATTACAAATACGAACAGGCGGAACGATAAAACCCGGAGTTTACATCAATATTAATGGTGATGCATCTCTACAGTATTATACGCCAAGTCATTTTGTGGATTTTATAAATGATACTCTCGGTACTTTAAAAGTTACAATTAATTCAGTGAATGGAAATATTATTCACGGTTCTTTTGACGGAAATAACGAATATTTTCAGCCGAAACCTATTTCAAATGGACAATTTACTTGTAGAGTTAAGGATTATTTACCCCAAATAGATTCAACGAACAAGTGGGGATTAAGTGAAAATAGTGGCTTTATGAACTATCGAATGTTCGGAGGGAATATACTTAATGCCATAAAAACTGAATCAACTGATAAATATTTTCTAACGATTAATGGAGAATCAGATTTTGGAAGATCACAATTTCAAATAGTTTTATCCTCTACAACTCCAATAGACACAGGTCTTTATCAATCGGGAAATGATGCAAAACGATTTGGGTTAATTTTTAACTCAAATGAACCAGAGTCGAAAAGGGGTTATTACATTGATGACAGGGTGATTACGTATTGCAGAATTGATTATATCGATAGTAATATAGTTAAAGGTACTTTCTATGGTCCCATAAATAATTATACCGGAGGAAACGTTTCGGGATTTGTCAACATTAAAGAAGGTACTTTTAAAGCTTCGTTCTGATCTTGTTTACTTTTTCCAAAGTTCTTCATAAATTATTTATTCTTGTCAAAAATAATTACGCTTTTAAAAAAAGATTTTCTGCTGGAACTCCGGCAACAGCATACTTTTTTTGGCATTCTCCTTTATGTAGCAAGTACCATTTTTGTTTTATATCTCGCGATGGGGCAACCGGAAAGCACTGTATATAATGGTTTGTTCTGGATGATCCAGTTATTTGTATGTGTAAATGCCGTTGCCAAAAGTTTTCTGAATGAAAGCAAAGGACGAATGCTTTATTTTTATTCAATAACAAGTCCTGTTCATTTTATCATCGCCAAATTAATTTACAGTTCAGCTGTAATGCTTTTAATGGTTATTGCCAGCCTTTTGTTATTTATGGCTTTGTTGGGAAATCCTGTAATGAATCCTTTTCAGTTTATTGGTATTGCTTGTCTTGGCGGATTGAGTTTAAGCCTTGTTTTTACTTTAATGTCGGCTATTGCTGCGAAGGCTCATCAGAATGCTGCAATCATGGCAATACTGGGTTTCCCGCTTATCATTCCGCAACTTTTATTGCTGATTAGATTGTCAAAATCTGCCTTTGGCGAGGTTTTCAGGGAAGGTGCGCTCTTACAAATTTCTCTTTTATTGATTGGGCTTGATGTGTTAGTGGTAGTTTTGGCAGTTGTGCTTTTTCCTTTTTTGTGGAAGGAATAGTTTACCATGTATTCATTAAATACAAATTTTAGCTTTTTGTTTGTTTGCTGTTCAAAAACTTTTGGAAAGTTTATTTGGAAAATTTTTTTGCAGTTCTTTAAATAACTTTCCAAAAGTTATGTATTCACTTTATTATTTATTAAAATTATCCCCTTTTATTATTTTTAACATCATACAAATCATTCATACTTTTTGAAAATTTCTATTAGTTTTACACTTCAATTGAATTTATCCAAAAACGAAAATTGCCGTTAAACAATTAACATTACTAAAGGATATTATCCTTAATTTTGCCCCACAAAAAAGAGCTCATGAAATTAAAATGGTGGAAGATATTGTGCATTGTGTTTTTGTTTTTCACCTTTACTGCCGGATTTCTCACTCATGTTCCTTTTGTAGGTAATCTTCACCAAAGTATCCGCAATTTCTTCTTTCATGTGCCTATGTGGTTTGGTCAAATGGGATTGCTTACCCTTTCATTAGGTTATTCTATTGCATACCTGCGTACCTCAAATCTCAAATACGATATTTATGCTTCTGAATTGGCAAAAACAGGAATTGTATTCGGCCTGCTGGGTTTAGCAACCGGTTCCATTTGGGCTAAATATTCCTGGGGTGAATTTTGGAGCAATGATCCCAAGCAAATAGCTGCTGCCATCGCTGTTTTAATTTATATGGCGTATTTGGTTTTACGTGGTTCTATGACAGACATGGATAAGAAAGCAAGGGTAACTGCCGTTTATAATATTTTCGCTTACTTTATTTATATTCCATTAATAATGATTTTACCACGAATGGTGCAATCATTGCATCCGGGCGGATTGGAAGGCGCCAAAGGCGGAGGTAATCCCGCTCTCGGCGGTGGGAACCTTGACGCAACAATGGAAATGGTTTTCTGGCCGGCTGTATTTGGCTGGTTACTTTTAGGAATATGGATCAGTAGTTTGAAAATAAGATTAAGTCTGCTTGCCAATAAAAATTTAATTCATGGATAAATTGTTTTTTAAGCGTTTATGTTTCACTGTTATGTTATTTCTGCCAAGTCCGCTTTTATGGGCACAATCTGTTTCAGCCACTATTGATCAAACCATGCGGAGCAATGATAAAATTTATGTGGTTATGGCAGTTTGTATCACTATTCTTGTAGTGTTTTTTTTGTATTTAATAAGAATAGACAGAAAAGTTTCTAAAAAGGAAAAATCTTTATAGATTTCTTTAAGGATTCATTTCAATTTATTAACTTGTTTAAAAATATATATATTCACTAATAACAAATATTATGTCATTAAAAGTTCCCTATAGTTTTTTTCATAACGTGGAAAAAAGTTTTGACAGAGCCGCTGTTTTTACCTCATGGGATAATGGTATCCTGCAACAGATAAAACAATGCAACAGTGTGTACCAGATGCGTTTTCCTATTAAAAGAGAAAGTGGAGAGATTGTAACCATCGAAGCATACCGGGTACAACATTCGCACCACAAGACACCATGCAAAGGTGGGATTCGTTTTAGCAATGCGGTGAACCAGGATGAAGTAATGGCACTTTCTGCATTGATGACATACAAATGCGCGATTGTGAATGTTCCTTTTGGGGGAGCGAAGGGTGGTATCAAAATAAATCCCCGGGAATACACTCCTTACGAATTGGAAAAAATTACACGGCGATATACCGCAGAATTAATTAAGAAAAATTTTATTGGTCCGGGTACCGATGTGCCTGCTCCCGATTATGGAACCGGCGAACGGGAAATGGCGTGGATACTTGATACTTACGTAGCTATGCATCCCGGTGAAATTGACGCAGCGGGTTGTGTTACAGGTAAGCCCGTTTCGCAGGGCGGAGTGCGGGGAAGAAAAGAAGCTACGGGGCTTGGTGTATTTTATGGACTTACAGAAGTATGTAATATGCCCACTTTAATGGAAAAAGCGGGATTGCCTCTTGGAGTAAAAGGCAAACGTATCTGTGTTCAGGGTATGGGGAATGTAGGATATCATACTGCCTTATTTTTTCAACAGGCTGGTGCATTGATCGTTGGCCTTGCGGAATATGAAGGGGCTATTTACAATTTTGATGGACTGGATATTGAACAGGTATTTTCGCATCGTCAAAAAACAAAATCTATTCTTGATTTTCCCGGAGCAAAGAATTTTGAAAAATCATCCGATGCGTTAGAAATGGATTGTGATATTTTAATTCCGGCGGCGCTTGAAAATGTAGTTAATATAGAAAATGCTGCGCGTATCAAAGCAAAAATAATAGGTGAAGCCGCCAACGGGCCGCTCACTCCTGAAGCAGATGAAATTTTAAATCCAAAAGGCGTGCTGATAGTGCCTGATATGTATTTGAATGCCGGCGGGGTTACGGTTAGTTATTTTGAATGGCTAAAAAACCTTAGCCATGTCCGTTATGGTCGCCTGGAAAAACGATTTAGTGAAAATATGAACCATCATATCGTAAACCAGCTTGAAGAACTTACCGGCAAAACAATCAGTATTCCCGAAAAAGATTTTATTATGCATGGTGCAGATGAAGTGGACCTGGTACGAAGCGGGCTTGAAGAAACCATGATTTCAGCTACCCGCGAGATAGTTGATATCTGGCAAAAAACGCCAGCTATTCCGGATATGAGAACTGCAGCTTATGTATGTGCGATCAATAAAGTAGCTACTTCATATGCAGAATTGGGAATTTTCCCATAGGTCTTCTAATCTCAGGGCTTTTGGAAAGTAGTAAAATTCCAAAAAGTTTACTACTCTTTCAGACTTCAAAATCGGGGAATGCGCTGATCTCAAAAAATTGATTTTGTTTTTTTTCAAAACCAAAGCAATAACCTCCATTGGTAATTACCAGGTATTTTGCAGGTAGTGCAAGGTGATATCGAAGTATTTGCTCCATCGTTTTTTGCGAAAGAGTTACCTTCATTTCTTTGCATTCTATGATCATCCAGGGATGAGATTGCCTGTTATAAATTACTATATCACAGCGTTTCTTCAATTCAGCTAATTTTATTTCTTTCTCAACCGCAATTAGCGAAGCCGGATAATTTTTTATTGTTAAAAGGTATTGCAGGATATTTTGCCTTACCCATTCCTCAGGAGAAAGTACAAGCCATTTTTTTCTGATGATATCAAAAATCTCGTTTACCCCTTGCCGTTGTCTTGTTTTGATTTGTTCTTTTGGAAAATCTATTTTTATCATTTGGATTTAAATCTAATATGGGAAAAAATTCAAGGTTAAGTCTCCCGCAATGAGTATTTCAAAAGTTTTTTCTATAATGATAGTTGAAAAAAATGGTTAATCTAAAATCTAAAATCGTATTTTTATCCATAACAAATAAAATGAATTAGCTTAATAGTATTATGAAAACAAAAAAAGAAATAGTGAACAACTGGCTTCCTAGATATACGGGGGAAAAGTTAGGAAATTTTGGCGAATACATTTTGCTTACAAATTTCAGTAACTATGTAAAAATGTTTGCCGATATTCATAAAGTTAAAGTTGTGGGTGTTGAAAAAGCAATGGAATGTGCCACGGCAGAGAATATTACTATTATTAATTTTGGAATGGGAAGCCCCGGGGCAGCTACCATTATGGATCTTTTAAGCGCTATCAATCCTAAAGCGGTTTTGTTCCTTGGAAAATGTGGAGGATTAAAAAAAAGAAATAAAATTGGCGATCTCATTTTACCAATTGCGGCCATAAGAGGAGAAGGGACCTCTAATGACTATTTTCCTCCGGAAGTTCCCGCGTTGCCGGCATTTGCATTACAAAAGGCCATCTCTACCACTATTCGTGATCATTCTGTTGACTACTGGACAGGTACGGTTTATACTACTAACAGAAGAGTATGGGAGCATGATGAGTCTTTTAAAAAATTTTTGCGAAAGATTCGCGCTTATGCTGTGGATATGGAGACGGCAACCATATTTACTGTTGGATTTTATAATAAAATACCAACGGGCGCCTTGCTCCTGGTAAGTGATTCACCAATGGTTCCGGAAGGAGTAAAAACCACTGAAAGTGATGCAAGTGTAACCGCAAATTTTGTAGAAATGCATTTAAGAATTGGGATTGAATCTTTAAAGCAGTTGATTAATAACGGGCTTACAGTAAGGCATTTGAAATTTTAGATTTTAGTGGTGAGTGGGAAATCAGCAACTAGCGTTGAGCTTTCAGCTATCTCCAAACGGAGTCGCACGGACAGTAAAGAAACAAATAAAAGGGAATCTTATTTTACGTCTTAACTAATAAAAAATTCAACTTTTTAACCAATAAACCAATAAACCAATTAACCAATTAACCAGTTAACTAATTAACTAATTAACCAATTAACCAATAAACCAATAAACCAATAAACCAATTTGAATCACCCGCTTCTTCAGTTAAAAGATTTCAGCGTTGATTTTATTACAGAATCAGGGGTTACTTCTGCAGTAAAAAATATTTCTTTTGAAATTAACCGCGGGGAAACAGTGGCTGTTGTGGGCGAATCAGGGTCCGGCAAAACAGTTACTTCTTTATCTATATTACAATTATTGGCATCTCCGCCTGCAAAATATAAAAGCGGCAAAATACTTTTTTCTGAAGATGGAAAAGAGGCCGTGGATATTTTGAAACTTGGAACTGATGATTTAAGAAGAATTCGGGGAAATAAGATTTCCATGATCTTCCAGGAACCTATGACATCGCTGAATCCTGTAAAGACCTGCGGCGACCAGGTAATCGAAGCCATTCAAATTCATCAGTCCGTTTCTCAGAAACAAGCTGTACTTAAAACAATTGAATTATTTGACCAGGTAAAATTGCCTTCCCCATCGTCTATGCTTAATCGTTACCCTCACGAAATAAGTGGTGGCCAGAAACAAAGAGTAATGATTGCGATGGCGATGAGTTGTAATCCGGCATTATTGATCGCTGACGAGCCAACTACCGCGCTCGATGTTACAGTGCAAAAAACTATTTTACAACTCATAAAGGAATTACAGGCAAAACTGCAAATGAGTGTAATCTACATAACGCATGATCTGGGGCTCGTTTCAGAAATTGCTGATAAAATAATAGTGATGTACAAAGGAGAAGTAGTAGAAACCGGATCAGTTAAAGAAATATTTATTAACCCCCAACATTCATATACAAAAGCTTTATTGAGTTGCAGGCCTAATGCTTCTTCAAAAGGAAAAAGACTCCCTGTAATCAGTGATTTTATGGATGAGGTGTCAGGTATCAGCAATCAGCGTTCAGCAATCAGCAGTCAGCAGCCAGCCGTCAGCTATGAGAAATCAGCTGCCGGAAAACAGCTTTTAAAAGTAGAGAATCTGAAAGTGTATTTTCCTGTTAAGAAAAATTTCTTTGGAAAAATATTGAAAGAATTTAAAGCAGTTGATGATGTTAGTTTCGCCATAAACAAAGGCGAAACTGTCGGACTGGTGGGCGAAAGTGGTTGCGGTAAAACCACGCTGGGACGTTCTTTGATAAGACTGATACCGGCTACCTCCGGAAATATTTATTTTAACGAAAAAAATATTGCTGATATTCCAGGTGAAGAATTTAGAAAAATGCGAAAGGATATCCAGATCATTTTCCAGGATCCTTATGGGTCATTAAATCCGCGGATAACTATTGGCGAGGCTATCAATGAACCAATGAAAATTCATTCGATATTACCTACGCAGAAACAACGCAAGGAAAAGGTTATTGATCTGCTTAAAAAGGTAGATCTGAAACCTGAATATTTCAACCGGTACCCACATGAGTTTAGCGGTGGTCAGCGACAAAGAATATGCATTGCACGGGCACTTGGTCTTAATCCCGATTTTATTATTTGCGATGAAAGTGTTTCTGCGTTGGATGTGAGTGTGCAGGCCCAGGTTTTAAATTTATTAAATGATCTTAAAGAAGAACTTGGATTCACCTGTATTTTTATTTCGCACGACCTTGGCGTTGTACATTATATCAGTAACCGAATCATGGTGATGAACAAAGGAAAAATTGAAGAAACCGGTACCGCAGATGAAATTTATTTTCATCCTAAAAATGAATATACCCAAAAATTAATTGCATCCATCCCGAAAGTTGAGTTTTAGTAAATACTTTTTTCCCATGAAAGAATAATAGGTTTAATTTTTATTATCACCTGTTGAAATTGGACTTTTACGAAAGTACAAGCGGAATTATTTAAATCCCTTTTTTTTTCTATAATACCCAAAAATATATTGATCAGGGCATTGCCCCCTTTAGAGGATAGGGATTTATTCTTCCATGGCTTCCCACACATCTTTCATATTTATTTCACCACTAAATGATTTTACAAACTTTCCTTTTTTATTGTAAACAACCAGGTTAGGATAGCTCTGTACATGATAGTATGGTAGAAAAAAATCTTTCTTGTCCCAGCCCATGGTTATTTGCGGATAGTCGGCAATTTTGTAATTTTTATAGAAAGTCATCATTTCAGAATAAGGTAACCAGGTAGTCATTAATATTTGTGCATTCTTAAAATGATCAATATTCTGAAGAAGTACCGTTGTTTCATGTTGGCAATGCCCGCATTCAGGGCTAAAGATCATTATTAATGTAGCCTTTCTTTTGTGAAGATCTTCATTGGTAATAGCAATACTGTCGGGTGCTTTGTACAATGAAAAATCCGGAATATTTGGATTGCTCATGTAAGCGGGCATATTGTTTTGTGGAGTACTTGTTTGTGAAAATCCACACAAGGAAATCAATAACAAAGAGTAGATAAATAATAGTTTTTTCATCAGTAATTTTTTTATAAAACTAATAAAAAACTACAAAGTAGAAAGTTTAGCCATTTTTTTAAGGAATCATTAGCAAGAAAATTTATAAAAAAATATCCGTTTCGGGCAGTTACAATTCTGCAAGGATGGTGTCAGGTTTTACGTCTCCCTCAAATGCTTTTTTGAAATTTCCTTTCTTATCATATACAAAAAGTGAAGGCAAATTTCTGACCTTGAAAAATACCGGAAAGAAAAATTTGGTATCTCTTGCCATCGTTATTTGAGGATATTCGGCAATCTTATAAATGTGGTAAAACTTAATCATTTCTTTGAAAGGCAAATAGGTGATCATTACTATTTGTGTGTTTTTAAACTTATCAATATTCTGTAAAAGCAATTTGGTCTCATGCTGACAATATTCGCAATCAGGACTGAAAATCATAAAAATAGTATTCATTTTTTTATGAAGATCATTTCTTGTAAATGCAGTGCTGTCGGGCGCTTTATAAACCGTAAATTCAGGAACGGTAGGAAAGCGAATGTAAATTGGTTTTTCTACTGCAGTGTCTTTTTGAGAAAAAACAGAGAGGGAGATTAAAACGAGCGCGAAGAGAATACCTGGTTTTTTCAATTGTAAATTTTTTATAAAGCTATGAAAAAGCAGGTATTTGAGTGAGAGTAATTTAAAATTTACTAATTTTTTTCTTGTTCCAATTATTTTGGATGGTTTGAATTAGTTTTTTTTAAATAGAATCCGGTTGTTGTCTGATCTAAAAGTTTGTGAACCATAATGGCCTCAATCCTGCAATATTATGATCATTCATATCTTCCAATTTCCCTGTTCAGGAATAAAACAATTATTTTACCTTTGCAGCCTTAATTTTTTTTTATGGCAACTACTTCGGATATAAGAACCGGATTGATTTTAAAAATTGATAAAAGTCTTTATACGGTTGTTGATTTTGGACAAAACAAGACTGCACGGGCGGGCGCTAAAGTATGGGCAAAACTAAAAGGTGTAGATAACGCGCGCACCATCGAACAAACCTGGAACAGCGGTGAAACAATTCATCCGGTAAGAGTGGAGAAGAGGCCTTACCAGTTTTTGTTTAAAGATGATACCGGTTATACTTTTATGGACACAGAAAATTATGAGCAAATTGCAGTTTCACCTGAGATGGTAGATGCTCCCCAGTTTTTAAAAGATGGCCAGGAAGTCTCAGTTTTAATAAATACAGAAACTGATTTGCCAATGGGCGTTGAACTTCCCGACAAAATCATATTACAGGTTACTTACAGTGAGCCCGGCATGAAAGGTGATACAGCTACCCGTACTTTAAAACCGGCAACTGTGGAAACAGGCGCCATTGTGAATGTTCCTTTGTTTGTGAATGAAGGCGAACTAATAAAAGTAAATACAAAAACCGGCGAATACGTGGAAAGAGTCAAGGAGTAGGATCAGGAATTGGGAAATTGAAATAAAAATAAGAAACCAGGAACTGTTTTTACGAATGATTGCGCAGTAAACTAATATTTGAATGATCGCCATTCAGTCAGGAATAGTAGAGATCCCTATTCAATAAAATACGGCATAAATAAAGAAATTGCGGATAGCAATAAAAAAGAATAAATTTTTATTTATCTTTCAAAAATGATTTTCATTTTTATTTTTAATTTATTATTCAGGCATCTACATTATCTTAGCTATACTTTTTCATAACATAAAATAATTATCCTATATGGACATTAAGCAAATCCATGATTTAATAAAGCTCATCAACAAAAGCAATATCGGCGAATTGAGCATTGAAAAAGAGGGATTTAAAATTTCAATCAAGCAAAAAAAGGAACCATCGCAGCATTTTGTTTCGCCTATGGTTCAGCAACTTGCCCAAGTGCCACAGTCAGTTCAGCAACAACAGGTCTCTCATGAAAAAACTTCAGAATCAAAAGATGCTGAATCTACAAAAACAGAAAATCTACTTACTATAAAAAGTCCTATGATCGGGACTTTTTATCGTCAGGCTGGACCCGGTAAACCGATATTTGTAAGTGTTGGTGACGAAGTAGAAAAAGGCCAGGTGGTTTGTATGATTGAGGCGATGAAACTTTTTAATGAAATAGAAAGCGAAGTGTCTGGCAAAATTGTAAAAGCGCTTGTTGAAGATGCCTCTCCTGTAGAGTTTGACCAACCTTTGTTTTTAGTGGAACCTAATTAATTAGCTAATGTGCTGATTAGCTAATTAGCTGATGAAGAACCGTAATTCTCCAATTAATAAAAGCAGCTTATGAAAAAGGAAGAAATTGAAGCAAATCCTATTTTGAAAATTACTTTTGAATTTTCCTTGTTGGGTATTGATTATTGTGATGTATTGGAGGGTATGAAAAAATATGTTATCAGTAATCAACTGCTTAAGTCAGGAACTTCAATAGGTGCAAATGCAATGGAAGCGCAAAACGCAGAAAGTAAAGCTGATTTTATTCATAAAATAAAGATTGCTGCAAAAGAGGCCGATGAAACACAGTACTGGCTTTTACTTTGCAGCCTTTCAAATAAATATCCTGAATGTGATTCACTTCTTTTAAAACTTGAATCAATTCAGAAAGTCCTTAATAAAATATTAGGAACGGCGAAGAAAAGAAATCCTGTTAGTTATTTGTTGAGCTTCTTTATTTTTTAGTAACTAATCGGATCAGTAAGAAAGTATATCGGAAAAATAATTAAAAATATATAACACATTCAGAAAGTAAACTCTTAAAAACTATAAAAACTAATGTTAGCGCAATTAGCACATTAGCTAATCAGCTAATTAGCACATCAAAGCAATGTTTAAAAAAATACTCATCGCCAATAGAGGCGAAATTGCACTTAGAATTATAAGAACTTGTAAAGAAATGGGCATCAAAACTGTTGCCGTATATTCTACTGCCGATAAAGACAGTCTTCATGTGAAGTTTGCAGATGAAGCCGTTTGCATCGGAAAACCTTCCAGCGCCGAAAGTTATTTAAATATGCCTCATATTATGGCTGCTGTGGAAATTACTAATGCTGATGCAGTACATCCGGGGTATGGTTTTTTGGCAGAGAATTCAAAATTTGCTCAGATTTGTATTGATCATGGAATTAAATTCATTGGGCCTACACCCTTGATGATTAATTCTATGGGAGATAAAATAACAGCTAAAGAAACTATGATAAAAGCAGGAGTGCCTGTGGTGCCTGGGGTTGATGGATTGCTTGCGGATGTAGATCATGCAAAGAGAGCAGCGGCAGAAATTGGCTATCCGGTTATAATGAAAGCCACAGCAGGTGGTGGTGGTAAAGGAATGAGGGTGGTTTGGCAGGAAAAAGATATTGAAAAATCTTTTGAAAATGCAAAAATGGAAGCAGCGGCATCTTTTAAAAATGATGGTATTTATATGGAAAAATATGTAGAAGAACCACATCATATTGAAATACAAATAGCCGGTGATCAGTTTGGTAATGTGTGCCATTTGAGCGAGCGTGATTGTTCTATTCAACGTCGCCATCAGAAATTGGTTGAAGAATCACCCTCACCATTTATGACACCGGAATTGAGAGAGAGAATGGGAGAAGCAGCCATTAAAGCAGCTTCGGCAATTAACTACGAAAGTGTGGGTACAATAGAGTTTCTAGTAGATAAAAATCGTAATTTTTATTTTATGGAAATGAATACGCGGATACAGGTTGAACATTGCGTTACGGAAGAAGTAATTAATTATGATCTTATAAAGGAACAAATAAAAATTGCCGCCGGTGATAAAATTTCTGGAAGGAATTATTATCCTGAAATGCATGCAATTGAATGTAGGATAAACGCCGAAGACCCCTACAATGATTTTCGTCCGTCACCGGGACGCATCACCGTTCTTCATCAACCGGGAGGCCATGGTGTGCGTGTGGATAGCCATTGCTATGCAGGATATGTAATTCCTCCTTATTATGACAGCATGATTGGGAAATTAATTACTATGGCCCAAACGAGGGATGAAGCTATAGATACCATGAGCAGGGCTTTGAGCGAATATGTAATTGAAGGAATAAAAACTACGATACCTTTTCATCTGCAACTGATGCAAAATGAAGATTTCAGAAAAGGAAATTTTACAACTAAGTTTTTGGAAGATTTTAAAATGGTTTGATAGGGGATTTTTTTACTTCCTTGATTGTTGTAATAATTGTTATTTAATCCAAAATGTAAATCTTCAATAAAAGTCCTTTTACTGTTTTTTTAGAAACAACTTTGGTCGCATTTTCTACTCCACTTTATTTATGAAAGGTTCTTCCTCACAGAAAGTTCCATTTTGAAAATAGCTATACTTAAAGCTCAAAAGTTCATATCACATTTACTGACTTTTATTATCATGTAAACTAATTACCCAACAGTTTTCCTTCAAAATAATATTCATTTTTGATTTTATCAATATGATGGACTTTTAAAATTGGAACTTCATTTGCTTGTCTTTAAAAAATATAAAATCGGAAGTTTATATGAAGCGAATCTCAAAAAAACTATTAATAATTTGCCCGGTGCTTGTAATTATAATATGTGCCGGTTATTTTGTTTGGCAGAAGTATAAGTATAAAATTGCAAGAAGCACACTGTCCTCCACTATTGCAAATCAAACAGATAGCCTGTATTCCATTAAATATGATTCGCTTTCTTTTGACGCGGTTACCGGTTATGCAACTATGAAAAATATAAGAATTGTTCCGGATACCAACCGGGCAAAGAAACTTACCGTGGAAAATATGCCCGATATTTTATTGAATATTCATATTAAATCTCTTACAGTAACCGGGGTAAAAACAGCTAAAGCATTGAATGGAAATAACATCGTTGGTGACTCAGTTATTATTGATAACCCGGACATAACAATGTATTCTATGAAACCTTTGCAGAAAGGAACAAAAATAGAAATGGAAGCGGGCACCGTTTATAAACAAATATTGGGCAAACTGGATTTTATAAAAGTGGGGTTTGTTTTTGTAAACAATGTAAATGTGAAAGGCATTGATTTTTACTCAAAAGAAAAGAATTTTGATTTTATAAATGGGAAGTTTTTATTGGAAAATGTTTTGATTGACAGCGCTCATAATTATGATACAAGCAGGGTTTTGTTTTGTAAACAGGCAGCTTTTACCGTTGATTCATTTTTTTCGTATAACCATAGCCGTAAAGAATTAAGTGTAAGAGATATTAATTTCCTGGGAAAACAGAAACAACTTTTATTTGATGAGATATCGGTTGACAGATTTGAAAATGACAGTTCCCCGGGTACACGCCTCCTTGATGCAAAAACTTTAAAATTGAGTGGCGTAAATTCCAACGAAATTGTAAAGAATAAAGACATTAAAGTAGATACGATCTTGTGTAAACATATCTACCTTTATGAATTACCCCTTGAAAATTTAAAAACCACAAAGGGTAATAATTCTAAAAATAATGACAGCACTGGCTTTAATAATGTTTATGGAATTAATATGCAATATCTCAATTTTCCAATGGTTACCTTTATCCCATTTGCGAAAAGCAAATATACCGTGGGTAATATTGGTGTAAAACTGAAAGACGTAAAAACGGATGTGATTAAAAATCTTGAATTACATCCCATGGATTACACCAGGGAAGCCGAAGTTACATTAAGTAGTTTGTCTATAAAATCCAAAGATGAATTTTATAATTTTGATTTCAAAAATATAACAATCAATTCCCTGAAAAAAGAATTAAACGTAGGGTCATTTAATATCATTCCATTTGCCTCGGAAAAAGAATTTAATAGCAGGTTTCATTTCCAAAAGGACTGGTACAATATAAATCTATCAGGAATTTCTCTTCAAAATATCGATATGAATGAGTTGCTGGATAAGCACCTGGTAGCCTCGCTCCTGGTGATTAACTCTGTAAATGCTAAAATATACCGTGATCTCCATAAACCACTGGAGAAAAGAAGTAAAGTTGGAAAATATGTTTCTCAACTATTAAAAAAATTAAATCAACCTCTGAATATTTCAAAAGCGAATATCAATGACGCTTCAATAGTTTACCGGGAAAACGAAAAAGTTAGCGATAGTATTGGCGTGGTTAGTTTTTTGAATACAAGTATGAATATCACCAATATTACCAACATGCCTTCTGCCATTCAAAAAAATGAGCGCCTTAATATTTCTTTCGATACCAAAGTTTTAGGATCTATTCCTTTAAATGGAAATTTTAATTTCAAGCTGGATAACGGTGACGGGGACTTTTATGCAAATGGCCTAATCACATCGTTTGATGCAACAGATTTGAATAAAGTATCTATTCCTATGGGGTTGATAAAAATAAATTCGGGAAAAATAAATTCTATTGATTTTGATTTTAATGGAAATAATACTTCTGCCAAAGGGGATATGGTAATGAAATATGATGGGCTCAAGGTAGATGTTCTCAAACGGGATAAAGACACAAAAGAAATTAAAAAAAGAGGATTAGCCACTCTTGCTGCAAACCTGATAGTAAAAAATAATAATCCCGGAGATGACGGCTTAAGAAAAGTAAATCCTCAATATGACCGTGATATTTATAAATCCTTTTTCAATCTCATTTGGAAAACACTTTTTTCAGGAATGAAAGAGACGGTGGGAATCCCATAGGTCCTGATAATACGATGTAGGGTTCGTATAGAAACTTTTCTTTCCACTCAAAACTGGGATTGTGTTTCTTTATTTCATTTTTATTATTTTTGAAAAATGCGAAAAACATATTTGGGTATTTTCATAGTTGCTTCGGTTGTGTTATATAACTGTGTCATGCCTTCCCAAAATAATAATAATGAAAAAATTACTGATGCTACGTCATCAAAACTTCCCAAAGATACCTTTCATCTGCTATGCCAGTTTTGGCAATTATCTGATGCGGATAATCCTACAACTAAAGACGTTTCTTTTACAGATGAAGACAGCGTTTTATTCGAACCCGGAATTGTTTTTATGACTGATTCTTCAGTACTTGAAAATCCGATCGGAGAGATGAGATATGGAAAATTTAAAGTAAATGGAAATACCATTAATGTGAACTTCAATGATGGAAGAAAAGCGGTTTATCTTATTACCAGGTTGCACAAAAATGAGCTTCGGCTTAAAAGAACTGAAAATAAAAAATCCACTTATCTTACTTATTCTCCTACCAATACTTATTGGGCAGATGCGGATAAGAATCCATTTTCTCAAAAAAATTATCAGTGGGCTATAAAACCCAAAAAACCGGAATCAAACGAAGCCATAAAAACCCGTGTGAGGGATTGTATTCGGTTTTATTCTTATTATCTTAAAGGTTATGTTGATGGGGGAGCCACAAAGATTGACTTCAGAGGAATGCCCTGTTGCTTCCATTGGTATTCCGGTGGTATTTCCATAGAGAATGAAGATAAGCTTGATCAAAAATGGGCCGATTGTTTTTATTCTGAGGAACAGGCTTATAAAGGAAGGCAAATGATTGAAGATATTATTTCAAAAAAATATAAATGGGACACAAACGAAACCAATTGGATAAAACAGACAGTACCTGTATTACAACAAATGTGTGATAGTTTGTAGATTGAACAATTATTACGTGAGCGGTAATTAAAATAGAAATTGGTAATATTTGTTTGTTCGCTGTTCAATAATTTTTTAGAAACTCATCTTTTATTTATCCATAAAAAACTTTGGTCTTTACAAACCTTTCAATTTTTCAATAGTTTCTTTAGGATTTTCAGAACTGAAAACTGCATTACCGGTCACCAAAACATCTGCGCCTGCTTTAAGAATTTCAGCAGCATTTTTCAATGAAACACCACCGTCAATTTCAATTTTTGCTGAAGAACCGGTATTCTTAATCAATGTCTTTAATTCTTTAATTTTTTGAATTGTATGTGGGATAAATGTTTGCGCGCCAAAACCCGGATTGACACTCATTACATTAACCATGTCAATATCGGTTATGATATCCATCAATAAATTTACGGGGGTCGCCGGATTAATAGCTACGCCTGCTTTCATTCCTAATGATTTTATCTGCTGAATATTTCTGTGCAAATGCGGACATGCTTCCAGGTGTACTGTTAAGCTGTTTGCTCCTGCCTCTTTAAATTCTTCTGCATATTTTTCAGGTTCCAGTATCATCAGATGAACATCAAAAAATTTAGAACTTGTTTTTCTGATTTGTTTAATGATTGACATACCAAAACTAAAGTTAGGAACGAACCGGCCATCCATTACATCAAGATGAAACCAATCAGCTTTACTTTCATCCAGCATTTTACAGTCTCTTCCAAGATGCAAAAAATCAGCGGTCAATATTGATGGAGCTAAGATGGGCATTGTATTTTAAATTGATGGTTGAATGTTAAAGATTCTAAGTTCCCGATACGAAGTTTATAATTTTTAGTGGTTTGCTTACTTACTTATTTTTAATTTTTAATTTTTAATTTTTAATTTTTAATTCCTTATTCCTTAATTACTCTTCTGCAATCTTTCCAAAGCATCTCTTGCCTCTGAATAATTTTTATCATACAATAACGCACTTTGATAACTTTCTATGGCGTCATCTTTCCGATTAAGTTTTTCATAACATTTCCCCATCCAGAAATAACCCTCGTCGTAATCATTCTGAATAGTAACAGCACGTTTCAAAACATTCAACGCTTCTTCATATTTTGATTGATTATACAATGCTATGGCTTTTTCACGGTATGCATACATGTAGGTAAAATCAAGACTGAGACAACTGTCTAAATCGGGAATGGCCATTTTCGACTCATTCATATAATTATAATACAGGCCTTTAATAAAATATCCGTCTTTGCCATATTTGGTTTTATTGCTTTGTAAAAGGCCGTCGGCAATCATGATTGCTTTTTGATTTTTAATTTCAGCATACACGGTACCCAGTGCTACAAGATATTCCGGAAGAGGATATATTTCAATAGCATGTTCAAGTGATTTGATTGAGTTGAGGGTGTCAGCATTTTCAAAATACAAAGTAGCTTTTATATTCCACAAATAGGCACTGCCACTGTCTTTCAATAATTCCTGGTTGGCAATGTTAATAGCAGAATCGTAATAACCTGCATTTCGGTATGCCTCAATTAAATTTTCTTTTAAAATTATAGAATCAGGATATTCTTTGATAGCATTCTTAACAGCATTTATTGAATTGGGATCAGAATAGGGTTTTACTTCTTTTTCATGTGACTCGCAGGAAACAAAAAAGAATATTAAAACCGCAGCGATAGAAAATAATTTTCTTTGATTCATGTTGCAAATGTAATGTTCCGGATTGTTAATTGAATATTAAGGAAATTTGTTGGTTTACTGCAAAAATTATTAAGCTGCACTCTTCTAAAAAAGTATTTATGTCCCGATGGCAAAAAAATTATTTTCAGCAGTAATCGAAATAATGGCGGAGGACATGATACCAACCTTTTTATAGTGGATTGGGTGGATTGATTGTAGTGAGGTTTGTAATTATGAATTCAATGATCAGTAACATAAAATGGAATCTTTCATAAATAAACAGAAATTATATATCACTTACTTTTTTCCAATTTACTACCTGTATCCCTTTTTCCAGTTCCTCGTCTCTTTCGCCGCCATAAATCAATAGTCCCTGCCCTCCGGCATTATTTTTCTTCCAATACCTTAATCCGCTGATCATACCTGAATTTATTTTTTTTGAAGATTTTATTTCTACAGCCAGGGTACTTCCTCCTTTCTCCATCAGCAAGTCAATTTCATTGCCAGTACTGTCTCTGAAAAAATACAAGCCTTCATTTATACCGGCATTAAATCGGTTCTTTTTTATTTCTGTAATTATCCAGTTTTCAAAAATACTTCCATACAAGGAATGTTTTTCAAGTGCAGATTGAGATGTAATTCCTAATAAATAGCAAAGCAAACCTGTATCATAAAAAAATAGTTTGGGTGTTTTGATGATTCTTTTATTCAGATTATTATACCAGGGTTGGAGCAGATAAATAATATAACTGCTTTCTAATACACTTAGCCACGCCTGAATGGTTTTTGTATCAACACCGATACTTCGCGCCATTTCTTCACGGTTAATTAACTGGCCGGCCCTATTTGCACAAAGGGAAATAAAACGGTTAAAATCTCCAAGATTGGTAATATTCCGTAAAAGCCTTACATCCCTCTGCACATACGTTTGTACATAAGAAGCCATCCATTTTCCGGGAATAAGATCCTGGTCCCATATTTCGGGATAACCTCCTGTAACAATATGTTTATTTATACTATCGGATGCAAGATTTGCATTTTGTAGTTCGGCATAAGATAGAGGTAACAATTGCAAATAGCCTATTCTGCCTGCAAGAGATTGCGATATCTGTTCCTGTAGCAGAAAATTATTAGAGCCTGTCAATATAAATTGACAACGTTGGGCTTTGCTATCCAACACTCCCTGAAGGTATCTGAATATTTCTGGTACCCGTTGTACTTCATCCAAAATGGCGCCCTCAGGAAATTGTTTTAGGAATGATTCAATATCCTCCATTGCTTTTGCCTGGGTATTTGGATTTTCAAGGCTTACGTAAGGTTTGTTACTAAATAATAATTTACTCAAAGTAGTCTTTCCACTTTGCCTGGGACCTATGATGCTGAGCGCTCTGAACTGCCCTGATAGCAATTTGGCTTCGGCCAATATATTTCTCTGTATAATTGACATAGATATAAAATAGAGATAGGTTTATCTAATTTTTGTAAATCTGGAATTGGAATCCATTTTTGCAAATATATGCAAATCTGGAATTGGAATCCATTTTTGCAAAAATATGCAAATCTGGAATTGGGATAGGAAAATCAACTATTTGTAACTGAAGGTACCCATTGTAAATCAGACATCAAACTACAACTCAATCACTTCACAATCTTTTATATCTTTTCCATCAATCGCAAAGCGTATAATCGTTCTCACTTTTTGCCAGCCATGTTTTCCTGCGGCTCCGGGATTGATGTGAAGGCAATTGAGTTTATCATCGTAAATGATCTTTAAAATGTGAGAATGGCCGCTGATAAAAAGTTGTGGCTTGTGAATTAATATTTCCTTTTTCGTTTCAGGATTGTAGCGGGGAGGATAACCGCCGATATGCCGCATCATTACTTTTACTTCTTCGCACATAAAAACCAACTGTTCGGGATAAACGCTTCTGATATCGTTGCCGTCAATATTTCCATAAACACCGCGCACCCTAATCTGGCCGTCTCTGGTCTGATTAGAGTGCGCTGCCACGCATCTTTGTAATTCATTAGCAATTTCAATTGTTCCAAAATCTCCTCCATGCCATATTTCATCACAGTTTTTGAAATGTTCAAAAACGGATGGATCAAGATAATTATGTGTGTCAGAAATAAGCCCGATGCGTGTCAATTGATTTGATTTAAATATTGCGCAAAGTAAAATGATTATTTTTTATATTTATTTGAAGCTTAATAGTCATTAATAATTGGTCTTTTTAATTTATCTTTATGACATGTTAGGACTTACAATACATAGTAAAACAGATACAAACAGATTGCAGCTCAATATACCTGATGAATTAAAAGGTATTGATCTGCAAATAATTATTTTGCCGGTTGTAGATTCTAAAAATGAGGAGATAGAATTTTTTACTGAAGCTGAACTAAAAGAATTGCATATGGTTAATTTAGGAACACCTTTAAAAGATGATGAGGATTATAAAAAATGGTAGGAGAAATACACTTAGCCAAGATTTATTTTACAGATGCTTCGAGTGCCAAAGTGGCCAATTTTGCTATTGAAATTAAACAGCTTTAATGATTTATTATATATGCCACTCACAAGTAATCTTAATATTAAAGGGATAAGCGTTAGTAATTCAGATTTACAAGAGGGTTACTTGCCAAAAATTTCTATAGTTGTTTACGAAAAGATCAGTGTCATATCTTCTCATTTACTTATCAAAAAAATAGGCACTCTTGAAATTAATATTTTTAAGAAAATTGTGAACGAATTAATTCAATTTGTTCAAAACGACTGATATTTTTTTCTATTTTTTCTTCAATTTAAAAAAATCTCTATTTTTTTATGAATGAATTCAAAATAATCGCTTAACTAGACTGATAAGGAAATCTTAATCCGATAACTACCGTATTTGTTGATTTACTGTAAGCCTTTCGGATAATTGGTCTGACAGTCTCAGTCTGACCAATTATTCCACACGATTTTGATAAAATCCAAAATTATTTCGTAGGGTTTTGCCTTTTATAAATGCTTAACTTTACACTATGCCATTTCATCGCAATTTTACATATTATATTGATAAGCGCAACTGGAAATATTATTTCATGATGCTTGCTCTCAGCGAAGGTTATTAGTTAAGTTTCTTACCAATAAACTAATAAACTAATTAACCGATTAACCAATAAACCATCATGCCACACTATCATAAATCAGGTTCCATTCCGCACAAGCGCCACACACAATTCCGCAAACCTGATGGAACATTATATTCAGAGCAATTATTTTCTACCGAAGGATTTTCTTCTGATTCGTCTTTGTTATATCATTCGCATCCGCCAACCCAGATCATTAAAACTGATAATCCCTTCAGTGTAATTCCCGAAATAGCAGAGGAGAAAATGTTGAAACACCGTAGCTTTCAGGGATTTAATATTAAACCCGAAAATGATTATTTGAAAAGCAGAAAACCTGTTTTGGTAAATAATGACGTTCATATTTCTCTGGCAGCGCCGAAAAAGAGTATGGAGAATTATTTTTATAAAAACGCCGATGCGGACGAAGTTATATTTATCCACGAAGGAAATGGGAAATTAAAAACCCAATATGGAGAAATTACTTTTGCTTATGGAGATTACCTTGTGATTCCGCGCGGCTGTATTTATCAGATCGAATTCGAAAAAGAAGAAAATCGTTTGTTTATTGTAGAAGCGTTTAGCCCTGTCCGTTATCCTAAAAAATATTTGAGCAATTACGGACAACTTTTAGAAAATTCGCCTTATTGCGAGAGAGATATCCGCGTTCCGCAAAATCTGCAAACCATAGATGAAGAAGGAGATTTTTTGTTGATGGTAAAAAAAAGTGGAATGATGTATGGCATCCATTATCTGCATCATCCTTTTGATGTTATCGGCTGGGATGGCTGTTGTTATCCTTTTGCGTTTTCCATTCATGATTTTGAACCCATCACGGGCAGGGTTCACCAGCCGCCGCCTGTTCATCTTACATTTGAAGGACACAATTTTGTGATCTGTTCTTTTGTTCCAAGATTGTTTGATTATCATCCGCTTTCTATTCCGGCTCCCTATAATCATAGTAATATTGACAGTGATGAATTGCTTTATTATGTAGATGGCGATTTTATGAGCCGTAAACATGTTACCCGCGGAATGATCACTTTGCACCCCGGTGGAATACCCCATGGCCCGCATCCCGGCGCAGTTGATAAAAGTATTGGAATGAAAGAAACCAAAGAATTGGCTGTGATGGTAGATACTTTTCATCCGCTTCAGCTTACGAAACAAGCGCTGGAAATAGAAGATGAAAATTATGTGATGAGTTGGGCGGAGTGATTGGCTGATTATACTTTGCAAGTGGTAATTAGTGAATTTTCCAAGCTAAATTTTCCATGGTTTTGTTCTTTGTGCAGTATATCAATTGCCACTAACTTTAGTGGAATTGTGGTTGTGGTTCCCTGCTTTAGCCCAAAATTAAAAGGCTATATGTTTTAAAGAATCAATAGATTTTGGCTAAAACCTTTGAAAGCATTTCAATATCAACAGGTTGAGACCGGAGGTAATTAAACCCTTACATTAGGATTTAGGCAGCCTCGGATTCCTGCATTTCCTAAAAAAATTTTTGTCTTCTCTTTTTTTTCTCATAGTTTTATTTCTCTAAAACTTTCTATCTAAAAAAAAACAGTATGATAAAATTTAATGAATTAAAACCTGGAGATTATGTACTTGCAGAAAGTGACGGGCAGGCCTGGAGAGGCGAGGTTACTGATATGAATCATGATGAAAAAGAAATTTGTGTAAATAATGGTGTACAGGGAATGTATTTTAATCAGGAAGACCTCTATCCTTTACCGGTAGATGACGATCAATTACTCAAATTAAAATTTTCAAAGCATGTGAATGCTGATGGTTCAGTAAAGTACATGAAAGGTGCCTTCAGGATTCAAACTACAAAACAGGATGATTTTTCTCATTTTGAAATATGGTACCGCGACGAAAAAAGGATTATCACTCATCCAATTCCTGTACATGTTTTACAGAATCATTATACTGCTATGACCAAGGTGCATCTGAATGACCAGGCAATTTAATTTACTTTAAAACTGCACTCGTTAATTGTGTTCTGATATTTACATTTTGTGTAATGCCTAAATAATTCAATTGCACTAAAGTGCTGTTTTCTATTAATCCGTAATTAGGGGCATAATAACTGTCAATGCTGGAAGTAAGCCCGGATGCAATTAAGGAGGAAGACAAGCTTGTGGATACGTGAATCACATTATTATAAGTAATATTATTTACAACCAATGTAATACCCTTCTCTACAATTTTATTGGTAACCGTCAGAGGTACTGGAATTGGAACATTTGGTACAGTCAAATTAAAAGTCTGATTCCAGGTAGCCTCTACAGATGCGTTATCTTCTAAATATAATCTTTCGACATTACCTGCTCCTGAAACGGGAACTGAATCGAATTGATAATAATCGTTTCCGGAAAAGTAAAGGTATTCGCTGCCACCATACGAGTAACTATAAACATGGTAATTTCTACTGCCAATTGCCGTATCTGAAGTAGTAGAGGTAATGGTATAATCAGAACTATTCGGAGTGGCTGAAGAGGAATCAATTTCATGATATGTCCAGGAACTTCCTGCGTTGGTATTTATATATGAGTTCGTAGTGGGAGGAGTAGTTGGCGTTGCATCTTTTTTACTACAGGAAGATATAATAAAAATGGCAAAAAATAAGATCAGGATATTTGTTTTCATATTATTTTTTTTGGGATTAATTGCAAATATATAAAAATCCTTAACGTTTTCGTGATACCGGAAAGTATGTGAGTTTTTATTTTACCAGTAAAGAAATGAATCTTATGAATACATCTTTTTGATTCTGACAATAAATACAGGATTTTTTTCAAAATTTAAAAATTTTAAACTTATCTTTGCGCCTCCAAAAATATTATGGCCAAACAAGCATTGATAAAACAAGACGGGACTATCCTGGAAGCCTTATCCAATGCGATGTTCAGAGTTAAGCTTGAAAACGGACATGAAATTTTAGCGACAATTTCCGGTAAAATGAGACTTCATTATATTAGAATTTTGCCGGGAGACAAGGTAGGAGTTGAGATGAGCCCTTATGACTTGTCAAGGGGAAGAATCATTTTTAGGTATAAATAACAATTTTTTCACAGGTAAAAACTAAAGTGGATCATGAAAGTAAGAGCTGCCATAAAAAAAAGAAGCGTTGATTGCAAGATAGTTAGGAGAAAAGGAAGACTATATGTAATTAACAAAAAGAATCCCCGGTTCAAACAAAGACAAGGATAATCCTTCGACATGCTTAGAAGAACAAAAATTAAAAAATTAAAAATTAATAATTCATGGCGCGTATTGCCGGTATAGATTTACCGAAAAACAAAAGAGGAGAAATTGGACTTACTTATATATATGGCATAGGCAGATCAACTGCCCGTTATATATTGGATAATGCAAAGGTTAATTATGATAAAAAAGTGAATGAATGGAATGATGAGGAGCAAACTGCTATCAGAAACATTATCAGCGGCGAAATTAAAACAGAAGGAGCCTTGCGCAGCGAAGTACAGACAAACATTAAGCGTTTGCTGGATATTGCATGCTACCGCGGATTAAGGCATCGTAAAGGATTACCATTACGTGGCCAGCGCACCCGTACCAATAGCCGCACACGTAAAGGGAAACGCAAAACTGTGGCAGGAAAGAAAAAAGCGCCTAAGAAATAAAATCAGCAGTGAGCCATGAGCTTTTATCCCAAAAATAATAGCTCATGGCTTCTGACTTTAAATAAGGCTTATTTTTTTGAATCAATACCAGATCTCTAAAAGCCGGAAGAAGGATTGATTCAGTCCGCCTAAAGCGGAAAAACAATTTTTAAAGATTACCTATCAGGATTTATTATGGCAAAAGCAACAAACGTAAAAACCTCCTCAAAGAAACGGGTTGTAAAAGTGGAACCTTACGGAGATGCCCACATCGTGGCAAGTTTCAACAACATTATTATTAGTTTAACCAACAAGCAAGGCCAGGTGATCTCATGGTCTTCAGCCGGTAAAATGGGCTTCAGAGGTTCTAAAAAGAATACTCCTTATGCTGCTCAAATGGCCGCTAGTGATGCTGCAAAAGTAGCGTTGGACGCAGGTTTAAAAAGAGTAGATGTGTATGTAAAAGGACCAGGTTCAGGGCGTGAAGGAGCTATCCGTTCGCTTTCTCAATCAGGCTTAGACGTAGTAATGATCAAAGATATTACGCCATTGCCTCACAACGGTTGCAGGCCTCCCAAAAAGAGAAGAGTATAAACAATGTGCGAAGGATGATGTTTGATGTATAATGAAAAACATCTGGCATCAGAAAATCAAACATATTTCATAACAGGGTGTATCATTAATTTTCGATTTTTAAGGATGGTACACCGACACTAAAAAATCAATTTAACAATTATGGCTCGTTACACAGGACCAAAAACCAAGATCTCCAGGATATTCGGGGAACCTATTACAGGTAATGGGAAATGGTTAACAAAAAACAGCAATCCCCCAGGAATGCACGGAGCAGCACGCAAGCGGAAAAGTCTTGGTGAATATGCTCTTCAACTTCGTGAAAAGCAAAAAGCCAAATACACTTATGGCTTATTGGAAAAACAATTTCATAATACCTTTAATGAAGCATCACGTCGTAAAGGTATTACTGGTGAGCAATTAATTAAATTATTGGAAGCCCGCCTGGATAATACCGTTTACCGCATGGGAATTGCCCCGAGTCGCCAGGCTGCAAGGCAGTTGGTTTCTCACAAGCATATTATCGTAAATGGTGAAGTTTTAAACATTCCTTCCTATTCTTTAAAGCCAGGGGATATCGTTGGCTTAAAAGAAAAAGCGAAGCATAATTCTTCTATCACTTCTAATCTTCGCCCAAAAAATCCAAAATTCAACTGGATCGAATGGAATGAAACTGAAATGAAAGGGACTTTTATTGCATATCCTGAAAGGGAAAGTGTTCCCGAGAATATAAAAGAATCTCTTATTGTAGAATTATATAGTAAGTAGTAGAAAGTAAAATAACATCAAATTTTAAATCAAATTAAACAAAATAAAAAATGGCCATTTTAAATTTTGTAAAACCAGACAAAATCGTTCTTCAAAAAAGTACAGATTTCGAAGCGCAATTCGAATTTCGCCCGTTGGAACCAGGTTACGGAGTTACTATTGGTAATGCACTTCGCAGGGTTCTATTGAATTCACTGGAAGGATATGCAATAGTTGGTATCAACATTGCTGGCGCCGACCATGAATTTGCAACAATAAAAGGTATTACAGAAGATGTAACTGAAATTATTCTTAACCTAAAACAGGTTCGTTTTAAAAAGAAAACTGACCAGGAAAGTGGTACAGAAAAAATCAGCTTATCGTTGAAAAATAAAACAGAATTTACTGCCGGAATGATCGGAGAAGCTTCTCCCACATTTGAAGTAATGAATCCTGATTTACTGATTTGCACCATGGATAATTCTGCAAAACTGGATATAGAGATCACTATTGCCAAAGGCCGTGGATATGTGCCTGCTGAGGAAAGCAAAGAAAAAAGTTCACATTTCGGATACATACCTGTAGATGCAATCTATACGCCTATTAAAAATGTAAAATACAGTATTGAAAATACCAGGGTTGAACAAAGAACTGATTTTGAAAAATTAGTTATGGATGTAGTTACTGATGGCACTATTCATCCTGAGGAAGCCGTAAAACAAGCTTCCAGGATTTTAATTCAACATCTGATGATCATTACTGATGAAAACATCACTTTTGACAATAAAGAGGAAAAGAAGGAAGACATGGTAGATGAACAAACTTTACAGCTTCGTAAAGTTTTGAAAACTCCACTGGAAGATCTTGATCTTTCTGTCAGAGCCTTCAATTGTTTGAAAGCAGCTAAGATAAATTCGCTTAGCGAATTGGTTCAATATGAACAGGAAGACCTGATGAAATTCAGAAATTTTGGTCAGAAGTCTTTAAGCGAAATTGAACAGGTTTTGAATGAAAGAGGCCTTGGATTTGGATTAGACCTTAGTAAAATAAAATTAGACGAAGAATAATAATTAGCTCATTAGCTAATCAGCGCATTAGCACATTAAATAATCAGCCCTGTAATTCCTGACACGGTATAGGGTTTAAAAAAATAAAAGTCATGCGTCACGGAGACAAAATAAACAACCTGGGCAGAACAGCGAGCCATAGAAATGCGCTGCTGGTCAATCTTTCCTGCCAATTATTTGAGCACAAAAAGATAGTTACCACATTGGCCAAAGCAAAAGCCTTAAGGCCATTTGTAGAACCTTTAATCACTAAGTCGAAGCAGAACACCACTCACCAGCGTCGTTTGGTTTTCAGCCGCCTGCAGGATAAAGCTGCAGTAAAAGAATTGTTTGATGTAATAAGCCCCAAAATTGCTTCCCGTCCTGGTGGCTATACAAGAGTAATAAAGCTTGGAAAAAGGGTAGGTGATAACGCAGAGTTAGCCATGATTGAATTGGTTGATTATAACGAAATTTACGGAAAGGGAATTGGCGAAGTTGCTACCACAGGCAAAAAGACACGCCGCGCAGGAAGAAGTAAAAAAGCTTCTGCTGTGCATGAAGAAAATGATGCAAAAAATGCAGTTACTACTCCGGAAGCAGAAACTTCTTCTGAAAAAGTAGCGACTCCTGTTACTAAGCCAAAAAGCAAAAAAGAAGGTGATGATCTTACAAAAATAGAAGGTATAGGCCCAAAAGCTGCTGAAGTATTACAGGAAGCAGGCATCACTACTTTTGCAAAATTGGCTAAATCAAAAGCAGAAGATATTAAAGAGATCCTTGAAAAATCAGGAGGTCATTTTAATGCGCAGGATCCTACAAGCTGGCCTGAGCAATCACAATTGGCTGCTGATGAAAAATGGGATGAATTGAAAGAGCTTCAGGATAAATTGATCGGAGGCCGTGAAGAATAAAACACTAGTATAAAATACATATTAAAGTGCCCTCAATTGAGGGTATTTTTTTTGCAATTAGGCTCTTATTTCTAATCTAAACAATTTACTTATTTCGTAACTTATTATCAATAATAAAAGTATTTAATTACTTTTATTGTGGCACCTTTGTGTTCTAAAAATTTTATTATGGAAATGAAAGAAGTTTATAGTTGTAATAAATACAAAGTATTACATGTTACTTTGAATATGGGCGAAAAGATGCCTTTGCATGAAGCCACTTCCGATGCTTTTTTAATTTGCAAAAAAGGAAAAGGGAGAATTACTTTTAAAGATAGAGTAGTTGATGTTTCCATAGGTGATACATTATTGATAAAATCACACCAACAGCACAAATTGGAAATTTTAGAAGATTTCGCCGCATGTATCACTTTGGAAAATGATGGCAAAATCAATTTTATAAAACAGGATGAAAAAGAAGAAAAACTGGTGATGGTATAAAAATTCTAAGGAGGGTTTAGTTATAGTGGCCTCTAAGTGAATGAACCTGGATAGTGTTTTCATGCACACTGTAAATTATGCGATGTTCATTATTAATACGTCTTGACCAACTTCCGGCGAGACCGTATTTCAATATTTCAGGTTTTCCGATTCCAGTGTATGGTGATTCTTTTATGTTGAAAAGTAGCTTTTGAATTTTTGTTTGAATAGCTATGTTTCCGGATTTCTTCCAAAATTGAAGATCTTTTAAAGCACATCATCAAATGCTACTTCCATAGGTCCTCAATTTTTATAGTAGTATATTTTCCTTCCGAAAAATTCTTTTTGCTTTCTTTAATTTTTGCTACAAATTCGGGATTATATGGACTTTCTTCTTTACTTTTTTTAAAAGGCACTTTCAATACTTTTAAAACTGCTTCAACTGCATTAAGTTGTTCTTTATTTTTCGGATGTATAGTGATTGCTTCCATGATTTATTTTATTGAGGAATACAAATATAATTATTAAAAATTTGGAAAAATATTCTTGAAAAAGCAATCAATTTTAATGAAATAATCAAATAATTTATTTTTCAAAATAAGCCACACTTCCGCCAACCCATTCTTTATCCATATTATATCTTACGCCTATCATTTTTCCTTTGCTTAATCGTGCAAGATTGTTTACAGCTATTGGCCGTGGCGCGCCATTTTTCCAAAAATAAAAAATTCGTATTTCTGCTTTTGCTGAGATATCAGGCGTTTTAATGATGTCGGCATATTTTACTTTGCGTTGCAGTATCCAGTTTTCCGGATCGTGTACTTTGTCAATATCTTGCTTTGTAACATCAATAATTACTCCCTGGCCAGCAAAAGAAAATAACGGCTTTAATACATAGTTTTCAAGATCGTGTGGCACTTGTGTTACTTCATTGAGGTAATAAGTTTTGGGAACATAAGGATGCCTGATCAACGGGAGTGTAAATTTGCTGATCCGGTAAAACCAATTGGGATGCGGCGCCCACTCTACATCTAATGGTTGTGTGATATCTACCACGTCGCCCAGAGAGTCCTTTATTTGAATGAGTTCGTCAAAAATGATCCGGTTATAAATTCTTTTTACTTCAATTCTTTTTCCATCCTTTTTATAAAATAATTTTTTCCCCTCTTGTATTAGCTCGGTAAGGCAAACTATCGTGATAGGAACATAATCCTGTGTACAATAGAAATCAATCCTTGTTTTTTGCTCATGGGGTTTTAGTTCAAGAAGAATCACGTTTTCAGGATCATAGCCTCCTAAAATAATCTCTTTTAAGAATTGTACGTAAGATATTTCATTATATCCGTTCAAATAATTAGAAAAATTTTCAGGAATTTTAAAATGCTTTTCAATTATTTGTGGATAATATACCTGGAACCCAAACAGAGTTGGGAATCCCTGCATTTCAATTAATTGAGGTTCCGGTTCCCCGTCTTCATTTTCACAAATTCCAAAATCAAATGCGATGAAATCGGTGTGGTCATTTTCATTGGGAACGTTTTCTCCGGCAGGAATGGCTCTTTGCGTAATCGCTTTGAAGTCGGGCCTGATAATGATATCTACAATAGCCTCGCAGGCATCTATCATCTTTTTTGTAAAATCCTTGGGTATAAAAACCGGAGTTTCGGCAACCCTGAAATCAATACTTTCAGGGTGTTTACTATTTAAATCCTTTAAGAAATCATAGTATTTCTTTGCTGTAAAATCAGCATTAAATTGCTCTCTTATTTCAGGGATCATTTTATTTAATTGAGAATTGAAAATTGAGAATTGAAAATTGAGAATTGAAAATTAGTAAATCACTGTCCATTATCTACAGTCAGCTAACAACTTCCGCAGCCAATTGATTCATTGCAATATTTAAAAAATTAGGAAGAATATGATCGTGTGTCCACAGTATTTTATCAGGGTCATTTAACCGCTTGATCATAGATTCCCATTTTTCAATTCCATAATTTTCAATGACTACTTTCTTTCTTTTTTCTGTTTTTAAATGTATAGTCATACCTGCAGCATCTGCTTCGGGATGAAATTGTGTACCTATAAAATAATCAGTAAAACGTACACCCATCAAGGCTCTTTCATAAGGAACATGAGGCCTTTCTTTTTCGATGCATAAAATTTTTGCGCCCAATTCCACCAGCCTGTTGTGATTAGGTTGTATTACCTGGTAATCACGGCTGTCAACAGCATAAAACGGATCCGGCATTCCTTCAAATACGGGTTCATTTTTGCCCATTTCCAAAAGATGTACGGGAAAAACTCCAAATGCGGTGGATTTACGTTTGGTTAATTGAGCTATTTTAAAATGACGACAGGCGAGCTGAAATGAATGACAAATGAAAAAGATATATTTTTTCTGAATATTGGATACGTCATTATTCCATTTTTCCATTTTTTTGAGCCATTGAAAATAAAGCGTATCCCATTCCAATCCTTCACTTTCTACAGGATTTCCCGGGCCTCCTGTACTTAAATATATATCGTAGGAAGTATCCGGTATTTCATTTTTTTGTCTTACATCAAATTCTTTTGATACGATATTAAGATGGTTTATTTCGCCAAATTGATTCAATATTTCTCTTATACCACGCATGCCTTGATTTTCGTGGCCTTCGTAAAGGTCGAGGATAGCTATATGAACAGTTTGATTTTCATTGAAATTCATCAGGCAAATATAACAAAATGATATTTTCTGCATTGAATAGAGAGATACGGATATTCAAAGTTTCCCACTAGTATTTCACATTTTATATTCAAAAGATTTATTTCAGATTCTTTTCGTAATTTACCGTCTAAACTTTCAGATATGAATAGAATCAGCAATATCCTATCAAGAAAAGGAAACAAAGCCATCTCAGTATTACCTGATACTTCGGTACTTGATGCCTTAAAAGTAATGGCGGAAAATAATATTGGTTCTGTAGTAGTAATGCAGGACGGGAATTTTTTGGGGATTATTACCGAAAGAGACTATTCGCGAAAAGTGATCTTAAAAGGCAAAAACTCTACTGACACAAAAGTAAGTGATATCATGACTAAGGAATTTCCTCCCCTGAAATCCGCTGATACGGTAGAACATTGTATGGAACTAATGACTCAGACAAATATTCGTTACCTGCCTGTGTTTGATGATAAAAAACTGTCAGGTATTATTTCTATAAGTGATGTAGTAAAAGAAACTATCATCGTGCAGCAGGAAACTATTGCTCACCTGGATAATTACATCAATTCCAAATAGCTTTATTTGAAAAAAGAATTACCCTGATTTTTAGAATAATTCAAATTGCGGGAATAATTAATTAAAATCTTTTACTCCTCAATGCTTTCTGAAATGCCAACTTACGTAATTCGTTAATAAAAGCAGGACACTTTTTATGCAAAAAAATATTATTTTTCACCTTTTAAATTTAGGATAAAATGATGCCCGTGTCCTCTATTGGTAGGAGAAGATGTTCTCAACGTCATAAACAGAGTTCGATTCTCTGCATGGGTACAATAAAATAACTTCCGGTAAACAAAGGAATAACCCCCATTTCTGTTTTCTCATTTTGGCTATTATTTTCAGAGGCCTTGCAATAATTTAATATTGAATTTTTAAAAATAACTTTTCTGGCATCTCAAGGGGAAAATTGTTCTTTTATCCTGGTAATTTCTTCTTGTAATTATTTCAATAAACAATTAACTTTAGTAAATAAATAAACCAGTATGCCTTCCCCAACTACCGGTAAAACAACTCAACAAGATCTTTCCTCAGAAGATTTTACTAATCATCCTGAAGTAATTAATTGTATGAATCAATTAGATGTGGCTTTTTCAAAAAGCAACCGCCATTTTATTGTTTCTGATGTGTATGACGATGAAGGAAATCAATATGTAAACCTGGTACAAAAAGGTGGAGGAGTGCTGGGCGTGGCATTGGTAGGCTACACTTATATTTTAGAAAAAATGGGAATTCGTTTTGTGCGGCTGGCTGGCACAAGTGCGGGAGCTATTAATACTGCATTGATGACCGTGATAGGTGAAAAGAAAGGCGCTAAATCTCTTCAGATTCTGAAAGAAATCTGTGGTTTGAATTTTTTTGATCTTGTAGATGGACATCCTGCCGTAAAGTGGCTTATAAAGAAATTTATCACGAATGAAGATTTTTCTATTAAGATCTCAAGGTGGCTGAAAATCATTTTTGGAACGGGAATTATATTAATGCTTATTGATTTTATTTTCTTTGGTTTGCAAAATAAAATTCTTTGGGTCTCTGGCGCCACTAAAATTTCTTTTGTACTTACGGGACTTTATTTTTTATTTATAAGCGCATTAATTTTTTTTACAGTAAGAATTTTAAAAAGACTTAAAAATGCCGGATTTGGAATTAATCCGGGGAACTATTTTTATGATTGGATAAAACAACTTCTGATTTCAAATTGTGTGGTAAAAGTTTCGGATATGAACAGTAAAGCAGCAAATTTGCCTAAATTATATTTAAGGCCCGGCAACCCTGAAAGTGTTGATACGCTTGTTGGCGACGTTACTTTTATCGCTTCAGAATTAGTAACACAAAATAAAATACAGTTCCCTGCTATGTGCGACCTTTTCAGGGAAAAAGCAAATATTGATACGCTTCAGCCTGCGGGATTTATTCGCGCTTCTATGGCCATTCCTGTATTTTTTGAATCTTATTTTATAAACAATATTCCTAACACATCGGAAGAAGTGAAGAAGGCCTGGATGGATATTCTGGATGAACCGAATCCACCTACCCAAGTGCGTTTTGTGGATGGCGGCATTCTGTCTAATTTTCCTATCAATATTTTTTACAATCCAAAAGTGATTGTGCCACGATTGCCTTCTTTTGGAATTGATCTTGATGATAGCAAACCGGAAGATAATTCAACCAATGCGATTAACTGGACTTTTATGGGTTACCTGGGAAGAATGTTCAATACCATAAGGGATTATTATGACAAGGATTTTTTATTAAAAAATAAATTTTTTGAAAAAGGGATTGGCAAAATTCCTTTGGCTGATTATAACTGGCTCAATTTTTTTCTTAGCGATAAAGACAAGATTAATATGTTTGTACTGGGAGCCAAAGCTGCTACTGAATTTTTAATAAATTTCGATTGGGATGCTTATAAAAATGCAAGGGTAATGATGAAGACTAAATTAGTGGAGGAAAGCATTCCGGCGGCCGATACGATCAGTAAACACCCGCCTGACCAAGTCGTTTCGGGCAGGAATAAATAATAAGGAATAAGAAATAAGGAATGAATAATAAGAAATAAGGAATGAGAAAGGGTGGTGGAGCTGTAATGAAACTAACCACAATGTGGTTGAATTTGAGTGACTACGGATGCAATCCGAAGGAAATAAACAAAGCGAAGGAATTACCAATTTATCAGTAAAACGACAAATAAATGAATTTTCCATTTTACATTAATCCTGGCTGGTTGTGGTTCTGCATTGGTTTTGGAGGGATTTCCCTGACAGGATTTATCATGCACTTGCAAAGCAAAAATTTTTATACCCTTCATGTTTTTGTTAGAAAGTTTAGTATTCTCGATCTTGAATTTCCAGCCTCGGCATTAGAGTTGGCTACTTTTATTAAAGGAATATTTTTATTACCAAAAGAGCTTGCTTCAAAATCTTTACGTGCATTAAAGGGACAACTTTGGCTTCATTTTATTTTTATTCCGTTCTTGTATGGAACGATATTTTTATTGTGTATGCAGGTATCCTGTAAAATGAATTTTTTGGGCAATCATGTATTTTCATTTCTAGCCTGGATACAGGTTATTCCTTTGATCTGTGATGTGATCGAAAATTATTATCTCTTACAAAAAATTCGTCCTGATGCAGAAGTTTCCACACCTTTGCTTCATAAGACCTATCAAATATTGGGAGCTATAAAGTGGATTATTTCATTGACAGCAGCAGTTTTCAGCATTTCTATCTTGTTTTATTTTTGGCTTACCGGGCACTATTCTGAAAGTTCCGCTAAGTTCTTATTTGTTATAATAGCGGAGATTATTCTTATTATTATCTTATTGAGATTAACTGTGAACAGTTCGAAGATTGACCTGGACAAATATCAAAATGTAGGCAACTAACTCTTTTAATAACTCTTTTAATTTTATGAATTTATTATCAACAGAAAATTTGAATAATGGTTTTTTAGGATAACTTCGCAACTTATGAAATCAAATTTTTTTACGGCCTCTTTGCCATTACTTTCTTTATTATTTTTTATCAATACAAGCTGCAATAGTGGCCAGTCTGCTACTGATAAACCTTTTAAGGATTCCATTTCAAAAAAGACAGATGCTGCTTCGGAAAAAGTAAATGACAAAAAACCAATTGATACTGCTTTATATAATAAGCTCATGCTAAACCTGGCCAATCATGATACAACCGGAAGATGGCCTGCGAAAACTCCATATCCTTTGGCAGGAGCTATTTTACCTTTTAATCGTATCGTAGCATTTTATGGAAATTTATATTCCAAAAAAATGGGAATCCTTGGTGAATTACCTAAACGTGAAATGTTGAAAAAATTGGAAGGCGAAGTTGCCAACTGGCAGGCTGCAGACCCTTCTATTCATGTAATTCCGGCATTGCATTATATAGCAGTTACCGCACAGGGTGCACCGGGAAAAGATGGTAAACACAGGATGCGTATGCCTTCCAGCCAGATTGATACCATGCTCAACTGGGCAAAAGAAATAAATGGCCTTGTGTTTTTAGACATACAGGTGGGACACAGTACCGTAAGAGAGGAAGTACCTCCTTTAGAAAAATTTTTACAATTGCCCCAGGTACACTTGGGAATTGATCCTGAATTTTCAATGAAAGACGGACATGTACCGGGAAAGAAGATTGGAACCTTTAGCGCTGAGGATGTGAATGTGGCTATTGATGATTTAGCAGCAATTGTAAAAAAATATAACCTCCCCCCTAAGATTTTAATCGTGCATCGTTTTACACAAGGCATGCTTACTAATTATAGGGAAATAAAAAAAGTTCCTGAAGTGCAGGTAGTAATGGACATGGACGGATGGGGAGATAAAACGTTGAAACGTTCTACCTATTTACATTACATTTTTAGAGAACCGGTGGAATTTACCGGCTTCAAACTGTTTTATAAAAATGATACCAAAACCGGTGCCAACCAACTTTATACACCCCAGGAATTATTAAAGTTTATACCTAAACCTATTTATATTCAATACCAATAATTTTTTATTTTTTCTTTATGAAAAAGAATTTTTTATTTCTTGCGACCATGTTTCTTTTTGCTGCATGCAACTCTGCAAGCGGACCGCAAACTAAATCCGATTCAACAAAAGCAGTTATAGCACCAGCTAAAATAGATACAGGAGGGTTGACTCCTGAAATGAAGACTCCTGTTAATAATGCGGCAACTATACTTGCAAAAAAGCAAGTGCCTGTTTTGTGTTTTCATCATATAAGAGAACCAAAACCAGGCGAAAGTGAAACCTTTAAAAGTTATTCGGTGACGCCTGCTCAGTTTGCAGCATTAATGAAGACGCTCAAAGACAGCGGTTATCATACCATTTTGCCTGATCAGTTGTATAATTATTTGGTACATGATGGTCCATTGCCTCCGAAACCCATTGTGCTTTCATTTGATGACACCGATGAAGAACAATTTACCATAGCCTTTCCCGAAATGAAAAAGTATGGATTTAAAGGTGTCTTTTTTATAATGACAGTATCCATTAACAAACCCCATTATATGACAAAGGACCAGATAAAACAATTATCTGATGATGGGAATGCAGTAGAATCACATACCTGGGATCATCACATGGTAACTAAATACAAGGGCAACGATTGGAATATACAATTTGTAAAACCACGCAAAACTATTCAAGATATTACCGGCAAGCCTGCCGATTATTTTGCGTATCCTTATGGATTATGGAACGAAGCTGCTTTTCCTGAAATGAAAAAAGCAGGTTTTAAAATGGCATTTAGTTTATCTACTCATCGCGATTCTGTGGAGCCATTATATACTATTCGCCGGATGATCGTTCCTACTCAATGGTCAATAGCCGGAACGATGAAAGCAATGAAAGAAACTTTTAGCAGGGATTAAAGTAATAGTAGCGCCTGGTTGATTTATCGTTTTTATAAAAATGATTATTAATCGTTATAAAATGTTGTATTATGGAATCATTAGAATCAGATTATGTGTTTGTTTATAGTTCGCTGAGAGAAGGATTTAGAAGAGGGGAATATAATTATATCAGTAGCTATTTTAGCTTTGTAAGCAAAGCAAAAGTAAAAGGGATATTGAGTGATTTGGGCTATAACCCGGTAGCTACGCCCACTACAGAAAATTATTTTATAAAAGGAGAACTGTACAGGATCAATAACAGGGATGAATTTTCTTATGCTATCGGACAGTTGGATGATTATGAAGGCGTGAAGCCGGAAGCAGATGAGAAGGCATTATACAAAAGAGAAATCGCCACAATTTATAAAGATGACGGAAATGAAATTCCTGCGTGGATATATTGGTACCGGGGAAATGTAAAAGGAAAACCCCTGATAGAATCCGGTGATGTGATGGAATATATCAATTCAAAAAATGATGGGTATTGAGGTTCTTCACAGTAAACCAACAAATAATCAGTATTAGGCATTTTACGATTCTATTTCTTTAAAACAAAAATGACATTATTGATATCGTCTTCGTCAATTCTTGTTATGTCAGCTGAAAAATTATTTTTTAATAAAAGCGATCTTGATTTTATATTATTTTTATTAGTGAAGGCTTCTATAGTTTCTATACCAATGGTTTGAAATCCGTAGTCAATCACTTTTTTTATAGCTTCACTCATGATGCCGCGTCCCTGAAAATCAGGAAATAGTTCATAGCCAAGCTCTGCCGTTTTTTTATCTTCCGAAAAATTCCATAAACATATCGTTCCAATTAATTTTGGGTTTTCTTTAAAAGTAATTGCCCAATAAAGTGCTTTATTTTTAATGATTCCATCCAGGATCTTACTAATAAATTCCATTGCTTCTGCTTTATGTTTTACTTTGGGCATGGAAATATATTTATTGATATCATCATCTGAACGAAGAATAAATATCTCATTTTCATCAGTAGTTTTTAGCATTCGCAATACCAGGCTTTCTGTGGTTAATTCCTGAAAGGATGTGAATTCTATTTTTTCTTCCATTATTTTTTAGTTGCAATGTAAGGAAACAGTATAAAAATTAAATAGGAAACTGCCGTCCAATTTTGTTGTATATGTTTATAAAAAATAACGCTATAATAATTTATTTATAGCGTTATCAGGCATATACCTTAAATTTTTAAGAGTGGAGCTGCAGGGATTCGAACCCTGGTCCAAACACATTCGCCGTAAGCCTTCTACATGTTTATTTCTGCATTGTTTGTCGGAAAAAAGCCGGGGCAAAACAAACCAACTTTTTCCTTAGCTGAATAGTCTTAAGCGATTGGCACAGCCTTCAATCGCAGCAGCCCGTTTTATTTTGAGTCGGCGGAAGAGCGTGGCAACAGGCCAGCCAGCTCAACGGCCCTAATGGAAGCGAATCTATCGATTACGCAGCCATGGCAAATTGTGTATTGCCATTTAAGGTTTTCGTATTCATATTAAAGCGCTAATTACGCAACGCGCTACATGCTTATACTTACAAAGAACTATGCTGTCAAAACCGGTCAGCCCCGGAGTAATTGTGAACCTGCAAATTTAAGTCAAAACGGGGAATAAAAAGAAGGTGGGAATTACTTAACAATAATTAAATAATAATTAAATAATGCCATTACTTTTACAAACTTTTTAAGTAAAACAGATCAATGGAACCAACGCTATTTTATCAAAGCAGGGTAGAGGAATTAACAGTGCAATTAAAGAAACTTCAACAAAGAAAATCTTCTTTTGCATGGCTGCGCCTCGGCGCTATTATCGCCATTTTTGTAGGATTTTATTTATTATGGTCCCTGGGAATTGTGTATGTAATTATTGCTACTATATTGTTGCTGTTTGTTTTTACAAGACTACTTCTTGCCGATCTGAAAAATCAATCGCACATAGAACATGCCAACCGGATTATTCATATCAATGAAAATGAACTAAAATACCTCGCTGGAAATTATTATGATTTCGAGGCAGGGACAGAGCATATTCCCAAAGAACATCCTTATTCTAATGACCTGGATATTTTTGGACGTGCATCTATATTTCAGTATATCAACCGCACCACATCCGAGCCCGGCAGTCTCCGGCTGGCTGATTATTTAAAATCGCCAGCACCAATAAATGTCATTTTGCAAAGACAAATTGCCATTAAAGAATTATCGGAAAAAATCTCCTGGATTCAGAATTTGCAGGCCGAAGGTAAAAAAAATAAGATTACTTTTTCTGCCAAAAACAGGCTGGAACAATGGATGAAAGAGCCCCCGGTTTTTTCGAATTTCAAGCCCTGGAAGTGGCTTCGATACTTATTGCCGGCTATTATCTTAAGCATCATTACTTTATATATTTTTGATTTGGTGAGCGCACAAATATTGCTTCTGGGACTTTTGATATTTCTTGCTCTCGCCTACCAACTCAACAAATATATAGCTCCGGTTCATCAGCAGTTATCCAGTGTAGCAAAGGAGTTGAGTACACTATCATCAAGCATTTCAGGATTAGAAAGTGAAAGATTTGAAAGTCCTTTATTAAAAGAATTACAAACAGTCTTTCTTCAAAAAGGGAAAAAAGCATCCGGTGATGTTTATAGAATTAAAAAGATTCTTGACAAATTAGATACAAGATATAATCTGGTACTAGCGCTTAGTTTGAACCCTTTGCTTTTATGGAATTTACAACAGGTGCTTGACCTGGAAAAATGGAAAGAGAATAAGCAAAACAATTTCAATTTATGGTTAGATGCATTGGCTGATTTTGAAGCGCTTAATAGTTTTGCGATTTTACATTTCAATCATCCGCAGTGGATATTTCCTGCTATTATTCCTGAATATTTTTCAATAAAAGGAAAAGAAATTGGCCATCCATTAATACCAATAGAAAAAAGAGTTGATAATTTTATTGATATTACAACAAACGCAGAACTTATGCTGGTAACGGGTTCCAACATGGCAGGCAAAAGTACTTATTTACGAAGTATTGGTGTAAATGCAGTTTTGGCTATGGCCGGCGCCCCGGTTTGTGCCAAAGAATTTGTGTTATCACATGTGCAGGTAATCAGTAGTATGCGCGTCGCTGACAACCTCGAAGAAAGTACTTCTACTTTTTATGCTGAATTAAAAAAGTTAAAAACTATTATTGAAAAAGTAAATGCAGGAGAAAAGGTTTTTATCCTGCTGGATGAAATTTTGAGAGGTACTAATTCTCTTGACCGTCACACAGGTTCTAAGGCATTAATAAAGCAATTGATAAAAAAGAAAGCCGCTGCTATCATTGCCACTCACGATCTTGAATTAGCTAATTTGAAAGAAGAATTTCCTGAAAATATTTTGAACTATCATTTTGATGTGCAGGTGAGTAATGATGAATTGTATTTTGACTACCTCCTGAAACCCGGTATTTGCACAAGTTTGAACGCATCCATTTTGATGAAGAAGATTGGGATTGAATTATAGGTTTAATTAGCTGATATGCTGATTAGCCAATGTGCTAATGAGAGAACATCATCTTAGTTTTGGGACACGACTATTTTGGTTTATCAACTGAAATAGAAAATAGAAATCCCGGTTATTTGTAGATTTACTGTGAGCCACAAGATTTACCAACTTTTTAAAAGTTGGTAAATCTATCGTTCTGTCCACCGAAAAATGCATTCTTGAAAAATAGAAATCCGGTTATTTGTTTGATTTACTGTTCAGAAAATTTTCGCATTAGCTAATTGACACCATTGGCATATTAGCTAATCAGCACATCAGCTAATTAGCTAATGCCCTCTTCCCCAGCCAAACCAATCATTTCCGTTGGCATAAATCAATAGTGCAAATAAAATTATCATCCCGGCAATTTGTGCATATTCTAAAAACTTATCGCTAGGTTTTCTTCCCGTGATCATTTCTACAAGAGTGAATACTACATGGCCTCCGTCAAGCGCGGGGATAGGTAATAGGTTCATAAAAGCAAGTATGATAGAAAAGAACGCGGTTATTTTCCAAAAGGCTTCCCAATCCCATCCTGTACTCGGGAAAATAGATGCCATCGTTTTAAAACCGCCAAGTCCTTTGTAAGCGCCGGTTTCAGGATTTAAGATCATTTTAAATTGCTGAATATATGAATTCAGTTGATCACCTGTCATCATAACACCGGCAGGAAATGAAGCAAGAAATCCATACTTTTTAGTTTCTAGTTTAAATATTCCGAGGCTGTCGTATTGTGTTCCGGTTAAACTATAAATCCCGATTTTCCCATCTTTATCCACCGGAACTTTTAATTGCAGGGGTTGCTGATTTCTTATAACTGAAAGTGTAACTGTATCACCTTTTTTATTTTCTAAATAACTGGTGAGTTGATCGTTATATGTTACCGGAGTAGAATCAACTTTTACAATTTTATCAAATTCCTTAAGGCCGGCTGTTTTTGCAGGAGTATTTTCGTTAGCTTCAAAAGAACCAACAATTAATGGAGTCCGAGGCATAATGAGAAAAGTGCGTTTCCCTTTTTTCTCTACTAATTGCTCTATCAAATTAACCGGAATATGAATGGTTTCCTGCTTGCCATCCCTCTCAACAGTTATCTGTTTACCCAATATGATTTTCATTGGGATATCATCAAAATATTTAATGGTATCCCCGTTAATGGCCTCTATTTTGTCTCCGTTTTCTAAACCAATTTTACTCATCAAACTATCGGTAACCCATATTCCATTTTTGACATTTTGAATAGGTAATTTTGTTTCGCCCCATTTATATAGGATCATCGCATAAATAAAAAATGCGAGCAATACATTCATTGTAACACCCGCCAACATGATGATAAGACGCTGCCATGCGGGCTTGCTCCTGAATTCCCAGGGTTGTGGTGGTTGCTTCAGTTGTTCCTTGTCCATGCTTTCATCTATCATCCCTGCAATTTTTACATAGCCTCCCAATGGAAGCCATCCTACTCCATATTCTGTTTCGCCCACTTTCTTTTTAAATATAGAAAACCAGGGATCGAAGAAAAGATAGAATTTTTCAACACGGCATTTGAACAATTTTGCTGTAATAAAATGGCCAAATTCATGAATGATAACTAAAATGGAAAGAGAGAATAGAAGATAGCCCGCCTGCAAACCTACCGCCGGCCAATTGATTGCTAAAATTGTCATAGAATGTTAGATGTACATATTAGATGCACGATGTTTATTTTTTAGTTTTTGTCTAATGTCTTGTGAATGCTACATTTTTATTAAAGAAGCCGCGAAATTACGCGCCTCGCCGTCGCTTTCAAAATAATCTGTAAGATTTGGCTTTTCTATATAATTTATTTTTTGCAATGCTTTTTCCACCACAGCTGTGATATCCAAAAAGCCAATGCGGTTATTTAAAAAAGCCCAAACTGCTATTTCATTTGCTGCATTTAAAATGCATGGCAGATTTCCTCCTTTTTCCAAAGCGCTCATTGCCAGGCTTAGATTGCGGAATGTTTTAATGTCAGGTTCTTCAAAAGCCAGGACAGGGATCTTTTTGAAATTTGCACGAGGAAGTTTGGTAGCAATCCTTTGCGGAAAAGTAAGGGCATATTGAATAGGAAGTTTCATGTCGGGCAATCCCATTTGCGCTTTAATGCTGCCATCTTCAAATTGTACCATACTATGTACAATACTTTGCGGATGTATGATCACTTCTATTTGTTTCGGCAAAAGATTAAAAAGCCATTTGGCTTCAATCATCTCAAGCCCTTTATTCATAAGGGTTGCGGAGTCAATGGTAATTTTTGCACCCATGTTCCAGTTAGGATGTTGAAGCGCATGATCTCTTTTTACATTCACTAAAAAATTAGGCTTTTTACCGAGAAATGGCCCACCGCTTGCTGTCAGAATGACCTTTTCAATTTTGTTCCTTGTTTCACCTACCAGGCATTGAAAAATAGCAGAATGCTCGCTATCAACCGGAATAATAGGAACTCGTTTTTCTACTGCTAATTGCATCACAATATCACCGGCTACTACCAGGGTTTCTTTATTAGCCAGGGCTATGGCTTTTCCGTTTTCTACTGCTCTTAAAGTGGGTTTCAATCCTGCAAATCCCACAATAGCTGCAAGCATCATATCGTAAGTATCAAAGTCTGCTACTTCCTCCAATGCGCTTTCGCCTGTAAAAACTTTTATATCTTTCGGAACAAGTGCATTTTTTACAGCTTCATATTTTCTTTCATCTACTATTACTACTGCATTAGGTTTATATTTTAGAGCCTGCTCTATCAGTAACTTGTCGTTTGTTTGTGCAGTTAAAATTTCAACCTCAAACAAATCAGGATGAGCATCTATCACCTCAAGCGTCTGTTTACCAATAGAACCCGTTGAGCCAAAAATTGCAATTCTTTTTTTTATAGATTCTGCCATTTGTTTCTTCTTTAAAATATTGAGTTATGAAATAATTCTCTAATACCAAAGGGATGTTGGCAATTTACTGTAATAATTTTTGTAAAGCATCATTCACACTTTTAAAATTAAACCTGTTAAGAATTTTTTCCATCATTATTTTAATTTGTTCATTTTGAAGATTACCAATAGATCCTTCGTGGGTATGTTTCAGTTCCATATCTGTTTTGAAAGTTTTGTTTTCTACGTCTGCGCCTATTTTTTTGTAAGCGTCTCTCAATGGCATTCCCTGCAAAACGAGTTTATTCATTTCTTCAACCGTAAATAAATATTTATATTTTTCATCATTGAGAATATTTTTTTTGATGTCAATATTTTCAAACATTAATGTTGCCATGCTAAGGCAATCTTTTATATTTTTTATTGCAGGAAAAAGATGCTCTTTTAATAATTGAAAATCGCGGTGATAGCCTGAAGGAAGATTTACTGACATCATCGCAATTTCGTTTGGCAGCGCCTGAATGCGGTTACAATGACCACGTATCAGTTCAAAAACATCCGGATTTTTTTTGTGTGGCATAATGCTGCTCCCTGTCGTAAGTTCATCAGGAAAAGAAATAAAGCCAAAATTCTGATTGAGATAAATGCATGCATCCATACTCATACGGGCAAGCGTAGCCGCAATATTGGCAAGCGCCTGCGATAAAATTCTTTCTGTTTTTCCGCGGCTCATTTGCGCATATACCACATTGTAATTCAAATCTTCAAACCCCAGCAATTCGGTGGTCATTTTTCTATTGACAGGAAATGAAGAACCAAATCCTGCTGCTGAGCCTAAAGGATTTTTATTGGTAATTTCCCAGGCACCATGAAGGGTAATTAAATCATCCACCAGGCTTTCTGCATAAGCGCCAAACCATAATCCAAATGAACTCGGCATGGCAAGCTGAAAGTGAGTGTAGCCGGGTAAAAGGTAGTCTTTATATTTTTCACTTTGTTTTTGCAAAAGATCAAAAAAATCTTTTACCCCATGTACGATCTCTTCAATTTCATTCCTTAAAAAAAGTTTAAGATCAAGTATTACCTGGTCGTTCCTGGAGCGCGCCGAATGAATTTTTTTTCCTGCATCGCCCAGTTTTTTTGTAAGAATAAATTCTATTTGAGAATGAATATCTTCCACACCTTCTTCGAGCAAAAAAATTCCATTTTCAATTTCTTTATAAATATCTTTTAATGCTTTTTGCAATTCATTTAATTCATCATTTGACAGTAAACCAACTTTTTTGAGCATTTTTATGTGAGCCAAAGATCCAAGCACATCAAAGGGCGCGAGAAACAAATCAAGCTCACGATCTTTTCCTACAGTAAATGTTTCCACTTCTTTTAATGATTCCGTATTTTTTTGCCAGAGTTTCATTTAGAAATTAAAGAATTAAGAATTAAGAATTAAGAATTTTATTAGTCGGCAAATTTATGGAAACAAAAATGGTGAAACAGTGGTATTTTGTCTGAACGATGATTTATTTGATTATTTTGATTGTTGTGATACAAAATCATTCTAATCATCTAAATCCCAAAAATCACAGTTCAGACATTGAGAAACTCTTAAACTTCCTTTATTGTATCACAAGCGGGACGCGCTAAGTGGGGCTAAGTGAGGAAATATAAGTGCCGTGACTAAAACAGAAAGTTTCAAACAGAAACCACTTAAGCTTTTAATTTTATACTGACATCATTTTTTTTTTTTGAAAACTTCCTGATTAAATATCAAAAGGAAATATCTTGCAATTAATTTAATAAAATAAAAACATGAAATGTCCTAATTGTGATGGTGAATTAAATGATGAAAAACAAGGAAATATAATCGTCAAACGTTGCGATAAATGTTTTGGCATTTGGTTAACCTATCCGGAATTGCAAGAAGTTGAAGATACCGTATGGAGCGATGAAAAATTGAAGGGAACATTAGAATTCAATCAAAAGCCAGGTACTCTTAAATGCCCTGAATGCGGAAGCCAGATGGTAAAGTTTGAATACAGGTATTCTGATCTTCAGCTTGATGCTTGCCCAAACATGCACGGCTTCTGGCTTGACAATGGCGAAGAAGAAAGAATAAGGGAAATAATGAGAAAAGATAAATCTGATTTTGAAAGAAAAATAGAAGCTGAAAATGATTGGTCAAAGTTGTTGGATCATCTACATTCGCCTACTTTTATGGATCGGGTAAAGTATTTTTTAAATTCGTCAAAATAACTGAATTCAATCTCTCTGAGCCGTTGTAGAATTATGGCAATATTCTTTCCAACAAAACGAATTGAACGAAGCCCTATCTTTAAATTCCCTTAAGTTCGACCGTTGGTGAGGCCATCGCTTCCTCAAAGAGGTCCTTCGGACAAAACCACGCGCAACACCAACTGCGGTGGAAAAATTGAAATTGTTTTTTCAAAATAGGTTTCATCAATTATTATGGCGAGCGATGGTTAAGCTACTTTTCTATCAGGAGTAAACCGCCGGAATATTTGTTGAATGGCATTTGCCATTTTTTTTATTTGTAAAAATTGTTCTCCCGAAAGCACTGAAGATCCTATGCTTAATAATTTTTGTTCTTTGGAAAGATTTTGCGTTTGCAGGACTGTGGTTCAATAAATTTTTTGTGGGTATGAAATGCGTAATTCATCGGTTTTGATGCGCGCATATTCTGAGCGGCAATGAGCAGCTAACGACATTTTAATTTTATCAAATTCTAATTGATGCGAAGCAGATTCAGGAAAAAGTTTCATGTATTAAAAAGGTAGTAGGAATTTTTATTAGGCGTAAATGTATGCATACCTAATTTTAAACATAAAGAAAAATAGAAATCTCTGTTATTTATTTGCTTGTCTGCCGTAGGTAGGTTGGTTTACTGTTATTAATCTTTTAAATATTTGTTTCTTTTAAAAAAAGCTACCCTTTATAACCGCTTTTATTGAAGACTATAAAGGGAGCCTTTATCTCTTTTAATTTCCACTATTGTCTCTTAATCTTCACAGTACCATTCTTCCTTACTTTATATTTTCTTATATCGGAAGCATTATCTTTCCATGGCTGATTGTCGGTGCCGGTGTAAGTGATTGGATACTTTGGGGTCTTTTCTACGGTAACGGTAGCAGGCAACGTGTGTGTCTGCGTCCATTGGCCAGAGGTATTATCATGTTGCCAATAATCTCCTGTTGATTCATCATAATACATATTTGATGTTGGATAATAATAATACTTGTGCGTGATTGTAGTAGTTGGCGCCGTAGTAACTTCAGGAGCTACAGGAACCACCGGCACTTGAGCTGAGACGGATAACATTGACCCGCAAATCAGCGTTAAAAATAGGATCTTTTTCATATTGTTTATTTTTTTGATTAAAATTATAACTACTAATTAGCATGCCAGAATTCAAAAAATGAAATTCAATTGAAGAAATTTTTACCTATTATTTCCGTGAAACCACGAGAGGGTTCAATACATCCGTTTATTGATTTTTATAGCTATATTCTTAATTCTTGCTTGTAATTGATTTGATTTACCGGTTAAATTTTTTAGCATGATTTTTCAGCTATTTAATAATTTCTATGTCTTATATTTTTGAAGCAACATTTATTATAAACTGGTACATTCCTTCCTCAAAACTTCCCATGTTTGTACAAATCCCCTTATTGCCTTTAGTTACTTCCCTTGTTGGTGTTCCAAAAAAGGAGAGGCCTTTGTTGGGTGTTGAGCGAGGGATAAGTGCGGCTGCTTCACCAACAAAACGAATTGAACAAAGCCTATTTTTGACTCTCTTAAGTTCGGCCGTTGGTGAGGCAGTAGCTTCCTCAAAGATGTCCTTCGGACAAAACCGCGCGTAACACCAACTGCAGTGAAATGGAAGAAAATTTGAATGGTGTGACAGAAGACCTTCCAGGTTTTTAAAAACCTGGAAGGTCTGCACAACTTACCGTAAGTTTGTTGATAACAACATAAGCTATTATGAAAATTATTGTAGCCGTATTTTTCTTTCTCTTCCTTGCCCACACTTCCGGCATCGCTCAAAAACACAACACTTCATCTGACGTAAAAAGCAAATCCTTTTACACAAAACAATTAAAAGATTCAGACGCTGTATATTTTACGCCTGGAAATTTCAACATCAAAGCAGATGGTAAGATGGATGTTTCTGATGCGTTGCAGAAAGCTTTATATGATTTGAAAACCACGCACAACTTCGGTGTTCTTTTTTTGTCCGAAGGGAAATACCTTATCAGTAAAACCATTTATGTTCCGCAGGCAATCCGCATTATTGGTTATGGAGCCAACCGCCCGTTGATTGTGTTAGAGAAAAATGCTCCCGGCTTTCAACAGGCTGACAGTACGGATAAAGGCAAAGCGAAATATATGTTCTGGTTTATCCATAGTGTTCCCAAACCTGGCCAGCCTGTAAGAGATGCAGGGGCCGGTACTTTTTACAGTGCCATGAGTAATGTTGATTTACAGATTGAAGATGGTAATCCTTTTGCTGTTGCTTTAAGAACGCATTATGCGCAGCACAGTTTTATTGAGCATGTAGATATACATACCGGCAATGGCCTGGCAGGCATGTTTGATGTGGGAAATGAAATGAGCGATGTGCGCTTCTTTGGAGGCGACTATGGTATCTACACAACCAAACCATCGCCCGGTTGGCAGTTTATGATGACCGATACGTATTTCGAAGGCCAGCGCAAAGCGGCTATCCGCACACAGGAAGCAGGTTTAACGATTGTTAGAATGCGGGTAAAGAATGTACCTACCGTGATTGACATCAATCCCAATTATACTGAAAAATTATTCATGGAAGATTGCCGGTTTGAAGAGGTGAAAGAACAAGCCATTTTGATAAGCCTTGGTGATAATGCAGGCAATCAAATCAGCCTGAAAAATATTGACTGCAGCAATGTTCCGGTGCTGGTAAGTTATCGCGGCAACAATGATAAAGTGGAAGGAAAAGGAAAAATATATAAAGTAAAAGAGTTTATGCATGGCTTGCAAATGGATAGTTTAAACGCTGATCCTGTTATTAAAACCATTGCAGATATTGACGAACTCAAAGTGTTGCCAGAACCTGTACAAAAAGACATTCCCGCCTTACCGGACATTGATACATGGGTGAACTTAAAATCACTTGGTGCAACCGGTGACGGAACAACTGATGATACAAAAGCGATACAGGATGCTATTGATCAATATCCAACCATCTATGTTCCCCAGGGATGGTATCGTGTCAGCGAAACCATCAAACTAAAACCAAATACAGTTTTAATTGGATTAAGCCCCATAGCCACTCAATTTATTTTGGCAGAAAACACACCTGCTTTTGGTGGCTTTGGCGGACCCAAAGCTTTGCTGGAAACATCAAAAGGCGGCAATAATATTGTTACTGGTATTGGATTGTCAACCGGCGCTGATAATCCGCGGGCTGTTGCCTGCAAATGGATGGCGGGCGAACATTCTTATATGAATGATGTGAAATTTATTGGCGGCCACGGCACCATGCAATGGATATGGAAGCGTAAAAGTGAACAAAAAGATATTTATGGCGATAACCTGGTAAATGGTTTTGACCCGTCATGGGATACACAATACTGGAGCTTATGGATCACTGATGGTGGTGGCGGAACTTTTAAAGATATCTGGACTGCAAACACGTGGGCAAGCAGCGGCACTTACATTTCAAACACGTCAACCCCGGGCCATATTTATGCCATGTCGGTTGAACATCATGTGCACAATGAAATACGATTCAACAATGTAGCAAACTGGAAAGTATATGCATTGCAGTTAGAAGAAGAAAGCCGCGAAAGTTCTCAATGCCAGCCAATGGAATTAGAAGATTGCAACAACATGGTGTTTGCAAATTTGTACATGTTTAGGGTAATAAGAGTAAATGTGCCCTACCCTTATTCCATTCGCAACTGGGGTTCCTCCAACATTGAATTTTTAAATGTTCATAATTACAGCCAGATCAAATACACCACCAGCAATCCCTTGTACGATGTAAACTCAAATACAACTGTTCGCCCATGGGAATTTAACCGGCTTTATATTGACAAGGCAACTACAGTTCCTGTTTTTAATAATGATGCAGTGAACCAGCTCTCCACGGGTTTTGAATTTGCAGAAGGCATCTGCCGCGACAGCAAAAACAATGTGTATTTCTGCGATTCAAGAATGAGGAGAATTTATAAATGGGATGCTGCTACACGGCAAACGACTTTGCTGGCAGATTATCATTGGGAGCCACTCTCACTGGCTTGTGATAAGAACGATAACCTTTTAGTTGTATTTAAATATGTTCCGAAGAAAGGGCATTTGGTAAACGGCAAACAAGAAGTATTCACCAATCCACCGGATGCCGCGGGAACATCGTTCAGCGGCTGGGGCAATTCAGGTTTTGCCACATGGGTTTATTCTGTTGATCCTTCCAATCCTGATGAAACGATTCATTTGATGGATACGGTAAAAATGGGTAGCATTCCACACGTGTATAAAGCATTATATCCCGGCCATCGCTGGCGCGATTATCATGACTTCAATTCTATCACTGTCAGTCGCCCCTTAGCATGTTTTATAGCTCCGGATGGAGTTACCATTATTCCAAAAGTGTACGACCTTGCAAGGGCCACCTGTTTGGCAGAAGCGTTTCCCGGCAAGCCGGCCTATGTTACCGATGAATATGATAAGAGAACCGTAAAGCTTGATGTAGATGCGCAGGGTTATGTAAGCAACCTTAAATATTTTGCTGAGAAAGGTGAATTTGGAACTGCCGAAGACAGCAATGGCAATGTTTATATTGCAGACGGGCAAGTGTATATGTATAATACATCCGGCAAATTGCAGAAAGAAATTAAAACACCTGAAAGGCCCACTTCCATTGTAATAAGCAGCGATAACAAAACACTTTATATAACCGGGGCCAATTCGCTGTACAGTAAAAAGCTGCCTTAAGTAACCGGCCGCAATCTCCAGGTTTACGTCATTGCGAGAAGCCGTGAATGATTTTCATCGTTTAAGTCAGCTTTAATTGGCGACCCGGCAATCTTTTCATCATTACCTGGTAGTAAACAAACAAATAAGAAGGATTTTTATTTTGGCCTTCCCCGGTTCGTACTATCACGAAACGGAATTACTGAAGTGGTGGTGGTAGTAAACAAACAAAGGGACCCTGTCGAAGGGATGCTATTCGTTTAATGAAATGCTATTGGCGACGCGGCAATCTTTTCATCGTAGCCTGGCAGTAAACCAATAAATAAGAAGGATTTTTATTTTGATAATCTTTCCCCGGTCGGTGTCCTTCATGAAACGGAATTATTGAAGTGATTCGGACACGAACCACGGTTGGAGGAAGTATTTTTAAGTGTTGGAGGAATTGCGTTCTTCCCGTTGTTGATTAATAAAGATACATAAACGATACCACTTTCACTTAGGCATTAATGGTATCGCTCTGTGTGGAAGATAGGCTCACACACAATCCAGGGCTGGTTTGGAGGGTATTGGTGTTTTCGATTGAGCGTTGGCATTAGGTTGTTTGACGATAAGCCCACGCGGCTAACTCAGGCACAAGCCTGGCTAACGCACATGGCTAAGCGACAATGCTTGCGCCATTTTGGTGTATTGGTTAAAAGTGGACGTGTGTCAACAGGCCAGCAAATAGGCTTAAGTGGTGCTACCGGACAAGTACTGAGCCCGCATCTTCATTTTTCGGTCAAGCGACGATTAAATTATGATATGAATTCCTATATAAGAACCAAATTCAAAACTATTGATGGTGTTATCCTTTTAGCAACCGGAAAAACTTATGAACGTCCAAAAAAGTAACTGGTACAACATTCGTATTTATGCAAGCATAGATGACGTGCAAATAATGAGCAGTAGAATATATTTCATCTTTAGTACCGGCTGAAAAAACTGTAATGAACGATAGAAAAACAATGAACTTTTAATTATAAATTTGAAAACGGTTCCGGCAAAAAGGATTCTAAAATCTCGCGTGCACAAATCCGAAAACGTTGCATGCAGATCCATTTTTTCGGAAACCGCAAATTACTTCTCAAACTACCGTTTGTGAAAAATGCGACATTGAAAATAAAGTACTTAAAAGTGTTAATCAGAATACTGCCAGATGCTATCCAACAAATAAAACTCTGAAAATTGAACAAAATATTTACGTTACTCATTTTTGGACTTTTACTTTCATCTTGTGCATCTATATTTAATAATATTGTCCAAAAAGTTGCAATTAATACTGACAAAAGAATTGAAGTTGTACCCGTTGACAGTTCTATAAGAGTATTAGACTACAATGAATTTTTTTATATAGTACGAAGTAGAAATCCACTTAAAGTAAATTTAAAAATTGACGGGAAAGACAGCACAATTTTATTAAAATCACATAATTCTGTTGCATTTTGGGCAAACATAGATTTTAATTATGGAGTGGGGATGTTAGTTGACCTGAAGAATCCCAAACGGTTTGCCTATCCCAAAAGGACATATTTAAATATAAAAGACGCAAAAGTTTATGAAAATCGCTTTGCACCAACATTAAAAGGAACGATAAATTGGAATATTACTTTACCTTATTTAAACTCCTTTAATATTAAAACAACAGGAAGGAATACAAATTTAGCAGGCTTCTGGGGTATTGAGACCGGACTTGATTATTATTATAAGGACAATCGTTTCTTATCCTTTAATGCAGGTGCTGCAACTAATTTTCTTGTTCCGGTTCCGGCAGCAGTTGACATTTATGGAGAAAATCAAACATCATCAGGACTTTATTTGAATTTAAGAAATAACTTTTATGTCGGACGATTTACACTTGGTTACGGATTAAGTTATTCGAAACTATACTGGCAAATTACAAATAACTCTGACTCAACTTTTATTCCTAAATCAAGAAGTAATTCGGCATTTGGAGTGAGTTTAAACTCTTCATATCGTTTTGGAGAATCCTTTCGGCTTGGAATACTCTATCAGCCTTATTTTTTTAGCAGCGAAAAAAAATTTACAACGGATTATCAGTATCAAATATCTATTGAACTCATTTGGGAAATTCCATTAAGATATGGCTCGACTGAAAAATAGCACGAACGCACAACGGGAGTTTGGCAATAACTGGGTACGCTGTACATTTCATCAACTTTTGTACTGCTATCATTGGCAGTCAGGGATGAAATTTCTTTGTTCAACTTTTTGTTCATAATTCCATTTTTGGTAATTCTATTGGACGGAAGCCTCCATTTGGCGCAGGGTTGAAGTTTAATCCTTAGCGCAAACGTCCGCTGCTTTTTAATCTCATCAAAATACAAATCATTAAAATTTGTCGCTTTACTGTAATTTATACCTGATTGAACGAGTAAGGATTGATTGAATTAATAATTGGTAAATAACTGTGTCCGCCGTGGTTTGTCACGAACCACATTCCGCCGTGGTTTGTCACGAACCACATTAATCTTATTTCGTTTGCCCGTAAGTGTTACGTTGTCTGCCAACATCCCCGGGAGGTTGATACAAGGGAATAAATTCCCATGTTACAAAATCGGTCGTGCCGATGGCACTTGCACGCTGGAATGGTTCGTGCCTCCGCCATGATTTGTGTTCCACGAACCACATCCAATTTTTTTCGTTTGCCCGTAAGTGTTATTTTTATATACAATGCCGTTCTTCCTTTCTTTTCAAACTTTCAATTAGCAGATTGAGTCGCCGCCGGTCTGGTCTCCTGACCAACGGCCTCCACCAATTAAAAAGTTCATTTTTCCCATTGAAGTAGTATGAAAGTAAAAACAATTGTTGAGTTGCCCACAGAAGCCGGGTATTACAGTAAAGCAACATTCCGATGGCTATCGGAAAAGCAATATTTGTATTTTATAATTTAAATTTACTCTTCGATAACAGTAAAGCATAAACGTAAACTAAAATCTATTTTGCCTTTGGTCGTGAGGCCAGATGGCCCTCAAATTAACCCGCGGTCTGACCTTCGGAACCGACCGCTATCCCCAACCCTGCGAAAGGTTGTGTTTACAGTGAACTCCAACTAAGGCAAAAATTATTTTAATTATTTAATGGCACGAGTTAAAAACTTGTCCCAACGTGGGGTCAATTAATTAGCAGGCGATAAATAGGTTAGACCACCATCAACAAGGAGTTCAGCACCAAGCATAAAAGATGAGTCATCAGAAGCCAGGAAAACCGCTGTTTTACCAATGTCAGATGGTTGCCCAATTCTGCCTATCGGCATTACATCTGACCAGTATTTTTTTACAGCTTCAAGTTGTTCGGCAGGAACAAACTTGTCAAATACAGGTGTATCTGTTGTGCCTGGTGATATTACATTTGCTCTTATCTTTCTATCCAAAAGGTCGTTTGAAAATCCTTTTGCAAAATGGATTACAGCCGCTTTTGCAGCACCATAAAGAGTAAAAGAAGGATATGCCCGATGCCCTGCATTTGACCCGATAAGAATAATAGAACCACCATCATTCATATAGGGCAATCCTTTATGAACAGTGAAGTAAACACTTTTCAGGTTTAAATCCATTGTCTTGTCATAGACGGCTTCGCCAATATCTGCCACAGAACCAAATACTGCTCCTGTAACTGCACCACCTGCATTGGCTACAATCATGTCTATTTTACCAAATTTTTCAGATGTTTCTTTAAACACTCTTTCCAGATCGGCAAGGTTGGTTACATCGGCATTTATGGCTATAAAATTATCGCCAAGTTGAGCCACAGAACTATCTAAAGTTTCCTGATTTCTGCCGACAATAGCTCCTACAGCGCCTTCATTTTTAAATTCCCGGGCAATGCCAAACCCAATGCCGCTATTACCACCTGTAATAACTGCTACTTTGCTTTTTAGTTTACTCATTATTTTAATTTTTGAAATTATTATTTTAGTTTGATAAGATTTAATGTTGGTAATGGTCCACCAGGGAATCGTTGCAATTTTCCGCCTTCATGCAGGCTACCCAAATCAATGCCGGCAAATCCGATGCGATTAAGGATGCCTGACACAACATCTTTTGCATCGTCATCATTTCCTGAATAGAAAATCACTCTGTTTCCACCATCAACCTGTGGATTTTCTGCTAATACTTGTGCATATAAAGTATTAAAAGCTTTAACCACTTTTGCGCCTTTTGCCCATTGGCTTACTACTTCGCTGGATGTTTTTGAGCCTGATTCTGCCAATACAAATTCGGGTAGATTAGAATTGGTCACGTCTATCACAATTTTGCCTTCTAATGAAATGGTAGATAGTACCTCCTGTACGTGTTCCCATCGCACAGCAAGAAATACCACATCGGCTTCGGCTGCTTCCTGCACCGAACCGGCGATAATGTTGCCACCGATTTGTTTAATTTTTTCTTTAAGCGTATCAGCACCACGGCTGTTGCTGATAACTACTTCGTAACCTGCTTCGGTTAGGTGTTTTGCGATTGTTGTGCCGATAGATCCGGCACCGATAATTCCGATTTTCATTTTTTAAATTTTTAATTCTTGAAATTATTTTTAGTACTTTTGTTTCACAAAGTTACCATTGATAGTTTATTATGGTAACTATTATGGTATAATCTAGTTACTATTAGGTAACTACAAATTTTTTAAAAATATGAGAGACGACAATTTTTGCAATTCAAATTGCCCGTTTACCAGGGCTATTGGCACCATTGGTAATAAATGGAAGCCGATAATTATAAACGTTATTGGCACCCGTGCCATTCGTTTTGGTCAGTTAGATGCTATAGTACCACACATTTCAAGGAAAGTACTAACCGAACAGCTAAAAGAGTTGGAAGAAGATGGACTATTGGAAAGATTTGCCTATAAGGAAATACCACCAAGGGTAGAATATAAGTTGTCTGAAAAAGGCTTAGCTTTTTTGCCGATTTTAGAAACCATAAAAGAATGGAATTTAAAATATGAAGTAGCTCCAATACCCGAAGAGATTGATTACAATTAGAGCAACTATAGGTTTATGGATTTACTATTTTCTATTTTTCTAAAATAAGAATAACAAAGAAGAATTAAAAAATGCTCAAAAAAATAACCCGGTTGGTCAAACGAACTGTTTTAGATACACAACCCATAACGGTTCAATATGAACTTACCGGAATTTACAACAATACGCTACAAACGATAATCAGCAATCTTACAAATTGGGGAATTGTACACCGAAAGAAAATTGTCGGGAAATAGCCGTCAGAAAGTCTGAACGGTTGTCTGTTGTGATATTTTTTCTAAAAGTCAGCGAAGTACTCTCCAACCGCAAAAGTTGACAGAAGAACTGCCGTTGAAGTGTCGCACAAAGTCCGATTGAAATTCGTCAGTGGACAGTCCACCTGCTATCCTTAGATTTAGAGTATCAAAAATAGAAATGGCTGCTGTTCTGAGTTTCCCGAATAAAACGGGACAAGTGTAACTCAGGGCATCATAATCATATCAGAAATTCAATTTTTAGGATTAGGTAGATTAAGAGCAAATCTTTTATGGAATTAAATTTAGAAGGATATGATTTTCAAATGAATTGCCACTTGCTTTAGCATGTGGGCAATATTTATGAGAATTGACAGGCTTTAGCCAAATTCTTATAAGAGTT
>DATCFT010000066.1:0-3817 GCA_036509335.1 Hanamia sp.
AGGTCGCTACATTCCCTGGGTAAAAAATTACTGAAGGTTGAATTGTAAATCTATAAATGAGATTTTGATTTTTCTGCTAACCGTTAGGAAATATTTGTATCTGACAATAATTTCATCAGGCGGTAATAATTTTTATCATTGATATTTCCAACCTTTTATAAAAGCGGCATTGGGCAGAACTATTTGGAATGTTATAGATGTAATGGTAAGTTTGGGATTGATACTTTCAGTTTTTATAAAGTCAAAAAAAGATTGAGCCATCGCATCATTTTCAAAAAAATACCAAGAGATATTTCTAAATTTTAAACAATGAAAGAAAATTCAGTAAAACTATTTGAACAAAAGCAGGTACGCACTCATTGGGACGAAGAATTGGAAAAATGGTATTTTTCAATTGTGGATGTGATAGGTATTTTAACCGATAGCCCAAACCCTAATAATTATTGGAAAGTGCTAAAACACAGGTTGGCAAAGGAAGGAAGTGAGTTGGTTACAAGCTGTAACCAACTGAAAATGCAATCGGCTGATGGAAAATATTATAAAACAGATGTAGCCGATACTGAACAAATATTTCGTTTGGTTCAATCTATACCATCGCTCAGAGCCGAGCCATTTAAAGTATGGATAGCCAAAGTAGCTCGTGAACGCATTGATGAAATAGAAGACCCCGAAATAGGTATTGACAGATTGATGGAAACCTATTTAAAAAAAGGATATAGCAAAGAATGGATTAATCAACGCTTAAAAAGTATTGAAATACGGAAAGAGCTTACAGATGAATGGGAAAGCAAAGGCGTAAAAAAAGGACAGGAATTTGCCATATTAACGGATGAGCTTATAAAAGAGTGGAGTGGCTTTAATACCAAACAGTATAAGGCATTTAAAGACTTGAAAAGAGAGAATTTGAGAGATAACATGACCAATTTAGAGTTGGTATTGAATATGCTGGCAGAAGCATCTACAACCGAAATATCAAAAGATAAAAAACCGGTAACTTTTAACGAACATAAAATTGTAGCTCAAAAGGGTGGAAAAGTTGCAAAAGCTGCCCGGGTGCAGTTAGAAAATACTACCGGTAAAAAAGTAGTTACAAAACAAAATGCCAAATCGTTGGGCCTCAATATCAACAAAAAAATAAAAGGCAAATAGACTCGACATTAGATTTTCAACTGTCCGGAAATTCCGAATAGTTGCCCTGCTATCCTTAGTAACATTAAAAAAAGCAGTGCTGTACTGAGTTTGCTGCCTTAGAATAGCAGAGGTAATAAAAATAGAAAAGTTAACCCTACAAAGCCAACCATGGAGTGGTTTAGCAAAAATAACTACGGATGAAATCTGTAGGCCCCCTAATTTATACCAACCTTTCCTCCATCATTCCTTTCCATCCGGTAAAGCCACTTTTTACATCACTATAATCATGCATCACCCGGCTGAAATTATCATGCTTATTGCTTAGGTAATCCTGCTTGCCTGTAGTTTTTATTTTGGTAAGAATAGTTTCAATTTCTGTTAATCCTTTTCGCAGGGCATCCATCGATTTTTCAAAATGCCAGATGTAGGTGGCTTCTTCACTGTTGAGTGTTTCCCAAACGATGTGATATTTTTTATCGCCGCCTAATAAAAATAAAAAAGAAAAAGGAGATAATACAAACCGGATTTTGAGAACAGAAGACACATGTTGCGAAGAAAGCCAGGTAAGCTGGTGATAGTGCTTCGAATCTTTTATGCTAAGTATTTCATCTATTAAATCCTGTTCGGACTTAAATAATTTGCCTGCAATGTTCTTGTCTTTTGCCGTTAAACTATCCAGAGTGTGTACAACCGATGAGCCTTCAGCATTTCCTTTATAAGAAAGAATATTCCTTTTCACAAATTCAAAACGCACAGTATCAATAATGCTGTTGTTTATTTTATCAATGTCTTCAGAAAGTGCTTTCTTAGAAATAATTTGTTTTTCTAAATAATGGATTTGAATTAAAGTATCAATTGTTTTTTTCTTCAGCACTTTGCTAAAGTAATTTTTTATCGCTTCAAATTCAGGCCTTATATCAGGGTTCTCAATTTCAAAAGTAATTTCACTGCTAATCTCTTCAATAAATAAAGTGAAGGAAACGAAACCATTTAAAAACTGGATTTTATTAAAAGGAACTTTTACGTTTTTAAACAATGACTTTGCAATTGTGTTTGCTATCGGTTTTCCAATCGGACTTTCGATAATTTTTTCTTCGGGCCTGGTAATTTCGTAATGAGTTTTAGGTTCTGATAGTTCTTGTAAGAAAGGAATTTTTTTAAGCGCTACTGCGCGCAATAAATTACCGGTATCAATAGCCCGGAATTTAATTTTATCAATTATTAAAAACTGAAAAGAAGCCTGCCTAACGGTCAGGTAGGTTTGTTTACGGCTATTAATTTCCTGCCGTGCATGGTAATCTATAATCTCTGTTATTAGTTCTGCGCTCTCTTCATCATAACTTAAAACCCTTACTTTCCAGGCAATATCTTCTTTAAATTTTTCAATTTCCATTGGCAAATCCAAACTACTTATTGGTAAAATGCAGTCGTCTGAATTTATATAAACCTTATCTTCATTAAATAGTAAAACCAATTCATCAAACTTTTGCAACTGCCCCGCATTCATTAGTTTTTTATAATACCGGTTTCGCTGGCGGAATTGTTTTTCCAAATAATCAATATTGATATCCCTGTAATCATAAATGACGGGAGTAATCTCTTCACGCTGCACTCTGCCGATATATTGTATCAGTTTGCCTTCAAACGCAAATGGATATGCCAATATTAAACATTCTAATTTGTCTATGTCTGACCCTTCGCCAAGGAACTGTCCTGTGGAAATCAACACCTGGAAATGGCCTTCATTAATTTGCTTCAGTTTTGAGTTGCGTGCTGATTGTGAATCTTCACCTGAAATTGTTATTACTTCATAACTATTTTTAAGGTATTGATGTAGGGTGCCAATGTGAGATTTTCTTTCTGTAAGTACTAAAACTTTTCTGCCATTGTTTGCCTCTCTTTTAATATCATCAACAATGAGTTTATTTCTTGCAGAATCATGAATGACTATTTGGTACAGCGTTTCAGGCTTGTCTGTTGTGTAATTAAAAGGAACCGACAAACCGGTTTCCCTGATAATTACTGATATTTTTTTGGAAGGTGAATTATTTTCCTTAGAAAATTTTACTTCATGAATAACCTCTCCGATATGAATGAAAATAAGTTTTTCATCATTGTTTTTTCTGATAGGTGTTGCCGTTAATCCATACAAATAATAAGACGAAAAATTCCTGATAACCTGCCTGAATGTTTTGGCAGGAACATGATGGCATTCGTCAATTATTATGAGTCCGAAAGAATTGAATAACTCATTTGAAGAATCAACGGTGGCAAGGCTTTGTATCATTGCTACGGTAATATGTGTACCAATTTTCTGTTGACCGGATTCGATTTTTCCAATAAACGGTTTTGCAATTCCCAGGAAAGATTGGATGCGTTCTATCCATTGGTCAAATATTTGTTTGCGGTGTACAATAATTAAAGCAGGTTGTTTTTTGTTGGCCACAATGGCAAGCCCAATCAGCGTTTTGCCCGAACCCGGCGGCGCAGATATGATTCCTATCTCTTTTTTATCGGTACAATCAACCGCTTCCTGCTGATAGTCAGTATCCTCTCCACTAACCCCTTGTTGTCTTACTAAAAATAGCGATGCACCTTTGCCGTTATGGAACACAAAAATATAACGCAGGCGCAGTTGATGCAATCTCATATTGAAGCCTGCAAAGAAAGTAGCCTAACGGTGCGA
>DATCFT010000067.1:0-36752 GCA_036509335.1 Hanamia sp.
CCTTATGCCTTTCCATTTTTATAAACAGCTAAATGCTATGGACTGCGGCCCCACCTGCCTGCGCATGGTAGCCAAACATTATGGAAGGCATTATAAAATTGATACGCTCAGGCAAAAAGCAGGATTCTCCAAAGCAGGAGTCTCATTATTAGGTATCAGCGAAACAGCAGAAAAGGTTGGTTTCAGGTCAAGAGGCGTAAAGATTACTTATGAACAATTAAAGGAAGTACAACTTCCCTGCATATTGCATTGGGACCAAAACCATTTTGTGGTTCTTCTCTCCCTCTCCTCCGGGAGAGGGAGCCGGAGGGTGAGGTTTAAGATCGCCAATCCTGCACGTGGCATTGAAAACTATAAATTAAAAGAGTTTTCTGATCACTGGATATCCTCCTCTCCCCTCTTGGGGGAGCCGGAGGGGGCTACCGGAATTGCGTTGCTGCTCGAACCAACGCCTGCTTTTTACCAAGAGGAAGGAGAAAAAGAACGTAAGCTTAACTGGAAACTGGTATTGCAATACCTCGCACAAAGTAAATGGCAGATAACCCAGGTATTTGCTGCATTATTGATCACTTCACTCATTCAGTTAATTTTTCCTTTCCTTACCCAGAGTATTGTAGATACAGGCATTGACGCTCAAAATCTGCAATATGTAGTTATTGTATTGATAGCGCAACTTACACTTACTTTCAGTAAAACAATTGTTGACTTTATACGCAGCCGCCTGCTGCTCAGAATTTCAAATATTCTGAACCTGCAGATACTTTCTGATTTTTGGATCAAGCTTACCAAACTCCCTCTTTCTTATTTCGATGTACATCACACAGGTGATACCCTCCAAAGAATAGGCGACCAGAGGCAAATACAAAATTTTCTTACCGGCTCGGCATTAAACACATTATTTTCTGTTTTTAATTTTATTGTCTATGCAATAGTATTGATGATATATAATGTCCAATTGTTTTTTGTGTTTATGATTGGAAGTATTATTTATTTTGTATGGATACAGTTTTTCTTAAGGATCAGGCGTAAGATTAACTACCAAACCTTTTATCTTTCAGCAAAGGAAAATAATGCTACTCTACAGCTTATACAAGGCATGCAGGAAATAAGGCTAAATAATGCCGAAAAACAAAAACGATGGGATTGGGAAAATATCCAGGCTTCGGTTTTTAAACTGAACTTTAAAAATCTCAATTACAATCAATGGCAGCAGGCTGGCGCTACCCTGATCAACCAGGTACAAGATCTGACCATTAGTTTTATAGTAGCCAAATTAGTAATAGACGGGCAACTTACCCTGGGAGCCATGCTTGCTGTGCAATACATCATTGGCCAGTTAAGCGGGCCAATAAATCAATGGGTAGGATTTGTACAAAGCGCACAGGATGCCAAAATAAGTATGGAAAGGCTGAACGAAATTCATCAACTGGATGATGAAGAAGATCCCAATAAAGTTTATACAACTCAACTGCCTGAAGATAAAAGCATCCTCTTTAGAAACGTATCTTTTACATATCCCGGCGCAGGGAACGAACCGGTACTTAGAGATATTAATTTGTATATCCCTGAAGGAAAAGTAACTGCTATTGTGGGAGTAAGTGGCAGCGGGAAAACCACTTTGCTGAAAGTGCTTTTGAAAATTTACCATCAGTATGAGGGAGAAATAAGAATAGGCGCTGTTAACAATGACAGCAAACGAAGAGGTGGGTTAAAATTTGAGAATATAGATAATCACCTGTGGCGCGAAATGTGTGGCGCGGTAATGCAGGATGGTTATATTTTTAATGATTCTATTGCGAGGAATATAGCGGTGGGGGCAGGATGAGATAATTTACAGCCGGTTAATGAGTAGTTGTGAAACAGCCAATATACTTTCATTTATAGAAAGCCTCCCTAATGGCTTTTTTACAAAATTAGGCGCAGAAGGCGTGGGTTTAAGCCAGGGACAAAAGCAACGCTTGCTCATAGCGCGATCTGTTTATAAAAACCCGGAATATCTTTTTTTTGATGAAGCTACTAATTCATTAGATGCCAATAATGAAAAAGAAATAGTAGAAAATCTAAATAAATTTTTCAATGGAAAAACGGTAATTATCGCAGCGCATCGCCTAAGTACGGTAAAGAATGCAGATAAAATTGTGGTACTTGAAAATGGAGAAATTGTAGAACAAGGTACACATGAAGAACTATCTAAGTTGAAAGCTAAATATTATGAACTGGTGAAGAATCAGTTGGAGTTGGGGAGTTGAATGTTAGTTTAAGGTTAGTTCGCACAGTAAACAAATAAATAACGAAGATTCTTAAACAGCACCAATAAGAAATAAAAAAGTATAAGTCAAAACCGCATTTATGCAAGGAAACAAAGAAAATGATCAGAATGAAACACCTGAAAAAGCTTCGGGACATCTTGATGTCAAAATGTTTCATCAACGTTCTGACGAAGCACAGGAAATCATAAGCCGTCAACCAGGCTTTATAGAAAAATGGGCATTGATGTTGTTTCTTATTATATTACTTTTATTAATTAGCGGCACTTGGTTTATCCGTTATCCTGATATCATAGAAGCATCAGGAACGCTTACTGCTACTAATGCGCCTAAAGAAATTGTTTCTATACAAACAGGAAGGTTGATAAAACTTTTTGTGAGGAACGGCGACCGGATAAAAAAAGGACAAATGATCGGATGGATTGAAAGTACAGCCAATGCTAATGAGGTACTTGATCTTTCTGTAAAATTAGACAGCGGTTTTTCTTTGTTGACTCAGGAGAAATCAGAAAACATTGCCGGTTTGTTCAATGTAAATTATCAAAATCTTGGAGAATTACAGGTGCCCTACCAAACCTTCAGCGCTGCGTTGCAGCAGTATAATGATTATTTCGCGAACGGTTTTTACGTGCATAAAAAGGAATTACTGTTAAAAGACATGGGAACGCTACAGCAAATGAATATATCTATTGAAAATCAAAAAAGTCTGTCGAACCTTGATGAAGATTCTGAAAAAAGATCTTTGGCAATGAACAAAATCCTCTTAGATGAAAAAGTTATTTCAGCAGAAGAATACAGGGAAGAGAATAGTAAGTATTTGAATAAGGAAATGGCTATTCCTCAGTTAAATTCAAATATTTTAAGTAATCAGAGCCAGCAAAGAGATAAGCTGAAAGAACTGGAACAATTGGATCATGATATCATACAACAGAAAATAATTTTTGAACAGGCATTGCAAACATTAAAAAGCAACGTAGATGACTGGATACATAAATATATCCTGCAGGCGCCTTTAGATGGTACTGTGTTTTTTACATTGCTATTGCAACAAAATAATTTTATCGAAGCGGGAAAATTGTTGGGATATATCAATCCGCCGGATAGTAAATTCTATGTTGAAATTACTTTGCCACAAAACAATTCCGGCAAAGTAGATACCGGGATGAAGGCGCAGCTTAGGTTTGACGCCTATCCATACCAGGAAACAGGAATAGTAAAAGGCACAGTGGATTATATTTCTCCGATAGCTTCCGATAGTGGTTTTCTCGCCACAGTTCGACTTGAAAATGGGCTTAGCACCAATTTAAAAAAGAACATTCAATTTAAAAATGGATTAAGAGCACAGGTTTTGATAATCACAAAAAATATGCGATTGCTGCAAAGGATGTATTACAGTGTAGTAAAGTCGACTTCGCCGGGGAAATAATAATTATTGTCTCCTTAAAGGAACGATGCGCTGTGGCATTAGTATTGCCTCTTCCCGTATCGGGACGACGATGCTTAAACCGTATTATTACTACACCACAAATGATAATTTGTCAAACTTTAACTTAGGTGAAGAATTGAGTGATGACGAAATGAAACCAATAACCGGCGGCAAAAGCTTTTTCAAATTATTTGCAGACTATAATTATAGTTAACTTTTAGCTGGTAATTTTGTATTTTAATTATCACCTGGAAATTTATTTTTTATGGCTGAGAGTTACCATACAAATCTTTTGAACGTTGCGGCCTGCTATGTTGAACGGTTACAAATCCAGATAACCAAAACTACACTTAAAGAAAGCCTGCCTGAAAATCCTTACTACCCAAGCAATGATACAAATGATAAGCGGGGGATTGTGGCAAAGCATTTATTGGCAATTAATAAAAAGAACGATCCGTTACAAACAGAGCAGGCATTGGATGATTGGTATTTGGCTCCCAGAAAAGACTATGATGCTTTTGCAACGAAGTATCCCCTTAATGGCGAAGTAAAACAACAGGGAGCGGAAATTGAAAAGATGAAAGCATGATGCAAGGAAGCTGAGATAACCAGAACGTCTACATTTTTTTTAATGGAAAGCAGTTGCCTGTATAGTATAAATGAATTGAAACACATCTTATAAAAATATTTTTTGGTAAAAAAAATAGGGGAAGCCGAAAACCTATATTAGAGTAGGCAAAAATTCTAAAATTAAATTATTTACAAATGGAAAAGAAAAAATTTCTCGGCATCAAAAAGATGCTGGATAAAGATGAAATGAAAAAAATTAAAGGCGGCAGCACTGTAACTGGTTGTTTATCAAATGGAGAATTTACAACAAATCCTAATATGTGTTGTAATTCATTTGTACCTGAAGGAGGGTACCCATCAATGCCTGGAAATTATGGTTATTGTTATTGATGATGTATTGAAAATTAATTATGTATCTTATGACTAAATCTAAAAATCTAATTTAAGGTCTCAAAAATATTGGTAAAGCCAGTTTCCTGATAGATTGAATTTTAGGATTATTGTTATCACAGATGAAACGAAAGCAACAGTTGTAATTTCTGGTATGCCAATATTTTTGATCTTAAATGCCCTATTTTAATTTGAAAAGCATTAATAATATAGATGCTTTTCAGAATGAAAGTGCTTTTATTGTATACTTATGAAAATCATACAATCTTGCTGGTCATGTAATCATAGAGATTTTTTAAAATTCAAAGCCGGATGGATTGCTCCTGAATATCATTTAATGTCTTGGGCACTAAGCTGCTTACAGTTAAAGAGGTACTATGGAGTCGTGCTCTATTCAGATTGTGTTTCTGCACACATGCTTATTGATGAATTAGGATTGCCTTATGATAAGGTAGAATGCAATCTTGATTACTTGAATTCTTACCACCCACATTTATGGGCTTTACCTAAAATTTATACATATTCAAAACAGGAGGAACCATTTTTACACATAGATGGAGATGTTTATATATGGGAACCATTTAAGGAATTATTGTTAAATAGTTCTCTTATTACCCAAAACATGGAAGTAGCTACAAAATGTTATGAAGAGATTTTTTTAGATATTGAAAGAAATCTAAAATATTTTCCCCAGGCAATACTGAAAGAAAGGGTAGCCGGTCAAAAAATTTATGGATACAATGCAGGAATTTTTGGGGGTAGCGACATTGATTTCTTTAGGCGCTATACCTATGAATCTTTTAAATTCATCAATAAAAATATTTATTATTTTAGCAAAATAGCTGTTTCTGATTTTAATGTTTTTTTTGAGCAATATCTTTTTTACTGTCTTGCTAAACAAGAGAATAAAAATGTAAAAGTTCTATTTTCTGAAATCATAAAAGATAACCAATATAAGGGATTCGGTGATTTTATAGATACTCCTTATTTAAAAAAATACCTTCATTTAATTGGTACTTATAAAAGATCTCAACAAATTTGTAATCAGCTAGCCGATAGATTAAGAGAGGATTACCCAGAATACTATTACCGTATTATTTCTCTATTTAAAAAAAATAAGGTTCCGTTGCTTAGAGACTACTATCATTATACAAGCTCAAATACAGAAAAAAAACTAATTGAGCGACACAAACAGTTGAAGTCAAATTTCTCTCACGATTTGTTGGAGAAATATGACAATGCAAAAGAAATAGATAAATTAAATAAGAGTTCAAATTTCATTATAGATGCAAAAGTTAATGATGAGCATATTTACAACTACTACGAATTCAATAAACCCATTGAAATTTTTGTGCAGGGGAAATTTATGACCCTTTCAAAAGATTATTTATATGGCCGAGATTTAAATGTTGTACAAAATTACCTGTATATTTTTGCGGATAAAGAAACTACGTTTGAAAAAAAAATAATAGCAGATAACATTGTCGAAGTAATTGAAAGAAAACTTAATACAATCAAGAAACCAGGTACCAATAAGAATTATATAAGAAATGAATTTGATGGATACTGTCCAATGGAATGCAAGGTGGCATTAATTCCTGAATGTGATCAAAAAGGATATTCAATTGCTTGCATTGATGATCTAAGCCTCCTGATTTTGGGATTATTAAAAAAGCCCATGACAATAAAATGTTTATTGGGTCTAATTGCTACTTCATTTGATATGAAAGAGTTGAAAACATGTTTACCAGAATTTGAACAACTTATTTTCGGTAGAATAAAACAGGGATTGTTGAATAAATTAATAAAAGTTGTTTTTTAAATAATATTTTGGTTCTATAAAATGGAATTTAGTTTGATTATAAATAGTAGTATGACAGAGTTAGAAAAAAATATATTCAAAAAATGGTTTAACTATATCAAATTTTAAAAGAAAAATTGGCAGCCTTTTTTTAAATAAATATTTTTATATGACTGGGTATAAAAAGAGAAAATTGAATATTTTAATAGTTTAAAGGAAAAATCTGAAATGAAATTCAATCAATTCATACCTATCTATCTTCTTTTTTTCTTTTTCTCATTTAAGACAAACGCACAGGTGGAATCTAAAATAAATTCGGGACTGGAATGGTATTATAAAACCTACCCTCCAGAGAAAGTATATGCCCAAACAGACAAATACAATTATATAGCAGGGCAAACTTTGTGGTTTAGCATCTATTCTATATCGTTTGGAGTACCCAATGATTTAAGTAAGATTGTCTATTTACAGCTAATCAGTTTGCAGAAAGGAAATGTGATAACACAGACAAATCTCCCGATTGATGGTGGTATGTCGCACGGAAATATTCTATTACCTGATAGTTTGAAAACCGGCGTATATGAATTAAGGTGCTTTACAGAATGGATGCTGAACTTTGATGAGCATTCTATATTCCATAAGGCCATCTATGTTCAGAATATAACAGACCAGGGTATTCAATACAAAATAAAACATGCCAATATAAATCATTCCTATGTTGATTTTTTCCCCGAAGGAGGAGACCTGATTGCGGGCAACCCTTGTAAAGTGGCATTTAAAGCTATTGATAGTATCGGGCTTCCGGTAGAGATTAGGGGAGAAATATATGATGAGAAAGGGGATAGCATTGCCAGGCTGCAAACCTTTCATGATGGAATGGGGGAATTCACATTTACGCCTGCCAAGCAACATCAATATTTTGCGAAGATCAATTTTCCAGACGGAACAATGATCACTAAGAAGTTGCCGGTAGCTTTTCCATTTGGCCTTACATTAAAAGTGATTGGTCAAAATGATTCAGAAATAAAAATAGCTATCTTCTATCATCCGGCTGATTCGGCAGGACTTCAAAAGAATTTGTTGCTGACCGCATATCAATGCGATGGGCGTTATGTGGTTTATCCTATTCTAATTGAAGAAGAAAAGAATATCTTTTCTATTAAGAAAACACAATTTTCTACCGGAATACTGCGCCTCACTTTATTTAACCTTAACAATATTCCGCTTGCAGAGCGAATTGTGTTTCTAAACAAAAACGATTTTCTTAAAATTAGCCTCCTGAAAGATAGCCTCTCCTTCAAGCCGAGAGCTAAAAACGAATTTTACTTAAAAATAGAAAATGGGATTGGAGCAAAAGATAGTGCCAGGTTTTCAGTGGCAGTAACGGATGCCGATAAAGTTGCCGAAGATAGCTCAAATGATAATATTTTTTCGGCTCTTTTACTAAGTCCGGAATTGAATGGTTATATCTACCATCCGGCATATTATTTTTTGAACAATTACGATACAACTCAAAAAGCTTTAGATCTTGTGATGCTCACCAATGGATGGCGGCATTTTAAATGGGAGAATATTTTGGCTCAGAAGCCCTGCCATTTAAAATATTCAATTGAGAGGGAGCCTTACATTGCAGGAGAAATTATTGACTATAAAATAGACAAATACAAACCTATGTTTAAATTAAGGATTTTAATACAAAATGAAGATTCAAGTAAATTTATCGGATATGCAGAACCTGATAGTAATGGGAGGTTTATTCTAAAAAACTATTCAGTGAAAGGGCGGTCAACTATTTTTTTTGAGGGAGCAAAGAAAAAATCAAAAGCTATAAAAGTGCAATTTTTTACCAGCCCTGAAAATAATTTCCTCTCAGTATCGTACGCGCCATTATTACAATACAAAATAACTGATAGTAACGCTATTAATGACAAAGATGAAATCAATCAAATTCTTCAAAGACAGAAAGGGATTACACTAAAACCGGTTGTAGTAAAAGGAGATGAACTTACCAGCACTCAGCAACTCATCAAAAAATATGTAAGCAACGATTTTGTCGAAAACAATGCTACAACTATTGATTTCATCAACAATTTTTACTCTAATAACAATAGGATCTTTGAATTCTTAAAAGGAAGAATTCCCGGTCTCAATATCTCCGGAACCGAAGATGATCCTAAATTTACTTATGAAGGCTCATTTCCCCAGCTCCCTTATTTTTTTGTAAATGAAATACCAACAAGTTGGGAAGAAGTGAAAAACATTCTTTTCAGTAATATTTCTTTGCTCCAATATTTGCCTTCACCGGTAACTATGGCACCACTTAATGGTGGCTATACAGGAGCTATATCTATCTATCTGAAAAAAGGAGATGGGCCACTACCAATACCCTTAATCTCAAAAAATCAAAATCGGTTTACTTTTAATGGTTTTAGTATTACCCGCGAATTTTACTCCCCGGATTATAGCTTCCAGGATAGTACTATGCCGGCATCTGACTTTCGATCCACATTATACTGGAGTCCAAACCTGAAAATAGATTCAAATGGAATAGCACATTTTCATTTTTATAATTCTGATGATACAAAAAGATTCCGGGTAATTATTGAAGGAATGAATGCGCAGGGCAAGGTGGGGCGATTGCAGGAAATTTTCACCGGTAATTAATTTCGATTGGATATTATAGGCTGCCTGGATTACATCAGAGCAAAAAAACAATTACAAAAGGCTATCGGCCTATACAACAATGACAGACCACAGACGAGTATCGGCAACTTAACTCCGGATAAATTACATAACAATCAAAAAATAAACCATCAAAGATTATGGAAGAACTATTTTAAAAAGCTAAATACTTTTGAAAGCAAAAATGAAAATGATCCTGTAAACCTATTGCAGGATTTATCTATTAACCTGTAAATTTTTTTTAGGACGAGTCAGTACATTCCGTGCAAGGTAAAAATGGAAAAATTGCACAGCGACAAAGTGATGATTGACCATAAACAGTATCAAATCATTTATCTTTCTATTGATGAGAACGCCGCCAACTGGAAGTCTGCATTTTTTCCATTTCTAAATAAAAGCAATAGTTTCAGGATAATAAGCCCGGATAATCAATTTGTAAAAGATTTTGCCATCAGGATTATTCCAAGATATATTTTGTTGAATCAATCTGAATTGGTGAGTTCAGATTTTATTTTTTAGAGCTTAGGTTTACACGCAAAGAGAAAAACGGCTGCCAAAGATTCGTGTCTGCAGGAACCTGAAAGATAAAATTGAAAACTTCAATAATTGTTGATTTACTGTTTAAAAATACTTTTCTAAAACTCATTGGCATACAGATTATTTCAAAAATCTTAAAAAAAGTGTTTCGCAACTTCTGATACATTTCTTCAATATAAAATTGTTTTTTCTGAATGAATAAATTCCACATTCCCATACTATCTTGTGAAAAATAATTTTTCTTAAAATATCTTTTATGAAAATATTTCTTTCCTTTTTCATTGCGGTAGTTATATTTTACTTTCAACCTGTTTCCGGTCAACAACTATTCACTACTACTAATATTCAAAGCGCTTATAAAAATGAAACCCGCAGTCCAACAGGAAAGCCCGGGAAAAATTACTGGCAAAACAGGGCCAATTACCAGGTCAGAGTAAGTTTTGATCCTGCTACTCAATTGCTCGAAGGGAAAGAAACCATCACTTATTTCAATAACAGTCCCGATACTTTAAAAGAAGTCATCATCCGGCTTTATCCCGACCTTTATAAAAAAGGAGTGGAGCGATTGAGCCACATTGCACAAAAAGATTTGAGTGATGGCGTGCAAATTGAATCTTTTAAAATAGGTGATGAAAATATTGATAATTTTCACGATCGCGAAAAAGCATTTCATAATAATACCAATCTTTTTATAAAACCTTCACAGGCCATTCTCCCTCATTCCAAAACTGATTTTGAAATAAGCTGGCATTATAAAGTAAATACCGGTTCGCCGGTGCGCACAGGAATGGTGGACAGTACTTCTTATTTTATCGCCTATTTTTTTCCCCGCGTTTCGGTATATGATGATGTGGACGGCTGGGATACCTGGAGCTACAACGGCGTCCAGGAATTTTATAATGACTTTGGGAATTTCAATGTAGAAATTTCTGTTCCTAAAAATTATGTGGTGTGGGCCACCGGCGACAGGCAAAATTCTACTGATAATTTTAACGAAAATATTTTGGAAAAAATAAAAAAAGCTTCTGTTGATACACAAATTATTCATGTCATTGATTCAACAGATTATTTGAAAAATGATGTTTTGAAAAATGGTGCAACAGGCGTTTGGAAATTTTCGGCAAAGAATGTTACTGACTTTGCTTTTGCATTAAGTGATCATTATTTGTGGGATGCCAGTTCAGTGTTGGTAGATTCTTCAACCGGCAGAAGAACACTGGCAGAAGCAGCTTATAATAAAATCCATAAAGATTATTTTGATGTGGCCAACCAGGCGCATCAAACTGTATATTACACGAGTTATTTTTATCCAAAATATCCTTTTCCTTTCAGCCATATTACTGTGTTTGACGGCACCGACCAGATGGAATATCCGATGATGGTAAATGATAATCCAACACCTACACATGAAGACGCTGTGCAATTAACCACGCATGAAATTTTCCATTCTTATTTTCCTTTTTTTATGGGAACCAATGAAACACAATATGCATGGATGGATGAAGGATGGGCTACGATTGGCGAATCGGTGATTTCTCCAAAGATGGGTGAGCCTGAAGATGAAGGAATTTTTAGCAAAGTGCGCTACGAGCGAATTTCAGGAACTGACGATTATGTTCCTTTAATTACCAATACCAAACTTTATTCAGGTGCGGCATATCTTGCAAATTCATATGGTAAAGGAGGATTGTGTTATTATGTGTTACAGGATTTGCTTGGCAATCAATTATATTTCAAAGCGCTTCATCAATACATGAATGACTGGCATGGAAAGCATCCTACTCCTTACGATTTCTTTTATAGCATTAATAATGGTAGTGGAAAAAACCTGGATTGGTTTTGGAAAAAATGGTTTTTTGGATGGGACTATCCTGATCTTTCAATTAAAAAAGTAGAGCGGAATGGAAATAATATAAAAATTATTATAGCAAATAAAGGCGGATTGCCATTACCCGTTTATTTAACTATTTTTTCGAAAGACGGGGAAAAGCTGATACAAAAATTCACTGCTGACGTTTGGAAAAACGGAGATAAAGAAAAAACTTTTGTCATTTCAAAGCCTTATAATTCTATTTCTAAAATTGTATTGGGAAATGAATTTATTCCTGATAAATATCAAGATAATAATAATTGGAAGGCACAATAATGTTTTTGGTCTTCTTAAGAATAAGCAGTTTTTATTATTAAATCGTTTGTAACAATAAATTTGAATACCGAAATGGAAAAAGATAAAAGGGCAGATGAATACATTACCAAATCCGCTGATTTTGCAAAGCCCATTTTAATTCATTTAAGAAAATTAATTCATGCTGCATGTCCTCAGGTGGAGGAAACTATTAAATGGGGATTCCCCCATTTTAATTATAAAGGAATGATGTGCAGTATGGCTGCGTTTAAAAATCATTGTGCATTTGGTTTCTGGAAAGCCGCACTAATGAAAGATGCAGGCGAATTAAAAGAAAATAATGCTACCGCAATGGAACATGCGGGCAAAATAAAAAGCATTTCAGATCTGCCTTCAGACAAAATTATTATCAGTCGTATAAATGAAGCGATGAAGATAAATGATGATGGAATAAAACTGCCTGAAAGAAAAGTTACTGATAAAAAAACCGAAATCATCGTTCCTTTTTCTTTGAAAAAAGAATTAGCAAAAAATAAAAAAGCTTCTGATACTTTTAATAATTTCAGCCCTTCTCAAAAAAGGGAATATATAGAATGGATCGAAGAGGCAAAAGCCGAAGAAACAAAAAACAAAAGAATACTTACTACCATCGGGTGGCTTACTGAAGGGAAAACGAAGAATTGGAAATATGTTAAGAAATAATTGATTACCTAATTATACTACGCAAGGGGCAAAACAGTGAATTCGTTTTTTATCCTTTGAAGCCGGAATTAATGAATTTGAAGATGCGCGAAGGCATTCTCTTTATGGAATTTTATATGAAAAAACTGTATTTTTCTTTTGCTTCGCAAAAAAAATAATTTCTTTCCCGCACAAAGTCACAAAGAGCACGAAGGCTTTTTTCTGCGAAAAAAGTAAGAAAAAAGCGAAGTTTTTATTAGTGCCTTTATTCCGAAAGAATCTTTGTGCCCTTAGTGACTTTGTGTGTAAGCTGTATTTTTTCTTTTGCTTCGCAAAAAAGGGGTTTTAGCAAAATAAAAACTCACTAATTTACCCCTTGCGAAGTATAGCTAATCAGCTAATCAACCTTAATCCAGTGATGTAACATTTGGAAGATTTAATATTTCCCCTTTTTTTCGATTATGGGAATTTTTTATTTTGATGACTATTCCTGACTCCTTCTGGCACAGTTATTTATTGATATATTAAAAAGGAATTGTTATGGAATACGATGAAGAAAAGTTTCCAGAGCCCCCGGAACTTAAAAAGATGGGAGTTCCTCCATTAAAAATACAAATGAGAAATTTTGCCATAGGCATACTTGTAGCCTTTATCATTGTGGTTACTTTTGCTATTATTTTCAGATTGAAAGATGGATAAAATTTTTAAATTGTAAGTAATTATTAAAATTATTACCGGGCTTTATTACCTGATTATAGGGGTATTTATTTTCAAATTATTTTATTACTCAATATAATTTACTCCGGTTATTTTTATTTTTTTGAATAAAAATCCCAGGTATTTCTTTGTTTACTGGAAAGATACTTGGTGTCTCACATATTTTAGAGTTTATATAATCTGAATTTTTTTCTAAATATTATCCAATAGTTTTGAACATCAAAAACATTCGGTGTATGAAAATAAAATTCAGTTTATCCATACTTTTTTTATTACTTACTTCATCAGTTGCAATGAGTCAGAAAAAAATGAAAAGATCATCTGCGTCTTTTAAAGTAGTGGGATATTATTTTTTATATACAGCGGTGCGAGACACTATTCATGCAGATTCCACCTATTTTTTTTTAAATAAAATAACTCATTTGAATATCGCTTTTATTAATCCGGGTTCAGAGGGAAATTTTAATCAAAATCTTGCCATTGATACACTCATAAAAAAGGCGCATCAGAAAAATGTAAAAGTTCTCGCATCTATTGGTGGCGGCGGTTCTCACGAATATTACCATGAGCTTCTGAAAAAAGATAAAAGAAAATTGTTTATCAATAATTTAATTTCTTTGGTGCAGAGATATGATCTTGATGGTATTGATGTTGACCTTGAAGGTGATGATATAGATAACAATTATGCAAAGTTTGTTACTGAATTGGCCACTTCTCTTAAACCTTTGAAAAAAATAATAACTGCTGCTATTGCTACTGCTTATAAAGATCAACTTCCTGATAAAGCTTTGAGGCAATTTGATTTTGTAAATATCATGTCATATGATCGCACAGGACCGTGGCGGCCACAGGATCCCGGAGATCATTCTCCCTATTCTATGGCTGTAGAAGATCTTGATTACTGGCATAACGTAAGATCAATCCCGAAAGAAAAATTAGTGTTAGGATTACCATTTTATGGATATGGCTTTGGCCCGGTAGATTCGCCCGCGATAAGTATGGACTATAAGCAAATTATTTTTCTTTATCCAAACAGCGATTCTTCAGATACATTAAATCTTCCCGGAAACGTGGTAATGTATTATAACGATATGGCTACTATAAAAAAGAAAACTGAATTGGCCATGCAAAAGGCAGGCGGTGTAATGATTTGGCAACTCCTCGGGGACGCCCCGGGAGAGAAATCTCTTTTAAATACGATCTATAATGTGATTCATGAAAAATAAATATAGTAAACGAAGTAATATTCACAATTCTTATTTTTTTATTGAAGCTTAAATAATTGGTCAGACATAGACAGTCTTACCAATTATTTCAACGTGGCAATTCAAAATAAAACGAGGCTCCTTGCCCGGTTTCACTTTCTACCCAAATTTTTCCGTTCTGCGCTTCGATAAATTCTTTTGAAATTGCCAGACCCAATCCTGTTCCTTTTTCTTTAGATCCGGGAACCTGGAAGTATTTTTCAAATACCCTTTTTTGATATTCCCGTGCAATTCCTTGTCCCTGGTCTTTTACTGAAAACAGGATAACGCTGTCTTGCTTTTTGGCAGCGATTTCGATCACGCTTTTCGCAGCGGAATATTTGATGGCATTCGTTAAAAAATTATTCAGAACCCAGGTAGTTTTTTCCGCGTCTGCATTTATTAACGGTAATTCTTTTTCTGAAATATCTTTCAGATGAATTCCTTTTTCATTTGCAGTAACCATCACCGTTTCCATGGCTTTTGAAATTATTGCCGCAGGATTCACCATCTGTATTTTTAACTGTATGCGCCCCGATTCTACCTGCGACATATTCAGCAATTCACTTAAGATTTTCAACATACGTTGATTATCCTGTTTTAAATTTTCAATCAATTCCTTTTGCTGTGGCGAAAGCACGCCTGTGCGTTTATCTTCCATCAATTTCAAACTGAAATTTGAAGAAGACAAAGGTGTTTTTAATTCATGAGAAATAGTTGCGATGAAATTTGTTTTTGCCAGATCCAGTTCTTTAAAAGATGTGATATTTTTTATTACGATCACTTTACTTTTCATCTCATCCTGTGACACTTCAATAATTTCTTTTATAAAATAATTTTCCCTGTTTTCCAACACTATTTTAAAAGGTACTAAACTATCATTTTCTAATAAAAAGCGAAATAGATCATTTTTTCTCATTACTTCACCCGATGGTTTTCCCACAATCTCTTCTAATTGCAAGCCTAACAATTGCAATGCCTGGTAATTAGCAAAAAGAATTTTATTGTTCTTATCTATTCCAATACTTGCATCTTTCAAACTATTGATCACGGCTTCGGCGCGGCTTTTTTCAAACAGCAATATATTCAGGTTACTGTTTTCGAAATACTCCAAACGTTCTGCCATTTCATTAAAGGAATCGGCAAGTTTCCCAAATTCATCTTTATTGTCAATGTGTATCCGGTACTGGTAATTTTTATTGGCCATCTGTTTTATTCCTTCTGATATTGCCTTGATGGGATTGGTAATTACAAAAGGAAAATTGACAACAAAAGTAAAGGAGATTAAAAAAACCAGTGTGCCCAAAGCAACGATATACGTAAGCGCTCTGTTGGCCCTTGACTCTGCCTTGTCATTTTTTACCTGGATCGCTTTCATATTCACAGCTAATATTTTTTGTATTTCATTTTGCAGCGCCAGTATGTTTTGTTGAGTAGTATCTCCTGCTTTTAATTTATTAAAATAAATTTTCACAAATTGAACTGCCTGCCCCTCGCCGGGTTCTGTTATATCATTACTTTCTTTATTCAATTCATTTTCAAATTTTATTACAGAAGAATCAAATTGAGAATGGATATTATTTAACTGCTGCTGCATAGAATGGCCATAGGTAAGGCTTTCGTAATTTTCGTGCAATATATTTTCGGTATCTCTTTTTAAATTGGACATAAAATAAATTCCCACTCCGCCGGTTAATAACAGCATGAGGAAAAGAAACATAGTTCCAAAACGGATTTTATTTTTTACGCTTAAAGGCATCAGGATAAAATAACAAGATCAATATTATTTTTAGAAAGCTTTTTTAATAATTGGTTAAATACATTGGTTCTTAAAACGATTTGAAAAAAACTGAGGTGGGGTTTGCCGATACAAATGGTGGTGATATTTTTTTCCTCCACTGTTTCAATAATGGCGCCCGCAATTTCTCTGGCTTTTTTCTGTATTACTTCTCCGCCTAATTCCGTTGCATTTTTAAAATTATTTATTAAATGCCTTTGTGAAGCTAATGGAATTTTATCAGGCGCTTCTTTGGATGTTTGCACATATAAAACATACCATTGGCTATTATAGTAAGAAGCAAGCCGGGCGGTCTTGCGGATAATACGCTGTGCAATTAAATGATTGGAAGAAATACATGCCAATAAACGTTCGTGTCGAAAAGGATTTTGTTTCGCGGTTATTTCGTGATCTACTTTTCTTTCTACCTGGCCGGCCACTTCTTTTAATGCGAGTTCACGAAGCTGTAGAATTTTAGCCGGCTGAAAAAAGTTTTGCAAAGCCTGCTGCACCTTACCATGGTCATAAATTTTCCCTTCTTTTAATCTTGTAATCAATTCATCAGCGGGCAAATCAATGTTTACTACTTCATCAGCAATCTGTAGTATTTTATCGGGGACTCTTTCCTTTACATCAATGCCGGTAATTTTTTTTACATCTTCCTGTATGCTTTCTATGTGTTGAATATTCAGCGCAGATATCACGTCTATGCCCGCATCCAGCACATCCAGCACATCCTGCCAGCGCTTTTCATTTTTACTTCCGGGAATATTGGTATGGGCCAGTTCATCTATAATAACTATAGCAGGTTGCAATAATAAAATCGCCTGCACATCCAGTTCTTCTAATTTTTTTCCTTTATAAAAAACTTCGCGGCGCTGAATTAGCGGAAGCCCTTCCGTCAATTCCTGCGTATCTTTTCTTCCATGTGTTTCTATAAAACCAATTTTTATGTTCACACCGTTACGTAAAAGATTATGCGCTTCCTGCAGCATCCGGTATGTCTTGCCCACACCCGCGCTCATGCCGAGATATATTTTCAGCCTTCCTCTTTCAGACTTTTGGCTCAACTCCAAAAACTGCTGAACTCTTTTTTCTTTATCGTTTTTTTCGTTCATTTAAAAACTTATTGCAATTGATGTAGTAATTGAAATATCATTTTTAACCAATTCAACTCCTTTTTGAAAAATTGCATCTTTGCTGTTTAATGTCCTCGCTTCAATGCGCCACAAAACGTTATCATGAATCAATCTGTCTATATTTAATGAAGCTCCATAAATTTCTGCTCCGATATTATTTACTGTATGTACAATTACTTCATGTTGGTCATTATAATATTCTCTTCTTGCCGCAATCGCCCATTTTGAATCAGGAGTATAACGCAAAATTATAGTTGGCGTAAACCAATTATTTAATTTATTTGAGTATACAAGTTTTTGCCATCCAATGTCAAATCCCGCGGTAATTCCAAACTGATCTGTTACCTGAATTATTGAATAGAAGTCATGAAAATAACGCATTTGTTTTAGGCTGTCAGGCTCGTCATTACCAATAAATGTACTACTATTAATGGTCAATTTAGTTGACGGTTTGTATGTTATCTGTGCGCCAAAGGCCGGGGTGGTATTGCCATTTACGCGATGAATGCGCTGCCATCCATTAAGGATCAATGCACTCAAATACCATTTTTCATTTTTTGATGTGTACCCGATTTTTATGCCGGACTCGAAATAAGGACTATTTTCTGCTCCGATGCTTCTTGTAAGTGTCCAATCATCTTTACTTTCAGCGCCTTCCCATCCCACGTGGGAAGGCATAATGCCTGCATCTATCCACAAATTATTCTTCCTGGAAATCTTAATGCCGATATTAGCTTCATAAATATTTCTTAATCCTTCTGGTTCCTCCGCATAATTAGCAATCATATATGTGCCCGCGGCTAAAGAAAAATTAGCACGCACCCAATCAGTACTATAAGCGCCTTTCAAAAAACCAAGATTAAGATTTACCTCATTTACACGGTTATGGCTGTAAATGAAAGAAGGCCTTGTATTATTGACCGGTTTATTAAAATCGTAAGCGTAATAAATTTCAGCGTATCCGCTTATTACGAAAAGTGATGGTTTATTTTCTCTGGCACTATCTTGAGCATTTGCTTGAAAACTCAATAGAATTGCAGCAATTGAAAAAATCTTTTTCATACTATCTTCACTAATGCTTTTATTTCTTATTTTAAATTATCTAATGCAATATTTAATTTTAACACATTTATTTTTTCCGGCCCCAAAAAACCCGCCAAAGGTTTTTCAATCTGCTTATCAACAAGTACCCTCAATTTTTCTTCAGAAATATTCCTGAGTTTAGAAATCCTCATTATTTGTACGTTTGCTGCCTCTACAGAAATATCGGGGTCTAATCCACTACCAGATGCAGTAATTAAATCAGAAGGAATTTCATCTTTTTTTATTCCCGGATTATGAACTAAAAAACTATCAATCCTGTTTTGCACGATCTTTAAATAAGCAGAATCAGACGGCCCTTTATTACTTCCGGTAGAAGCCATAGCATTATAATCAGCTGCAGAAGGACGGCTGTTAAAATATTTATCTTCTGAGAATTTTTGGCCTATCAATTTGTAACCAACTACTTTATTATTTTCTGAAATTGTTTCTCCTTTTCCATGAGCCGGAGCAGCTTGGGCAATGGCCAAAATCAATAAAGAATAAACCCCGCAAAAAAACAAGATGCAGACGATGGTGAGCCTGACAGCGGGAAGAATATTTTGTTTCATATAATTGAATTAAATTTGAGAAAAGAATTGTTATGAACACAACAATTGAATTAATGGCAAATGAGTTTAATGAAGAAGCTTTTGAGCGTATCAAAACTTTTTTAGTAAATAAAGCAAATAGTAAAATTTTTATTTCCATAAGAGATAAATCTAAAGATTTCCCTCCTAAAGAAACAAGGGAAGAATATTTTAATCGTTTAGATAAATCTATAAAGGATGTTGAAGAGGGCAAGACCATAACTTTCACGTGGGATGAGTTTGAAGTATTTTCTAAACAACTGCTCAACGAACCATGAGTAAAATAATTTTCGAAGAGCAGGCTTTGGAAGACCTGAGAAAATGGGCTAAAGAAAACCCGAAAATTTTGAAGCGTATTGTTGAATTGATGGATAGTTTGCGTCAAGACCCTTTCAGAGGCATTGGTAAACCTGAAGCTTTGAAACACAAATACCGGGGTCTTTGGTCGAGGAGAATTACAGATGAACATCGCTTGATTTATAAAGTTGATGCTGAAAAAAATATTATTATTTATAGCTTGGTTAATCATTATCCTTTAGATTAAAACCATATACTTACCACTAAATCAATTAATTTAATTCCGATAAACGGCACTATCACTCCTCCTAATCCATAGATCAATAAATTTCTTCTCAACAAAGCGCTTGCTCCAATTGGCTTGTAAGTAACTCCTTTCAAAGCCAATGGAATCAGTAGTGGAATGATGATTGCATTGAATATTACTGCGGATAAAATTGCGCTCTCCGGGCTATGAAGATTCATAATATTCAGCGCCTGCAAACCGGGAATTGCCAGAATAAATAATGCCGGCACAATGGCAAAATATTTTGCAACATCATTGGCAATGGAAAATGTAGTGAGCGTTCCTCTCGTCATCAACAATTGCTTTCCTATCTCTACAATTTCTATCAGCTTCGTTGGGTCATTATCAAGGTCAACCATGTTGCCCGCTTCTTTTGCAGCCTGTGTTCCGCTGTTCATCGCTACGCCTACATCGGCCTGAGCAAGAGCTGGTGCATCATTGGTACCATCTCCCATCATCGCCACTAATTTCCCTGCTGATTGTTCCTTTTTTATGTATTGCATCTTATCTTCCGGCCTTGCTTCTGAAATAAAATCATCCACGCCGGCTTTGTCCGCTATATACTTTGCTGTTAAAGGATTATCGCCCGTTACCATCACTGTTTTTACGCCCATTTTACGTAGCCTTTCAAAACGTTCATTAATACCAGGTTTGATGATATCCTGCAATTCAATGACTCCTTTTATTTCATTATTTTTTGAAACTACCAAAGGTGTTCCTCCATTACTTGAAATAGTTTTTATCCTTTCTTCTGTTTCCACAGGAACTGTATTTCCTTCTTTCTTTATCATATCTCGAATAGCATCAAATGAGCCTTTCCGGATTTTTGTATGATCCAAAATATTCACTCCGCTGCTTCTCGTTTCCGCAGAGAAATGAATAAAATGCATCCCTGTTTGATCGCTGACGGTTTTAATTCCTTTTGAGTTTGCCAATTCAATGATTGATTTTCCTTCGGGGGTTTCATCAGCAATGGAAGCTAACATGCACATTTCTATAAAATCGCTTTCCACCACATTATCAGCAGGGTAAAAGTTGGTGGCTTTTCTGTTGCCAATGGTAATAGTTCCTGTTTTATCTAATAATAAAGTATCCAAATCCCCTGCTGTCTCTACCGCTTTTCCACTTTTAGTAATCACATTTGCCCTCAGCGCCCTGTCCATTCCCGCAATGCCGATGGCGCTCAATAAACCTCCAATAGTTGTAGGAATCAGGCAAACAAAAAGAGAAATAAAACTTGCGATCGTAATAGTTGAATTTGCATAATCTCCAAAAGGTTTCAGTGTTACGCATACAATTACAAATACCAAAGTAAATGCTGCGAGCAGAATAGTAAGTGCGATTTCGTTCGGTGTTTTCTGGCGGCTTGCGCCTTCCACGAGCGCAATCATTTTGTCCAAAAAACTTTCTCCGGAGTCTGTATTTACACGTACCTGGATATGATCGCTTAATACCTTTGTGCCGCCGGTTACAGAAGATTTATCTCCGCCCGATTCGCGTATTACGGGAGCGCTTTCTCCGGTGATGGCACTTTCGTCTATGGTCGCAATTCCTTTTATAATTTCGCCATCCATTGGAATTATATCACCGGCCTCGCAAAGAAAAATATCTCCTTTTCTAAGTTGGGAAGAAGGAACGATTTTTACTTCATTTACAAACACTTCTCCAATTGGCTCAATCAGTTTTGCAGGTGTATCTTCTCTTGTTTTGCGTAAACTTTCCGCCTGAGCTTTTCCTCTTGCTTCGGCAATTGCTTCAGCAAAATTGGCAAACAATAAAGTGATCAAAAGAATAGCGGCAATGATAATATTGTATGTCAGATTTCCCTGCGATTTTTCGCCGGTTATTATCCAGATACAAACAGCAAACATTACTATAGTGCCAATCTCCACAGTAAACATTACAGGATTGCGATATAAAGTGCGCGGATTTAATTTCAGAAAAGATTGTTTAATCCCTTCCTTTACTAAAGAGGGTTCAAACAAACTTTGCGTTCTTTTATGGACTGACATTTTTATAATTGAAAGTTGAAAATTGAAAATTGGATAATTCACGATTTACGCTTCACGGTTCACCTAAAAAATTCTGCTATCGGCCCTAACGTCAATGCCGGGAAAAAACTTAATGCCGCCAAAATACATATCACTGCAAAAACCATTATTCCAAAAGTGCTTGTGTCTGTTTTCAAAGTGCCCGCACTTTCGGGAACATATTTTTTAGCTGCCAAAATCCCTGCAATAGCCACCGGGCCTGCAATTGGTATATATCGTGATAGCAACATAACGATACCATCAGAAATATTCCAGAACGGTGTATTGGCGCCAAGTCCTGCAAACTCAGATCCATTGTTGGCCGAAGCAGAACTATATTCATAAAGCATTTCAGAAAATCCATGATAGCCGGAATTGTTCAGCCAACCGGCATACATTTGTGGATTATGCGCATACAAATAAGATGATAATGCCGTGCCTGCAAGTATGAGTAGAGGATGCAGCAAAGCAACAATCATAGCGATTTTCATTTCTTTCGCCTCTATCTTTTTTCCTAAAAATTCAGGTGTTCTTCCAACCATTAATCCACTGATAAAAACAGCGATGATGAGAAAAATATAAAAGTTAAGAAACCCCACGCCTACACCTCCGTAAAATGAATTGACCATCATTCCCAGCATGGCGCACATGCCAGCTAATGGATTAAAACTATCATGCATTGAGTTTACAGAACCGTTAGATGTAACCGTTGTTGTGACAGCCCAATAAGCTGAAGCAGCAGAACCAAAACGAATTTCTTTTCCCTCCATATTCCCTGTAGGTTGAGCAATATTCATTTTAGCAATTGCAGGATTTCCAATCGCTTCATAATGCACTGCAGGAATCAGTAATACTAAAAATCCAATCGTCATCACACAAAAAATCATCCATGCAAATCTTTTCTTTTTAAGAATAAAACCAAGAGCAAACAACATTGCTATTGGAATTAATATTATGCTGATGTTCTCAAGCATGTCGGTAAAATAATTGGGATTCTCTAAAGGATGTGCTGAATTCGCGCCATAGAATCCACCGCCATTTGTTCCCAATTGTTTTATGGCAATCATTGCTGCTACGGGGCCGCGGCTCACATTTACCGTATCACCCTGCATAGAAATGTATTGTTCTTTCCCTTTAAAAGTCATTGGCGTGCCATTAAAAACTAACAATACTGCAAGCACAATTGCCAATGGCAGTAAAATCCTTGTGCATGATTTTACAAAATAGTTATAAAAATTCCCCAGCTTTTCAGTGGTTTTTTCTTTCATCGCCATGAATACCACTGCACAAATTGCCATGCCGGTTCCAACGCTGATAAATTGAAATAACATGAGTACCAATTGCCCGAGGTAAGACACAGCAGTTTCGCCGGAATAATGTTGCAGGTTGGTATTGGAAATAAAACTTACCGAAGTATTGAAAGCAAGGTCGGAACTCATTGATGGATTGCCATCGGGATTGAGAGGAAGCCAACTCATGTTCATCAATACAAACATGGAAAATATGAACCAAACCAGGTTAATTATCAGCAGCGCTACAAGATGTTGCTTCCAGTTCATTTCTTTATTTGGATTGATACCACTAAGTTTAAAAAATAGTTTATCCAAAGGATTCAAAAAACGATCAGGCCATGTTTTTTCTCCTTCATACACTTTGCCTATATATTTTCCTAAAGGGATTGCCAATGCAATAGTGAGCAGGAACATTAATATAATACCTAGGATTTCTGTGTTCATGATGGTAGATTTTTAGCTTAAAATTTTTCAGGTTTTACCAATACATAACAGAGATAGATGAAAACCAAAATGGCAATGATGAATAATAAGGTCATAATTTATTTTTTTGAAATGATTTTATTCAGTGCCAAAAGGAATGCCTTATTATAAGAAGCATAATAATTTCCCCCTCCAATCTATTGTCAGCAAAGGATTTTAGAGAAATTAAATTTTTATAAAATAATTATTCTAATAAAAAACCCTTCCATTTTGAAAGGGTTTATTTTCATTTTGAAAGAATTATAGATTATGAATTTTGGGATTGCCTCTGTGGGATCGCGCCGCGGCGCGTTCATTCTAAATTATGCCGAAGGCAAAATTTAGAATCCAGTATTTTTATTTTTGCCGAAGGCAAAAATGAACGCGCCGCGGCGCGTTCCCACGGAGGCTATTTTCCCACAGAGATTATTTCAAACTGTCTCCATCCCAATTATAAACATTGTTTGCGATGTAATTACTAATCCTATTATAAGAAACATTATTTCTAATGATGTGGTCATGGAATCTTGATTGCCATACAAAATGTGAAAATTCATTTTTATTGCACCATTTTTTCACATCTCCTTTATAATGATTAATCATGGAAGAAACAGAGCCAGGTAATAAAGGTGATAACCCCTTTTCTCTTTTGGGTATTTTTCTGGTTACTTGAAATTGAATCTCTTGCTCTTTTTTATCCATCGTTTCTTCAATGGAAATAATCAGGTGAACATGATTGGGCATTATTTCCCATTCACCTAATGTAGCCATTGGATAAGTAACAGGAATTTTTAAAATGAACTCTTTGGCTATCTCGCCAATTGGTGATAAAAGCCTGATGGCATCTTTTTCCTTCCCTGTTATTTCACCAAAATAGTTAATCCGGTTTAAGGTGCAAATAGTAATAAAATAATCTCCTGATGCTGAATAATCATAACCGGGCAAACGATATTGTTTGTGGGTTTTATAGATCATTATTTTATTTTAAAAATAGGGATTTTTTCTTTTTGTGAGGGATTCCTATCATTTGTGGGATTATTGCCATTTGTGGGAACGCGCTGCGGCACGTTTATTTTTGCCAAAGACAAAAATAAAAATAACAGATTTCAAATACTGCCTGCGGCAGCTTTTGAAATGAACGCGCCGCGGCGCGATCCCACAGTCGCGGCGATCCCACAATTGCAGGAGGGTCCTACAGTAATTTATATTCTTCTATTTTTCTGTACAGCGTTGTCAATCCAATATTCAATAACCTCGCGGCTTCAGTTTTATTTCCTTTGGTATGTGATAACACTTTCAGGATATGCTGCTTTTCTATTTCTGCTAATTCGTAAGAACCACTGGAATTATTCTCTGACTGAAATTGTATATCTGCAGGCAAACTGTTTTCTGTGATCCATTCTCCATCTTCCAATATCACCGCTCTTTCAATAGTGTTTTTTAATTCACGGATATTTCCTTTCCAATTATAATGTTGTAATATTTTATTGGCTCCTGAATTAATTCCAACAAATCTTTTATTGGTTTTTTCTGAAAAAAAAGATAGATAATAATTTGCTAATTCCTGTATATCTTCTTTACGATCTCTTAATGGCGGCAACAAAATAGTAAATACATTAAGGCGATAAAAAAGATCCTCACGAAATTTTTCTTCTTTTATTTCTTCCTCAAGATTCTTGTTGGTAGCAGCTATGATACGCACATTTACTTTTACAGATTTGGTATCGCCTACTTTTATAAATTCAGATGTTTCAAGCACCCTTAATAATTTGCTTTGAAGATCCAAATGCATTTCACCAATTTCATCCAAAAATAAAGTGCCTCCATTGGCTTCCTCAATCAATCCTTTTTTGTCTTTTATCGCTCCGGTAAAAGCGCCTTCTTTATGGCCAAAGAGTTCGCTTTCTAATAATTCGTTTGAGAATGCACTACAGTTGAGCGCCATGAAAGATTTGTTTTTTCTGCTGCCGGAATTATGTATCGCTTGTGCAAAAACTTCTTTGCCGGTGCCTGTTTCGCCCAATAGTAAAACATTCGCATCAGTAGGCGATACTTTTTTTGCGAGCGAAATAGCAGATTGAATTGCTTTTGATTTTCCAATAATACTTTCAAAACTATATTTTTTACCTACCTGGTTTTCTAATTGCTGAATACGTTTTTTTAACGACACATTTTCAAAGGCTTTACTTAAGAGTGGAATTATTTTGTCATTATCGTCGCCTTTTACAAGGTAATCAAATGCGCCGTTTTTCATGGCCTGAATTCCATCCGGAATATTACCGTAAGCAGTAAGTAAGATGATTTCTATTAATGGATATTTTGATTTTATCTGGCTGATAAAATCCACACCATTACCGTCAGGTAATTTTACATCACACAGAATTACATCGGGGTCTTCTTTTTCAATTGCTTTTAAACCCAATTTCAGGTTACTAGCTTCTGTTACATAATAGCCTTCTAATTTTATCAGGCGGCCTAATAAATTTCTTAGTTTTTCTTCGTCATCTATTATTAAAATTTTGCCCGTCATAAACTTTCTTTTATTCAGTTATTTAATTTTCGGCCTCATCCAATTTTTATAAATTCACAACAAAAGTAAATAGCGGGAAATTGATAAAGCAAATAAATGATTTGAATGGCTGAATTGTAAATGGTTACAGTAAAAGCACAAATAAGGAAGATTTTCAAATTACCAGTCTGTTTCCATTGTTATTCGGGCTTTGTCGTCATTGAGCCAAATGATAACAAAGAAGAAAGTAGTTTTCAAAACAATTTAGCAAAGAAAGAATTCAGTAATTACACTTTCGCATAATCCATTTCAAAATCTCCTGTTATTCTTTCTATCGAAGGATTGAAATAGCCGAATTTTAAACCAGGAAATTCTTCTTTCAGTAAATCCATCATCTGGCGTATGCCAATACATTCACCGGTATCTGTTACATTGATTTTGCCGAGATACCAGTCCGGATCAATATTAAAATTGCGCCATTGGATCATTTTTAATCCAGTGGTTTTTATCAGAATTCGTAAGGCTTCATATTCTTCTACGCTATCAGTCATTCCGGGGAAAACAAAATAATTAATGCTTGTCCAGCCACCGAAGCTATTTACTACTTTCAGGCTTTCTACAATATCATTAAACTGATAATTATTAGGACGGTAATAGGGCAAATATATTTTTTCACGCGCAGAATTAGTACTTACACGGATGCTGTTTAAACCTGCTTCACACAAGGATTTCACTGCTTTTGGATCGCTGCCGTTTGTGTTGATATTAAGACTTCCTTTTTGAGTATGTTTTCTTATTTCAATCAGAGCCTGTTTAATGGTTTGCCACATCAATAATGGCTCGCCTTCGCAGCCCTGTCCAAAACTTACTATAGGAAAAGGCGCTGTTTCCAAATGCGGAACAGTGTATTCAACAATTTCTTCTGCTGTAGGTTTAAATTGTAACCTGTCTTGTGTTGAGGTAATTGTTTCTTCCTGCGGCTGAAAAGAAATACATCCAATACAATTTGCATTACATGCCGGAGAACTCGGAACCGGGCATTCCCATCTGCCCATAAAATAATTTCTTGCAGCAGGGCAATGATAAGTCATGCAACAATTATTTGCCAGGTGCTGTACCAAACGGTTATGCTTATACGCAGATAATAATTCTTTTACGCCACTTTCAATTTTCGCATCATCAAAACCTTCACTCTCCTGGCGAATATCTTTTTCTATCCTTACAGCAGTAACATAAAATTTCTCGTTGTACCATCCTGCAGCAGTATAACAAAAAAGAGGAAGCGTTTCTGCGCCAGGAAGTGTTTCATAAGCTGCAAGATAGGTACCCGTAAAAGCAGGCGGAATAAAAGCGGCAACAGCCCAGCCCTTTTCACACAAACGCATTTCTCCTGATGCCACATCTATACCAATGCCACGCCTGTTGGGCAGTTCATACAATTGCCCACCGGAAGGAAGTTCTATCCATTCTTCATTATCCACAGGCATAGCATCCCATCCGCTTCTGCCGCAAACATACAGCGAAGTGTCTTCAAAGATATTTCCCTTACCATCAGAGTATAAAAGAAATGGGGAATGTTTCATTGACTGATAAGTTTTACCCGGTTTATCTATGCCTCAGGATTTTGATCCTTTTGCAATTGTAGTTGTGCAAATGAATTAAATTCTTTTTCATTAACATCCTTGTTTTCGATTTCTGCCTGAAACAATTTATTATTTTTAAAATCGAGCGTAAGAATATTTCCTTTCAGGATTACATTGTTAAAGACGTTCCAATTGAATTCCTTTTTTGGGAAATTCATTTTCATAATATTTCCCCGCGTGAAAACAAATTTTAATTTTTGCAAAGATAATTTATACAAAAGTCCCATTAATAAACATCCTAATGCAACAAAATAATTATGTAATCCTAACCAACCTGCAGCAGGAATAAAAAATACAAATTCGTCTATAAAATAGTTGGTTTTATTATTATTGAAAAGATACCACCTCATCAAAAGATAAATTATCAAAGCCAGGATAAATGCCAATGCAGGATACCTATACACATCATAAAACAATAAAAAAATAAAAACGGCGAAATTTAATACCAGAAAAATCAGGGCTATATTATTGTATGATTTTATTTTATCGTTTTTGAGAATGATGTCAAACTGTTGCATATTTTTCATTTGATGCGATCAGAAGATTGCATAGTTTAAAAAGAACTCTCGCTCCCACATTTTCATCCCATTCATTGAGGCTGATTCCTACTTCATTCAGATCGAAACCAATTAACTGCCTTCCGCTTTCTATTATTTTTCTTAATAAATAATAAACCTGCTGGGTTTCAAAACCGCCTTGCACAGGGGTTCCTGTATTAGGACACAATTTAGGATCGAGACCGTCAATATCAAAACTGAGGTACACTTTTTGAGGAAGATGATTTATGATCTCACCGGTTATTTGCAACAAGGTTTCACCTTCGTATAAACGCTCTTTAATATTTTTATCAAAATAGGTTACTACTCTTCCATTACTTTTTTTAATATAGTCGGTTTCACATAAAGAATAGTCTCTTGTGCCTATCTGCACTAATTTTATTACCTGTGGTATTTCTGTAAGCGCATTGTACATAATAGAGGCGTGGGAATATTTAAAATTTTCATAAGCCTCGCGCAAATCGCAATGCGCATCTATTTGTAATATTCCAAATTCACTATGCTTCTCCGCGATGGCTTTAAAAAATCCAAGCGGGCAACTATGGTCACCTCCTAAAATCCCCACTAATTTACCATTATCCAATAACTCTTTTGTTTGTTCATAAACCCATTCATTTAAAAAAACGCTTCCCTCATTTATTTCCCTCGAAACTTTGCACATAAACTTGCTATCTGCAACTATTTCGCCCTGGCTTATATAATTGATGTACAATTCTGCTTCTTTGCGCAGATAATCGCTTTTCAATAAAATATTTTTATCAAGCTCACGCATAAAAATTCCACGCTTCCATCCTTCAGGAAGATCATCATCTATAAGATCCACCTGGAGGCTGGCGCTGCATATATGTTCAGGAGCTCTTGCTGTGCCAGGTTTGTAACTTACAGTTACTTCCCAGGGCACGGGTAACAAAACAAGCTTTGCATCTTCTTCTTTAAAAGGAAGTCCAAAAATTCCATTATTCGGATTGCCTACAGAATTAGGATCAAAATCGGTAAGATCTGCCATTGTTTTTAATCTTGAATTTTTTAGGACGGCAAAGGTAATTGATAATGGATAATTGAAAATGGATAGTTGATAATTGTCCAGTAGTTTTGGTTTATTTGGTTGTAAGATTATTAGTTGCAAAAAATAGGAATCTCTGTTATTTGTTCGTTTACCTTGGTTTAAAAATATTTTATTTATAATAGCTAATAGTATAATCAGTACGATAAACTACAATATCACTAAAAAAATTACTGATTTCCACTAAACGGTTTTTGCTGTCGTATTCCGCTGGATTATTGAAATTGGCGATGTGAACTCCACAACCGAGGCAATATAAATCTCCTATGCTGAATCCAGCGTTGAGGTGTCGGGGTTTATTATAGTATCGTTTTTTTTGCAGGATGGATAGAAGGTTATGGCTGTAATAAAAAATAAGATAGAAGTTAGTTTTTTCATTGGATGATAGTTGAAAATATTTTATTTGTAATAACTGATGTCATATCAATAATGATTTTAAAAATAAATCTCTATATGATTATGAAGGTGTATAACCAATTCTTATATACAAATAAAAAATATTTTTATAATTTAATTATTACGATTTAATGACAATGTGAATCATGAATAGCCTCAGTAGGTGTTCCATCTTTTCAAATTTAAAACATTTTACTATTCAGCAAATTCAACATTTACTCCCCTCTCGTCAATGTTTTAGTTTAACAAAATAGCGTAAATTTGACAACATAAACTTGAAGTTATGGATGGACGTGTAATAAATATTGACCCGGAAATTTTAGGTGGAACGCCTGTATTTTTTGGAACAAGAGTTCCAATAAAAAACCTTTTTGACTATTTGGAGACAGGTGACACAATCGAAATTTTTCTTGATGACTTTGACGGCGTTAGTAAAAGCCAGGTTATAAGAGTTCTTGAAATGTCACAAAAACTAATTGAAACATCTTCAAATATTCTCAATGAAAATTTTGCTTGACGAATGCCTAACCAAACGTTTGTAAAAGCATTTAGACGAATTTGAAGTTTTTACAGTAAGGGAATTGGAATTGAATGGGGTCAAAAATGGCGAGTTAATGGCTTATTGCGTTGAGAATAATTTTGACATTTTACTGACCATTGATAAGAATTTAATGTTCCAACAAAATCATGATAAATATCCTGTAACCATTGTTGTTTTAAATTGCCTCACAAGCAAAATTGAAGAGATTGTAACCTTTCTTCCATCCTTCAAATTACAAGTTTACAGTTTACAAAAAAATAAAGCTTACATTATTGACAAGTAGGGGGAACGCATAATATGTGCATTGGCGTTATATTAGCGGACTGGAATTTCCGACTACTTATTCTAAGTAAAACTGATGCAAAAGGCATTCGTGAAAATCCCCGCCTGAATGACTCAGTCGGGCAGGCGTGCAATCCCCGCCTGAACGGATTCATTCGGGCAGGCGTGGCAAAAAAAAAGAATCGTGATTATTTGTTCGCTTGCTGAAAATATTATTTCTTCTTAATTCGTGCTAATTTGTGTAACCTGTCTGCTGACAGGCAGGTTAGTGTGCAAAAAAAATTCTTCCATTAATACATGATTAAAATCATTCAAAATTCAGGAATTCAGCATCTCATTTTTCACTAAATTTGCAATTCCAAAAACTTAATAATGAAAACATCCAGTATAATTATTTTAGTAGCGATTGCAGCTGCCATTGGCGCGCTTTTAATGTATTCAGTAGATTTTTCCACTTATGATACGGTTGCTTCCGCAAAACAAAAGCAAGGTCAATATGTGCATCTGATTGCCAGGCTCGACAAATCAAAACCTATAGAATATGATGCATTAAAAGACCCTAATTATCTTTCTTTTTATGCCGTGGACAGTCTTGGTAACACCGCACAGGTCATCTATCACAATCCAAAACCTGCTGAGCTGGAACAGAGTGACAGAGTAGTTTTGAAAGGAAAAATGGAGGGAAATGTTTTTGAATGTAACGATATTTTACTCAAATGTCCGTCGAAATATAAGGATGATAAAAAACAATTGGAAAAAACGGTTACTCAATATTAAGACGTACTAACATGACATTTGAGAATGAACATTTACTACCGGGACAGGTAGGGCACTTTTTTGTATTACTCGCATTTGTTACTTCTATCGTTTCAGCTATTTCTTATTTTAAGGCCACCAAAATTCAACAGGAAAACCTGTCTGCCGGACAGGCAGGTGAAAAGCAAGCGTGGATTCGTTTTGCGCGCGGTGCGTTTTTTATAGAGGTGTTTTCTCTTCTGGCTGTCTTTTTTTGTATCTTTTATATATGCTCTAATCATTATTTTGAATACCTCTATGCATACAAACATGCATCCAAAGAACTGGAGCCAAAGTATCTGCTGGCTTGTATTTGGGAAGGCCAGGAAGGAAGTTTTTTACTTTGGTCTTTGTGGCATTGTGCCTTGGGAACGGTGTTGATCTTTACTGCAAAAAAAAGGGAAGCCCCGGTAATGAGTATTGTGAATTCGGCACAGGTTTTTCTGATACTAATGATTTTGGGATTGTATATTTTTAATGTACGCATCGGTAGCAGCCCATTTGTTCTTACCAGGAATGAATTGGAAGGGCCTATTTTCAGCCAACCTGATTATCTTACTTTTATAAAAGATGGAATTGGTTTAAATCCGCTATTAAGAAATTATTGGATGGTCATTCATCCGCCCATTTTGTTTTTGGGCTTTGCGAGCACTATAGTTCCTATTTCGTTTGCTTATTCATCTTTGATCACAAAAGACTGGGGTGGTTGGGTAAAAGCTGCACTGCCATGGACTTTGTTAAGTGGTTGCGTATTAGGAACCGGAATAATGATGGGTGGTAAATGGGCTTACGAATCACTTTCTTTTGGCGGCTACTGGGCATGGGATCCGGTGGAAAATGCCGCTTTCGTTCCCTGGCTGATTCTTGTTGCAGGATTACATTGCATGACCATTTTTAATTCTACCAAAAATGCTTTAAGGGCTTCTTATCTTTTTGTAATTCTTGCTTATTTATTTGTTCTCTATTCTACTTTTTTAACACGTACAGGAATATTGGGCGACTCATCCGTTCATTCTTTTACGGAAGCGGGAACAGCAATGAATGTGTTGATTGGTATTTATGTGGTGGCCATCTCATTACCGGTATTCTATTTGTTTTTTAAAAATTATAAAAGCATTCCTGCTATCCAAAAAGAAGAGGATATGTCTTCAAGGGAATTCTGGATGTTCATTGGTGCATTGATTCTTTTTCTTTCCGCATTATTTATTATTTCCATTACCTCATTACCGGTGTATAATAAAATTTTTGGGACCAATTACGCAGATCCGCAAGACAGGGAATTTGCTTATAACAAAGTGCTGGTGCTTGTTGCAGTAATCTTAGGATTGCTTACCGGCGCTTCCCAATTTTTGAAATATAAAAATACCGGAAAGAAATATTTAATAAAAAAACTTTCCTGGCCATTAGGAATTGCTGTTGTTGCTTCTGTGTTGATTGCTGTTTTTTATCCTATAGAATATTCAAAAAAGGGCCCGGGCTTTTTGGCTGCTATTTATCTTGCATTATTTGCTTCCATTTTTTCTGTTATGGCAAATGCATTTTATCTCAAATCTGTTTTAAAATGGAAATTAAAAGCAGGCGGAGCGGCTATCGCACATCTTGGTTTTGCTCTAATGATTGGAGGCATGTTGATTTCTTCCGGAAACAGAAAAGTAATAAGTGATAACAGTAAAACCGGTTTATTTATTCCATTTGAAAAGGACCCAACCGGAAGGGGAACCGAAGACCCGATGGAAAATTTAACACTACTGAAAAACGTTCCCACGGAAATGGGAAAATACACGGTTACTTATGTGAATGATTCTGCTTCCAATGAAAAAAACAGGACATTTTATAATCTCCATTTTCAAAAAATTGACAGCGCAACAGGAAAAGTGGAAGAAGATTTTATGTTATCGCCCGATGCATATCGTATGAAAGATAATAATCTGACTTCTAACCCTGGAACCAAACATTATTTAACGCATGATATATTTACTTATATCTCTACTATTTCTATCCCTGATGCTAAAAACGATACTGTTTCATTTAAACCACACAACCTGGCCGTTGGCGATTCAGTATTTTATTCAAAAGGATATTATGTTTTGAATGGGATTCTTAAAAATCCTGATAACGCCCGTTTTCATTTTTTACCAACAGATACCGCTCTGGTGGCGAATATAACTGTGTATGGGCAGGATGGTACGAGGCATAAAGCATATCCTGCATTATCTATCCATAACCAGGAAATAAACTATATTGACGATACGGTGGTATCTCAAAATCTATATCTCAATTTTTCGGGTATAGCAGGAGATAAAAAGTTTAAAATCAATTCTAAAGAAACTGATAAACTTACAGAATTCATTACGCTGAAAGCATATTATTTTCCCTATATCAATTTGGTTTGGCTTGGCCTGGTGATCATGTCTTGTGGCTTTGTAGTATCGCTTGTAAGCAGGGTAAAAGCAGCGAAATGGGCTGCATATTTGTCCATAGGAATGGTATTTCTTTTCTTGTTTTATATGTTTTTACTTGCAAATAGTTAATCGCATATAAAAGTTAGTTAACTGTAAAAAGAGAATTCATAAAACCATCCTAAAGAAATTACCGTTTATATTTTGATAAATATTTTACAAAATAGCTTTTGCTTTGAGCCATAAAAATTATAAATTTACAGAAGCAATGCGAACCGGATCCTTTCATATTACACATTTTGTTTTTTCACTGATAATTTTGGGATTAATATCTATTTCCTTTAATGCAAGATCCCAGGCTTCTTTAGCTCAAAAATCACAAACACCTGTTATTCCGCAATATGGGAAATATGATACTATTATTTGCTCTGCTGTGGTATATGAAGGCGATACTATTGAAGCAAAAATGCTTGCCGGAGTATATGTATGGGGCAGGCGCAGCGCCGCTGCCAGGGAGGCATGGACCAGGCTGAGAAATGCGATTTATGTAACTTATCCTTATGCGCGTCGCGCAGGCTGGGTTTTTAGCGATATTGAAAAACACATTGCCAATGATCCCGATAAACGGGCTGTAAATAGATACATCAACACCCGTGAAAAAGAATTGAAGAAAGAATTTACAGACCCCTTAAAAAATCTTTCTGTTTACCAGGGTAAAATTTTAATGAAATTAATTAACCGCGAAACAGGAGGTGTAGATTGTTATGATATTTTAAAACAATTGAAAGGAGGTTTCACTGCCCGTTTCTGGCAAACGGTTGCATTTGTATTTGGAAGCGATCTCAGGCAATCTTATGACGCTAATGGAAAAGATGCTGAAATGGAAAGCATTGTAAAAGAAGTGCAAAGAATGTATGGATATTCGGGATAAAGAATTGCATGAATATTAAAAGTGTATTATAGAACATTTACAGTCAATGCAGTACCCATTCATTACTTAAACCTATCGTTTCGGATCCGAACCCTATATAAAATCATAAAACTGTCATTAAAAAATCAATTTAGCGTAGCTTTGCGGCATATTATTTATCTTGACTTTCTCTTTTGAAATTTACTGAATAAAATGAAGTTAGACCTTTTAGCATTTGGAGTCCATCCCGATGATATAGAATTAAGTTGCTCTGGTACATTATTAGTCGAAAAAAAGAAAGGGAAAAAGGTTGGCATTATAGATCTTACAAGAGGCGAATTAGGAACACGCGGCACTGCACAAACAAGAGAAGAAGAAGCTGAGGATTCTGCTAAAATTTTGGGTGTGGATGTGAGGGATAATCTCGATATGGCCGATGCTTTTTTCAGGAATGACGAAGAGAATCAAAGAAAAATAATAACAGTTCTTAGAAAATATCAACCCGAAATAATTTTATGCAATGCCCCCGATGATCGGCATCCCGATCATGGTCGTGCTGCAAAATTAGTAGCCGATGCGGCTTTTTTATCCGGATTACGAAAAATTGAGACTTTTGACAAAGAAAACAAACAGGAAATCTGGAGGCCTAAATATGTTTTTAATTATATTCAGGATCAATATTTTACTCCTTCATTCGTTATAGATATTTCAGAAGTTATAGAAAAGAAACTGGAGGCAATAAAGGCATTTAAAACCCAGTTTTTTACCAATGAAAATAATAACGAACCGCAAACGTATATTTCAACACCCGAATTTTTAGAAAGTGTGATTAACCGTTCAAAAATGTTTGGGAAAATGATAGGTGTAACACATGCTGAAGGCTTTATTTCAAAAAAGATGATAGGAATGCAATCTTTCGACGCATTCATTCAGAATATTACTTAACAAACTGTTTTGAGAAAAATAGAATAAATTACAAATAATAAATTAACATCAATAATGCTCACTCCAAAATTCATGCAAGGCAAAGGAGATTTTCACCGGGTACTAAAAGACCGCGTCAATCAATATTTTACCGATCAGCATCGCCCTATGACGGGCAATTTCGCTTTACTTTTTAAAGCTTCTCTATTCTGTATTTTCTATTTACTGGTATATGTACATCTTGTTTTTTTCACACCAGGCGTATGGATAGCCATTCCTGAATGTATTTTCTTTGGCTTATTAACGGCTGCAATAGGTTTCAATGTGATGCACGATGGTGCACATGGAAGTTTTAGTAAATACAAATTTTTAAATAAAGCTGCAGGCGCCTCATTAAATTTCTTAGGAGGCAGCGCTATTATGTGGAATATGAAACACAATATTATTCATCACACCTATACTAACATTGATGGTATTGATGATGATATTGAAGCCCGCCCCTGGCTTAGGTTTGCTTCAACTCAAAAGAGAATGAAAATGCATAAGTTCCAGCAATATTATTTTTGGTTTTTGTACGCTATGTTACATATTATCTGGATATTTATGACAGACTATCAAAAATATTTTAAACGTAAAATAGGAACTGTTCCGCTTAGAAAAATGACAGCCTACGAGCATTTTTCGTTTTGGGCAGCAAAAGCTATTTATGCATTTATGTTTGTAGTGTTACCCATCATGTTATTAGGATTTGCCAAATGGATCGTTGGGTTTTTAATCATTACTATGGTAACCGGGCTTGCTATCAGTATTGTATTTCAGCTGGCTCATACTGTAGAACATACTGATTTTCCTATACCCACCGAAGTGACTGGTAAAATTGAAAATGAATGGGCAATTCATCAAATAAATACCACTGCCAACTTTGCTACTAAGAGTAAAACTATATCCTGGTTACTGGGAGGTTTAAATTTTCAAATCGAACATCACTTATTCCCCAGGATTTCACATATACATTATCCTGCTATAAGTAAAATAATTAAAAAGACTTGTGGAGAATATGGAATCAATTATATTGAATTTCCTAAAATGCGTCACGCTATTTTATCGCATATTCATTATTTAAAAAGGCTCGGAAAGTTAGCATAGTTCATATTCTTAATTAGTTTTAAACCCCTTGCAATAATTGTTTGGGGTTTTTTAATTATTGTTGTCCGAGATAAAATTTAAGTAAAGGGGGTGGGAAAAATCCACACCTTTTTATTAATCTTGTTGTACCACCAACATAATTAATATGGATAAAATTACAAATTATCTCGGACAGCCGATTTTCTCCCAGGTAC
>DATCFT010000068.1:0-13537 GCA_036509335.1 Hanamia sp.
CGGAAAAGAATTGGATGAATACTTTCATTATCTCGGCGATGAATTGCGTGTTCCTTTTCAAGGTGGGCTTTCGCAAAAAAGAAGAATACAATACATCAGTTATTTTTCCAAAGGTTTTATCGGAATGGCTTCGCCTGATGAACAGCCCGAAAAAACGGTGCTTTTATTAGACCGTTTTGCAGCAGTATTCAATCTAACCTTCACCCGTTTCAATGATTTGAAAGTTGCAGAAGCACATGCCATACAGGCCGAACAGGATTTAATAGAAATCAAAGCATCAAGAAAAAAAGCAGAAGACACACTTTCAGAATTACAGTCCACACAAAAACAACTCATCCAATCAGAAAAGATGGCATCACTTGGAGAACTTACTGCAGGCATTGCTCATGAAATACAAAACCCATTGAACTTCGTCAATAATTTTTCGGATGTAAATAAAGAATTGCTTGCAGAAATGAAAGATGAAATGGAAAAAGGAAATACAGAAGATGCAAAATCAATTGCTAATAATGTAATAGAGAACGAAGAAAAAATAAATCACCATGGTAAACGTGCAGGAGATATCGTAAAAGGTATGTTGCAACATTCACGAAGCAGCACAGGTGTAAAAGAACCCACTGATATCAATGCATTGTGTGATGAATATTTTCGATTGTCTTATCATGGTCTGAGGGCAAAGGATAAAGAATTCAATGCAACAATGAAAACAGATTTTGATAATAATATTGGAAAAATAAATATCATTCCTCAGGATATTGGAAGAGTATTGTTGAACTTATATAACAATGCTTTTTATGCGGTTCAGCAGAAGCAAAGAGAAGCAGCTGAAAAAGGGTTGCCAACCTTTGAAAGGTTGGCAACCCTGTACGAACCGAAAGTATGGGTAAGTACAAAAAAAGTTAATGACAAAGTACTACTTACAGTGAAAGACAATGGCCCCGGCATTCCTCAAAACATTGTTGATAAAATCTTCCAACCATTCTTTACTACCAAACCCACAGGAAGCGGAACCGGATTAGGATTGAGTTTGAGCTATGACATTGTGAAAGCGCATGGTGGGGAATTGAAAGTGGAAACGAAAGAAGGAGAAGGAGAAGGAAGTAAATTTATTGTTCAATTACCAATATGACTTGTATTTTAAATCACATAAATCAAATTAATCCTATAAATCATGGTTCAGACAAGCTATGATATTATTAAAGCACATGGAGGAGAAATAAAAGTAAATACAGTAGAAAATGAAGGGAGCACGTTTATTATAAATATACCAAACACAAATTAAAACATGAATCAATGAAGTTCTTAAAAATTACTGTACTGCTTCTTTTGACAGCACAGCTTTGCCAGGCGCAGGATACTACCATAATACTTTCAACAAGCATGTTAAATCAAACCAATGACCAAATTTCTTTAGGTGCATTAAATGGATGGATCTTTAAACAGGGAACGGATACAGGCCTGGCAAAATTGAATATAGATACGGCAGGCTGGAAACGATTAAGGCCAAACGAATTATCTTCAAAATATGCGGATAAGAATGGCCAGGTGGAAGGATGGTTCCGGATAAAAGTAAAATTTGACAGCTCTTTGCTCAATAAGCCAATCTATTTTGATTTTGGTAGCTGGGCGGCAACAGAATTTTATGTAGATGGAAAACCGATTGCTACAAGAGGCAATACGGGTGAGAATGGCAAGGCTTTCCGCGAATACAATGGTGATTTAGATCCCGTACCTATGCGTTTCAACACTTCGGCTCCTCATATTCTCAGCATCCACTTTGTAGGGTATCTGTCGCCTTTACCGCCGTACGATTTAAAGGCTAAAACACAATTAAATGAAATATTGACTCTTGGCGGCCCAAATTATCTCATCAATTCATTAAAGAATGCAATAACAGGTAATACTTTTACTACCTTATGGCTGATTGTTGGTGCTATCCTTTCTGTGCTTTTCTGGCTGTTACTCTTTCAAAACCCAAAAGAAAAAAATCTATTTTGGATTGCGCTTTATACCAGCGCTTTTACCATCTCTATTTATTGCGGGATAAGTATTAGTATTGGAACGGCCTACAATGAATATTTAGCTTATACCACTTTAAGTGATTTGTTTCTTCCTGGCACGTTACTGCTATTGCTGCCCATTCTTTTAATCAAAGCCTTCAAAAGAAAACTAAACAGCAAGCTTATTCTGGCTCTCATTATTTTATATGTATTGATTGCTTTAATGCCTTTTTTACCAAGTTCTTTTATTTTAATATTCAGGTTTATCGAAGTAGCTTCTCTAATTTTTGTTTTAGGTATTTGTTTATATTATGTCATTACTTCATGGAAAAAACTCAGGGGCGCTCAGTGGGCCATTGTAGCAGGGTTAATCCTTTCACTGATTTTTTTATTAGCCACGATTGTATTGGTAGTAAATTTTAAAAACCTCACACCTTATTTAGGTTATTCATATTTAACCGCCTTTTTCCTTTCTTTTCCCTTGTCCCTATTGGTTTATGTGTCTATGCGCTTTAAAGAGATTATAAAAGAGGTACAGTTAAATGCAAAGAAAGTAGTGGAACTTTCCGAAGAAAAAAAGTTACAGGCTGAAAATCAGCAAAAAGTTTTACAGGAGGAAGTCAACAAGCAAACCCAAGAAATTAGAACAACGCTTGATAATTTAAAATCCACCCAAAAACAACTCATCCAATCAGAAAAAATGGCTTCACTTGGTGAACTCACTGCCGGCATTGCGCATGAAATTCAAAACCCTTTAAACTTCGTGAATAATTTTTCTGAAGTAAATACAGAGTTGATAGACGAAGCTGGTCAGGAAATAGATAAGGGAAATATTTCTGAGGCAAAATCCATTCTTAGTGATATCAAAGAAAATGAAGAAAAAATAAACCACCATGGTAAACGTGCCGGAGATATTGTAAAAGGAATGTTGCAACACTCACGATCAATTACAGGTGTAAAAGAACCCACAGATATCAACGCATTGTCGGATGAATATTTACGATTAAGTTATCATGGCCTGAGAGCAAAGGATAAAAGTTTTAATGCAGAAATGATAACTGATTTTGATGTCAACGTTGGTAAAATAAATATCATCCCGCAGGATATTGGAAGAGTGTTACTCAATTTTTTTAATAATGCTTTTTACGCTGTAAACGAGAAAGCAAAGATATCAGCTAACAGCTATCAACCAACTGTTTCAGTATCCACAAAGAAATTAGAGAATCATGTAATCATTACCGTTAATGATAATGGTAATGGTATTCCGAAAAACATTGTTGATAAAATATTTCAGCCATTTTTTACCACCAAACCAACGGGGATTGGAACGGGATTAGGTTTAAGTTTGAGTTATGATATTGTGAAGGCGCATGGTGGGGAAATAAAAGTGAAAAGCTTGCCTGTCCGGCAGGCAGGCCCGTCTACGGAAGCGGCAGCGCAAGCTGGTAAAGTTGACGAAGGAAGTTCCTACAATATCGGGGCAGAAAATGGAACTGTATTTATTATTGAATTACCTTTTAATTAATAAAATGAAAAAAGCAGCTATTATTTTCCTGTCTTCTTGTCTCTTGTCTATCAATGCCTATAGTCAATTTTCACATGAACAATTAAACGATTTAAGGCAGCAGTTTTTACAAGCCAAAACGGATTCATCCAGAATGGTTTCCGCATCGCAGTTAGCAATTGGATTTCGATTTTCTAATATTGATTCTTCTCTCTTTTATACGAATCTGGCTATTTCATTTTCAGAAAAATTGGATCAGCCTATTGCAAAAGCAACGGCGCTTTCACTGAAAGGAGCCACTGTTCTCGAAGCCGGTAAAATACCAGAATCACTTCAGTTAGAATTTGAAGCATTGGCTATAGGTGAGAAAATAAAAGATACAAATACAGTTGGCTTTGCCTTTAACCGGATCGGGAATGTATATATGGAATTGGCCGATTACAAAAAAGCCAATGAATATTATTTGCTGTCTAAAAACTTGTTTTATAAGATTGGTGATACTGCAATGTTTTATAACGAAGTGTCAAATATTGGAAACGTTTATGCGCTGATGCACATGCCTGATTCTGCATTGTATTTTCAGCAGATTGTATATGATGCCTGGCAAAAATCAAAGAATCGAAATTTCTATACCCAATCTGAAATTATGTTTCGGATGGGTAATGCGTACAGATTAAAAGGCGATAAGGAAATGGCGCTGACTTTTTATAAAAGAGGGATTGTTGACGCAAATATTGATAATGATTTGCGAAATCTCACAATGAATAATTTATTTATCGCAGAATTATATCACGAACAGAATATCCCGGATTCCGCAATGAAGTATGCATATAATACCATTAATATCGGTAAAAAGGTTTCTTTCCGGAAGGGGATACTTGATGCATCCTTATTATTAAGCAAACTATTTTATGAAAAGGATAAATACGACAGTGCATATACTTATTTGTCAATGGCAAATGTAGAAAGAGATAGTTTGACGGGAGAAAAGCGATTTCAGGATTTGCAACGAATCTTATTGGATGAACAGGAAAAAGGACGGTTATCAGAGGAAAAACGAATTGCAATTCGAAACAGGCAAAAACAATATGCCCTACTGTCCGGATTGGGAATCTTCCTGATTATTGCCGGTATTCTTTATACTAATAACAGGCAAAAACAAAAGACGAATAAAGTTTTAGAATCCACGCTTAGCAACTTAAAATCCACCCAATCCCAACTCATTCAATCAGAAAAAATGGCCAGCCTCGGTGAACTTACGGCAGGCATTGCTCATGAAATTCAAAACCCTTTAAACTTTGTGAATAATTTTTCGGAAGTAAACAAAGAAATGCTGGAAGAGCTGAAAGCAGAACGCTTAAAGCCGAACGCAGAAAGAGATGAAATATTGGAAGGTGAACTAATAAATGATGTTATAGAAAATTCAGAAAAAATAAATCATCATGGTAAACGGGCAGGCGATATTGTAAAAGGCATCTTGCAACACTCACGGTCAAGTACAGGTGTAAAAGAACCCACAGATATAAACGCTTTGGCTGATGAATATTTGCGCCTCACCTACCAGGGCTTGCGGGCAAAGGATAAAACTTTTAATGCTGAAATGAAAACTGATTTTGATGAAAGTATTGGAAAAATAAATATCATTCCGCAGGATATTGGAAGAGTGCTACTAAATTTATATAACAATGCATTTTATGCAGTAACCGAGAAAGCAAAGCTATCAGATAACAGCTATCAGCCAACAGTTTCAGTAAAGACCAAGAGATTAGATAATCATGTACTCATTACCGTTAGTGATAATGGAGGTGGCATTCCACAGAACATTGCTAATAAAATCTTTCAACCATTCTTTACCACAAAACCCACAGGAAGTGGAACCGGATTGGGTTTGAGTTTAAGTTATGATATCGTGAAGGCGCATGGCGGGGAATTAAAAAGTAGAAAGTAAAGAAGGCGAAGGCGCGGAGTTTATTATTCATTTACCAAATTAATTTATTTTATGAAAAAAATATTACTTATAGTTTTGTTTTGTACTGTATTGTCTCATAGTGTAATGAGTCAAAAAACAAGCAAAGAAATTAACAACTTAAAGAATCAGCTATTAGAAGCGAAAGATGATTCTGTAAGAATTAGATTTATGGCTGCTTTAGCCAGCGGATACCGCTTTTCTAATGTCGATTCTTCTTTGTTTTATGCTGACATGGCAATTAATCTTGCAAATAAAATGGGCAAGCCAAAAGAGCGGGCTAGAATTTTATCTTTAAAAGGTTCAACCTTATTAGAAGCCGGCAGTTTACCTGAATCAATGAAACTTGAATTTGAAGCGCTAAATATCGGCGAAAAAATGAAGGTTACAACAATAACCGCAAGTGCGTTAAACCGGATTGGAAATATTTATATGGAATTGGGCGATTACAGGAAGGCAAATGAGTATTATTTCCGCTCAAAAGATCAAGGTCAACAGATTGGTGATACTGCAATCTACAATAATGAATTATCCAATATTGGAAATATTTATGAGCTAAGTAATATGCCCGATTCTGCTTTGTACTATCAACAGCTTGTATATAAAGAAAGTTTAAAGCATCCTACGGACAGAGGTTTCATAACATGGCCAGAGATGATGTTTAGAATGGGGAATGCTTACAAATTAAAAGGGGATAATGAAAAGGCGCTTGAATTTTATAAAAAAGGCATAGATGAGGCCTATATAGACAACGATATCAGAAACCTGACTATGAATAATTTATTCATTGCCAAACTTTACAAGGAAATGAACCTGTCTGATTCAACTATGAAATATGCGCATAAAGCTTTCAGTACAGCTCAGGCCGTTTCATTTAGAAAAGGCATTTATGATGCATCTTCAATAATCAGCGAACTATTTAAAAGTAAACAGGAATATGACAGCGCATTTAAGTATTCTTCCATAGCTGATATTGAAAGAGATAGTTTATACGGTGCGGCCCGCTTTCGGGAAATGCAGCACCTTATTTTGAATCAGCAGGAAATGCAGCAACAACTTCAGGAAGAACGCGACCGCATTGATAGCCGGAACCGGACCATTTTATTTCTAGTTGTTTTTTTGCTGGCTGCCATAATTGCATTTTACCTTTGGAATAATAATCGCAAACAAAAGAAAGTGAATGCTACGCTCCGAGAGCAGCAATTAAAAATTTCATCGCAAAACATTGAGCTGGAAAAAACCTTAAATAATCTTAAATCCACCCAATCCCAACTCATTCAATCAGAAAAAATGGCTTCGCTTGGAGAACTCACTGCGGGTATAGCGCATGAAATACAAAACCCGTTGAACTTCGTGAATAATTTTTCTGATGTAAATAAAGAGTTGCTTGCAGAAATGAAAGAGGAAATAGATAAAGGAAATACCGAAGATGCAAAAGCAATTGCTAATGATGTTATAGAAAACGAAGAAAAAATAAGTCATCATGGCAAAAGAGCCGGAGATATCGTAAAAGGAATGTTGCAACATTCTCGAAGCAGCACTGGTGTAAAAGAACCCACAGATATTAATAAACTGGCGGATGAATATTTACGATTAAGTTATCATGGATTGCGTGCAAAAGATAAGAGTTTTAATGCTGAAATGGTAACTGATTTTGATGAAAACATTGAAAAAATAAATATCATCCCGCAGGATATTGGAAGGGTGTTGTTGAATTTATACAACAACGCTTTTTATGCAGTAAGCGAGAAAGCAAAGCTATCAGATAACAGCTATCAGCCAACAGTTTCAGTAAAGACCAAGAGATTAGATAATCATGTAATCATAACCGTTAGTGACAATGGCAACGGCATTCCTCAAAAAATTGTTGATAAAATCTTTCAACCATTCTTTACCACCAAACCAACAGGAAGTGGAACAGGATTGGGCTTGAGTTTGAGTTATGATATTGTGAAAGCACATGGCGGGGAGATAAAAGTGGAAAGTAAAGAAGGTGAAGGAAGTAAGTTTGGAATTTTCTTACCAGAAAACATAATTTCATAATTTCGTAAATTTATTTGATGAAACGGTCTATATTCATTATTCTGATCTTGCTGAATATTAATTCAGTTATGTCTCAAAATCTAACCATTAGCCGTTTGCAGGATAAGCTGCGAACTGACATGACTGATTCTGCCAAATGCATGACTCTTGACAGCCTCTCGATGTACAATATGTTCTTCAATGACAAATCAGACAGTACTTTTTATTACTGTAATGAGTATGTGAACACTGCATTTGCGATCTCTGATAAAAAATACCTCGCTTTGGCTTATGCACGGTTGAGTTTTTATTATATTAATACAGGAGGATACAAAGAATCCCTGCAGGCGGCTCTTAAAGGCCTTGACCTTTCGGAACAGTATCATATTAAGGATTATCTCTCCGCATTGTATTATGACCTAGGTTGGGTTTACAGTAATTTAGATGATAGCAAAGAAGCGTCAGACAATGCCCTCAAGGGAATTTCAAATTTAGCATTCAATAAAGATCCTTTTTTCGATCAGGCACTTCACCTGTATGGAATATTTGGGGATGTTTACCTGAAGAATGGCAAAGCAGATTCTGCTCTTTTTTATTACAAAAAGATGGATTCTATTGCCGCAATTTCAAAAGAATTGGCAGCGGAAAATATTACCTACTGGTATTGGTCACAATATTATTTATTTTATAAAAAAGATTATCAAAAAGCAGACTCAGTCATATCACTCGCAATAGCAGGATGCCTGAAAACGGGAGAGTTTTTCATTAATTTTTTTTATATTTTTTCCTCTTACTCATACCTTTACCAGGGGCGAATTGCTGAAGCCATTAACCAGGCGATGGAGGCATACAAGCTGTCGTTGCCGATAACTGATCCTGCTGCTGAAATGTCTGCTGCCGGGTTGCTGAATACCTGTTATGAAAAATCCGGTAGCCGCGACAGTGCTTACCGGTATCTCAAAATAAAAGACAGTCTTAATGATGTAATGCAGGAGCATAGCAATGCTATCGAAATTCAACAGTTTCAATTTGACCAGCAGCTCGGCAAAAAAGAACAGGAAGCAGCCCATGTACTCCAAACACAAAAAAGCCGCAGTAAGATTTTAATCTATGTATTTATGACTGCCCTTATTTTTTTCCTGATCATCGCTTCGATTCAATGGAATCATAGCAAGCAAAGGAAAAAAGCAAATGCGATCCTGAAACAACAAAAAGAAGAAGTTGAGAGCACCTTATCTGAACTCAAATCAACTCAAAAACAACTCATTCAATCTGAAAAAATGGCTTCCCTCGGTGAGCTTACCGCAGGGATCGCACATGAAATTCAAAATCCTTTAAATTTCGTCAATAATTTCTCAGAAGTAAGTAATGAACTCATTGATGAAATGAAACAGGAATTATCAAAAGCAAATTATGAAGATGCCAATGCAATCGCAGATGATTTAAAACAAAACTTAGAAAAAATAAATCATCATGGCAAACGTGCAGGAGATATTGTAAAGAGTATGTTGCAACATTCAAGACAATCAAAAGGAGTAAAAGAACCAACAGATATTAATGCTTTGGCTGACGAATATTTACGATTAAGTTATCATGGATTAAGAGCAAAAGACAAATCTTTTAATTCCGAAATGATAACTGATTTTGATAACAGCATTGGAAAAATAAATATCATTCCGCAGGATATTGGAAGAGTTTTGCTCAATCTTTTTAATAATGCTTTTTACGCAGTAACCGAGAAAGCAAAGCTATCAGCTAACAGCTACCAGCCAACAGTTTCAGTAAGTACTAAGAGATTAGATAATCATGTAATCATTACCGTTAGCGACAACGGCAACGGTATTCCGAAAAATATTGTTGATAAAATCTTTCAACCATTTTTTACCACCAAACCCACAGGACAGGGAACGGGATTGGGATTGAGTTTGAGTTATGATATTGTGAAAGCGCATGGTGGAGAGATAAAGGTGGAAAGCCTGTCTGCTGAAGCGACAGCGCAAGCAGGGAAGGAAGGAGAAGGAAGTACATTTATTATTAAGTTATCAATAAATTAATATGAAAAAAAATCTATTTATACTCCTTGTGTTGTTACCGTTGACAATTTTTGCCCAGGATAACGAAGTATTCAAAATTGATTCTTTGCCAAAGCAGGGAATTTTATTGGATAAAGATTGGAAATTTATGTTGGGTGATAAGCCTGAATATGCAAACGTTGATTTTGATGATGCTGACTGGAAATCCATCAATCCGACACTGGATATTTTTAAATTGCCACAGATACCTAAAACGGGCGAAATTGTTTGGCTTCGGTTGCATTTATCCATTGATAACCCTTTGAACCGGCAATTAGTGATGTTGGTTATTCAATCCGGCGCTTCTGAAATTTATTTGAATGGAAAACTGCTTCAACTTTACGGGAATTTGAGTAACAAACCCAGTGAGATAAAAGCATATAATCCATTATTCGAACCGGTTCCATTTCCTATTCAGAAATCCGGATCACAGTTTTTGGCTGTCCGATATGCATTGCAGCCTCATATTTTTTATACCGCTATTACCGGCTCTCCAACTAATGGTTTGTACATTCGAATTAATTCTACAGAAAATGGTGTTAAAACCCTGCTACAAAAAGTAAACGTCATTGAAGAATATGTAGTGATAGTGAGCACGTCCTTTCTTTTATTTATTATTTTCCTTGCTTTGTATATATCTTATCCTGCCAAAAAAGTAAACCTGTATTTTTCGATTTATCTATTAGGCTTAACAATATGGAGTAGTATATTTTTTTACGCATATACCCATCATTATATCGAATCATGGTATTGGCTCTATAACATTTTTGTAATCGAATCCGTGATTTGCAGCCTTTTTCTACTATTTGCAGTTTATAAATTATTTGTGCATAAAACCGGGCTATTCTTTTGGGCAGTAGCAGGGGTAGGTATCATTAGTATTCCGATGGCGGCGCTGGTTTATGGATGGGGCTGGCTGGTTTTAGGAAAAGGATTTTATCTAATCATGAATCTTGATATTATAAGAGTAACCATTATTGCAGTCAAAAGGAAGAAAAGAGGAGCCTGGATAATTGCTACAGGAAGTTTTATCTATGTCATTTTCTGGGCTATGTTTTTGTATTCCGTTTCTAATCTTAATGTAGACCAGGTTTTTCAAATTAATTATTTTTTTATCATTGCATCCTATGCTATCCCTCTTTCTGTTGCCATATTTTTAGGATATGACTTTGCCCTAACCACCAGGAATTTACAATTTAAATTAGTGGAAGTAGAAAACCTTTCTGCTGAAAAGCAGCAAATACTTTCCAATCAAAATGAAATGCTGGAAAAACAGGTAAAGGAACGAACTTCTGCACTTAATGAGTCGTTGGAAAATTTAAAATCCACCCAAAAACAACTTATACAATCCGAAAAAATGGCTTCGCTTGGTGAACTTACTGCCGGCATTGCCCACGAAATACAAAACCCACTGAACTTTGTGAACAATTTTTCAGAAGTAAACAAAGAATTAATTGCAGAAATGAAACAAGAGATTAATAAAGGAAACTTTGAAGAAGTAAAAGTGATTGCAGATGATATAGATGAAAATTCAGAAAAAATAAACCACCATGGCAAACGTGCAGGCGATATCGTAAAAGGAATGTTGCAACATTCACGGTCAAGCACAGGCGTAAAGGAACCTACAGATATCAATGCATTGGCAGATGAGTATTTACGATTAAGTTATCATGGCTTGAGAGCAAAGGACAAAGGCTTCAATGCAGAAATGAAAACTGATTTTGATACATCTATTGGTAAAATAAATATCATTCCACAAGATATTGGAAGAGTGTTACTTAATCTTTTTAATAATGCTTTTTACGCAGTAAACGAACGGCAAAATGCAGTAAACGAACAAATAAGCCATAATCTTATTTCGTATGAGCCGGTTGTTTCGGTAACTACAAAAAAGTCTGGAAATAGTGTAATCATTACCGTTAGTGATAATGGAGGTGGCATTCCGCAAAATATTGTTGATAAAATATTTCAGCCATTTTTTACCACAAAACCAACAGGAGAAGGAACAGGATTGGGTTTAAGCTTGAGCTACGATATTATAAAAGCGCACGGAGGAGAATTGAAAGTAAATAGTGAAGAAAATAAGTTTACGGAATTTATTATTCAATTATCAATATGAATGGTAATTTTAAATCCTATAAATCAAATTAATCCGCGCCTGAATGAATCAGTTCGGGCAGGCTATAAATCATGGTTCAGACAATTTATGATATTATCAAAGCACATGGCGGTGAAATAAAAGTGGAGACAAAAGAAGGAGAAGCCCGCCCGGATGACCCGGTCGGACGGGGGAGTAAATTTATCATTCATTTACCCACTCAATAAAATCATGACAAAGACATTCATATTTATTCTTTTTTTTGTGGCGATCTCGAGGGATTGCGTCTCTCAAAACAAACAGATTGACAGCTTAATACAATTGGCAGGTGATTTTGAGACAAAAGGAGATTTGCCGAAAGCGTTGGAACTAAATTTTCAAGGTTTAGCAATTGCTAAAAAAAACAATTTGGTCCTTGATAAATCCAGGTGCTTATCAAGTATTGGGGATGTATTTTGGGACCTGAATGATTTTTCCAGAGCCATCAGTTCATATCAAGATGCACTAATTGCCACAAATAAGATTAAGACACAACCGGAAGTAATATCCTGGCGAATAGGGGTGGAACAGAATCTTGGGGCCGTTTTTATGCTTAATAGCCAGTTGGATTCTGCCTTTGCACACCTGCAAAAACTATTCAATGAAACTTCAGCCGGTGATGCGTCGCGCCCAACAATATTAATGTTCTTCGGCGATTTACAGTTTCGCATGGGCAAAAAAAATGAAGGGATTGACTATTTGAGACAAAGCATCTCAATATTTCAAAAAATAAATAATCCTTATTCTTTAGGCGATGCCTGCAGATTTATTTCAGAGTGCTTCAGGAAAATGAATATGATTGATTCCAGCATATTTTATGCAAAAAAAGGATTAGAGGAAGCGCGATCCGTTGGATATCGATCACCTATGTTGTATAATAGCAAAACATTGGCTGAACTCTATGAACCGACCGACATCAACAAAGCGCTTTACTATCGCAAAGTATATGATACGGTAAATGATATTTATTACGGGCCAGACAAAGTAAAGGGGTTGCAAAAGGCGCTTTCTGATGAACAGGAACGGCAGAAAATGTTGCAAACCGCATCAATTGAATATAAGAACCGATTGATAGAATATAGCTTATTAACCGGTTTGGGTATCATTCTTTTAATTGCGTACATTTTATATAGAAATAATCGTCAAAAAAAGAAAGCGAATATTTTGCTTCAGCATCAGAAAGAAAAGGTAGAAAATACCCTGGCAGAACTCAAATCCACGCAATCACAACTCATCCAATCCGAAAAAATGGCTTCGCTTGGACAACTTACTGCTGGTATCGCACACGAAATTCAAAACCCATTAAATTTCGTGAATAATTTTTCAGATGTAAATAAAGAATTGCTTGCAGAAATGAAGGATGAAATGAATAAAGGAAATATTGATGATGCAAACGCAATTGCCAATGATGTAATAGAAAACGAAGAAAAAATAAATCACCACGGCAAACGTGCAGGCGATATTGTAAAAGGAATGTTGCAACATTCACGAACCAGCACCGGCGTAAAAGAACCCACAGATATCAATGCATTGTGTGATGAATATTTGCGATTAAGTTATCATGGTCTGAGAGCAAAGGATAAAGAATTCAATGCAACCATGAAAACCGATTTTGATGAAAGCATTGGTAAAATAAATATCATTCCGCAGGATATCGGAAGAGTTTTACTCAATCTTTTTAATAATGCATTTTACGCAGTAAATGAGAAAGCAAAGCTATCAGCTAACAGCTATCAGCCAACAGTTTCAGTCACCACCAGGAAATCTGGAAATAGTGTGTTGATTACCGTTATTGATAACGGCAACGGCATTCCTAAAAATATTGTAGATAAAATC
>DATCFT010000069.1:0-3530 GCA_036509335.1 Hanamia sp.
GATTTTATCTACAATATTTTTAGGAATGCCGTTGCCGTTATCAATAACGGTAATCAACACACTATTTCCAGATTTCCTGGTGGTGACTGAAACTGTTGGCTGATAGCTGTTAGCTGATAGCTTTGCTTTCTCATTTACTGCATAAAATGCATTATTAAAAAGATTGAGTAAAACCCTTCCAATATCCTGCGGAATGATATTTATTTTTCCAATAGATGTATCAAAATCAGTTTTCATTTCAGCATTAAAAGTTTTATCCTTTGCACGCAAACCATGATAGGAGAGGCGTAAATATTCGTCAGCCAATGCATTGATATTTGTTGGTTCTTTTACACCTGTACTTGACTGTGAATGTTGAAGCATTCCTTTTACAATATCTCCTGCCCGTTTACCGTGATGATTTATTTTTTGTTCATTCTCTTTGATATCGTCAGCAAGTTCCATTGCCTGTTGATTATTGCCATTTGTCAATTCGTTTTTCATTTCATCAATCAATTCAGTATTTACTTCCGAAAAATTATTTACGAAGTTTAACGGGTTTTGTATTTCGTGTGCAATGCCGGCGGTGAGTTCACCGAGTGAAGCCATTTTTTCGGATTGGATGAGTTGTTTTTGAGTTGATTTTAAATCTATTAACGTATTATTCAGCCTGGTATTTGTCATTTGTAGCGTTTTGTTATTCTCATCAAGTTCCTTTCTTGCTTTAAAAAGATCACCCACCATTTTGTTAAATGCTTTTCCTAATTCTCCAATTTCATCGTTGGAAATTTTCTTTACTTTTTGGCTTAAATCGCCTTCCCCTACGAGGTTAGCCGCATCACGCAATGCCAATAAGGGAATGGATATTTTTCGTGCAAGTTGCAAACCAAGTAATATGCCTATTAATAGAACAATTCCGCTTACTATCAAAGATTCGTGCCTTATTTTTTTTTGACTTTCATTTATCTCTTTTGTTGTGAAAGCGAGCAATATAACTCCTGACATTACCGGGGTTTGGAAGATACCCCGTTTTACTATCATTGAATTACCTGATTGTATCTCTGGCTGAGGATGTTCATTATCAGGGAATGTTCTGAAAATAGTTTTTTTTATTTTAAAATTTTGGCGGTCACGACTCCAAACAGTATCGTACTGAACGGTGCTTACAAATAGAAGCCGCGGATCAGTGGTAACAAATTTCATAGAAGAATCAAGGCCATTATAATTTTGTTCCGTAAGAGCGATCTTCACTCCCAAGGCAACAGTATTGGCAAGATTTTGTACTTCTGTATTATAATTTTTTAGCAAAAAATTTCGCTGTTGAGCAGGGAAATAATACAGCGTAAAAAAGGTAAATAATAAAACAACACTCAGTATGGTAAGCCAAATTTTTGATTTAAGATTAATTCTCATTATCTAAATTTGTAAGCATAAATAACGTTATTCAGTATGCGTTTGAAGCTATAGTAATTTTTTGCCCTCGATAGATATCGTTTTAATTTCCTCATTGTCAACTACCTGGTCCAATATGCCTATAGCGCCAGGATTCTGTGCAACGAAATCTTCCAATTCGGAAGGAGAATTAAAAAAATTGGGTGATTCGGCCTTGCCTTGAAATACAAGTGCAAGCCAGAACTTGTTCAATTCATTGGCATCCATTCCATATATTTTAAGAGAGGTATTTTTCCCGGCAGGTGTATTGGTTTTCATAAGCGCAATCATAATTTTAGTGCCACCCCGCCATCTTTGTTGTTCTCCCTTAAAAATAGATTTTAATTCAGAAAAAGTAAGGGTGGAAGGAGCGCCTTTTTGATTGCTGATAACCACGAGAGACGAACTTTGTGAAAAAACGAAGAATCCACAAAAAAGAAATATCATCACAAAAATGAGCTTTGCAAAACCCCGTATTTTATTTCTTCTAATCATTTTTTATCCATTTTTCATAACTAAAACCCTATGGCAAATTGGGCGGTTATACTATTGATATTTCCTTCTATTTCAGCATGTTGGTATTGGTATTCTAATTTAACAACAGCCAGATAATTGATCTCGTAGCGGATACCGCCTACGATTGATGTCGTATTATCTTTATTAAAAAGAATTTCTCCGTTTTCAAAATGGAGATAATCAAGCCTTATGTATGGAATTAGTTTTTCAGTAACCCTATAGCCGGTATAGATGTAAGGGGCAAGTGTGGTCTTGGAACCGGTGGTATCTGTCTTATTAATGCCAAAAGTTCCTTCCGCAAGTAATTCAAATTTTTTTCCAAAATATGCCACGGAACCTGTGAAAAGATTTTGATTTACTTTCCAGTTTATCACTTTCCCATTTACATTGGCGCCTTTTGAAACAGCATCATTATAATATGATACGCCTAAACGAAGATTATCTACCGGTTTAATGTGAATGGCAATAGTAACCGATTTCCGTTTATCATTATCAAGTACCGGTGTAGAGCCGAGACCGTTACCAATTACAACGTCATAACCAAATCTTAATTTTCCAAAATCATGTCCCTGAAATTGAATACCTGTAGTATGTAGTGGTATTATTTCTGCTGCAAAAAGCAACGGTCTTTCTATTGTGGGATAAAAAACTCTACCATGATGATACGTGTCATTCCAATAATTTAAGGGTGTATGAATTTTTCCAAAAATAATATTGTTATTGCCTTGTATGTTGTACTTAATAATGATCCGTTCAATACTTACAGAAAAGTCGGTTGGAGTGGTTGGTGTATATTTAAAAACGCTTTCACCTAAAAAAGAAATACGGTCTGAAATCTCAGAAGTGATAAAAAGGTCTTGCTCGTCAAAACCGAAAGAAACCTGACCGTTTTCATAAGTATTAACTATATCAGCAAAGCCTTTTATTTGAGTTCTTTGCGCTAAAGAGTGTAAAGAAAAAATTGTGCATAGAATTAAGCAAAATAAATACTTTGATATAGTATCGCTTGGTACCATAAAAATTAATTGAATTAAGTTTATTGATATTTATGGTGTATGTAGAATTCAAAAATAAAATTACGTAAAAGAATACTTATAAAAAAAATAAATATTTAATCAACTATAATTTTGACTAAGATTTAGATGATTCGTATAATTAATTGAAGAGTTAAGATAGTCTGAACTCCCAAAAAAATCGGGACAGGCAATGTATTTAGAATTAATTGATTGGCATGATTTTTTTATAATTGATGATTCTCTTTCATCCGTATGATCTTTTGATCAAATCCTGCCAATCTGGTATTCATGAAAATCCTGGTTCAGACAGCAGGAAATAGAATAATAAACTCACTCCCTTCCCCTTCTTTACTTTCCACTTTTATTTCCCCTCCATGTGCTTTTATTATATCATAACTCAAACTCAGTCCCAATCCTGTTCCACTTCCTGTTGGTTTGGTGGTAAAGAATGGTTGAAAGATTTTATCTACAATATTTTTAGGAATGCCGTTGCCGTTATCAATAACGGTAATCAACACACTATTTCCAGATTTCCTGGTGGTGACTGAAACTGTTGGCTGATAGCTGTTAGCTGATAGCTTTGCTTTC